>JANQFQ010000017.1 GCA_028277765.1 Desulfobacterales bacterium
ATTATCATTTGAAGAAAAGAAACTGCTGATACTGCCGGGAAGAGAAACCGGAACAATCTGCAGTTTCCTGCATTCTTCCTTTAAAGATTTTGAAACTGTATCAGCAGTCTTTTTATCTTTAATGCAATTAAAAACCGTTTCAATTCCGTGTTGGTTGAAGAGGGATGCATGTGAGGCAATGCCGGTTGTTTTTTCGTTAACGGGGATGACATTTTTAATCCCGGCATTAATGAATACCAATGCATCAAGAATTGTGTCAGTAAGGATAATCTCTTTATGGGTTTTGACTGAATGGCAGTTAAAAATGCCGCCATCCTGAAAGACAAGATATTTGTCTTTGAATTGTTTATTATCAGCCTTAAAACCGTATATCCCGCATACATTGCCATTGATATCATACAACGGGAATACCACACACCCTTTGAAGTATTCCTGGCCGTTTTTCATCAAAATGCCGGTCTTTTTCAAAGAATCGATGATTTCACCGTCATCCGGGAGGATATTCAGAAGTGATCCATCTGCATAACCGGCTTTATATGAAATAAATATGGAATTAGTGGTTATACCTTTATTATATATATATGATTTAGCCTTCTTGCTCTCGATAAATCCCTTTTGGTACAGGTCAATAACCTTATTCACATATTTACTGTTAGCCGGAGTCATAATTTATTTCTTCCGCAAAAGACCACTGAAAAGGCTGTTTAAAACCTTTACGTTTGTTTCAATCATTTGCAGACCGTCTTTGGCAGCGGTCGGATTAATGATAATCAACCTGCTTAAGCTTTTTGCCATCGTGCAAATTTCATCGATCATGCCATCAATTTTCTTGTGAGTTTCGCTCATTTCTTTCATTTTAATTACCTCCTGTATCGTTGTTAGTCATGCTATTTAGCATGATTGCTATAATGATACACATGTAGCTCGATATGCAAATTTGTCAACATTTATCTTGCAATGTAGCAATGTTTTTTTTATTAATAATACATATCTAGCTATGAGGTAGAAAATGGTGAAAAAACAAGTATCTTTCAGAATTGATGCAGCAATTATAAAGCAACTTAAGTTTCTAGCCGTTGAGCATGACACATCACTCACTGATCTGTTTTTAGAAGCCATTCAGGATCTCCTTGATAAATACAAAAAGAAATCTAAGAAATAACCTTTCTACACTCTTCTTCCTTAAATTCTTTTTCAAATTCCGCTATTTCCTTTTTCAGGATTTCAATAACCGCCTTGCGCTGTTTAAGATTTAAAATCCTTTAAGTCATTTTTTGCATATATTTGCATATTATGCCTTTTAGATCAAGCAGAAACGACATTTAATGCAACATTTTTCGTAAAATGACAATTTTATCTTGAATATGTTCATAAGCATTGATATTAAATAAAAATAATTATTTTTGGGTACCCATATGATTATTATTAATCTAAAAGAATTAATGGTTAAAAAAAGCGCTATTGATGGAAAGCGTCTATCATATGATGATTTGAGTGAGAGCACGGGTATTGGTTTATCAACCCTTTCCCGCATAGCAAATAAGCCAGGATATAATATTAAAAGCGCCGATATCGAAAAACTTTGCCTGTATTTTGACTGTACTCCCAATGATCTCATGACAATTATTCCTGATAATTCTGAAAAATAACCTTCCTGTCTTCACTCTTCTGGCATATTGTTTTCAAACTCCGCTATTTCCTGTTTCAGTATTTCAATAACTGCTTTCCGCTGTTTAAAGCTTAAAACCTTTCCACTCCTTCTTTCAGCATTGTATAAAATCCGATAAGCGTCATTTTCACGGCAACATTGCTTATTCCGGCAACAACATGAATTGTTCATAATGCCTCCTCATTTATGTACTAATTTGAAGCTATCCAGAAGTTTTTTGAAAATTTCAAACAGAAAGCCAGCATAGGAATCCGCGTCTTTATCTTCATCAATATCATTTTTATATTCCGCTATGTCCCTCTTCACAAAATCAGTTATCCCACTTCGCTGTTTATGGTTTAAGGCTATTTCGGCAGCATCTGCTGCTGCATCAACAATCATGTGCGCTATATGTTCCTGCTTGTAGTAACATGTGCCGCAGCCGCCGCAGTTTTGAGTATTCATAAATCCTCCTGTGTTTAAAACGAGTTACGTTCCTTTTTAGCGATTAATATGTGTATTTTTGTATCAAATCTGGACTCAAGATACACTAATTCGTGTATCTTGTCAAGTTTTTATTTGAAGGGTGTGTAAATGAGGCTATTCGGTATACGTCCGCTGTTTCCTTAAAAGGGCGCATCCTGGAGCGCCGAAGAAACTAAACTGTGAATAGGTTTCAACAACCTCCACAGGCTCTTTCTGTGCCGGTTCTGGAGGTTTTTCCGCCTTGGGTGGTGGCTTGATATTAATCCTTACAATCGGCGGCACTTCAGGCACTTGAGCGGGCCTGGCAGGCTCTAAAACGGGTGTTTCTGAGGTTTTTTCAACTGCGGGAGTGATCACCTGCACATCAACCACGTGGTCGGTTGATAATGTATCGTTTACAATCACAACAGGCGCGGGCATTGAAGGGACTGCGGGCACCATGTTGATTTCAGTGGTTTGAGTAATTTCCGGGGCAGGAGCTTTTGAAGTTATGCTGATATTTACAATTAAAAAGAGCAAAATCAAGCCGACTGCTGCACCTGCAATTATTGTTCTCAGCTTGACCTTGGCCAGTTCGCCTTTAACCTTGTCATGCTTTTTTTTAAAACTTTTATCTTCTTCAACATAGTCATCAATTACGCCTAAAACCTTATCTTTTATTGGATCATCTGTCATTTCTTACCGCCACTCATTACAGCCAGCCAGTTTTTTGCCTTTCCCTTGATCTCTCCGTCCCTTTTGGAAAGCTCTTCTCGTAAAATCTGGATCAGGCCTTCTCTCTGGGCTGCGTTAAAATCAATCGGCGCTTCCGCTATTATCTCATCAGCCAGCTTTATCGCGTAGTCAAAGGGAAGAATGTTATCCAGCCTGCTCATCTCTCCCTTGCCAGTAAGCAGCCATCCAATGTCAACGTCATACACTTCGCATATCTTTATGATCGCTTTAAAGGACGGCACTTCGGTCTCTTTCAGCCACCTGGTCGCGGCATCCCGCTGGCCGATGGCCTTGTTAAAGATCTTTTTCTTGTTGCTGCACCGCTCTTTTATGATCCTTTCAACGTTTTCCATGAAAATTTTTTTATCAAATGCCATTTTTCCCCCTGTTTTGGTATTGACAAAACCCACGCTTAGGTGTATATTGAAACCGTGAATTCATCAAAAATAATTAAAACCGTTCGATCTCATCTTCGTTTAACCCAGGAGGAACTTGCCTTAAAACTTGGTTTATCTCGTGATATTATAGCTAATTACGAAAATAACCGGTCAATCCCTCCTGATGATGTGTTTCAAAACCTGATAAACATGCTGATTGCTGATCGAAACAGTTTAATTATAATAAATGTGTACCATATGTCAAGCGAAAAGTCATATAAGTCGTATGATTAACACTGTTAAGTGTGTTAGAAAGGCAGAAATATGGACAAAGACAGGAAAATCATAGGCGGTTATTACATCAAAGCCAGAAAGATAAGAAACTCTGCTGTTGCCCACTTCCCTCCATATATCCGAGAGATTTGGGATTATCTGCTGTGCGAGGCAAACCATAAGGACAGGGAATATGAGGGGTTTACGGTTAAACGGGGCCAACTGTTCCGCTCTTACCGTAAGATTCGGGATGATCTTTCCTGGCAAATCGGGTTTAGAAAAATGTGTTATACGAAGTACCACATGAAAGCCGCCATGAAAGCTCTCAGGAAAGCCCGCATGATCGACACCATGAAAGCACCCAGGGGAGTTTTGATAACTGTTTTAAATTACGACTTCTATCAGAATCCAAAGAACTACGAAGCTGCTCATGCAAAAGCCCATGAAGCTTCCCATGAAAGACCTGATGAAAGCTCCACGAGTGTGCCTGCCATTAACAAGAATGATAAGAATAAGAAGAAAGAAAAAAAGAAAGAAGGAAAGAAGTATAGTGACAACTCGCATGAAATTCAGCTTTCAATGCTGTTATTTTCCAAAATAAGGGAAAGAGATCCTGATTTTAAAAAACCGGTTTTTAATAAGTGGGCTGAGCATATTGATAAAATAATCAGGCTGGACAACCGGACACCGGATCAGATCCGGTCAGTGATTATTTGGTGCCAGGAAGATGATTTCTGGCAAAGTAACATTCTTTCCACTTCAAAACTGAGAAAACAGTTCAGCCAGCTGTGGCTTAAGATGAAAAGAGCTTCCGATAACAGGTACAGCGACACCACCAGGCACAACATTGCAGTTGGTCAAAAATGGCTGGAGGACATGAGTGATGAAGACGAAAAAGGGACGGACTGAGTTTCTATCCAGCTTTACAGGCATGTGTGAAGTTTTTGATAAAAAGTATTCAGATACGCTTTTGCGTGTTTATCACGAGGCACTCAAAATGTATTTGGCACGCCAAGTAACAGACGCCATTGCAAAGGCGATTGTTATCTGCCGTTTCTTTCCTAAACCGGTTGACATTATCGAGTTTATCGAAGGCGGTCCACAGCATTTGTCTGATATTGCCGAGATTGAAGCTGCAAAGGTTTTAACCGCAATCAAGCATCACGGCATTTACAATTCTGTTCTGTTTGACGATCTTTTCACCCAGGCGGTTATCCACAACGGTTTTGGCGGCTGGGTCAAGCTTTGCCGGGAACTGAAATCAGAAGATCAAAAATGGTTTGTCAAAGACTTTGTGAGGATGTACCAGGCTTACCGCCGGTCAGGAGTGAAACGGTTTGATCATTTAGCCGGTTTAATTGAACTTGAAAACTCTGCATGCGGTTATGACGCAAAACCTGAAATCAAATGCATTGGTGAAAGGAAACTTATTTCATGAGTTCAATACCGGTCATGCCAGTGCCAATGCCAAAGCAGGAAAGAATATTGCGGCCTGCGTATGAAGCATACTTTGAATACATGGACCGGCTTAAAGGATTTGATATCAACATTACCGATGAAGCATTGAAAGTTATCTTTCATATACCGATGCCCGGTTATTGGTCGGATTATTATAAAGCAAAGATGGTGGGCATGCCTCACAGACAGATGCCCGACATCATGCATTATCTTAGAGGACTATTTAACATTGTCCTTCCTGATCACAGCAGGATCTGGCAGATCAATGCAACAAAGCTGTGGAGCGATACCGGAAGGATTATAATTACCAGAGAGGACTAAATGCCGACACTATACAGAGCATGCAGGAACAAATACTGCCCAAACACTACAATTGATAAGAGCGGATATTGTGTTACCTGCAAACCAATAGAGATGAAACGTTATGAACAGCAGCGCGGCAATGCA
>JANQFQ010000044.1 GCA_028277765.1 Desulfobacterales bacterium
AAAAACACTGGCCACAATAATAAATTTTAAAAGTGAAGCTCCGCCATAGATTACGATCATCGTCCCGGTAAATGCGCCCGCTCCAAAGAAAATATTACTGCAGATGGCTTTAAATGTTAATGACATTTTAAATCTCAGATATATAACTATCATTCCCACTGCACCGCTTATCCAAGCGATGGCAATACAAATTAAAACAAGCTGGATATCCATGGTGTCTCCTGATATGTTTAGTAACAAATAACTTATTTATTTGATTATAATTATATTTATACAACAGATACAGCTGGTTAACAAGCAGCTTTTAATAAAAAATAGTTTTTCGAGATTATCTGTTTGACCTGTCCGCCCGTCCATGCTATTCATTTTCGCACTTCAAATAATAAAAACCATGGAGGGTATTGCATTGGTTTTGACAGGGAAAGTCGACCACTTCATAAAAAAACATAATCACCACAGAGCCACGGAGATCACTGAGGTGTTTGTTCTTTTAAAAAATCGGGAGACGACGATTTTTTAAAAACAGACAGCCTACGGCGTTTCTTACACTTCGAGCCAAGCACGGCAATATTATCCCGCTATAGCGGGATTGAGGTCTTTTATATCGGCCGTCTTTCTCCCGGCCGGTATAAAAAATGTCCTCTGTGTGCTCTGTGGCTCTGTGGTGAATATGTTTTTTAACACTAAAAATTTGAGGAAAGATTTATGAGAGAAAGGACTCTTGGTTACATTGAATCTGAACGTCGTCAGACGACAGTCATGTTTGCGGACATATCCGGTTTTACCGCATTGTCCGAACGAATAGATCCAGAAGAAGTGACCGCTTTGCTGAATAACTGTTTTTCTATGATGGAGGAGGTTATTCATCATTACGACGGTACCATTGACAAGTTTATAGGGGATTGCGCCATGGTACTTTTTGGGGCGCCTACTGCTATTGAAAATGCCCCTCAAAAAGCAGTCAACACGGCTATAGAAATAAAGAACCGGCTGAAGCAGTTTAATCGTGACAACAATATGGATGTTCCACTTAAAGTCCATATCGGCATAAACACTGGCATTGTCCTGGCAGGAATGATTGGCGGGGAGAAAAGACGTGATTACACGGTAATGGGTGATACTGTCAATATTTCTTCCAGGCTTGAGAGCACTGCCACGCCTGGACAAATACTTGTAGGGCCGGCCACATATAATGCCACAAAAGAAAGGTTTGAATATAAAGCGAAAAAGGATATCTCCCTGAAAGGGAGGGAGATACCGGTGCCTGTATATGAGCTTTTATCTGAAAAGGAGAAACCTTTCCGAAGTGCGCAGAATGCTAATCGGATGATTTTTTCCAGGCTCGTGGGGAGGGAAAATGAGATAGAGATATTAAAAGCCCGTGTGAAAAGAGCCGTCCAGGGCAAAGGATCGATTATCAATATTATCGGTGAGGCAGGTATCGGCAAGACAAGGTTGATAGCGGAGCTGAAAAATCAGGGTGGCATGACGGGTACGGTACTGCTAAGAGGAAGGTCCACATCAATAGGGAGGAACCTGAGTTTTCATCCATTGGTTGATATGCTCCGAAACTGGGCACGTATAAATGATGATGACAGTGACCTGACGGCGGTCAATAAGCTGGGGCGTGCTGTAAAAGCTGTAGACTCAGAGGCTGTAGATGAGGTGCTCCCTTTTTTGGCAACACTCATGGGGATGCACCTGCCTGAGAGACATGCAACACGAATCAAGGGGATTGCGGGCGAGGCCCTTGAAAAGCTTATCATGATGAACATAAGGGAACTTGTTATAAAAGGAACAGATATAAAAACAGTCATCATCTGGATGGATGACCTACACTGGGCAGACGCTAGTTCCATAGAGCTTCTGGAAACATTTTTCCGGCTGGTTAAAAAGCACGGCATTCTTTTTATCAACAGTTTCCGCCCTGGGTACATGGATACAGGTGAACGGATAATAAAAAATACTCAAAAAGGATATGCAGATTATTATACTGAAATAAGACTCAAGCCGCTGGGTAAGCAGAAAAGCATTGAACTTGTCAACAACCTGCTCAATATAAGGGGCCTTCCGTTAAATGTCAGAGAGAGGATACTTCAGCGGTCAGGGGGAAATCCCTTTTTTATTGAAGAGGTTGTGAGATCTTTTATTGATGAAGGCGTGGTGGCGCTTAAAAATGGTGTTTTTAAAGTAACAGGTAAGATAGATAAGGCGGTAGTTCCACTGACAATCAGTGATGTTCTGATGTCAAGGATTGACAGGCTTGATGAAAAAACAAAGCAGGTTGTTAAAATCGCTTCAGTCATAGGCCGCAACTTTTTTTATAGCATTATTTCAGAAGTCGCTGCAGAGATCGATGGTATTGATGACCATTTGATGTATCTTAGAGATATCCAGTTTATCATAGAGCGTGAAAAAATGGACGAGACAGCATATTGTTTTAAGCACGCTCTTGCCCAGGAAGCTGCGTATGAATCGATTCTGATCCAGAATAAAAAGAGACTCCATTTAAGTACAGCAGGTGCCATAGAAAAAGTGTTTAAAGACAGGTTGAATGAATTTTATGGGATGCTCGCTTATCATTATAGCAGCGGTGAGGACATGGATAAAGCCGAGGAGTATATGGTTAAAGCCGGGGAGGAAGCACTGAAATCTGCTGCGCTTAATGAGGCTCTCCATTATTACAGGGAGGGTCTGAAGATTTATATGATTAAATACGGTTTTAAGGCGGATCCTGAAAAAATTTCGATGATGGAGAAAAATATTGCTCTGGCCCTGTTTAATAAAGGACAGCATGCGGAAGCAGTGGAACATTTTGAGAGTGCCATGGCACATATGGGTGTAAAGCAACCGGGAAACCGAATACTTGGCAAATTAATATTCATCTTATATTTTTTGGATTTTCTTATCAGCCTTTTTTGTCCCATGTTTAAATGGAAAGGGATACCTTCAAGCAGGGATGTGGCACTGATCAATCTTTTCCATAAAAAGCTTCAGGCCCTTTCCATTATTGATCCAACGCGTATGTTTATTGAATCTTTTTATTTGCTGAATATGCTTTCGCGTTTTGACCTGACAAGAGTGGATAACGGAGTCGGTATCCTTTCCGGCGCGAGTTATTCGTTTTCATGGCCCGGGATTTCTTTTTATCTTAGCAGAAAAATTACCGGGTTTGTTAAGAACAAGGTTGACAGGAATGATACCCGCGAACGGCTCTACTTTGAACTAGCAGACCTGTTTCCAAATTTTTATACAGGGAGATGGAAAAAAGGATACGATGTCGAACTGGTTAACTCGGGCATGAGAATTGGTGAAATACATCTCGCTTCCATCTATATCTCATTTAACGGACGGATCTGCATTGAACAGGGAAATTTTAATAAGGCAAAACGTATGATTGATATACTAAATGAAACAGGTGAATTATATGAACATGATTTCCCAATCGCCCTTAAACATATTTTAAAAACCAAACTATTTGTCAAGTTCCGGAGAATTGAGAGAGCCCTGGAAGAGGCGGATGCTGGCATTAATTTTATTTCAGCCACTGATTTTAAACCGATACTTTTTGTGCAGTATGCTCTTAAAGCAAGGGCGTATGTTTTTACCGGTAATATTAAAAAAGCAGAGAATACGCTCAGACAGGCAGCCGAAATAAAACATGAAGCGAATATTGTTCCTCAGTATTTAAGCTATTATTATCTTACCGCGTTCATGTTGCACTTATCGATCCTGGACCGGGCGGCCAAGCAGGGGAGTGGACAGGCACTCGTTGACATAACAAGAAAAGCACGAACCGCAGGAAAAAAAGCTGTCAGGATTGCTGGTAAAGTTGCTTCTGACCGGACAGAAGCATATCGGCTTATGGGGAACCTTTTTCAGCATATGAGAAAAAGGGGAAAAGCATTAAAATGGTGGAGAAAAAGTATAACAGCAGGTGAACAGATCGGCGCAGATCTCGAACTGTCAAGGGCTTACTTTACAGCCGGACAGCATATTCTCGCATCAGGACATAGGTATGGCAAACAGGATGATGCTGAAGCAAAAAGATATAAAAGGAAGGCGGAATTGATGTTTAAGAAAATGGGGTTGGTGCATGAAGCAGAGTGTTCATGGAGCAGCTAAATGTAATTGTTTTTGACAGCAAATTTTACCGCGAAGGAAAAGTTAATCTTCGTGGTGAGGATAATTTTGTTGTCTGTTTAGGAGATGAGTTGAAATAAATTCTCTGAAAGAACAGAGTGTTACGCATCTTGAAATTGGATAATAGCGTTCATGATCGAGGTGTCAATACCCATTGTGAATTTGACACCAAAACCTTCCTGTGTGACCCTGATAACTTCCGCTATCATTGTGACCGGTTGCATGTCCTCTTCTATTTGGATACTGATGGCGATTGTCTCTCCAGGCCGGGCTGGGCTGTCTGATGTGATAAAAGCACCGCCAAGGCTTATATCATGAATAAAAGCGGTATAGTTATTGTCATGAAGGGCATAACCGACCTCCATATGACATTTGGCCCTGGGGCTTCCCCGTTTTTCTTCAAATTGTCTGTTTTTTTCATTAGAACCCATACAATTTCCTTATAAACAAGTAATCTTATACTAAAATGGTATAACAGGTGCCTTTTAATGTCAATAAGGTTTAGCCCACATCTCTCATAAAGGAGTTGTTTTAAGATGGAAACGGAAAAGAATCTTGAGCTATAAGCTACTTAAATATTATAAGATCTTTGATGCTAGAAGGCTGGTCGCAGTGAAACCACGCAGAGCCTGACAAGCGTAGATCCCGCAGTTGTTTAGCGGGTATACTAGATGCTAGATGCTTGATCCTAGATTTTAGCTCCTAGATACTTGATCCTAGATCCAATATTAACGGCTTGACAGAATAGCGTTTTTTGGACATATATTGGACATATATGTGTATTTTTTATATTTAAACTTCATTTCAGGTGACGTTTTATGAAAGTATTGCTGACCGGCGCGTTTGGAAATGTTGGAGCAAGCACAATAAATTCCTTGCTTGATCAAGGGCATGATGTGAGATGTTTTGATGTCATGACACCGGCGAACAAAAAAATTGCATCCCGGTATGGCAATAAAATTGAAGTGATCTGGGGAGATATCCGAGATGTCGATGATGTGAACAAAGCGGTAAGCGGGCAGAACACTGTCATTCATCTTTGTTTTATTATTGCTTCAACAATGTCTCATACGGGGAAATCGAGTGAGGAAGACCCCAAATGGTCTGAAGCCATAAATATCGGCGGTACGGAAAATCTTATTAATGCAATGAAAGCAGAGCCAAAACCGCCTTATCTCGTTTTTGCTTCTTCTGTTTCTGTCTACGGCATTACCCAGGATAGGGAACCCCCATGCAAGGCTGATGATCCTGTGGTGGTGACAGATAACTATTCAAAACATAAGATAGAATGTGAAAAGATGGTAAAAGCATCAGGTCTGGACTGGACTATTCTGAGATTCGGAGCGGTTGTCTCTTTTGATGTGGGAGCGAATCCCGACATGTTCATGATGTCCCTGGATAACCGTATTGAATTTGTTGATACCCGTGATGTCGGAGTGGCGTGCGCGAACGCAGCGTCATGTGAAGAAGCCAAGGGGAAGATTCTCCTTATCGGTGGCGGTGAAAAATGTCAGTTACTTTACAGGGAATTGGTTATAAAGATGCTTAATGGTCTTGGAATCGGCATGCTTCCTGAAGAAGCGTTTACGAAAGAACTATTTTACATAGACTGGCTGGACACCAGAGAGGCTGAAGAACTCCTCAAATTCCAGAAGCACACATTTGATGATTATATTAATGAGATGAAAAAGGTGCTTGGCTTCAAACGGCATCTTGCCAGAATATTCAGACCGATCGCGAAACGTTATCTATTGAGCAAATCTCCGTATTATAAACAAACCTGATTTAAATAATATGCGTGAGGAAGACGGGAATTTAGAAACAAGGATACACAGGATGAACAGGATATTTTTATTTGTGTTTATTTGACCTTGTGGTGAGTATCTTTAAAGTGCTGCTGAATTTTTTTCATCAGCGGTCCTTCTATTCTCCATGCATAGCAGGAATTGCCCAAGAACTCCTTTATAACATCAAAGGTCACCTCTTCTGGAAACGGCTTTATGGCGATTTTCGTGAAGTTGCCCTGTAAAGCAGCAGGCGCCATGGCAAGGAGGAGCGCGGTAAAATGGGAACATCCATTTGTACTTTTCAATTTCTTTCGAACAGCTTCTGAAAAACCACTTGAAATGGTCATTCCCTTGATCTTATCAAGGCTTTTCATGGTTTCAGGGCATTCTTCTTCAGGCGCTTCCGGCATTTCAGTTTCAATCTCTTTTATGATAAAAGAATAGCTGTCCACAAGCATTCTTACAACCATATGATGAAGTGTTAAAGAGGGCTGCTTTCTACCCAAAAGCGTATAGGTAGGACATAAGCGGTCATCCTTGAGCACCCCTTCAACAATAATATTATTGTCATCATATTCATATGTGGCAACATTGATATCTCTGGTATAAATTTTTTTCCCTTTTTTCTTATCAAGCACGCTCATATAAAAAATCCTTTTCATTGTTTACAGCATCAGCTTCTTAACTGACGAAGGCGGGATTCCCAGAATCTGTATGGTTTTTTTCTCTCTTGAAGTTGTGACGGTCACATCTGCTGGGGTAAAGTCAGGTGCTTTGCTGTAACCGACGCAGATGGAAGCCGCTAGCATAATGGTTTCTTCGTTTATTGAGTTAGGGACAAGAACGATGGGTCCTGGAAATTCCGCCACTTTCAGTGTGGTGTCCTTTTCAGGATTATGACAGTTTAGAATGTTTATGTTGTCATCCTTTTTACGTCCGACAATGACTTTCTCATTATTTTTTAACCTGAAATGTCGGCCGAACTTTAAAAGGTTGAGTTCCTTCTCCGTGTAAGTATCCTGGTGTTCAAAAAAATCCCTGAGCCGTGTTGAAAATCCTTTGTCGGTGAGAAGGCATCCTCCTGCGGGCGAGGGGTAGTCTTTCAGGCCATACTCTTTTGCCAGTTTCATCTGCTGTTTCCTTGACCTGCCTGAGATGTCAAGCAGGCGGTCCCTATCCACAAGCCCCTGTTTTTCAGGGATGGTTTCAGGGAGCGTTTTTGCGCTTAAAGGCCGGAGAATATAACCGTCGTATCCTGAGTTTTTTTCAACGTAACGGAGTGACTGTTTTGTCTGGGACATGGGACGCTGGCCGTTTACCTCTCCTGAAAACAGGAAGTTGAATCCTTTTTCCATCATTAGTTCTCCTGCTTTTTTAAACATAAAGGAGTGGCAGTCCATGCAGGGATTCATATTTTTGCCGTAACCAGCAGGCGGATTTTTCAACATCATCAGATAGTCTTTGGTAATATTTTTTACGGTTAAGGGAATGCCGGTTATTTCAGATGCTTTTTCCGCGTTTTTTGATGAAAAAAAGGGAGTTACAAAATTTACCCATTCCACTTCTATGCCTTGTTCACGCAGAATAACACCAGCAAGCATGCTGTCGAGGCCGCCTGAACAGAGGCCAAGTGCCTTGACATTTTTTTTCTCTGAAGTCATCGTTATAAACCTGATGATAAAAAAACTTGATCATCCATTTCCTGTCAGATAGAAATGCCAATGAGAAAATGACACGATCAAAAGACCATATTAATAAAATTAGAAGGATTTTAAATGGGGCTTACCCTGATGTCAAGACTCAGCTGAGGCATAAAAATCCTTTCCAGCTGCTGATCGCTACAATTTTATCTGCCCAGTGCACGGACAGGCAGGTGAACGCTGTCACAGGTAAACTGTTTGACCGGTTTAAAACGCCCGAGGATTTTGCTAATGCCCCTGTTAAAGCGATTGAAAAGCTGATCTATTCAACCGGTTTTTACAGGAACAAGGCGAAAAACATAAAAAATTGCTGCAAGGCCCTACTCAAGGAATATAAGGGACGTGTCCCAAAAAGCCTGGAAGACCTTGTACGGCTTCCAGGAGTAGGGAGAAAAACTGCGAACGTTGTCCTTGGCATGGCGTTCAATATCCCGGGTATGGTTGTGGATACTCATGTGGCAAGAATTTCACAGCGGCTCGGGCTGACAAAAAATAAAGACCCGGAAAAGATCGAGTATGATCTGATGAAGATTGTCCCTAAAAAAGAGTGGAACGATTTTTCCCTCCGTTTGATCTATTTCGGAAGGGAAACCTGTGATGCCAGGAAACCGGATTGTGATAATTGCCCAATGAGAATACTGTGTCCATATGGGAAGAAGCAAAGAGAAAAAGTGCCTAAAGTGCATAAAGTTACAAATGACTTAAGTTATAAGTGACTTAAGTTGTGGTATCGCTTCGCTCTATCAGTTTTAAAAAACCGTGGTCGTGGTCAGCAAAGCGGTGGTCGTGGTCGTGATCGAAAATGGTGGGCACAGCCCACCCTACGATGTACTTAAGTGCCTTGTGGTATCGCTTCGCTCTATCAGTTTTAAAAAACCGTGGTCGTGGTCGTGATCGGGTTTTTAAAAATGGTGTAAGGTGCAGAAGGGGCAGGGTCTCCCAGCCCGATAGCTTTTTATCTAGTATCCAGTATCTAGTATCTAGAAAAAAGTACCTTGTATAGTGAAATATGACTAACCATCGTAGGGTGGGCTATGCCCACCAAATAAGTCAGAATACATTATTAATCGGTAGATGGTGGGCTGGGAGAGTTATGAATATTTAAGCATTTGGATTTTAGATTTGTTTCGAGTTTCGTGCTTCGAATTTCGGATTTTAATCACCCCAGACATGATCGGGATAATGTAAAATGTCAAAAAAGAAAGCCAATAAAAAAACAGGCAAAAAAGCGTTGCTAGGTGCTCACCTCTCCATTGCCAAGGGGTATCACCAGGCTGTCTATGATGCTGATGAACTGGGGTGTTCGGCTGTTCAGATTTTCACAAAAAATGCCAGTACCTGGAAGGAACGGTCTGTTTCAAAAAAGGAGGCAGCGCTTTTTGAAAAAGCAAAGCAGGAAACAGGTATTGATATGGTTATGACACATACGTCCTACCTGATTAATCTCGCGTCCAATGAAGATATCAAGCAGAAGTTGTCTTGTGACGCCTTAAGAAAGGAGTTTGAGAGGTCATCATTCCTTAATATTTCTTATGTTGTCCATCATCCAGGTTCGCATATGGGGGAGGGGATGAATCAAGGGATTGAAGCGATTTCCAGTAACATAAACCGGGTTATTTCTTTGCTTCCAGATATCCAGACACGGCTTTTGCTTGAGACCTGTGCTGGCCAGGGATCAAATATCGGGCATACGTTTGAACAGATAGCGGCCATTATGAAAGGGGTTGAAGATAAAGAAAGAATCGGTGTATGTCTTGACACGTGCCATATTTTCACTTCAGGGTATGATATAAGGACAAAAAAGACGTACAACAAGACGATCAAGCATTTTGATTCCATCATCGGTATTAACAATCTTTATGTCATACATTTAAATGATACCACAAAAGTGCTGGGATCAAAGGTAGACCGGCATGAGCATATCGGGCGTGGAAAGATAGGACTAAAGGCGTTTGAATATATAATGAATGATAAACGGCTGGCTGATATCCCTAAGATTATTGAAACACCTAAAGGGAAGGACGGGAAGGATTGGGATAGGATAAATCTGGAAAAGCTTAGAAGGCTTTAAATGTCCTGACCAATACTTGATTTTACATACATTGTAAATTCTAATCGTGTTTTATTTGTTTCGACAATTATAAATCCGAAGCACGAAATCCGAAATCCGAAACAAATTCGAAATCCAAATTCTCAAATGCTCAAAACTATAAGATGCTAATATTTCAAGTTAAATTAATTTATGTTTTTGGAATTTGAATTTTGGTCATTTGATATTGTTTCGGATTTCGATATTCGGATTTCGGATTTTTAATATCTATTTAACGGAATTGCTTTGAAAAAAATCTAACACTGTCTGTAAAGTCAAATCTAGACTTTTACACTTAAGTTAATGTATCGCTTCGCTCTGCCTTTTTAATATAAAATATCGGAGCATGTCGACTTTAAACACTTAAGGTACTTACAAAGAATATTTTGAGGCACTTTGTAACATGCAATTTGCATGCATCGTTTAGCTCTGCTTTTTTAATAAGAAATGGTAGAATTCCACAACTTTAGGCACTTATAACTTAAGGCACTTAAGGCACTTTTCTTTAAGGCCCTTGTAACTTATAACTCAAGGCACTATCTTCATCCTCTTTACAAAAATCAGGATTTCTGTTTTTCTTCTTGATGATACATTTTATTGTTTCAAGCTTGAGCGCGGCCTGCATTTCCTGTTCGGTCATCTGGTCACAATAAGAATCGGTTTTCAGGATTTTAGCGAATTTCTTCCTGTAGAATTTACTGCTTTTATTATACCGTTTATTGAGAAATATGAGATGTGCTTTCATCTTTTCTTTCATAGAGGCATCTGAAAGTGCGCTGCATTCAGCCAGTATCTGAGCCAGTTCATCTGCTTCAGGGAGGTCTGGTGATTCCACTACTTCCTTTAAACCGTCAGCATAACGCCTGAGGCCATTGCGGATATGTTTTGATTTCACGACATTGATTTTGCTCCATCCTGCGTTGAGCCATTTTATAATGCCGCATTTCACAAGGGGCTTGCCTGCGACTGGTTCGTAAAAAACAGAGACAGTAAAAGAATTATACATATATGAAGAAACCCATCCCAGCCCGCGTTTTGAGAGACCTTTCTGTTTTGAGTATAGATAATGCCAGTCTTCATCCGGTCCTATTGCGCAGCCCATTCTGGCGGCTTTGGAAATGTCTTTCTGTCTTGAAAGGGTTATAAACACATTGCGGCCTTTGTGCCTGAAAAGTATCAAGGTCCTATATTGATGGTAATTGTGATAACCTCCCGTGTTCATATCGGGTGTATTTTCCACATATTGAATCCCCCTGATGACAACCGGCTGATCAAGCTGTGGTAGATGTTCCCATATCCTGGGAAGTTTTTTGTTACTGCCGTCTATCTTCAGCCAGCGTGTCAGTCTGACGGATGAAGGTCTCATAAGATAAGAGGGGATGTCCGGGTGGTAAGCGTATTGAAGTATCTTGTTCAGGTCAGTCAGTATATTAAATTCATGGTAAGCTGATTTGGCGCTGAATTTATTATCAGCCCGGTAAAGGGTGTTTTCTTTTTTAGACACAATGACAAAGTCTACAAGCGATTCAATTGATTTTATATCAACAGAAGCCGGACATTTATCATCGGATATGGAAAATAGGTAATCAAGGGATTTGGACGCGGTGTCGGGGATCTTTATTTTCTTATTTCCCGCAGCAGACGGTGTCACTGCAATCAGGAGAAAAATCGACAAAAAGAAGAAAACCTTAGAAATCAATTTTAACAAAACAGTCATTATATTTTTTCCTTCTATGTTACAGCTTGCACCATGTTTCGAGTAAAAGCAAATAGAGTTTTAATCCGTCATAATATTTTTAGGTAAAATAATGAAAACCTGATTGTTTAGTATAAAAACTATGGTGATCCCGGCCCTGTTTTTACTCCAGACAGATGGTGGGCACAGCCCACCCTACGATTGTAGCGCTTAATAACTTAAAACTTTCCCGTAGGGTGGGCTGTGCCCACCAATTACCTGAATTATGGTTTTCGTTGGAAGTTCAGTCCTCAGTCATGATCTGTCAAAGCCTTCCCTTCATCAATATTGCCACGAGTAGCCAGATTCCCATTACTGCTGCAGCAAGGAAGCCGATAATTCCGATAAGAGATATGCCAAAGAAAAGAGGCGGTGTTTTTGAGATAACAATAAGGGCTGAACCGATTAGAAGAGCGGCAATGATAATTGAAAAAGATATCCGGTTGCTTATCTGGTCATGGGTAGCTAACATTTTTTCAAGACCAGAATGTTCCATGTTTAATGTTAATTTTTGTTGTTTGAGCAGGTCGGCAATTTTCAACAGGTCCTGGGGGAACTTCTGGGTAAAATGGCGGATGTCAATGGCAAACCGGATAATGTCACTGGCTATCCTGCTGGGATGAAACCTGGCGAGTTTCAGGTCCGTGATATAAGGTGCTGCTGCTTCTATGATATCAAAATCAGGATCGAGTCTGCTGGCTATTCCCTCAACCGTACTAAGGGCCTTAATCATGAGGAAAATATCAGGTGGAATCCTGAGTCTGTGACGAAATGCAAGTTCCAGAAGCTGTGAGAGGAGTGTGCCGATTTCAATATCTTTTAAGGGCTTATACAGATGAGTCCCCATGAATTCGCCAATCTCTTTTTCAAGGAAACGTAAATCAGGTTCTTCGTCCCATGTGGTAAGCCTGAGTATTACCTGTGTAGCCGTAAAGGGGTCCTGGCGCACAATACTGTCAATTAGATCAACGAAAATCTCCCTTGTCTGCCGGTCAACCGATCCGGTCATGCCGAAATCAAGAAAGCATATCACATTATCAGGAAGAACAAAAATATTCCCTGGATGAGGATCTGCATGGAAAAAACCGTGTTCAAATACTTGGGTAAGAAGGGAGCGGGCCCCACGCAAGGTAATTTTTTTCCTGTCAAGCCCGGCTTTTTCAAGGCTTTCAATATCAGATACCTTGATGCCTTTTACCAGTTCCATTGTCAGCACGCGGGCGGTTGATGTTTTACGATATACTTTTGGGACATAAATTTCCGGGTCGCTCAGAAACAGCAGTTTAAACCGTTCCATATTTGTGGCTTCAATGGTGTAATCAATCTCTCTTTCAAGTGTTCTGGCAAACTCTTTAACTATCTTTGTGGGACGGTGTAGGGAGAATTCTTCTATATTTCGTTCCATTAGGGTCGCAATGTGGAGCATGATTTCCAAGTCTACTTCAATAATCTTTTTTATCCCAGGCCGCTGGACCTTAACAGCCACCTCCCTGTTATCTTTCATCTGCGCCTTGTGCACCTGGCCTATTGATGCTGATGCTATGGGGTCTTCTTCAATTTTTTCAAAAATATCTGTGGCCGGGCAAGTGAGTTCTGTTTCTAAAATGTTTTGTATTTCTGAATAAGGAGATGGTGGGACTTCATCCTGAAGTTTAGACAATTCCTGCATGAACTCTACAGGTATGAGACCAGGCCGCGTTGAGAGTATCTGACCGAATTTAATAAATGTGGGGCCCAGTTCTTCAAAGGCTTTCCGAACTCTTTGAGGCATGGTTAGTTTTTCGACCCGTTCACGCCTGCTTCTTGAGATCATCTGCTTACCGACTTCGATGTACTCGTCGATATTCAGCTGATCTACAAGCCCCCCCAGCCCGTATTTGAAAAATATAGCAAGGATCTGGCGGTACCTGGTAATATGCCGGTAGGTACGGCCGATAACGCCTATTTTTTTTATGCTTAGCATCTTTAATGTGATAGAATCGCTACTTTATTTTTTCAAGTCGGCTATCTCTTTTTTAAGATCGGTTAACTTTTTTTTCAGATCATTTATCTCAGTTTTTGTGGCGATATCCGCTTTTGTCATCATTTTTTTAACGGTCTTTTCGATTTTATCTTCAAATTTTTCTTTTGCTTCTTCATATTTTTTCTGGAGATCATCTACGAATTTTTTCCCTTCATTTTCGTTCATTTCGCCTTTTGTGATATACTCTTTGGCGAGCTCTTCCAGCTCTTCTTTGGTCTTAAGGGCAAGGCCGATACCTGAGAGCATTGTTTTTTTGAGTACTTCAAACGGCATGGTATTTACCTCCTTTTTAATATAATGAATAATAATGACAGGGCAACCATACGGGCTTGTCCCTGAAAGCACTCAAATATAAAATTCCCCATTGCTGATGTTTTACGAATAAAATGTTTTTTTTCAACGTTATCGTAAAAGATATGTAGGGGCAATGTCCTAGAATAATTAGCATATGATTATATGCAATGCAAGGGATTTGGGGTTTTGGAGCTTCTGCAGCGTGTAAGAGCAGGTATTGTTATTTAAATGAAATGATCCCCCTTACGCTGATTTTTTTCATCCCTTCAAGGAATATCCCTGTCAGTTTTTCTGATATCCTGTGTTCATAGATTTCATTATCCGGGGTTATGCCTCTTATCTTTCCATCATGTAGAAACCATTGTAGTAACTTTAGGCCAGTTATTTCTTTGTTGTCTGAATCGATATTTTCAACCTGGTTAAAGGGAAGGGGGGTGGGAATAGGTATCTCCCTATCTGCGAGTGATTTTATAAAATTCACTATCCTGCCGAGTCTGAGCAGGGTAATAGATTCAGTTCTTGATGTTGTTTGAGATATGGGGAGCGCACTGGACCGCATCAGTGTTAAATGATCAGGGAGGATGCCAAGGTCCGCGCATAAATGGTTGTCAGTGCTTCCAGGGGAAGGGTAGAATACTGATACACCTGCCAGAGTCCTTTTACCAGCCAGATATAACAGGTCGTTGATAGACGTCTCTGGTTTCTGTCCTGGTGCGCCAACGATAATATAACTGACACTGGTCAGGTCGTATTTTTCCGCGGATACCAGCGCGTTTTCAAAAGAGTCAATTACATCCGGTCGATTAAATTGTTTCTGTTGTCCTTTTGAGGTGGTTCCTAAAGAGAGGTTAAGGGTTTTAAAGCCAGCTTGCTTCATTACTTTTACCATTTCGTCATCAATGGAAGGCGGGAAAAGACCGTTCATCGCCCGGAGTTCAGGTTTGTGATTGTTAAACATGAGGCTGATTTTTTGTATGAGCGTCATGAATATCTCCCTGTCCAGGGCAGGATTTTCATCTTCAAAGTCGATGAAACCGATATCATGTTTTTTTGACGCCTGTTCTATCTCAAGGAGAACCGATTCAACTGATCGTTTACGGTACTGAAGCGTAGATGATCCGAGCGAACAGTAAGAGCAGTTTAGAGGGCAGCCCCGGCTTGAGACAATGACAATACTCTTTTTTTTATTTCTCCTGTAAAATGAGTGCTTGATAAGGTCTGATGCTGGCGTGTAACAGCGGTTTAAATCATTAACAACAGCTGGTTTGCTGATATGAATGCTACCGTCTTTTTTCCGAAAAACGATTCCTGGGACAATATCAATATTGCCACCGGTTTTAAGCTGTTTTGCCAGGATCGGCATGGTCTCTTCCCCTTCACCGCGAAGTATATAATCTATACTTTTATTCTCCATTATTTTTTCAGGCATGGCAGTGGGATGGTGGCCGCCGAGGACAACACAGCATTCAGGCAGAACTTTTTTGACGATTTCCGCGCTTTTAACAGCTTCAGTGTGGTAAGCGGTAAAAAGAGATGAAATACCGACAAGGAACGCGCCTGATTCTTTTACCATTTTTTCCATATGTTCAAAACTGTATCCAAAATGCCTGAAATGATGAAAAAGTGAGAAAGGGGAGATGTCTGGTTTCCTGTAGTACGTTCTCAGGAAAGACATCTCATCAGGAAGGGGAATAATTCTAGAACGGTCTGTTGCCAGCCCATCAAAGATGTCAACTGTAAAACCGTCCTTCCTTAATGTCGCGGCAATGCATGTGAGGCCGTAAGGGATGGTTCTTTTGCGGGTAATGTAGAAGTCCCTTATGGGAGGCTGGAGTAATAAGATATCGGGCATATTAAACTATATAGACTATTCTGATTATCTCTTCTTATGAAGTATTAAAAAATGAAATCCGAAATCCGAATATCGAAATCCGAAACAAATCCGAAATTAAAATGTTCAAATGCTCAAAACCATGAACACCCAAATTTTCGAATAAAATTGTCTTTTGTTTATTGTAATTTGAATTTTGGTCATTTGATATTGTTTCGGATTTCGATATTCGGATTTCGGATTTAAATATTGCCATTATAGTTATACTCCTTTTGGGAGTCAGGTTATCCATGTTAGAAAATACGATAAGCAGCCGGTTCAATGTGCCCCTGTCTGCATTTTGGGCAGCGACCAGGGCGGGAAAGACGTCTCCTGTCCTTGAAAACAAAATCGCAAACAAGGCAGTAATAGGGATCGATGTTCAGCTTTTTTTTCTGAGCTTTAAGTGAGCGCCGGACATGCTCCAGATGATCGTATACTTCTTTTTCCTGGATTTTCAATGCTTTTGAAAGGTCCCTGGCAGTCATTTCCTTTTCTTCCAGAAGGGATATCAGTTCTTTTCTAATAGTTTTATTTCTCATGAAATCAGTTAAAAGCTTATCTTTATTGTAAATTTGATAGAATTCCTTAACTTTTGACACTTGCAACTTAGCACAAGACACTTTAGTGCACAAGGCACTTGTACCACAAGGGTATAAATTTCGTATGAATAGTAAACGACACTATTCAACTCAGCTTTATAACTTAAGGGTACTTTAGGCACTTTCTTTTTGGGATATGAACGGCGGAATGGGGATATCCATGGCGTATGCAATCGCGCGAAGCAATTCCGCTTCACTGATGGAGACTTTTTTATCGAAAAGTACGCACTGGCTGCAGGCATCGAATACAATTTTTTTAATACCCGGAGACGCTTTTGCAAAATGATCCAGGGCTGTATGCAGGGCATTGAGTGAAGTTTTAGCAGGCATTTTAAGCTTTTCTCTTTTGGCTGGTAGGTTTGATGCCGCAGCTGTAAATGCCTCTTTAGCGGCGCTGGCGTCTGGATGTCCCACCCTTGCCAGTGCAGCTAAAATGGCAACCGCATCTTCAATAAGGGGGGTTATGTTTTTATATGATACCTTCTGCCTGGCATTAGTAAATGCCGTTTCAAGCCTGTGGGTGATTACCTCTTTAAAAGTGAATTCAAAGAGCGTGATTTTACTGTCCGCTTCTACAAGTATGTTTATATACTGCATCAGTTTAGCGAATTGACCAGGGGACATCTGCCTGAGTGTCGGTATAGCGATATCAAGGATAGGTAGTCTCAATCTTGATTTGATATCTTTAAGGCTTTTTTGAACAAGCCTTATCTGCCGTAAAAACGCCGGGGATGCTGATTTGCTTAATAACTCCAACTGCTTCTTTCTTTCAGCCGGATCCTTATCAAGAAGCAGAGCACATACCACTGCGGAAGCACCCAGGATATCATGAATTTCATTCTTGATGGTGTCTGGCATTGCTGCAATGATTGCCGCACTGTGAGCGACATTTTCAGGTGTTACGTTTCCGACCTGTTTCATGACAGTATCTGCGTCAATCGATATGTCTCCATCTGTCTGAACAGAAGCTCCGCCATGCAGGCTACTAACACCTGCTACTGTTTCAGCAGGTGCAGTCGCTGATGCGTCCACAACTGTAAAGTTTCCCTTGAAATTGGGATCAATTTTCTGAATTCTGTCTGTCAAAGGGGGATGGGTGGCAAAGAGCGAGCTTATAGCCTTACCAAAAAACATATGACAGGATTCCGCAGCTCCTGGCGATTCAATTTTTGAGCCTGAAGAGAGGCCGCCGATTTTTTTCAGGGCCTCAGCAATCCCTTTACTCCGGGTAAACTGAACAGCGGATGCATCTGCGAGATATTCCCTTTGCCTTGAGATCGCGCTTTGGATAAGCCTTCCTATCAATACACCGATGAATCCAATTGCGAGGAGGAGAAGAGCAATTATCGTTATCTGACCGCTTCCTTTTCCACTGCTCCTTGAACTGTAGGAATGGCGGCTGGATCCTGATCCTGAGCGGAGAATAATATACGCAATGTTGGCGATCACCATTATACCGCCCAGGAATCCGATTAGACGGATATTGAGTCTCATGTCTCCGTTTAGAATATGACTGAATTCATGGGCGATGACTCCCTGGAGTTCATTTCGGTTCAGCCTTTTACAGCATCCCTTTGTAACACCGATCACAGCGTCATTCGGTGAAAAACCTGCTGCAAAAGCATTGATGCTTTCCTCATTTTCTAAAATATAGGTGGGGGGGACGGGTGTCCCTGATGCGATGGCCATCTCTTCAACAACGTTGATGAGTTTTTTTTCATCTGGATCTTTTGTTGAGTGGTTTACCAGCCTTCCACCAAGTCCTTCAGCAACATAGCTGCCCCCTTTTGAAAGGGCTATGATTTTAAAGATACTCCCTAAAAAAATAACCACTACGGAGATCCCGGCGATGGTAAAAAAGAGTTCGGGATTAAAAAAGTTGATATCAGGTGAATTATACACAACTACTCCCATTATTGCTGAGTATACAGCGATAATGACAAAAATTACGGCGATAACAAAGAATATGACCAGCATGCCGGTTTTTGATTTTGACTTGTCCTGCTGGGCGAAAAAATCCATATCAGTTCCTGTTCAGCTTAAAATGATACCTTGGGCGCTTTTCTCTCTTCTTCTGTTTCTGTGGATTCAAGAAGCTCAGCCACGGTGAAATTGAACATACCGGCGATGATATTGTTAGGAAATTTTTCACGCGAGATATTATACGTGGTGACCGCGTCATTAAACGCCTGTCGGGCAAACGCGATCCGGTTTTCTGTGGATGTTAATTCTTCCTGGATCGCCATCATGTTTTCATTTGCCTTGAGATCCGGATAACTTTCAGAAAGGGCAAAGATACGGCCGAGTGCTCCAGTCAGCATCCCTTCAGCGCTTGCAAGTCCCTGCATGGCTGATGGATCTCCGGGATTACTGGCGGCCTTATCACTCGCGCTCATGGCGCTGCTTCTCGCTTTTATCACGGATTCAAGTGCTTCTCGTTCATGGGCCATATACCCCTTTGCGGTTTCAACAAGGTTGGGTATCAGGTCATACCTACGTTTGAGCTGGACATCAATCTGGGAAAAAGCGTTTTTAAAACGGTTTTTAAGTGTGACAAGATTGTTGTAAATACCGATAACAACGACAACCAGCAGAATGATAATACCTAATAGTACAAAAAATGCGATCATTTTTCCCTCCTAATATTAAAATGTGAACTTTCCAACGGCATACATGATTATGATTTGATAAGAAAATCAATACAATAAAAGGAGACTAAAGTAAAGCATTTATATTAATTCAATCATTGACTGCCTATAATAAATGGAATGAGCGAACCAAAGTGTATTGTGCTTGATAAGTACTTGGATACTGGTTCTAGATCCTGGATTAACTAAACGTTATATTAGTTTTGTTAGTTTCGTTGGTCTCGGAAATAAATAAATAGATTTGCTCAAGGTGGTAATTTTTATAAAACTATGTTATCAGAGTTAAGCTTTATGTTATTTTTCAACTTGGGGTGGTTTCATTCATGATGGCGATGAGAAAATAGGGCGGAGAGTAAAGAGATCTTAGAGTTAAAAGCTAGGAGTTGATAGAAGCGGAAGTTTTTTATGGTCTCATAAAAATTAAACTAGGATAAAAATGACAGCGATACAATCGAACAAGAACAGTCCGCTTAAGCTTGAGAATGGTTCAAAAGTCGCTATTATTGGTGGCGGACCCGCGGGAAGCTTTTTCAGCTATTTTCTTTTGGATCTGTCTGAAAGGGTGGGGCTTGATATTCAGGTCGATATTTATGAACGGAAGAATTTTTCTTCATTTGGTCCTGCTGGTTGTAATCACTGCGGCGGTATTGTTTCAGAATCTCTTGTTCAGGCGCTTGCTGCGGAAGGTATTAATATTCCTTCAAAAGTTGTACAGAGAGGAATTAATTCTTATGTGCTTCATACAGATGTGGGGAGCGTCAGGATCGACACCCCTCTGCAAGAAAAGAGAATCGCTGCCATGCACAGGGGCGCTGGCCCTCATGGCTCACAAGAGATAAAATGGAGTAGCTTTGACGGATTCCTACAAAAACTGACCTCCGGCAAAGGAGCGGACATCATTAATGATCGGGTTAAGGATATAACTTTCCGTCAAGGAAAGCCTGAATTAACCACAAAGGGGGGGAAAATAGCTGTTTACGACCTTCTTGTTGGGACTGCGGGTATCAATAATACTCTGAAGGCCTTTGAAAATATGGGGATGGGTTATAAGGCGCCTGTAGCCACAAAGACGTTTATATGCGAGTTTCATCTTGGGCATGAACTGGTGCTGAAGCATTTCAGCAGTTCCATGCATGTTTTTTTGCTAAATCTCCCCCGTCTTGAATTTGCTGCACTGATTCCAAAAGGGGATTATGTTTCCCTTGCCCTTCTTGGGGATGATATTGATAAGGAATTGGTGCAGTCATTCCTGAACAGCCCTGAAGTTAAAGCTTGCTTTCCCCCTGAGTGGGACATGTCCCGTGACCCCCCGTGCAAATGCTACCCCAAAATCAATGTCAAGGGCGCGGTCAATCCTGTTGCGGACAGGGTGGTCATGATCGGAGACTGCGCAATTACGAAACTGTACAAGAACGGGATCGGCGCTGCTTATATTACAGCAAAGGCTGCTGCTACAACAGCTGTATTTCACGGTATTTCCCAAAACGATTTTAAAAAACATTATCTCCCTGCGTGTAGAGAGATAGTCATGGATAATTTTCTCGGAAAATTGATTTTTATTTTTACTAGTTTACTTCAGAAATTATCCGCGTCAAAAAGGGCGATGTTAAGGGTTATTGCAAAAGAACAGAAAAAAGAGAGCAGGCGCCGCCATATGAGTATGGTTATGTGGGACACGTTTACAGGAAGCGCTCCGTACAAGGATATATTTATGCGTACATTAAATCCATTTTTACAAATCAGGCTTGTGATAGAGACCATTGCCGGGCTTCTCCCTTTTAAAGGGGATATAGCACTTGACGAGAGCTCGGCAGGTATTGGCGACATTGGAAAAGTATACAGCGACGGTGAAACGATTATAAACCAGGGGGATGTGGGGGACTGTCTTTATGTTATCCAGTCCGGAAAGGTTGAAGTGATACAGGTCCGGGACGGTAAAGAAACGTTTCTAACCGAACTTGGTGAAGGTGATTTTTTCGGAGAGATGGCACTGTTCGAGCAGGAGGTGAGATCAAGCACTGTAAAGGCGATTGGCGATGTCCGCGTACTTACGGTTGACAAAAAGACGTTGCTCGGCAGAATCCAGGCAGACCCTTCCATGGCTTTCAGAATAGTGCAGAAAATGTCATCGAGAATCCGTGAGCTGAATGATCAGTTGGGGAGGTTACAGTCAGACGAATAAAGATATCAAATTAACGGACGAATTAAGGATAAGATATTGCTGAAAAAAGTACTTTCAAGAGGTTTTCCATTATTCATAGCCGTTACACTGCTTTATAAAATCTATGTTGTTGAGCAATATGTTATGTCTCTTACAGGACATTATGGCTATACCGACCTTGTGGTACTTCAGAATGATGCTGTCATTTTTTCCCTGATGTTATTTCTGTATATTTTATCTACATATAAATACTCAATCCTGCAATTCGTTTTACGTTTTTCGATCGTATTCATCTTCCTCGTCTATTTTTTAGATATCATTATTTTGCGCAATTTTTTTGCACATATTACAGTTCAAAACTTCTTTCAATACCTGCCTGATGCTTACGGTTTTATTGTTGATATTTTTATAACAGTTCTAACAGTACCTGAAATATTAATAACAATAATAGTTTTACTGCTTTTCATAATATTTGCATCGCATTTTGTTTTTATTTCACGGGAGAGTGATAATACTGAAAGAATCGTCCTTTTCTCTTTATCTATTATAATGCTTGTTTTGTTTATAACAAAAGGCGACAAACAATATATCCATTCGTGGATATATAAAAATATATTTGAATATAATTTACAGGTTAACAACATCGATGCTCAATATAGTGACGACTTCATAAAAAAGTTGCTTTTGCAAGAAAAGGATCTTCTGAAGCAACAATGTCATCCAAAGGCGACCGGCGGTAAGGATATAGTAGTTGTCATACTTGAATCCCTTTCCATGTATCATAGCAGACATTTTTCTAATTTGAATAATATAACGCCGTATATTGATAAAATCGCAAGGGATAATATTAGTTTTAAGAATTTTTATGCTAATGGATTTAACACAGAAGATGGATTGATATCACTACTTTTAGGTATACCTCCCATCTGCGGAGTTAATAACCACTCGGTGAAGGATGTAGACACATTTGAAGGACTTTATAATGTCAGAGAATCGATTGCCTTAAAACTCAGCATTCAAGGGTATAAAACAGAATTTATGACTTCAGGAGATATCAATTTTTCAAACAAAAAGAACTGGTTACAAAGCATTGGTTTTGATTATATTGAAGGGAATGAGCATCAGGAATACGCCAAGTGGCCGCGGTTTCATTTCAGAGCCGCTCCTGACCAGGCGTTATACCTGCGGGCCGTGGACAGGATTTTCAATATTAAGAGGGAGCATCCTTATTGTATGATCATTGAAACGGTATCTACTCATCTTCCGTTCATAAATCCTGTTGACGGCAGCAGGTCTGAACTTGGAGCATTTACTTATGCTGACAGAGAGCTGTTTAAATTTTACATGTACTTGAAAAAAAGAGATTTTTTTAAAACCGGCATTTTAATTGTTGTAGGTGACCACCGCGGCATGACACCTTTAACAAAAGCTGAAATAGACCTGTATTCACATAGGGCGTCTGCCCTTGTACCTCTTATTGTATGTAATGGTATTGATAGTAACGAAGTGGTTAATGAACCTTTCCAGCAGCTGGATCTTTATTCAGGCATCATTAATTATGCTTCAAATAAACAATGTATATCCAGATGGCGTGGTGACCTGTTAAACATTCCAAGAATACCTGCTGAATATATTTTTCATGTCAGTGGCCACTCAAGAAACATTGTCAATATCTTTTGCGATGAAAAGAGAGCAACGGTAAAATTAAATGGTGATAAAACATCACTGGTCACGGGTGATATTAATAATCCGCAGCTGGCAGTTGACTGGATCAACTATCTCCGAGTACAACGAAAGAACTAAATATGAATAGTATTTATGTGTCATGAATAAAGCATTACATATTTTAATAACCGTTTTTATCTTAATAGTACCAGGGTGTAATAGCGATCCTGTTAACAACTGCTCGTTTTCAGACATTAAAAGAATAGCCCACGGGGGTGGGGGTTATAATGGAGTCATATACACAAATTCATTGGAAGCACTGGATTACAATTTAAAAAGGGGTTTTGAATATTTTGAAATTGATTTTGTATGGACTTCAGATAAAAAATTAGTATGCCTTCATGATTGGGGAAAAACGTTTCAATTTATTTTTGGTTTCTCGATAAAAACGGAACCCAGCTTGGAAATTTATAAGACCTGGATAAAAAAGCACTCAAAATATCGTGTTTGTACTTTCGATGATCTGATAAACTGGCTGGAAGAAAATCCAGGGACAAGGATAATCACGGACATTAAGAAAGACAATTTGAAAGCTTTGGAGATTATTTCTGAAAGAGTTGAAAATTTTTCATCTCGTATTATACCACAAATATATCATCCCGATGAATATGATGCCGTAAGAAAAATGGGCTACACCGATATCATTTGGACATTGTACAGGTTTTCAGGCAGTAACAGACAGGTGAAAAAACTGGTAGGACAGCTCGATCTGTTCGCAGTAACTATGCCGGAACAAAGGGCCCTTGCTAAGCTTGGGCGGGCAATCAGAAAAAAATGTATTCCAACATATGTTCATACAATAAATTCAAAAGAAAAGGTTGAGATGTATGTAAAAGATTATGGCATAGTCGAAGTCTATACTGATTTTTTAGAACCTTAATCCGCAGTTCTCATAAAAAGAATTCGTCATGCATAAGAATAAAAAACCATAAAATTGATAAAGAAAACAATAATAATCATTATATCATGTTGGTCCCATCATGGGCTCCTCTTCGAACCGGACCATAATAATTGACACGCGGAGTCATATAGTCCTCACCATACCTCATTTCAAGAAATCCTGGGACATCATTCGGTGCAGCAAACACATGTCCCCAGCATTCGATTTCTCCTAATGGATCAATATGCTTGTTCAGAAAATCGAATGCCGGCTTATATTGGCATTCCATTACTTTTTTTCTCTGTTTAAACATAAAGATGTCTACGTGAAGTTTGTTCATGTCACTATAAAAGATTCGGTGCACCACATTTCCGTTGCTGCTGTCAAGTACATATCCGTCATTGGAAACCTGCTGTGAAAGTGACGCTATCTTGTCACTGTAGATAATGTTGGTACTGCAGTCCGCGTCATAGTCGTGGGTGATAATATTTTTTTCCCTGTACATCCCAAGGAGGGTGCCGAAGTCTATCCAGTAAATGATACTGTGTTCCTTAAACAGCCGGTCAATGTATATTAGTATCTCCTTTAAGTGGTCTATACAGCAAGGATTCAGGGGAGATTGTTTCCCCCAGTTACACAGCTTTGTATCCTTTGTACATGCCATTATTAGTCTCCTCATACAATAAAAGGAATGATCGCCTTCCTGTCTTTTGGATACTCCTCAAACTGTTCATTATACCAGCGGTGATGGGAGATGGCCCTGGGGAAAAGGTTCGCTATGGTAAACACAGCAAAAGAGAGACCGGCCAGTGTCCATGTGGCAAGGGCAAGACCTGTCCATTCAATAATCTCCCCAAGATAGTTCGGGCTTGAGATCCAGCGGTAGAGGCCTCCGTATGGAATTTTATAGTCTTTTTCACCTGGTTTCCGAAGTTTCCGAAGGATCGCGTCAGATTGAAAATTGATTGAAAAACCGGTTGCCATCAGTATGATACCAATGATAAAACGGGGATCACCAAGCCAGGCAGTATCGGTTAAATGATCTGCAAGACTGCTGATGGCATAAGCGTTGATAAACCCGTTGATCATATTGAATATGAAACCTGTCACCACAGCGGCAATTGGTTTTAATTTGTTTTTTCTACCGATAAGATACGGGAATATCACTGAGCGGTAAAAGTAGTGCGAGCTCCAGATTCCCAGGAAGATAAGGGGGACCGGCGCAGAACAATTTGTGCCCAGAAAAAAGACAAAAGCGAAAATAAGGGGGGGTGGGATTTCCATGATATACCAGCCGAGGGTATAGTTCATTTCAGGTCCCCATCCTTTTCTCGCATGTCTTCCATAAGGGGCGGTAAAGAAGAAGAGAATCGGGAAACTAAAGGCAGAAATAATAAAAATGAAATAGAGGCAGATTAGATATAATGTGTGGATATCAATCATGATGTGTCCTTTTATGTGTTTACACTGCAAAATATGTATGAACAGAGAGATCGAGTCAAGTTCTACTTTTTATTGAAGATGACACTTGATGCACTTAAGAGTTGCAACACATGATTAATCAGGATAAAACGTTTGGTATAACAATGGGTCGTTTTTTGAACTGACCTTACACCTTGTGAGAAATAAGAGCTGATCCTGAAATTAACCACTAAAACATTTGAAAGGAGCTACCTTGTGAAACATTTTCTACTTCTTATTGTTCAATGTGCACTGATCTTAATATTAAGTGGGGTTTCCCATGCTGATACATATAAGCATGATCCAACCGGAATCTGTTTCCCTGAGGAACTGGCTGGTATGACAAGGGGGAAAATTAGGGATCTTGAAACAGACTTTCCAGGATATGGCCTATCCGTGGGGTATAGCGCTCCAAGAATTAACGCGACCATTTATATCTATAACCTGGAAAGGGATGAGATTAAGGATGGTGCAGGAACTGATTTTATCAACCTTTATTTTATGCAGCTTATAGAAGACATATACGCTATTGAAGAAAGGGGTTTTTACAGTTCCGTAAACAAACTCTCTGAGAGTGTTACCTTTCTCGGAACAGGTGATGACAGTCAGCAATTTTTAAAGGCTTCTTTTGAATATGTACAGCAGAAGGTTAAAAGACGTTCATACATGTATTTAACTGGGAGCAGGAACCATTTTTTTAAAATCAGATATACCTATCACGCTTCAGCAATAGCAGACGCAGAAAAAATGCTGCAGTCTTTTGAAAAGGAGACAGCCAATCTTCTGTCAGTAAAAAAACAGCAGAATGAGATTAAGGGCGCGGTATCAAAAAACGACAAACCTTTCAAAAAATAAGAAAGGATAAAAGAGATGAAAAAAATAATTATTTTTTTAATATTAATAGCGACCGTATCAGTTGCGTTCGCGGAAGAAGAGACCCTTCTTAATGCGGAGGACCTTACCTATAAAGGATTTTTCACCGGCATTTTAAAAGGGACAGAAATCAATGATCATGGCGCCGCTATTATCGGCGGCCGGGGAGGTGTTGTCATCAATAAACACTTGGCTCTTGGCGCTGGTCTTTACTGGCTTGTTAATGAAGTTGAAGGGAACCTGCAATACAAGGATGAAGATATTGAAATGTATTATGGAGGCTTCTGGATTGAATATATTTTTATGTCCGACAAACTTTACCATGTGAGCCTGGGTACTACATTAGGGTTAGGGGAGATCAGTTTTGATGAAGACTGTTATTATGATTGCCGTGATGATTGCCGTGATGATTACCACTGCTATGACTGCAGGCATGACTGTTATGATGATTGTTATGATGTCTGCGATGATGATGATGACGGTTTTTTTGTTGTTGAGCCGGAGATCAATATCATCCTGAACCTAACAAACAGTGTGCGGCTTGGAACCGGTGTCAGTTACAGACTGGTTGATGGTATTAATACAGATGGTCTGTCTGATTCAGATATGGGTGGATTTTCAGGACATATTTATGTGAAGGTGGGGTTTTGACCTAGTATCATCTCCATTTTTGATTTAGATCGTGATAAAAACTTTTAGATGTAGTCATACATTGAATTACAAGGAGAAAAAATACATTGATTGACATTGACCGGCTTGCTTCAAGGCTGCCGGAAAAGCCAGGAATACAGTTTAAGGAAGATCTTTTCAATACGGTTATAATGGTACTGCTTGTAAAAGTTGAGGGCGAGTATCATTTTGTTTTTCAAAACAGGGTGCCTGAAATCAGACAGGGCGGGGAAGTCTGTTTTCCTGGTGGTGTTTATGATCCTAAAAGTGACTCTGGTTTTAAAGATACAGCATTAAGGGAGACCTGGGAAGAGATGGGGATCCCTGCTGATAAGATGAATGTTATCGGTAGGCTTGATACCATGGTTGCGCCTTTGGGCGCCACAGTTGACGCGGTTGTGGGAGTCGCCGATGTTGAGAGCCTTGATGAGATAACTATCAATACAAAAGAGGTGGCATCCTTTTTTACTATACCGGTCTCTTTTTTTGAACAGAATGAACCTGAAATATACCATGTCGTCATTCAATCATGCCCTTCCTATATTGACAGGAAAACCGGGAAAGAGGTTGTACTGCTCCCTGCAGAAGAGCTGGGGCTGCCTGAGATTTATTGGAAACCATGGGCTGGCAGAAAACGGAATGTATACCTATACCGAACGGAGCAGGGCATGATATGGGGGATAACAGCTTGTTTTATAAAGGATTTTATTGGTTTTTTGTAAAGGAATTCTTATGGATAAGCAAATACTGGTACCTATAGCAGACGGTACAGAGGAGATTGAGGCTGTATGTATTATTGATGTACTGCGGAGAGCGGGAGCATCGGTAACGGTCGCTTCTGTGGACAGCCTCCAGGTCACGGCATCGCGTGGTGTCAAGCTGGTGGCGGACTGTCTGATAAAAGACTGTACAGACAAAGTTTATGACTTGATCGCTCTGCCCGGAGGGATGCCGGGTGCTGAGCATCTGAGGGATTCTCAAGATCTGAGGATCCTACTGGAGCGCCAGCAAAAAGAGGGAAGGCTATATGCCGCCATCTGCGCTTCTCCTGTGGTTATACTCCAACACCATGGCCTACTGAAATCTATGAATGCCACCTGCCATCCGGCTTTTACTGACACACTTGTTAATATTGAAGCTGTTGAAACAAGGGTTGTGGTTGACGGCATATGCATTACAAGCAGGGGACCTGGCACGGCCATAGAGTTCGCGCTGAAACTGGTTGAATGCCTTTATGGGAAGGAAAAAGCTGGGGAGATTGCCGAACCGATGGTTATATGAAATGTGAACAACCATCGTAGGGTGGGCTATGCCCACCAAATAAGTCAAGATACATTATGAAACAGTAGATGGTGGGCACAGCCCACCCTACATTTTATTTGTAAAAGTCTAGATCTTACACTGTATGTAAAATCAAGTATTGGTCAGGACAATATTCGGGATTGGCGAACACAAGGTTCGCCCCTACTACAATCGATGTTTACTTTTCTTGGTGAAATCTAAGATAAGGGCCCAGCTTATCATAATGTTCTTTTACCATGAACTCGGCTTTAACATTTACATCGTCAACAGCCTTAACAATAACCACCCGCTTGATCAGTGATTTGGGCAGGTCATCAAGATTAAATTCCAACTTTAATTCATCACCAATAGTAAAATTTTGTTTTACATTCAGTTTCAGCTGTAGGCCTTCACGGGTAATTTTTGTTACTGTCATTCTTCCCCTGTTGTCACCGAATAAGAATATCCCCGGCAGTTCAGTCTGGTCCTGCGAAGGTTCAGCCAGCTCGTCAGGTTCGTCCATATCCATGACATTAACCATATCTGCGCTTTCAATCAACTCTGAGAGGCTTGAGTTGATCCTTTTCGCGATTTCTTGTTTAGGGAGCTTCTTAAAACGGAACTTTGCTTTCCCTTTTGAGATGACAGCAATTGCAGCGTCTTCTCCTTTCATACTCTCATAGGCGGCATTGTAAAGGATCCCTTTTTTAAAATAGAAAAGACCCTTTCCGTCATCAGGCAGGATGACCTCGAAAAGGCATGATTTTTTTTCCATCTCAATCATTTTAAGAAAGCTCGCTACAGAGATGCCATATAGAGCGCCTTTAGGAGCATCCTTTTCCAGGGCATTACTGATCATGTTGCCCAGTTTATTTGCCTTAAACGGTTTTTTAATAAAATGGAGGATATCTTTTGGAAGCCTATTGATTACATCAGGTGTTTCATAAGCAGTCATGACAAAACATGGGATAGCCGGATAATGCTCGTTGATATGCGCCAGAAGAGCAAGACCGTCAACTTCAGGCATTACGATATCTGTGACCACCAGTGAAATATTGTTGTCCTCCAAGATGTCAATTGCCTCTTTACCGTCTTCTGCACCAAGGACTGTAAATTCATCAGAATACTCTTCAAGGGCTGTAATCAGAAGGTTTAAAAAAACAGTATCATCATCAGCAATAAGGATTTTACTCATATGTTCTCCGTTTTTAAATAATTGATAAACGTCAGCTTTGTTTGAATGGCAAGCTGGTGTACAGACGCCACCAGAATAAAAAAAGACTAAATTTTCTTTTATACTAGCATATACTTTTTCTCAATGCAAACCGAGGGTTATATTTTTTTGTAATATTCTTTTTTTATAATTGCCAGGGCTTCTGATACCTGCTGAAACGCTTTTTCAGCAGATGCTATCTCATTGATAATTTTTTCATGATCTTCTTCAGTGCATGCGTCTTCAAGTATTTTTGCCGAGGTCCGCAGGTCATAAGCCGCGACATTTCCTGCCGCCCCTTTCAGGGAATGTGCCTTTATCTTTGCGGCATCATAGTCTCCGGCATTGATAAGGGCGAGGATATCATGAGAAAATTTTTCGTGCGTAGAGCAGTAGTTGTCGAGAACACCTACATACTTTTCCCACGAAATACCCAGCCGATCAACCCCTTCCTTAATATTAAGACCAGGAAGGGAATCAGGGATTTCATTTCCTGGTGATTTGTCCGGTATGGTTACAATACCAGAATCAGGAAGGGGCTTTAATCCTTCAATATTTTTTCTTAGAACCGCGAAAAGCTTTTTATGTTCAATCGGTTTAGGGACAAAGTCATTCATACCGGCATCAAGGCAGTTTATCCGGTCCTCGCGCATGGCGTGGGCGGTCATGGCAATGACAGGGAGGCACTCCTTTTTTAATTCTTTTCTGATTATCCTCGTTGCTTCAAATCCATCCATTTGGGGCATCTGGATGTCCATCAGCACAGCGTCATAATCCTTACGCTGTATCATCTCAATGGCTTCAAGGCCGTTTTCAGCCTTATCTGGAGAGATGCCAGCTGTCGTAAGTATTTCTACAGCTACTAACTGGTTGGTTGGATTGTCTTCAACAAGGAGAATATTTATGTCCTTAAACTCATCTTCTGAAATAAGGCTGGTTTCGGCTGCCATTGTTGAAGATGGCTCATAGCCAAACAGTTCCATTGCGGTATCAAATAGCATTGATTGCTTAATCGGTTTTACCAGGAAACTCTCGACACCCGCATCCTTGGCACGCCTGATGTCTGTTTCACTCCCTGAGGTGCTCATTATTATTATTGGAATGTCTTTGCCGCCATCACTATTTTTAATTTTTTCAGACAGCTGAATCCCGTCCATATCCGGAAGGCCTGTATCGATAAGGACGATCCCCGGCTGTTTATCGTTACATAGGGAAAGCGCGTTTTCACCGTTTTTCGCTATTTTAGTTTTAAAACCAAATGATTTGAGATAGCGTTTCAGGACACTGAGAGTAGAGGGATTATCTTCCACGATCAGTGATGTTACGCCTTTCATGTTTTCCGGAACTACGTTTGGCTCTTTCTCTTCTTCATGTGATATGTCAAATGCTAGTTTAAAGAAAAAGGAACTTCCTTTACCTGGTTCACTTTCAACCCATATGTCGCCACCTTGCAATTTTACAATGTTTTTACAAATAGCAAGACCTAGACCCGTGCCTCCGTAAATTCTGGTTACAGAACCATCAGCCTGGGCAAATGCACCGAAAAGCCTGTTCGATACTTCAGGTTCTATCCCTATGCCGGTATCTCGAACACAAAATTGCAGGGCAGCTGATGAGCTGTTCACCGACTTAGTGTCAACAGAAATGCATATTTCTCCGCGTTCCGTAAATTTAAATGCGTTTGCAACCAGATTTATCAGAACCTGCCTCAGACGGAACGGGTCAGTAATGATGACGCGCGGTACCTCTGGGTTGATATCAACGATAAACTCAACCTCTTTTTCCTGGCTCTTTAGGATGAACATGTCTGAAACTTCTTCAACAGCCTCCCTTATTGAGACAGGAATTTTGTCAAATTCAAGTTTCCCAGCCTCTATTTTTGAAAAATCTAGGATATCATTAATAAGGTTCAAAAGGGACCTGGATGATGATCTTACAATATTAAGGTATTCCCTCTGCTTTCGGTTCAGTATCGTGCTCATGACAAGATCGCTCATCCCGATAATTGCATTCATGGGGGTCCGGATTTCATGACTCATGTTGGCAAGGAATTGACTCTTGGCCCTTGTGGAATCGTCAGCTATTTTTTTGGCTTTCTTGAGTTCACGGTTCGCTGATTCCAGGGCTGCTGTGCGGGCCCTGACCTTGGCTTCAAGATTTTCACTGTATTCTTTCAGTTGTTTGTGGGTACTGCTGAGTTCATTTTGTTGTTCCTTGAGAATTTCGTTGAGAAGCTGAGTCTGCCTCATTTTACCCATAAGGGATTCCTGTTGTTTGCCCACAACCGCACCCGCAAGAATGAGAAAACCACCCCACGCGCAAGTATTTAGATATATTTCCAATTGAGACATGTTTTCTATAAGCGGTTTGCTTGAAAAAGCTAAATGTGCAAAACCGAGCATGAGACAAAAAACTGCGCATAGAACAGATTCCTTGAATCCAAGTAGATATCCTGCCATGATCACCGGGAGGAAGTAGAAATAAGAAATAATTATCTTCTGAGGTACCCAGGTATTCACAATCATCACCGTCACCAGGATAATCAGAACAAAGATCTCATCAAAGTTGTTTCTAAGAAAGGTATTGATCTTAAGCACAGAATTCTCCTTTTGCATTAAAGCAGATGGTGAGGCTGAATGAAACAGCCCAAATTATTAATCAAAATCTTTATGTGTTATTTTCCTGCCTGGCGGTGAAACAATAAAATCGCTATTCCAGGGGCCCTTAAGCAGTCTGGCGATAAGTGTTGTCGTACCTTTGATCGGTTCATATTTTAAGTTCAGTTTTTCAGCGGTTTTCCGGGCGAATTCATAATAATGTTCCTGATCCTGATATCCCATGTCAATAAATGCAAGGCGCGTATAATTTTTAAGCATTTCATATTTTACCATTTCAGCGTTCGCTTTCCCATATTTTTTTTCAACCCTGTCAAGTTCTTCAATGAGCGTGGCACCCGCCCTGATCCAGCCTGGTGAGAGATAATATGTCCCGATATTGTCTGTTAACAGCTTCCTGTATCGGGATTGTGAACCCAGAAACATGGCGATACAGTCATCAATGCGGGGAATGACGAGTCTGCTCCTGGGGGCTGAAATGCCAATAACTGCTTTTGAGCATCGGCCATAACCTATTATAATTGTGTCAAAGGCTGACGTGTCTTCATTGATGACAGCCTGAAGTTCTTTTCTTAGTTTATCAGGATGGTTATGCAAATGAGCATCCATGGCGTGGTATGCCATATCCTTAGGGATTAACGGCAAGGCTTCTTCAATAATTGTGGCGCAGGCAATTATCTTTGATTGACCGCTGTATTTCTGTGTATTCTGAGACGAATTGCCGGAGGCTGAAATATTCATGTTCGTAATTTAACTGATTTTAAATTAATCAACAAGTAAAAACAGTGCTTTTAAGCAGTTAAAAAGGTACATATGCGGAAGATTTTACTATTGAAATATTCTGGCTTAGCATGTAATGTATTTAGTTACTTTAGGAATATATTTATCCGGCAATTCAGGGATACTATCTGAAATCAAAGAGAATTATAGTTCAACTTGTATCTTGCTGAAACTTTATTGATACTTACAAATATATACTTTTTATAGTACAACTAATAATTAACAGGCTGAAGAGGTGATAAGTTGTTTATTGATAAAGAGACATCTGAAATCGCTAATGGATGTGAAATTGAAGCAGGAACGAATTTGTATATAGAAGTTGAAGGGCTTGATGACATGGTGTCTGGATCATTTGTGGGCATCATGGAGAACGGTGATTTTGTCATTACGCCACCCTTACGGTTTGATAAGATTCGAGAAAACCTTGTCCAGTCAGAAAAGATTATCGTCAAATATCCATATCAGGGAAGTATTCTCGAAGTGGAGACAAAATATATCGGCTTTGTTACTGAACCGGCTGAGCTTGTTTTGTTTGAGAAACCAGTTAAAATCAATCGGCGGGAGCAGCGCTCTGAGAAACGATTCATATGTTTTATCTCAGTCAATGCAGAACTGTTTGGGAAGAAAAAAAATGGTATTATACGGGATATTAGCCGGAATGGATGCCGGTGTAACTTTGTTTTTAAAGAAGATGAGGAAATCCCGGTTAAAAGGATTGACAGGATCATTCTGCGCTGCAAGTTTCCGGGGATATCTGAAGAAAAAGAGATTACAGGAGAAGTGAAAAATTACCTGATCCACGGGACGATTGTGACTTTTGGTATACTGTTTATTGACACTGCAGATGATATACAGAAAATAATTGATAATTATATTCTGTCCATAGAAGATTTTTCCTAATACAATTTCAAATGTAAAATCAAGTAAAGGTCAGGACAATTTAAGTCCCTTGTCCGGCTTTTACCAGTTCATCCATCACTTTTTTTACTTCAGCCAAGGCTTTCTGAACCTCAGGGTTTAACTTGTATTCAGTTATTTTCATGTTCGCGGACTGAAGCCTTAGACTGGCTGCCTGCATTCTCTCCATTTCTTTTTTAATCTCTTCAGGCGGTATTTCAGTATTCTGAAGCTCCGGATATTTCTTGGCAAGAATTTTCACTTTTGGAATTAAATTTTCAAGGTCTTTTGCAAAAGCCATTGTAGCGGCTATGATATCCTCGGCATTCTCAGCCTTTTCCATTGCATTCGAGCAGGTATCTATAGCAGTTATACGCTCTTCCATGAGTTCCTTGACATCATTGTATTTACCCGTACATGCGGAAAAAAAGAAAAGGAAAAATAAAATGGTCAGGAAACTTGAATATCTCTGTATTTTCAAAGTAATCTCCTTATATTTCAGGGAAAATGATTGAAGTTTATTGCTACACTGAATACAAAAACCTGTCAATATTTTTAAAAACAGTATATGCCTATTTTTTTGACTTTTTAAAAGTCATCATTTATGTATAGCTATGTCTTAAAGAATGGCTTTATTAGCTGCTTACCGTTTGTTTTGATGAAAGGATTTTAATATTGAAAATTCTGCTTATAAATCCTCCTTATGCGGCTACAGAACCGCCTCAGATGCCGATGGGGATCTTATATATTGGGGCTGCTCTGGAAGAGGCAGGGCATCATGTGAGCGTTCTTGATCTGCTTGTAAACCGATCTGACAGGGAAGCTGTAATCGAGGCGGTTGAAGATTTTGGCCCTGAAATGGTGGGGGCAACATCGGTTACCATGAACTGGCCGGTTGCGAGTCAAACATTGCGCTGGGTCAAAGAAGCGTTCCCGGAGATAAAAACAGTTGCCGGCGGACCGCATGTCACGTTTACATGGGAGGAGATAGGGAAGGAAGAAGAATGGGTGGATTACCTCGTCTTGGGAGAGGGTGAAAGGACAGCCATTGAACTGGCGGATGCCCTGTACAATCGCAATTGGGCCGGGGGTATTGCAGGCCTTGCGTGGCGTGAAAACGGTGGTATGATATCAGGCCCTGTTAGGGGATTTGAGAAAAATATTATGTCCCTGCCGAAACCCGCGCGGCACCTTTTTCCGCTTTCACGTTATCGAACCATGGAGGCTTCTATGGGAGTGACAACAGGAAGGGGATGTCCATTTTCCTGCATCTTCTGTGTGGGATCGCAGATGGTAGGACGGACGCCGAGGCTTATGGAACCGGTTTCTGTGGCTGAAGAAGTAGAAAACCTTGTGAAACTCGGTTTTCATCATATTGCTTTTAGTGATGATCATTTTGGCATGAAGCGTTCACATGCTTTTGAGGTTTGTGACCACCTGATATCAAAGGAACTCGATATCAACCTGAGTATTTTCATCCGTGCTGACGCTGCTGACCCAAAGCTGTTTGAAAAGATGCGGCAGGCTGGATGCACAAGAATTCTTTATGGGGTTGAAAGCGGAAATCAGGAGATTATTGATCGAATTAAGAAAAAAACGAATCTTAAAATGCTGAAAGAGAAGGTGAAACTGGCACTCGATATGGGTTTCCAGGTACAAGCGTCGTTTATCCTCGGACTTCCGGGGGAGACCCCAGAGACAGTAAAACAGACATTCGATTTTGCACATAGCCTTGGCACCTATGCGGGCATGCATGTTCTCGCGCCACTACCCGGGAGTGAAGTCTGTGAGCAGGCAGATGAATACGGTATTCGAATCCTTCACAAAGACTGGCGCCGATATGATGCGAACCATGTTGTGGCTGAACCTGTAGGAATCAGTGCAGAAGAGCTTAAAAGAATTGTTGAAGAACATGACAGAGGTTTCGAGTACATGGACGCCATTGAGACGGAGAAATGGAAGAATGGGCAACTTTCAGGAAAAAAGCTTGAAGACTTTGAGCGACGGAGAAGGATGATTTTCTTTTTCAATTTGATGAAAAACGGTTTTTTTGAAAGCAGTGATAATAGTATAGATCCATCTATTAATGATGATCCTTATAAAATTCTTGTCAAAAACGCGGCTAAAGCCGCTGGGGTGGATGATACTGAGGCTTTTAAATGGTTTGACGGGGCAATGGAATCAGACAACCTGACAATCGCCAATACCGGTAAAAAGACTAAATTTATATTTGCGGATGAAATTTGATTATGGATAACGAACAGAAAGTGACAATTCAGGTTGATACTGACAGAATCATGAACAGCAATTTTGAAATGGGGCCTATACGACCGCCTAGCGAAGGCGGAAGCCATTCTCTTCTTTTACGGACCACGAGGAACTGCCCTTGGAACAGATGTAAGTTCTGCTACGGCATTATTTATGGCCGGGGAAAATTTTCCCGCAGAAGTGTAAAAGAGATAAAAGAGGACATCGATTCTGTAAAAAATATTGCTGATGAATTAAAGTCTGTTTCATTGCAGCTTGGTTTAGAAGGAGAAGTGACCAGGGATGTTGGCAATGTTATTGCTTCAGTGCTTCCCGGCATACAGGCGAACCAGAGCTTTATGATGGTATTTACCTGGCTCTTGTTCGGCGGTAAGACCGCTTTTCTACAGGACGCCAACAGTCTTAACATGCCCTTCAAACACATGCTTGAAGTCCTTCAATATATAAAAAAACAGCTCCCTTCTCTTGAACGGATCACATCATACGCCAGGTCAAAGACAATCTATAGAAAAAAAACAGAAGAATTACAGGCACTGCACAAGGCAGGTCTTACCAGACTTCATGTTGGACTGGAAACCGGAGATGATGAACTCCTTAAGTATGTTAACAAGGGGGTGACCGCGGAGCAGCAGATAATAGCTGGTAAAATGGCAAAAGATGCGGGTTTTGAAGTCTCTGACTATGTTATGATCGGCCTTGGCGGAAGGGATATGTCTGATCAGCACGCTCTGAATACGGCCAGAGTCATCAATGAAATAAAACCTGATTATATCAGACTGAGGCCCTTTGCCATTGGGCCTGATTTACCGCTTTTTGAAGATTATGAAAAAGGGATATTCAAGCTGACATCTCCCCATGAGCGTCTGAGGGAGCTTAAGCTTTTTCTTGAGAACCTGGATGTTGACAGCCGTCTTTGCTTTGACCATTTCCTCAATTCATGGTACCGAGACAGCTCGCGCCGTGTTAACCTGTTCAACCATGATTTTGAGGGGTACAAGCTTCCCGAACAGAAGGAAGAGCTGCTGGGGCTCATCGAGGAAGGGCTAGAAATTGATGAGGAAGTACACCTGCATGCGAGAGATCTGATCGGGGTTAAGAATCTCTAGTTTGCTTTTTTTCGAAAGTGAACCCCTTTTTGAGTAAATTTCTGACCGGCAGAAACAGGGGATCCGGAAGCCTGTCTTGGTCAAACCATTTCCATTCTTCGCATTTATCCGGTTCTTTGATGTCAATATCCCCCCCTGCGTAATCAGCAATAATAAACAATGTCACGTAATGTTTACCTTCATCAGTAAAAATATCATTAGTAAACGGGCCGATACTGAGGTTTTTAATCTGTATGCCGGTTTCTTCATAAACCTCACGACGTGCGCATTCTTCAATCGCTTCACCGAATTCCAGATGTCCTCCAGGGAAACACCAGCAGCCTTCACCATGCGCGTTCAACCGTTTGCCCATAAGCACCTGTCTGTCCCTTAGAATACATACGCCCACACCAATAAGAGGTCTGTCTGTCATTGTTCACCTTTGAGGATCGATTTAGATTCTCATACCAAAAAACCGATTTGCAAGCATGGTTATCTATCATAAATATAAAAACAGCACAAAGGGAAAAATAATCGAGTTCAGGTTTCCACTTATTCGTATAAACAATCACACAAAAGAAGATATCATTCTAAACTTTTTGACAACGATGACCATATTAGTTATAACATATTGAATATGTAAAAAAATTCTGGGATTTCAGGGGGACTTTATTAATGACCGCCAACAACAAGTATAAGGGAATGGAAAAACGGATAAAATCCCGAAGGAAGACGGATCAGGATCTCCTGGAGAGTTTAGAAAAATTCAATACACTTTTTCAGCATACAAGTGACCAGATAATATATCTAAATCAAGATGGCAATATACTTGATGTGAATACCCGTGTACTCAATTTTTATGCATCCCCAAAAGATGATATCATTGGAAAACATTATTCAGAAATTAAAGAATTCAATTCAAAGGGTATTCATGCTGTTTTTGACACGATAGTAGAAGAAAAATCATTGCCGATTAATTTGGATTTTGTTATGAATAAAAAAGAAATTTTTCTTGAAGGAACAGCCAGTTTAATTGAAGATGGTGGAGATGTAGCAGGGATACTGTTAATTTTAAGAGATTTTACTGAACGGAGGAGGGTTGAGGAGAGATTAAAGGAGAGCGAAGAAAAACTGAATATGATTGTTGACAATGCTAATGACGTAATTTCCTTTATCGATATTGAAGGGAAGGTCATAGATGTCAATAAAAGAGTAGAAGATATGTTTGGTTTTAAGCGTGAAGAAGTCATTGGGAAATACATAAGTGAAGTCGAATTCTTCAGCCTCGAGAATCTCGAAGAAGCAATGACCCTTTTAGATGATTTTGTAGCTGAGAGGCCCCTAAAAAAACTGGAATATGAGGGCTGGCGAAAAGACAAAACAAAGGTATTTATTGAAATTAATCCAAAGTTAATAAAAAAAGACGGTGAAGTCATTGGTGTACTTAATATATCGAGAGATATTACAGAACGGAAACTCGCTGATGAAGCCCTGCAGCAGTATAGAGAACAGCTTGAGGAGAAAGTCAGTGCCCGCACCGCGGACCTTGAAGAAGCGAATAATGCCCTAAGAATCATGCTGAAAAAAGAAGGTGAAATAAAAAAGGAGCTTGAAGAGAAAATTATAATAAATGTCAGGCAGTTAATAAGTCCATATATAGAAATAATTAAAAACTGCAGGCTGGATAACAGGGCTAAAAAATATATAGAAATATTAGAGATGAATTTAAATGAAATCATATCTCCGTTTTTGAGCAAATCAGATATTAATTTTTTAGGATTGACTCCAACGGAGATCCAAGTGGCAAACCTGATCAAGCAAGGAAAAACAACTAAAGATATCGCTAAGTTATTAAATCTGGCCACAAGCACAATTGACACTCACAGGAAAAATCTTAGAAAAAAAATGGGGATAACAAGCAAAGGGGTTAATTTGAGGTCCTATCTTTTATCCTTTCAAAATGGGTAGATTATCTCCCTATTTTATCCCCAATAATTCAATATTGCTTTTTTTTGAATTTACTATAACCTATATAGTAAGGGATAAACTTTTAGGTTTTGACCTTATTTATCTGGAGGGAATGATGATAGTTACCTCAAAACAGAAATCAAGGATATATCGGTTTCTTCTGGATAAAAGAAAGCATGCAAGGTTTGTCGTTAAACCGGGTGTGAATGTCATGACAAGTGACAAATGCACTTTGCTTGGCCCGCTCATTGACATAAGCCAGGGTGGCTTGGCGTTTCATTATATTAATACAGATTTTCAGGCATATAATGAAAGCGCCATATGTTTAGCCGCTCCAAAAGATGACTTATTTATGGATAACTTGACCATCAAAACTGTTTATGATGTTGAGGTATCTTCCAATGAAGACGACGACATCCTTGTTGAAAGACGTTGCGGTGCTCAGTTTTTAGAATTGATACCAGAGCAGGTGCTGCAGCTGGATAGGTTAATAACCGTTTATACGTTAGAGCCGGGTTGATAATATTTGATATAAGTTGTTTGCAAAATAGCGGACAGATAAACCGTGTCTAAGTTTTACCCCCCCTGACAGGTTGTCTGTCCGCTATTTGTTTTTTATTTATAAAAATTCATTTCCTGTTTTAACAGCTCTGCTTCCGAGGCATTCAGCGCATCAAACGATTTATCAAACATCAACACTGAAAGAATGTGAGATAAAGATTCAGGAGGTTCTGATATGAGGGTTAAAGGTGATGAGGATTTATCAAGCTTATCAAAATCTAAATTTAAATAATATCGAACCCCGTTGGATTCGCTTGTTGCGATCGTCTGTAAGTCTTTAGTTTTTTGATCTTTTTTATGAAAAGGGAGCAACGTAAAAGTGTGTTTGCCGATTTTAAATTGTCCGGTCATAGAGACTTCTTCTTCAGATAAAGATGTACCATCTTTATGAGCATTGATGATGTAATTTATATTGATGTCCTGAAAACTTGGCATGGTCTTGATATATGACTTGGGTGTCAACTGGTTGACTGTCATTGCTAAGTTATACTGCTGATCGTTTCCGGTACCTTTAATTTGTATCTTGTTTTCAACAGCATTGATTATAAAATCGATGTTTTCCTGATCTAAAAGATCCAGTTGGCCTGAAAGCGTAATCGTCTGGACAAGAGATTCATGAAGCCCTTCTTTGAATGCCCCTTGCATTTTGTAGCTGTTTGGCTGGATATTTCCATCCTCTGAAGGTTGCAGAGGTTTCATGCTAAAGTCCAAATAATCACTCGCAATCACAAGATCTCCCAAAGTAACTTTTTCATCCCTCACTTCAAAACCGCTTAAATAAAAACGATCAAGGTGTACTTTTTTCCCAAGAGAAGGGGTTTCAATAGTGACATCATTGATATCAATGTTTTCAATAATGAGATTTCCCGATTGATTATAAGTTTCAGTATAATCACCAAACTCTTCAGTGTCATCGCCAAACTCGTCATCTTTTTTTTCATTTTCTTTACTATTTTTTGTTATTTTCGGATAAACATAAAAATATGCGTGTTTTACATGAATATCTTTGATTGCCAACGTATCTGACTTTATCTCATACTGGAAAGCAACATCCTCTACTCGGCTGATATTACCATCCTCATGTTTATAACTAATTTTTTCAACACCGATTCCTGAAGAGAGGGAGCCTGATACGCCTGTTATTTCCAATGCTTCATTTTGAGATAATAGAGAAGCAACGATATGAAGAGGAACGTGGGTATGAAATATAACAATAAAGCCACCAACGAAGAAAACAACAATTAAAATCACAACAGTGATAAGACATCCCATAAGTACACGATTCATATATCCTCCATTTTTTCTTTATAAATATTTATTATCAAAATCATACTCTTAAGATTTGTTTGTTCATTCCATAGGTCTCCAATAATATTCCAGACTTGATGATCCTTGATCAAACATTTCTGGAAATGTTTGTTTGAAGCCCATATGATATAGAATAGCGGCCAGGACTGTCAGCCTGCTGGATTCTTTAGGAATGGTTTGCGCTGCCAAGATAAGATCTTGATATTGTGCTGTATGATCGTTAAATTCATCTAATATCTTATATATGGCTAAAGAAATAGTGTAGATATGTGGAATGTCATCAATTTTGTGTATAGCTTTCTGCAAGATATCCTTTGCTTCTTTAAATTGTCCGAAATCGTTCAGGCCGCTGGCGATTGGTATCACTGCACGGATATGAACATATGAATTATCGCTTTCTACCCTATTCTGCCCCTGAACGATAGTTATGTCGAATCCCAATCCAAAGATACACACGATAAACAAAAAGAAAGAAATGTTAGTCCATTGTAAGCAAAAGCGCATTGAAATAACCTCAGTTTACAGGTGTAAAAGAAGGTGAAATCCCTATACTTCTATATATAAATGCGGTAGTTCCCCCGTTTTGTAGACACATCGAAAAGTTAGAGTTATAAAGGATTCTAACAGGAGGTGGGTAATGAGTAAAGGGAAAAGACAAAGAAGAAAGTATTATATCCAACCTTGAGTTAACAACTTATCAATTAAATACCCCAAAGATTATTAAACCTGCCCCGGTCAGAAAACAGCAAGCAATAATATATATATCCATGTTGCTGTGCTGTTCGGTGATTTTCATCGGAGTACCGTCACTACACCCGAATAAAAGAAGAGTCATTACTATGGAAATAATACTTTTGTACATATTAACCTTCTAAAACATAACAATTATTGAACACCAAAAATGGTGAAAGAACCAGTTAATTTCGGTGAAAACCATTTCAAATTGTAAATAATCCCTGAATCCTGGTGTTAATTACATTTTTTGATGAATCAATTAATTCAATTACAATATTCTATAGTAATGTGATGAAAAAAATAAATATGTTTATAGAAATACACCTTATTTTAACAAAAATTAGATCAATAATAAAATTTTTGCTTAAAAAATTTTTAGGCAAGAAACATTACTTAAATATTTTTTATAATTTTTTTAATATTATAAATTTAATTAAACATCAAGGAGGATTAAGGTTTCAGGGACAGGCAAAATATTTTAGACAGGATGTACAGGATTGTCAGGATTGGTTTCAGGGACAAATTTTTATCCGTGTAAATCAGCCTAATCCGTGTTATCCGTGTGCTATAGAGTTTCGGTGACTTTCGGTGACAGGCAAATTAGTCAGCTAGGCTAATTCAGGCGGGCATTACCAAACTCAAAGATCGAGTAAATTGACAAAATCCGCCGATAAAAGAATAATAATAATATCGGCGGATTTTAATTTTTTAATTGACAAAATCCGCCGATATAGTTAATGTTCTTTTAATGGCGGATTGCAGGAGGTTTCTAAAAAGAATGTTTTATGGTCGTGATAAAGAGCTGAAAGTACTAGAAGAAAAGTATATTTCTTCGAAAAGCGAACTTTGTGTTATTTATGGTAGAAGGCGTATTGGTAAAACATCACTTGTCAAAAAATTTATTGATGGCAAGCCTTATGCTTTTACTTTTGAAGGTATAGAGGGTGAACGTTCCGATTATCAGATACGCCATTTTGCGGAAACACTAATTAATTATACAAAAGATTCATTTGTTCAAGGGGATTCTTTCAGTAAGTGGGATACTGCATTTTTATACCTGACGGAAAAAGTTATCAGAAGTAAGCATCGTAAAAAAAAGGTCGTTCTGTTTTTTGATGAAATACAATGGATGGCTGCAGGCAGGAGCAGACTGGTTGCGATCATTAAGTATTTTTGGGACAGTTATTGGAAAGATCAGGGGGTTATGCTTATACTCTGCGGTTCAATAGCATCTTTCATGATTAACAAAGTCATCAGTTCAAAGGCGCTTTACGGGAGAATATCTGCAGAAATACTGCTTAAGGGGTTGGGGCCGCATGAAGTGGCAAAGATGCTGAAGAACAGGAGAAGTAAAGAAGAAGTACTTAGGTACCAACTGGTTTTCGGTGGTGTCCCGAAATATCTTGAGGAGATCAACCTGGACAGGTCGTTTAACCAGAACATGAACACATTGTGCTTTTCAGCAGACAGTGCCATGTTAAAAGAGATTGAAAAAATATTTTACAGCCAGTTCAGGTTGCCTGAAAATTATATCAGGATAATTAATTTGCTTAAGGATTCACTGCTCTCTTTGAATGAAATCGCCTTAAAGCTTGGAAAAACTTCTGGCGGTAGTCTTCGGGAAGCGCTATCCCATCTTGAGAATGCTGAAATTATCAGTTCCTTTATTCCGTTTGACAAGGGATGGAGTACAAAATTTAGAAAATACAGACTATTTGATGAGTATCTAATTTTTTATTATAAATTCATGGCGCCGCACATTCAGATTATTTCAGAAGGTGTTCAGAAAAAGTTGTTTGAAATGATCACAAAAGACAAATTTAATGTATGGCTTGGATTTGCCTTTGAACGGTTTTGTTTAAAACAGGCGTTTTATCTCGCAGAAAAGATGGGCTTTTCAGATCAGGTTATTGCCTATGGACCGTTTTTCTCAAAAAAAGTTGAATCCTTTCAGATCGATTTAATATATAAGCGGATTGATAATGTGATAACTGTTTGTGAAGTAAAACATCATTCAAAAGAAATTACACCCGCCGTTATTCTTCAAATGGAAAGAAAAATATCACTCCTGAACATTCCAAGAGGATTTACTGTTGAAAAAGCACTTATTAGTCTTTATGGACCGGATAAGGCCTTACATGAAAGCGAATATTTCAATTACCATCTCGCAATCGATGATATTATTCCTTGATATCAGAAAAGACAGCATATGTTTATGAGAGTCGAAAAAGACAGCGGGCTAGTTTAATTTTCCGGCCCCAGAGGTTTAAAGAAAACGATGAGCTGGGGGAGGAGGGTGAGGGCGGCGACAAGGGCGATGAACATGGCAAGGCCTGTCAGTATCCCAAAATAGATGCTCGGGATGAAGTTTGAAAGCACCAGTATGGAAAAACCGATGATGATCGTGAGCGACGTGTAATACATGGCGTGGCCGATAGTGCCGTGGCACCTGTGCATGGCAGGAAGATATTGTCTGTCTGTTTCAAACTCGCGCATGAACCTGTGGATGTAGTGGATGGTGTCGTCAACAGCAATACCAACACTGATGGCAGCTATGGTGATGGTCATCATGTCCAGGGGGATTTTCAGCCATCCCATGACACCAAGGACCACAAGGATGGAAAGCAGGTTTGGGAATATGGCGATAATGGCAATCTTGAACGACCTGAAAAGAACAAGGAACATCAGGAGCAGGGCAGCAAGGACAATGCCGAGGGTCATGATCTGAGAGCTGAAAAGGCTTTGAAGCATGTTGTTGTAAAGAACCAGCATGCCGGTGAGCCGTACGTTTTCCTGTTTAAGGCCAAGCTTTGTGACAAGATCGCTGTTTACCTTTTTGAGGAAAGCGTTCCTCCGCAAAGATTTTTCTGAATCTATTATCCGAATTGAATAGCGGACCTCGTTGTGTTCAACCGAGACGTAAGGTTTCAGGACCAGTTCTTTGAACTTGTCGGGAATCTCACTGTAAAGCAGGGCGAGCTTAAAGTTGTCAAGGGGTTTGTTGTCGTTCAGTTTTTCAGCGACCTTCAGCATGGTCCCAAGGGAAAGGACCTTGCCGGTTTCCGGTAGGGAATCAAGGTAGTTATGAATTCTCTTGACCTGCTCCATCTTGTCGCTGGTGAACCAGTATTTATCTTCTGTTTCTGCGTTGTCAAACTCGGTAAAATCACCAAAATCGTCAAACTCGTCTCCACCATCATCTGTTTCATCGGAAACAGGGGCAGCTGTATTGTGCCCTTCTATTTTAATAACAACATCAAGGGGGGTTGTACCGCCAAGGTTCTGGTCAATCACTTTCATGCCCTGGTAGATCTCAGTGGTCTTCTTAAAGTAATCAATAAAACAGTTTTCAACCTCCAGTTTTGTTATCCCTATACCGCTAATGATCAAGGCGGCGCCGCTTAAGATCATTATGAGGATGCCGTGTCTTTCAGTAAGGCGTGCCAGCACCGAGGTTAAAGGGAAGATAGTTTTAACGGTTCCTACGGTTTTTTCTTTTTGTACCAGCATAATGCTTGCCGGGAAGAAAAGAAAGGTCATGATCAGGGATACAATAATGCCGGCGATCATCATCAAACCGAAAGTTCTTACAGGGAGGATGTCACACAGCACCAGTGAACCAAACCCAGCGATAGTAGTAAGACCAGCGTAGAGACAAGGTTTCAGCATCAGGGTCACGGCACCAAGGGTGAGTGTTTTATGGTCATGATCAGGGTTTTCAGCATGGAGTTCCCGGTAGCGGACGATCAGGTGAATGGTTATTGCCATTGTGATAATCAGCTGGAGTGAAATAAAATTGGATGAGATTACAGTGACCTCCCAGTTGAATATGCCGAGGAGGCCCATCATGCAGACTGCCGAGAAACCGCAGCAAAGGATCGGTAGAAGGATCCAGCGCGGTCTCCTGAAAATAAAGCTTAAGGTCACGATAAGGAAAAAAAGCACACCAAGGCCGAACAGCTTTAGGTCGTTTTTTATAAAGCTGATAAGGTCGTCGGCAATCATGCTGATGCCGCCCAGGAAAAGAACTGTGTCTGTGCGGTATTTGTTCATCATCGATCGGATCTTCGCGATATCCTGATGGCGGATATCCCTCATTTTGTCCCGGTGATTAGAGAACCGTTTCTTTACGTCAGCCAGTTCATGGGCTTCTTCAGGAGAGAGGCTGCCTGTTTCCTGTTTTTCATTCAGTTCATTCCGTCTATAAAGAAGCTCATAATAGGTCTCATCGTTTTCAAACATAACCTGAAGGGCTGTTGTCTTTAGATCAGGGCTCACAAGCAGGTTCTGATAGACCGGGCTGTTCTGGAATTCTTTTCTTGCCAGAGCTTTATTAACCGATGGTGATTCAAGGGTTTGAACATTGCTGGCGAGTTTCTTAATGGGCACAGGGGGGCTTTCAAGCAGGGGGACATCAAGTATTGAATTAACTGCTGTGACACGGTCAAGCTGTTTCAGCTCATCACGCAGAAGCGCCAGGATCTTGAGGTTTTTTCCCGAAAACAGGTCACCGTGTGGAGCAAAGGTGATGATGAGGTAGTCCTCTGTCCCATACCTTTTGTGGATAAGACGCGAGTACTTGAGGTCCTCATCATTTTCAAGCACAAGTGTCTCAGCAGAAGCGTCAAGCTTAAAATTCCTGGCGTGGATTCCCAGAAAAAAGACAATCAAAAGTAGCAGTATAACAACCTGTCCGGGGTTCGCGAGTATAAATCTGTTAAAAAAGCGTTCTGGAAGGGATTCGAGTTTTGACATTATTCTTTAAGTTACTTCTGTTTCTTTTCGACGGTATCTTTTATCTCTTTTTTTTCAAGTTTTTTCAGCACATCATCAATTGTTCCTTTGGCTAGGACCTGGTTAAATTGAGATCTATAAGTAGAGATAATACTTACACCCTGGATTTCCAGGTCATAAATTTTCCATCCGGTCTTTGATTTGTAAAGTTTATACAGCATGGCGATTCGATTGTCTTTTGAAACCAGTTCTGTGGACACATGAATTTTTGCTTTAATTTTGATGGACGGTTTATATTCAATTGTTTCATCAGTATAAAGTGTCAGTTTTTCCAGGTATGATGTTTTGAGCTGTTCAATGAAAAGCTCGGTAAACCTGTCCTTTTTATCTTGCACGAGACCGCGCCAGTGTTTCTTTCCCAGGGACAGTTTTGCCATAAGGGAAAAATCGAACGCAGGGGAGACAATGTCGATGACCTTTTTGTCCCTTACCTGTTGGGATAATTCTTTTTGATGCAGGACTGAAATGACAGCATCAAGTTTGCTTTTAATTAAAGTTTCCGCGTCTTTAAGGTCATCTGCAAGAACTGTGTTGCTTAAGAGAAGAAAAAACAGAATTGCGGGGGTAAGAATTTTCATGGATTACTCCTTTACCCGGTTTTCCCGGTTCTGTTCATACGCGTCGCGCATAAAGATATAGAAATCGATGGCATCTTTTTTAACGCTTTCATATTCACCAATGTGGAGAGATGTGTAGTTGGTCCGGTCAAAAGCATTGATCGCGAACACAGTCCCGCCGTCATCAATATAATTTACAGGGTATAGAAAAAAGTCCGGCACCCTGCCGATTGTGTCACGGAGATTGGACGGCCCAAAAACCGGCAGAACAATGTGGAAACCGCTGCCTATGCCATAATGTCCCAATGTTTGTCCAAAGTCTTCTCCACAGGGTTTAAGATCAAACATCTTTTCAGCAGGATCAAACAGCCCGGCAATACCAATGGTTGTATTTATCCCAAAACGGGCGGTTTCAATGCCTGACTCTTTTATTTTAAATTGTAAAAGGTTGTTTACAAACCGTATCGGGTAACCCAGATTTTTAAAAAAACGGCCCACAGCCAGCCGGCCTGGCTCAGGTACGACCGCTCTGTAACCCCTGGCAACAGGCTTTAACGCCCAGAAATAGAGTTTGTCATTGACACCGGTCATGAACCGGTTATATCCGCTCAAAGGATCAAGAACATCGTCGATTTTGTCATCTTCAAATTCTTCAAATTCATCCTCAAACTCCTCAAACTCACTATCGCCTGATGAGGTAGAAGATCCTGAAGTTACAGGAGATACTGTTGTGTCCGCTGGGTCCGCTGAAACAGCTTGCAAAGCTGAAAATGTAAATATAAGGAGACCAATGAATATAGGCTTAAATGGTTTCATTACTGAATATGACGGTTTGATTTATAATAAAGTTTATACCCTAACGTTGCATAAAAATTTGGCTCAAAACCGTAAAATTCTAAAGCGTTTTGAAGTCAAATTTTTATGCAACGTTAGGGTTTAATATTTTTATATAAATGCAACTGTCTGCATTAAATCAATATGGCCTGTTGTCCTGTCAGGAATTATCTCCCAGGAACAACGATCCGTGAATCTTCCTGTTTTTGGGCCTGCTGCTGCATCTCTTTTACTCTTTGTATCATCTGTTCGGTAGCCTCTTTCATGGCATCAGGAAACCTGTCCAAGGCTTCTTCCAAGGTTGATGCATCGAGCTGCGCTTGCAATGGCACAGGGCCCTGAGGGCTCATGAGAGATGTATTGCCAACATATATTTTTTTTCGGTTTTCGTCAACTGTTCCATCCAGGTTCACTGGTGTAAGAACCTTAATTGAAGCCGCCCTCAAATCAAGGATGGTCTCTTCGCGAAACAGGTTTTCTTTGTTTACTGAAAAATCGATATCTGGCATCTGAATATCATCATTCATTGGTTATCTCCTTTAATGTTTAAAATTTGCTAAAAAAAGCTAAATTATACACTGAACCTTAATTTAAACATATTGTCAATCTTCTTTTGGGTTTAGCTTGATTTATATGAATAAGCTGCAAAGGATTCATTTTGAAAAAATGACAGGATAGATCTCATCGTTTTTTTTCTGGTTTCAGTGCACTTAAGGAAATGATCCCCGTATAGGGGATAAAACAATGTTTTCTTGCAGATTTTCTGTATGCTTTCTTCATACTTGATGTTTATGTCCGAGTCATAAATCTTGAGAATCCTGTCATTTTTCGCGTATAGACATAAAACCGGTGTTTTCTCTAACTGCATGTTTTTCAAAGGATTCCAGAAAAGGAATTCAGATAGGATTTTTAAAATCCGGCTTCTTTTGAGTTCAAGTATACCGAAATTGTATCTGTTTTTTTCAATTTCAGGGAAAAGAAAATTTACGTAACTACCCGCAGCCTGATAAATATTAAACCGCTTTTTTTTATCAGATGATACTTTGTAGTAAGTCGTAAAAGATCTTGCAACAGCTCCGGGATTAAATCTGGTTACAGGATTGATTAACACGATTTTTTTAAAGGGTTCTTTGAAATAGCTGGCTGTATTGATTAAGGGGATTGCTGAAAAGCAGGATGCAGCGGCAAAAACAGGAAGATGTTGTCGATTCTCCTTTTGAATATGAAAAAGCATATGAAACGTATCAAAAAGGGTCTCCCCCATGGAAAATCTATTTGAAGATTTTCCATGGCCTGAATAGTTGAAAGAGAATATATCATAGTTTTCCTTTATCAGCGGTCTCAAAAGCCTAATCTGTTGGGAAAAGCTGCCGCCGATTAACGGGGGTACAAAGACTATCCCTTTTGGCTGCGCAGTACGCGCACGTCCCCATTCCAGTATTCGATTTTTCCGGACAGAATAATTCCCTTTTTCAAAGTATATTTTCATTATCATACAATAATCCCCCTCGGGAGGCTGTCCGATAACTCAGTCTTTTGGACTTAAGCGAACGTAATATCAGGCACTTATAAACGAAAAAAAGGTCCAAAACTCAGGTT
>JANQFQ010000059.1 GCA_028277765.1 Desulfobacterales bacterium
GCATCATAATCCTTGATGTATCTTTCCATGATCCTTACACGCTCGGGAAGGCTGTTGTTGCAGTAATTGGTCATATTATGCTCAATCATGGATTCAAACGGCCTTTCAGGATCGTGCATAATATCTGTTGTGCAGTACATGCCGCCTACCTTGGTATATGTTGAGCCGACAATCACCGCCTTTTCATCAAAAAGGATCTTGTTGTATTCCTTGAAATGGTCCCAGGTGATCCCGCATTCTAAAACAAGCCTGTATTTCTGCTCGTCAACCCTGCCCCATGGTGTTGTGGGGCCTTCTTTATTGGCTACTCTGTCTTCTACAACTTTTCTCAGGAGCTTATAGAATTCAACGCCTTCAGGTGTGCCCCTGTAGTATGTATTGATCGGGCCGATATAATATAATGCTTGGTGCAGGCCGTCGATGGGACATGGTTTGTTCTTAGCAGCCTCAAAAATGTGGACGAGTTCTTGTTCCATCTGACGGGAATAACCGAGATATTCCTTCAGGCGGTCCATATCAAACTTGACGCCGGAGATTTCTTCAAGCTGAGGGATGACCGTCTTTTCAAATTGGGCGATCCCGTACTTGGCTTCATCAGGCGTTGTGACGTCATGGTGACGGTACGGCAGGTGAACGGTGACGATGGGGCAGTCAAATAGTTTGCGCAGGATTTCCCACCACTTCATGAATGTAAAACATTGTGAAAAAATTAGAAAAAGGAAATCCGGTTTAGGAATTTTCATGCCGTAGGGGCCTTCCTGGTTCATCAGGTACATGCCGACGCTTGATTTGACGTAGCTGCAGATATCGTCTGAGTACCCGTCATCTTCCGCGATCTCAATGTATTTTGGCGCGGACTGCCGCATCCCCATCTGGAGACCCAACACCTCCGGGAAAACAGGGACGATGTCAAAACAGTGAAGGAGTTCGACCAGGTTGCCGGGCACAAAGGTGTAACAAATCTTTTTGCCGTTTTCATGGGCGGTATGTATCTTCTTGACATAGTCGGCCATTAATTTTTTTTCAGCAAGCATGGCCGCGTCTTTTGCCTGCTCTCTTGCTTGTTTGTCTTTATCTTCTGTACTCACTTTTATGCCTCCGAAAGTTTTATTGAATCCGAGAAGGTTCCTATCTGTTCCCGGATCAGGTTAAACTGCCTTGTGTCTTCTGAGTACTGCAGTGACATGACTCTTACGTCCATATCCGCAAGTTCTTTGTCATAGTCAGGTTCGTCCTCAAGTGCCGGGTCGCAGAAACTCGGGGCTGCGAAAATCACACCCTCGGCTTTCCTTCTTTCAACAACCTTTGCCAGCTTCTTGCATTTGGCATTGTATTCCTCAAACCGGCAGGAAGAGGGGACCTCACTATCAAGATAGCCCTGAACCAGTGCGCCTAACGGATCGTCGCCAACGGCAACCTCTTTATCCAGGTACCGGTTACCCAGGATATAGTCATCATCCACCACATAACAGCCGGCCAGTTCAAATATCCTGATAAGGGTTAATGGAGGCTGTTCACAGAATGAGCCGGAAATAACCACGCGGATATTATCAAGCTGTTTTCTATCCAGGTTGACGACTGAATCCATGTAGTCATTGAGCATCTGGTTATACTCCGAGACCTCTAATATACAGCCGGCCCTCATGAGGAGGTAAACCTCTTCGGTTTTTGCCTGCCATGGTTTTTCAGCCCTCATATCATACAGCTTCCTGATAAGGCGCCTGTTTTCGTTGTAAAGCTCAATACTGTTGTTCAGCCGCTCATCAGTCACTTTCTCTCCGATTGTCTCCAGGAACCCGATGATGTCTCTCAGCTGTGAGGCAAGATACTCTCCGCCAATTTCCCTGTCAAAGTTTTGGGGTTGATCAAAGAACCGAGCGTACTTGTCAGGGAACAGCAGGCCCCATACTCCTGTAAAATTTCTGACAACGTCACAGGTAAAGGGGCATATCATGCCTGACAGGCTGTCCAGTTTTCCGGAAAGACCCAAATCTACCATGGTCCTTACAATGTGGCAAATGTAAGACTGGTAATATGAGTCACCTTTAACTACATCGACCATGTCACCACCGCCAAATACCTCCACAGGAAGTACGCCCGCAGCGTGAATAACCTCTTTGGGGAAATAGATGGGCATGATACCGATGGCATTGCCCCCGGTCTTTTCCTTCCATTCGCTGATGTAGCTAAACTCCATGTCCTCGTAAATAGATCTACATTTTTCTACAATTTCTTGACTGTCCATAAGAATTTTCCTTTAATTTCTCCTTATGTTAGTTTTTCCAGGATGCCGTTGATAATAAAGTTCCGGGTGAACTCCATCACATCCTGCTCCTTATAATTATTCATAAAATTCCAGCCCCTTAGAGGAACCAGGGCCAGAAGAAACGCTATTATGTTCGCGGCCAGTGCAGCATCGGTGTTTCTAAAACTGCCGATCTCTACCCCCCGCCTGATGATCTGTTCAAAATACTCAACCAGCCGGCTTTCCTGCCCAAGAACGTCTTTTAAATGATCTTTCTGAAGGGACTTTGTCTCGCGGTAGGCGAGAATGATCAGGTCCCTTGACCGGTTGTAAATGTCAAACAGGCTTTCGATCGCCTTGCACAGCTGCTCTTTTGGATCGGAGATAGCAAGGATTTTCGGATCTTTTAAAAGGCTGTCCGACCATTCAGCGTAAATTTCCTTATACGCCAGATAAAGGATGTCATCTTTAGTATCAATATAATCGTAAAGATTGCCGATGGTTAGGCCAGCTTCTTTGGCAATCTCCCTGACAGATGTTTTATGAAATCCTTTTTCAATAAATTTTTTTGTGGCGGCCCGGGCAATCTGCCTCTCTTTTTTCCGGACCAGATCCTTATTCTTAATACCGTCTACCATAAAATATCTTTAAAAGCGGGAATACCAAAACCGCAAAATTTCGAACGAGTGTTTGATAAATAACTTGATGATTTGTTTTTCCATATACGCTTAAAATCATTACTAAAAGGTTAAAAAATGAACGATTTCGAGCGAGCGTTCGTTTTTATGATAAGCAATATTTATTCAAAAGTCAATCACAATATTTTGTTTTTCGCTAAAACGCGCCTTGCCAGGTGAGATCCGGTCTGCAAGTCTGTTGATCAACGCATTGCAATATGCTCAATCAAAGGATTTTCTCTAATATATAATTTAATAAAATGTCAATCATTTTTTAAGTTATAAGTTAAAAGTTACAAGTGCCTTAAGTTAATGTATCGCTTCGCTCTGCAAGTTTTGTGGGGACAGGCAAAAAGCAGTAATCAGTATTCAGTGATCAGTTTTGTTGTAGGGGCAGACCTGTGTGTCTGCCCTTTTTTGTTGGGCGAACAAACAGGTTCGCCCCTACGATCCGAGTTCAGCGGGCTTAGCCCACCCTACCTAAACCATCTCTTTTTCCATTGAAATTTTATTGATCGTTAAAAAACGTGGAACTTTTTCATCTCGGCATTGTCTAAAGGGATAAAACAACAGGTCAAAAAAGGAAAATTTCAACTTGAAACATTTTTTAACAGACAATGTAAAGGAGAAGAAAAATGAGAAAAATCAGTATGGTATGGATTATTGCATTTGTATTTGCCAGCGTTCTGGCCGCTGCTGCCGATACGGCGGTTACGGTGTATAACCAGAATTTTGCCGTGGTCCGGGACATGATCGAGCTTGACCTTGTCAGGGGGATAAACGATGTACAGTTTTCAGGGACAACCGCCCACATGGAGACAGATTCCGTAATTCTGCGTGACCCAAAAGGTAAACGCCGCCTGCAGATTCTGGAGCAGAATTACCGGGCTGACCCGATCTCCCAGAGCCGACTTTTATTTTTATACGAGGGGAAAACCATTGAGTTTCTTGTTACGCGCAAGGACAGAGTCAAAAAAGTGCAAGGCAAAATTATCAGGAGTGGTTATGTGCCCCAAAACATAGGTCTTACGCGTTACGGCAATCAGTATTATCAGACACAGAATACTTACACAATAGGTAGCAGCCAGCCGATTATCGAAGTTGACGGACAGCTCAGGTTCCAGCTTCCAGGAACACCTCTTTTTCCTGCATTGACCGATGATTCCATCCTTAAACCGACTCTGAACTGGCTTATTGAAACAGACAGACCAGGGAGATTCAATGCGGAACTTTCTTATATTACAGGCGGCATGAGCTGGGAAGCGGATTATAATGTTGTGTGTGAGGAAAATAATGATGTGGTTGATATTATCGGATGGGTTACCATTGATAACCAGAGCGGGAAACTTTTTAAAAAAGCTAAAATCAAGCTCATGGCAGGGGATGTAAGCAAGATACAGCCAGGCCATACACCTTCGGGATATGTAGCAGATGCACTAATGGAAAAAGCGTGTCGCAGTAGAATGCAGCCGACCGTATCTGAAAAATCATTTGATGAATACCATTTATATACGTTGAATCGGAAGACAACCCTGCGTGACCGGGAGACCAAGCAGGTTGAATTTGTACGTGCCACAGGCGTTAAATCAAAAAAACTATACGTGTATAATGGAGCGAAAATTGATTTTAACCGGTACAGGGGATGGGCTGCGGAAAGCCTGAGGAATGAAAAAAGCTACGGAACCGAGTGCAACAAAAAAGTCTGGGTCATGAGGGAATTTGAAAATTCAAAAAAGAACAATATGGGCATTCCCTTACCCAAAGGTGTCTTAAGGTTTTATACCCGGGATGCGGACGGCCAGATGGAATTTACCGGGGAGAACACAATTGATCATACACCAAAGGATGAAAAGGTGAGGGTCTATACAGGAAACGCGTTTGACCTTGTGGGTGAACGGAAGCGGACCCAATTTAAGAGGGGTACTGCCCGTGACTGGCTGGATGAGACGTTTGAGATAAAGCTTAAAAATCACAAGGAAAAAGGGAATGTCGAGATCAGGGTTGTTGAAAACCTGTATCGGTGGGTCAACTGGAAGATCGCCCAGAAATCTCATGACTATATCAAGACCGACAGCCAGACGATAGAGTTTAGGGTTAACCTTAAACCAGGGGAAGAAAAAACGGTCACTTATAAGGTCCATTATACTTGGTAATGATGCGAGCAGAGTGCTTGAGTATAGAGGAGAGAGAATAAGGGTTGAATTGGTTTTGATGGTTTAATTTGTTGAATTGGAGAATTACGACCGGGCGGGTCTTGACCTGCCCGGCAATTTAGTTAGCACAAATTGATGGAATGGCATACGTCATCTTCAGCTGTGGTTATAGTTGTGATCGAAGGGATGAAATTGCATTGTGAATTTGTTATCGACCACGATGATCAGAAATATCAATCCGATGCTTCATATCAGCAGTCACCAGCTGAACAGCAGAAGCCGTAGATAGTTGTCACCCAGCAACAAATGTGAAGATCAACGGCATTCGTAATATCTGTATACGATAATTTTATACAAGTGCCTAAATTTCTTGACCTTATATAACTTTTCATATACGTGAATCATTGACTTTCCTAACTGATACTTATTTTCTACTCATTAATTTTTCCTGGTACATGAGATGAATGAAAATAATTTTAATTAACCACGGCTACAGTTCTGAAGGTGAAACAACAGAATCATATGCTAAAACGATGTTTATTGTTAATTATTTTTTTTCTGCCTTTTCATCCTGCAGCGTTTGCACAGGAAGAGGTATTTCTCGACAAAGACCTGGGGAGTTTGGTTAACAGCATATCTGAAACGTTTGGTTCTGAAGTGGTTACTATCATATTGAATCCGTTTAACCGCGACAAAGACCGGCAGAGTTCTGGGGGAGATAGCAGCCTATGTGGAGAAGAAAAGCCTGTCACTGAATAGACACTTGACAGCAAGGGATTTAAAAAAAATCCAGGCAGGTGTGAACTTTTTGCAGAGAGCAGTGGACCTTTATCATGTGGACCGGTATGTGCTTACGAAGACCTGTAAAAACGGATGTTATCCTGAGAATCTGGACGCTCTGGTTCCTAGGATAGCTGACCGCCTTCCTGATCCGGTTGCCAGGCGGTTACAATGCTTTATGATAAAAACGTTATTAATAAGCTCGCAAACCAGTCTGATTCAGACCGGCTGAAAAAAGCAGCGCAAAAAAGGCTTGAAAGGGTTTTATGGCTTGAAAAGTATGAGCACTTGGAAAAAAAAGTACATGTTAAGTTAAGGTCGCCGGATGCCTACTATGACGCGGATTTCGGCCGAACGATTGCTATTGATGGTGACAGAATACTTGCAGGAAGCCAGTTTGAATTAAACGGCGGTTCAATATATCTTTTTGAGCGTCGTGAGAACAGATGGGAGAAGATTGCCAAGCTGAAAAACATGAAGATCAAGATAGGTGTCTCTTTTTATTTTGGGTGTTCCGCGGATATTTCCGGAGACTATATCATCGTCGGTGCTAGAAGAAGTCAAAATGCCAAAGATTCTAAAACCCCGCCCAGCTTTGCTTCAGCCTATATTTTTCATTACGATCCTGGTAACCCGAAATGGTCTAATCTGTCTAGCCTTGTTAAGGTGAACTGCTGCAGAGACTGCACCACAAAAAACTCCTTAACAGCTGTGGCGATTTCAGGGGTTTACGCGGTATTGGCATCTACAGACGGTGTCTGTGTTTTTAAACGTAAAGGGGATCAATGGACCCGTGTAGCTGATATACAGACAGAGGGGGGGTGCGGTGCTGTTGCGATGCCGGGTGATTATATTATTGCCGGCCAGGGGTATCTCGCGGAGATCTTTAAGCGTGAAGGGGACAAATGGATCAGGGACGCCCGTCTGTCAACTGCCAAGGATGGTTCCTCGTTTGGGCACTCAGTATCCATATCAGGAGATTACGCGGCGGTCAGCTACTGGGTCGAGGAAGACCGGCAGGGGAAGAGTTTTATCATTGTCTATAAACGGTCTGCCAGCGGCTGGAATGAGGGCGCTATTCTGCAGGTTGGAGATGTTGAAAATTATACAAGAGGAGCACCTTCGGTATCAATTTCAGGTGACCATGTTATTGCTGGTGTCTGGGATGACAATCCTTATGACAATGATAATGCTTTTCCCGCAGGGGCGGCATATGTTTTTAAACGTGATGGCGAAAAATGGGATCTGTCTGCATGGCTGAAGGCCGCGGACATGGGGTCGCAGGACCGTTTCGGTTGTGCTGTGGCGATATCAGAAAAATATGCTGTTATCGGCGCCAGGATGAATGACGGAAAGGAAGGGGAATGCTTGAGTACTTCCTGTGAAGATATGGGGGCGGCATATATTTATCCATTACATTAACCTTACATGTTGGATGTTTGACTGGTTAATAAGATGAATGATCCGATGAAAAAATTAGTCAGGAGTTTTAAACTGCTCGTAAGCTTTACAGTGGCTGGCTGTATTATAGCGGTTTTATTTAATGTGGCTGGAAAGTTCATAAAGCCGTCTCAGGTTCACAGTAGCCGGAAAAACAGTCCTGCTGAATTTGTCAGGGAAACGGTCACCGGTAAAACGCGGCTTTATTCCGAGAATATGAAGAGCAGTATAGATATAAAGGATACGAATCTGCCGAAGAATTTTCAGGAGAAGGCTGAGACATCCTTGGAAAAACATTTGGACGGCCTGTTAGAGGAGATATCAGCCGTTCTGAAAGAGAGATCAGCAACAACAGGTATCATACCGTTTGAAGATGTAACGCCTGACGCGACATATAATGATGTTGGCATGGTGGTAACGGAGTTTTTATATGCCAGCCTGTTTAAAAAAGCAGGGATAAAACTGGTGGAAAGGGGTATGATTGAAAAGGCTTTGGATGAACTGAAACTCAGCCAGAGCGGGATTGTTGACGAGAATTCAGTAAAACAGACAGGACTGATGATCCCGGCAAATGTCCTGATATGCGGAAGTGTTACCGATGCAGGAGGATATTTTAACATAAACACCCGGATTGTTGATCCTGAAAAAGGGATCATCCTGGGTACGAATATAACCGAGATTGAGAAGAAAGTTTTCACTTCTGATAAATCAATCCATGAAAACATAATGAAGAATGTACAGGCCTCGATGGATAGTATACAGGAGGCGATCGTTACATTTCACATGAGAAGCGCTGACCCCATGAGAAACGACTATGTATGTTTATATCCCAGAACCCTTGATGAACTGATTCCTGACGCTGTAGACGGAGAATGGGTGTGGAACAGGGAAGAACGTGTGATCTCCCATTCTGTGCATAAGGAAATTTTTATTGAGCTTGAGTAGGAATGAGTTGTAGTTTATAAGTTATAAGTGCCTTAAGTTACAAGTGCCTAATCCAACCTACAATTTAGGTGTTTGCGTGATATGAGTGGTGACGAGGCAAACATTATAACGTGCCTTGAGGAATTCTGCCATTTTTATAAACTGATAGTACAGGGGACATTATGAGGCAAACAAATTTTTGTAAAAAAGCCGTAAGGTATTTATCCATTGTTTTTTTATCTATCTTTTTGTTGTGCACCTGTGGGAAAGAGGAAGAGCAGAGCAGGACGGAAGCACGGGGGGAAAACACCATAAATGACAAGAGTGCTGTGGCGAAAAAGATTCAAGCGCTAACGGTTACCATAGAGGAATCCGTTAAACCGCTTATTGCCGAGAAAGGGAGAATAAAGGTCGCGGTGATAGAGCTTGAAAACCTGTCAAACAGAGCTCGTGAAGAGAATCTGGGGAGGATTGTATCTGAATTGCTAACCACAAGTTTGATCCAGGCGGATGTTTTTTCTGTTATAGAACGGGAGCAGTTGGAAAAGGTTATGAAAGAACATAAACTGAACATGACCGGGATTATAGATGTGGATTCAGCAAAACAAATGGGCATGATACTTGCCGTGGATGCGATCTTGTGCGGGAGTGTCTCAGAAATAAAGGATTTTATCGATATTAACGTTCGCCTGATTGATGTTGAGAACGCTTCTATCATGACTGCCGCTGTAATAGAAATTAGAACGTCTGATTTTCTAAGGGACCTGCCTCCTGATGTCAGGAGAAAGAAGATTACGGCAAAGCAGGAAATCCAGAAGAATCTCGATTTGCTGAATGAAGCGATACACTCGTATTCACTTGTCAATACACACGCTGGGAAGCATATGAACGTTGTCTTTCCCAAAACACTTAAAGCGCTAGTTCCTGACTATATTGCAAAAGTTCCAGACCCTGGTAAAGGAAAATGGATATACGATTCTAAAACCGGGGAAATTCGGAACAGCGCGTTTCCGGATCTGTCGCCAACCGTGGCTCACGTGAAAATGCAACCGCAGATGGACCGCAGTAAATGCAGTTCGGTTGAGGCTGAAGCAATGTGGGCTGTTGCGGCAATTTCGGATTATTTTGCTAATCCCATGCACAACTCGTTACCTAATGTGATTGATCTGATGGAAGCAGACAATTTTTATCCTGAAAACAAAATTGAGATAACCGGCGACTTGTCAAAAATAAAGATTACCGCCTTTGATCGCAGCGGGAAATGCCCTTTGGGAAAACAATTTGTATACTATATCCCATCTGCCAGCGGCGGGAAATGGGAAACACCGGAGTAAACCGGTTGGTTTTTAATGAATATATTGTACTGTGAAAGAAAATGTTGTATTAACATAGTAGTGATAAAGACAAGTAAGTTTTCATGGTCTGAAAAGGAGCCAATTGAATCAAACAGTCTCAAAAACCGAGAAGCTTGCGATTAAGGAGTCGACAGCTATCTGCAGGGAGGCTGCGCTCAGAACCATGGATATTGAGCTTTTTTTTGATGAAGTATCCATCCTGAAAATAGACGGAATTATTTCTCTTGCCTGGCCTGACGGACCGATTGGCGACTATGAACGTGATTCATACAGGTATCAGCTTTGGGGGTGTTTTCTCGGAGAGGCCATGTGTGTTGTTTTAAATGGTAACTGGGTTCAGGGGGATTTAGGTCTGGGAGTTGAAATTATCGATACCATCGCTTATCCTATTGAGAAAATTGAGAAACGATTTAAGAACGGTATGGATGATTCAATTACTGATTTTTATTATTCATTCAAGGAATCTGTTTAGCCCGTGTTTTCAGAAGATTTTAAGAGATCATATTAGAAAAAAACGTGGTTTTAGTCAGTCCTGCTTTCAGCGGGATCTTGATCGTAATAGACAGATTAAAAAACATGCACGAACGCTCAAAAATATATCTTTACTCCATTATTTTTCTGATAGCAGCTGTGGTTTCTGATTCGAATTATTCAAGAGCTGGGGAAAATGAAGCCCATAAGATAAATGGAAATATAAAAACACCGGTCATTAATTACGCGGTCATGTGTGAAGGGGTGAAAAATCACGAGCCGGTAAACAAGGCAACCGTGTTTTCAGTGGTAAAAAAGAAAGTGTTCTGCTTTACGGATTTTAACGTGGTGCCAGAAAAAACCCATATTTACCATCGCTGGTATAGAGAGGATAAACCTGCCGCAAAAGTTAAGCTTAAGCTTCAGCCTCCCAGGTGGTCAACATTCAGCAGCATTCAGCTCAGGGAGTCTGATATAGGGCCATGGCGCGTTGAGGTTACTGATCAGAATGGGTATGTGTTTTACATATTAAGATTCAGCATTACGAACTGATTATTCATGAACGATTTACTTTTATTTTTTTCAAATCTCAGGTGGCAGGATATTATTGATATTTCATTTATCAGTTATATCCTGTTCCGCTTTTATGTTCTTTTCAGGGGGACCAACACATTCAGGGTCCTGGCCGGCATTATATGCCTGTGGTTTTTCCAGCGGATCGCTTTTTCAATCGGGCTGATTTTAACCAGCCTAGCAATTCAGGGGATTACTGCTGTCGGTGCGCTGATTATCATTGTTATTTTTAGGCATGAAATCCGCAGCGTGTTTCAGACTAAAAATTTAAGAACAATTCTATGGGGCTTTCCCCGGAGAAATCAGATTACGCATTTTGAAATTATTGAAGAAGCGGTTATTAAATTAACCGAAAACAGTCTCGGCGCAATACTTGTTTTTCCCGGGAAAGAAGACTTAACAGAGTTTGTTCAGGGCGGTATCGCTTTAAACGGTCTGCTCTCCCGGGAAATAATTGAGAGTATCTTCTGGAAGGACAACCCCGTCCATGATGGGGCTATTATTATCGAGGGGGACCGTATTGTTGACGTGGGCGCTATCCTTCCGCTTACTCACCAGCAAGATCTGCCTTCAAAATACGGCACCAGGCACCGTGCTGCTTTAGGGCTAGCTGAACAGACAGACGCGCTGGTTATTGTGGTTTCGGAAGAGAGGCGGAGTGTTGCCGCGGTTAAAGGATCACAGATTGAGCCTTTACATGAGAGGGAAAACCTGACGCGCGTATTAAGGGATCATTCCGGTGAAGGGGCTGAAGAGAATTCCGGAAGAAAAGAAAAAATTGAATTTTCCGCTGCTGCTCTGATTTCATTTATAACCATATCGATGATATGGTTCAGCTTTACAAGCGGGCGAGACATGCTCACCACGTTAGATGTTCCGGTTAACTATATTAACCGGTCACCTGAAATGGAAATAGTAGATGTTTCGTTAAACAGTATACGCCTGCATCTGAGCGGAGCTGGGGCATTATTAAAATCGATCGGGCCGGAACATCTTCAGGTAAAGGCTGACCTGGGCAAGGGGATTGTGGGTAAGAATACGGTTTTTATTGATTCAGAGGATATCGTATTGCCGCCTGGAATTAAATTGGACAAAATCGATCCGTCAAATATTGAGATCACGCTGGACAAGATTATCAAAAAAGAAATGCCTGTTCAGGTTAACTGGACAGGTAAACTTGATGACCGTCTTATTCTGGTTGAGATAAAGACAGAGCCATCAAAAGTAGCTGTATCTGGAAGTATGTTAAGGCTCAACAAGCTGGCAACTATTTACACACGAGAGGTGTCATTGAACAATATTCGCCGAAGCGGAAAAAAGACAGTTGAGCTTTTAGTTGACGAAACATTAACGGTTGAACCCGATTCAGACATTTCTGTGCAGGTGTCTTTTGTTGTGGAAAAACGGGATATGTAGATTTCTTATTGTAAGAGGGACAATACAATGACTGAACTCGCGGATATCGAGCTGATAAAACGTTTGAAATATAAATATTTACGTTGTCTTGACTGTAAAAAATGGGAAGCCCTGGCAGTGTGCTTTTCTGAAGACGCTGTAACAAGTTATGCTAGCGGAGCATATCGTTTCAAAGGGAGAGAGAATATCATTTCGTTTTTAAAAGAAGCCCTGCCGAAAACTTTAATTACAATGCATCAGGGGCTTCAGCCTGAAATTGAATTGTCCGAAGATGGGGCAGCAAAAGGGACATGGGCGTTTCAGGACTATCTTATTGATACCAATTCTAACATTTCTTTAAGGGGTTATGGCTTCTATGATGATGAATATATAAAAGTGGATGGTGAGTGGCAGATACAATCCACAGGCTATACACGTGTATTTGAGGAGAGCTGGAACAGGGCTGATACGCCTAGTGCTACAGTCACAGAGAATATGTTCGCTCCAAGGGTGAATAATAGTTGACCCGTATGGCTATAAAACAGCAAATACAGCGTGAGCTGGATAAGCTGGAAGAGCATGACAAGGTGTCAGTGCTATATGCCTGTGAATCAGGAAGCCGTGCGTGGGGATTCGAGTCAGACGATAGTGATTATGATGTTCGCTTCATTTATCTGCGCCCGACACACTGGTACCTGACCATCCAGAACAGACCTGATGTGATAGAGAAACCGATTGACGGCGATTTAGATATTGCAGGATGGGACCTCCCAAAGGCTCTTGAACTTTTCCGCAAATCGAATCCTCCGCTTCTTGAATGGTTGCAGTCACCTATTGTATACCGGGAACGGTCATCAGCTGTATCTCGAATCAAGGCGCTCATGCCGGATTATTATTCTCCCATATCATGCATGTTCCATTATCTCCATATGGCAAAGGGCAATTTCAGGAAGTATCTCAAAGGGCCGGAAGTACGGCTGAAAAAGTATTTCTACGTGCTTCGTCCTGTACTGGCCTGTATGTGGATTGAAAACGGATTTGGGGCGGTACCGATGGAATTTCAGGTGATGGTTGACCGGGTTGTCACGGACCCTGATCTGAAATCGGAAATTGAGATACTTCTCAATCGCAAGAAACAAGGGGCAGAGTTGGATAAGGGCCCCCGAAATCCTGTCATTTCCGATTTTCTTGAGGCCGCCCTTGAACGGCTTTCTGCAGAGGATAAACCGCGGCCGGTAACAAGAGCCCCAGAAACGCTTGACCTTCTTTTCAAAGATATATTAATAGAAGTTAATGGATTGGAGCTTGATAGAAAGTAATAACGTATAAAATAGTTTTGGCATTTTTTTAATTAACTTTTTAAGAGATGTTCTATAAGATGAGCAGCGATGCAGTAACATCCTGAAGGAAACGATTGATGAGTAATGCAAGCAGAATAAAAACAGCAGAAAGCTATATTAAAACACTTTGTATTCATGACATTTCGATTATCGAAAGTATTTTCGCGGAGAATGCGATAGTAGAAGATCCCGTAGGGAATGAACCGGTTTCCGGAATTGAAAAGATAAAGGAGTTCTATACAAGGGCATTTGACGTGATTCAGCACGCGGAACTACTCGGTTCGGTACGGTGTACTGACCATACAGCTGCGTTTCCGTTTAAAGTGCTCTTGGATTCAGGTGATTTAATAATGGAACTTGAAGCGATTGATGTGTTTGAATTTGACGAAGCCGGAAAAGTGACATCAATGAAGGCCTACTGGGGACCGGAAAACATGAAGCCAGCTTGATCTATTGTTTGTTCTGAACTGTACTTGATTATACATACAGAATAAATTCTAATTTTGTAACATTTGCTTAAAAGCATAGTTTATTAAAACCTGAAACTTTGCGTAAGGTCAAATATTGACTTTACACCTGATTTATCCTGTTTTTTTCTTGCCTGAATGGCGTCCCCGCTGGTGTCTTGCCTTGGACTGGTATTTTTGACTTTTATTTTTATTGAAAAAATTCTTTTTGTTCTTTTTCACATGAAATTTTTTCTTTGGTGAGCTGGATTTCTTTTTCTTTTTTTTCTTCATCACAGGTTCAGGAGGATCGATTAATAATTCCTTGGGGGGATGTTCGCAACGCAGCTTATCTTTTAGAAATTTTTCAATATCGGGTAAATAATACGAATCATACTCACACGCAAAGCTGACAGATGTGCCTGTGTTTCCGGCTCTCCCTGTACGGCCTATTCGATGGACATAATCTTCAGGATCTGTGGAGAGGTTGTAGTTGACCACAAGATTTATGTCTTCTACATGAAGTCCTCTGGCCGCCACATCTGTTGCGACAAGCACGTTTATTTTACCTGATTTGAATTTGTCAAGAACCTTCAGCCTTTTCTTTTGTGGTACTTCTCCGGACAGCAGGTCGCAGCCGACATCATAATCCCTTAATTTCTCCATCAGCTCACGAGTTTCGTCACGGCGGTTGGCAAAGACAAGCACGCGTTCATATTTTTTTATGAGGTTAAATAACAATGTGAATTTATCATCAGTAGTAACGATATAGACGACCTGCCGGATACTATCAGCAGCAACTGTTTCCGGTGCAATTATCACGCTGAAGGCATTACTTTTCGTCCATTGCCTGGACAGGTTTTCCACTTCAGGGGTAATGGTGGCGCTGAAAAACATGGTCTGCCGTTCTTTTTTGGGCGGAACGCTATATACAATATTCCGAATATCCGGTATGAACCCCATGTCAAGCATCCGGTCGGCTTCATCAATGACAAGGATTTCAACTCTGCTTAAATCTATTAACCTCTGCCTTTGAAAATCGAGAAGACGTCCAGGCGTTGCAACAACAATGTCAGTAACGTTATTTCGAAGGATGTTCTTCTGTTTTTCATACCCCATACCGCCAAAAACAGCTAAAGTGCTACTTCTGATATATTTTCCGAGAGCTATAGCGTCTTTTTCAATCTGGAGGGCCAGCTCCCGTGTGGGGGCGAGAATCAGGGCTCTTGGGATCCCGGGTTTTCGTTTCCCCTTAATTGGTTTTGTAAACAACAGTGTAAGGATAGTAATGAGAAAGGCGGCGCTTTTACCTGTTCCGGTTTGGGCCTGGCCGGTGGCATCCATACCGGATAAGGCACGGGGGAGAATCTGAGCCTGAACAGGCGTGCAATATTTGAAATCAAGGTCTGCTATCGCACGCATAATATTGACTGGAATTTTCAGGTCATGAAATCGGATCTCTCCTTCAGCCGGCGGGACGTTAAAGTGTGATATGTCCCATTTTGGTTCTGTTTTTTTTGGGCTTTCTTTTTGTACCGGTCTGGTTTTGTTTTCTTCAGCTGTTTGCTTTACAGATGTTTTAGAAGACTGGTGAGAAATATCACGCTGTTTATCATGTTCTTCACTGCTGAGGATCGAAAGGAATTGGTTTATAACTTTTTTTATCAAATCAACTCGCTTGTGAATAAAAGATGTTTATACCTAATTTATTATACATATATTATTTATATTTTATTTTTTATTCTTAATCCAGTTCTTTTTTTACCATGAGTAAGTTTTTGGATTAATTTTTTTGGGACAGCGTTAATTTTCTTGATTTCTCATCGTTGTATGAATATATTTTAACTGCCATATGCGATAAAAATAATAACAGGATTGTATCAAAACAATTCAGACCCCCAGCCCTTTTTTAGACAGGGATTGTTGAGAAAACGGAGATAATGATCATGCCGATTAAATCGCATATTGATAAGGATATTGGTGCCATCATACGGACAGTGACAGGTAGATTTACTCTACAGGATATTACAACAGCTCTTGATGAATCCTATTCCTTGGAAGAATATCATAAAAATATGCCGGTAATATGGGACTTCAGCCAAGTGGTTTCTTTCCAGGTTGATGATTCTGATCTGAAGAAAATAGCCAACCATATTCATGGCGCCAGGCATGAACGAGGAGCTGGCTATAAATCAGCGCTGGTCGCGTCTCCTCAGCTTGAACTTGGCATAACCAGGATGTATATGGAAATCGGGGAGGAACTACCAATCCATTTTAGTATTTTTAGAAATATTGATGATGCAAAAGATTGGTTGAAGCAAGCTGGTTAATTCCCACTGATAAAACCCAGAAAAAATTATTTACGGTCAAAATCTCTTATTCTGCCTGGATTGCCCAACTTCTTCAGCAGGTTGCAAAAAACATGACGCTGTTAATTTAAAAAAAGTAAAGTTATGGAGAATAGCCTATCCACACCTGAAGGCAGGAATTCCGTAAAAAAGATTGTTTTGTTTTCAGTGATAACCGTACTTTCTGTTGTGGTTGGGGTACTACTTCCCCTGCGTACTGTAAAGTTTCTTTTTAAAGATATAGCGTACTATTTCATATTTGTTTCATTTTTTTTATGGATATACCTTTTTGCGGTCACATATGTAGACAGATTGAAGCAACTTATGAATAAATACCGAGCAGTATTTCTTTTTGCTTCTGTTCTGACTGTCCTTATTTTTATTATATCACCTCCTAGGTTTAAAATATTAAATGATGAAGCCAACCTTGTCGGCGTCTCAATGATGATGTACAAGGATAAAAAAACAGCTATACCCTTGGAAGGTTACAATTTTACACAAACATCATCTGCATTTGATGCACGGGCTGATACCTATCGGCTGCATATTGGAAAAAGACCTATCCTATACCCTTTTCTTACATCTCTTGTCCATACAATCACAGGATACAGGGCATACAACGGCATAGTAGTGAATTTTATAATGAGTTTATGCATACTCCTGGTATTTTATGCTTTTATGTTGAATTTTTTTCCCGCACCATTCCCAGCTATATCAGTTTTAATGCTGGCTGGTTCTCCCATCTATATTTTTTGTGTTACTTCAAGCGGATTTGAAACTCTGAATCTTTTTTTTGTTATTTTAACATTTTTAATTTTTAAAAAGTATGCTGATTCAGGAGATTGTAGGACAGCAGAGCTCCTTTTTTTAACACTTGTCATGTTGATTCAGTGCAGATATGAATCCAAACTTTTTGTCATAGCTGTACTATTCCTGGTGCCGGTTCTTAAACAGGGGAGCCAAGGCCGATTTTCGTTTATAACCTTTTTAATTCCGATTTTATTGATACCATGTTTATGGCAACACCGAGTGTATTCAGGTATGACGGAAATGGTACAACTCAATAACGATTTTTTAGTTATGCCTGACAGTGTATTTACAGTGAAAATGTTCATATCGAATATTCAAAAAAACATTTTTGCTCTCTCTGGGCTTGATCCCAACTTGGGCTTTACACTAGTCATTTTTGTTCTTGCCGTGGCAGGTTTATATCTTATTGTAAAGAATAGCTTTTTCGGGGCTCAACGTGATAGTGTTCTGAGGTTTAATACTATTTTGCTGTTTGGCTTAACCACATTCATGCTGCTTTTATTGATTATTTCAACTTATCATTGGGGCGAATTTACTTCAGGGCTTGATAACCGGCTTGCTCTGGTATTATTACCTTATCTTGTTTTTGCATCTGTGTATTGTGTTTACGCTATTGCCCGCAGGTTTAAGCAAATAACCCCTTTTTTTATCGTTCTGTTTTTTACGTTTCATCTATTATATTTTTGGCCCATTGGATCACAGCACATACTTCTCAACCAACTTAAACTACAGTATGAATATAATGAAGTACTTGATTACATTTTGCCACACTATGATAACAACCAAACGCTTATTATATGCGAACAGCCAAATCTTTATGTGATTCAGAATTATTCAGCTCTCCAATTTTCTTATGCCAATTCCCATAAAAAGAGCATCCTAAATAAAATGAAACGGTATTATGATCATATCATTGTTATCCAGAACTTTTCCTATAATAAAAAAGGCCCTTGTGTAAAAAGTAAACTGGACCCTCAGTTCCTGCTGGAAGAAGTCACAAGAATTAATATGACTGATTCAACATATATTAAAATATCAAGGTTGAAGTAAAGATCCTGACCCGGAGGGCCAGGAAATTTACATTATAGCTTTCTGGGCTGTATGCCAAGCTTTTTCATCCTGCCGCGAAGTGTATTCGGATGCAGTCCCAGGATTATAGCTGCCCCTTCTGTCCCTCCTACCTTCCCTTTTGTCAGATTCAACACGTGTCTGATATATTCAGCATTGATTTCATCCAGCCGGGGGAGATGGGTGTTGGTCCAGGAAACCGGTATGGTATCTAATGTTTCTTTTCGTGTTGTGAAAATGTCAAATACAAGCGGGCTGTTTTTTCCTTCTCCCTGATGTTGAATTAACGCACGTTCCACAATGTTTTCCAGTTCGCGCACATTGCCAGGCCAGTCATGGGCTTTAAGCTGTTCAAGGGCGCTTGAAGTAATATGGGAATATGTTTGTATCTTCAGCTCTTCTGATTTGCGTTCTATAAAATGATGCACCAGATCAGGTATGTCCTCTTTCCTCTCCCTTAACGGCGGGATCAATATAGGAAAGACATTCAGCCTGAACCAGAGATCCTGGCGGAAACTGCCGGAATCGACCATTGTTTCAAGATCACGGTTTGTGGACGCGATAATCCTCACATCCACCTCAATGGTTTCGGTTCCCCCAACGCGTTCTATCTCCTTTTCCTGAAAAACTCTCAGGAGTCTTACCTGTGCCTGAGGAGGGAGATCGCCTATTTCATCAAGGAGTATGGTCCCCTGGTTAGCGCGCTCAAACCTTCCCCGTTTTTGGCTTAAAGCACCTGTAAAAGCGCCTTTTTCATGACCGAAAAGCTCACTGTCTATGAGTGTGTCAGGGATGGCCCCGCAGTTTACTTTAATAAAAGGGCCTTCTTTTCTGTTTGAAGAATAATGAACAGCATTGGCGATAATCTCTTTGCCAGCGCCTGTTTCACCCAGAAGCAGGACAGGGCTGTCTAGGGGTGCGACCCGGTTTACCATCTCCATAACATTTTTCAGGCCGTTGTTGCTGCCGATGATTTTGTCTCCAGAAATCCGAAGAAGTTCCTGGCTTAAGAACCTGTTGTCATCATCAAGCATGTTTTTAAGAATAAGGACTTCTTCATGCTTGAGCGCATTTGACATGGCAATGGCAAAAGGATCGTGCAGGACAGTTATAAAGGCAGCCTGCTCTCTGGTATACGGCTTCTTTCCTTTTGAGAAAACAGTTACACCGCCCAGCATCTCTTCTTCCATGACCAGGCTCATCACCATGATGGACGTGTCATCTTTTCCTGTAAGACCTGGTAGGGAGCCGATCACGGGATACTGCTTAGGATGATTAATAATCAGCACATTACGCATTTTTGACCAGTCATTCATTACTTTTGCTCTCGCGTCTTCAGGTAGACTGATGATCCGATCCATTTTTATTTGCTTACCTTTAGAGACATCCGCAAGGATGCGAACGTGGGTAAGGTCTTTTGCAAACAAGTGTAGGTTCATGCCTGTAACCGGCATAACGGTTTCAAGATATTCGAGACAGTCCATCAGGGCGGCTTCGATATCCAGATTGCCGCAGAGTCTTTTTACAGCCTGGTAGTAAAATGTTGTTTTGTCGAACATATAGGGCCTCGGCTTTTTTTGTGAAACATAGTCTTTTTCAGGGTATCATCGGTATTTAATATAAGTCATTATAAGTGCCTAAAGTGCCTAGAGTGCGCTAAAGTGCCTAAAGTTGTGGTATCGCTTTGCTCTGCTATTTTAAAATCTTGGTCAGTCATGCTATAAGCGTGACGGTGGTCGTGATCAGGTTAGGAAAAGCTATAAGTGCCTTACAATTTGCATGCATCGCTTTGCTCTGCTTTTTTAATAAAAATGGCAGAATTCCATAACTTTAGGCATTTTAGCGCACTCTAGGCACTTTAGGCACTTTTATTGTTGACATCACCACCTGACTTTTGAGAAATTTTATCTGTTTCAATTCTTGGTGCAATAGTTTCCAGCAGCAATTTTCACCTGATGTTATTTTCAAATAGTATTAATTATATCTACTAAATTTGATAAGTAAAGCAAAAAGCTACTAAATAAGGTGGGCTTTACACCGTCTATGGTAGAATTGGTGCCAATAAAATTATAACTATTTGTTTTTACTTATAAAGACAAAGTGGCACGATTTTAGCTATCTTAAAACTGATGCTAGATGGCTGCTCAAAGTGAAACGTAGATCCCGCTGTTTTTTAGCGGGGATGCTAGATGCTGGATAGCTGGTCGTAGTGAAATGGAGATCCTGCTTCTTTTTAGCGGGAATGCTGGATGGATAACAGTTCAGATATAAAGTGGAGATAGCAAACATACATATTAAAGATACAGAATAAAAGAATAGAAATATGTTTTTTACACAATTAAGTGGAGGTTAATTATGGCAGATGCTGACTATGATGTGGTTATTGTGGGAGGCGGGCAAAAAGCGGTCGTCGCTGCAATGTATCTTTCAAAGTACGGCGGTATGAAGGTGTGCCTTTTTGAAGAGAGGCATGAACTTGGGACTGGGTGGTCATCTGAAGAACCGGCCGGGGGTTATGTGGGGAATACATGCTCAGCCGGACATATTGGCTGGTACCAGGGCCCGCTGTACAGGGATTTCCCGGAATTTGAAGATTACGGGGCAAGATACGCCTATACGACCAGTCCCACAGGGACTATCTTTGATGATCAGTCTTGTATTCTCCAGTACACCGCGTACCATGATGTTGACCCGACCCAGGAAAAAACAGCAAAGCTGTTTGCTGAGTTCTCTGAAAGGGATGGTGAAACCTGGCTCAAGCTATGGGAAAAGTCCTCAAAATACTGGCTCCCTGCCATGATGGAATGGGCGTATAATCCAGCGAAACCGGTGACTGAAATGGATGCTATGGAAAGACTATGCATGATGACACCTGATGCCGGGATTGATCCTCACTGGCTTACAATGACGACAGCCCAGATATTTTCCGCTGTTTTTGAGCATCCCAAGATACAACTCTATGGGCACAGGGTCTGCCAGTCATGGGGTTTTTCCGCTGATGACCAGGGAATGGGATGGGCTTCCCTGTTGTCTCAGTTTGCGTGGGTTCCTTATGCCTGCTATGTTGTGGGCGGTACGCATGCGCTCACCCATGCGGCTTTTAGAATTATTGCTGAAAACGGCGGTCTTGCAAAGACAAGCTGTAAAGTAGACAAAATACTGTTTAATGGCAACAGGGCCACAGGTATACGGCTTGCCGATGGGACAGAAATATCAGCAAAACATGTTGTCACCAATGTTGACCCTTTTCAACTGATTTTCAAGCTTATAGGGGCAGACAAGGTTGATGATATTATTCCGAGAAAACTCAAAGCCCTTGCCAAGGATTGGACATGCATCATGTGGTATTCTTGGGCGCTGACGGAAAGGCCGAAATTTATATGCGAAGACACAGTGCCTGATGCAGCCTACTGCCAGGGGCTTGGTTTCGGCGGTGAAGCTTCTGAAGGGGATGTTGAGGCATTTATCAATGAGAGCGCTGAAAGACGGGCGAAAATCTGGCCCAAATCTCTGAACGGGCTTTATATGTACCAGGGATATCAACCAGGTGTTTGTGAATTTGATCAATGTATGGCCCCCCCGGATTCTCCTGAAAAGAATTTCAGGCTCCAGACAGAGCAGTTCGTCCTGCCTGCGTGGTCCCGTTCTGATGAAGAGTGGAAGGCCATTGAAAAGAAGCATGCGGATGACATGATCATGGAGATAAGTAAGTACGCTCCCAATGTGTCATGGGATATTATCGCGGGCTATGTGCCGGTGACTCCTCATTTTACATCCAGGTTTGCCCGTAACTTTGGTGCTGCCGGAAATCAGCATGTTATTGAAAATTTTCCGTCACAGGCAGGAAAGTTCCGTCCTATACCGGAGATGGCCGGGCACAAGATTCCCGGGCTGGAGAACATATACTGTACCGGAACAGCATGGCACACATTCGGTTTTGCCAATTGCGCGCAAGGGTACAATGTTTACAAGGTAATGGCCGATGATCTGGATCTTAATAAGCCGTGGGATGGCTATGCATATTAAAGGAGGCTGAAAAAAATGAAACGTTTTATTGATGACTGGCCAAAAGAACAGGAAAAAGCATACGATTTTATTCCAGAAGAGGGAAAAAACTTCTTTACATACCCGATCATCCAAAGGCCCAAAGGGAAAAGGGAATTTGATGTGGTCATCATCGGCGGAGGACCGAACGGTCTTGCTGCGGGCTGCTACCTGGCAAGAGCAGGGCTCAAGGTGGTCATCACCGACAGACGGAATGAGCTTGGCGGGGGACTGGCAACCGAAGAGTTGCGGCAGTCAGGATTTAAACTCAATACCCATGCCATATATATGCCGATGGTCGATTACGCGCCGATATATAATGACCTGGAGCTTGAAGAACATCAGTTAAAACATATTTATCCTGATGTGCAGTTTGCCATGACCTTTGAAGATCATTCTTCCCTCTGCATTTACAAGGATCTTGACCGGACCTGCAAGGCGATTGAGCAGTATTCAAAAAAAGATGCTGATGCGTACAGGGAATTTTACACATGGTCAAAAGTGGTCATGGATGACTTTATTGCGCCATCCACTTATGTGCAGCCGATGCCGGCGCTTGATCAGCTGATGAAGCTGAACAACGCGCCCTGGCATGAGCGGATGGATGGCTATACAGGCGTGGCGCCCAAGGAGTTTGTAGATGACCTGTTTGAAAATGAGAAAGTAAAATCATTGATTCTTTATGGGCTATGCATGTGGGGGCTTGATCCCATACAAGGTGGCGTGGGCTATCTTATTCCCCTTTATTTTAACAGGATGTCCCACTACAGGATGGTGGAGCATGGATCCCATGTTTTCGCGGCATCACTTTTGCGGGATTTTATCCGGAACGGCGGGAAGATTTTTTCACCCTACGGCATTGAGAAGATTGATGTGCAGGATGGAGAGGCAAAAGGGGTTCAACTGAGCGGTGGTCCGTACCTTGAGGCAAAAATGGGCGTCATCAGCACCATTGATCCCCAGCAGACTTTTTTAAACCTTGTGGGCAGGGAACATCTTGATAATGATTTTGCCGAAGCAACCGAAGGGTGGATATGGGAACACTGGGCACTTTTTGGCGTTCATTTATGTCTGCTTGAAGCGCCCCAGTTTAAATCAGCAGAAGCAAATCCTGATGTGGCAGAAGCGTTTATTCATGTGCTGGGATATGAAACCGCTGATGATTTTGTGAGGCACCAGGAAGAGATATCAAATGGTGTGTTTGATGAGAATGCCGGATTCAATTGCTGTTTCCCGACGATCCACGATCCATCGCAGGCGCCCAAGGGGAAACACACCGGGATCATTTCCTGTATGGCCCCTTTTGATTTGAATGAAGGTATTGAAAACTGGATGAGATACAAGTTTAAAGAGGAAAAGGCATGGATGCTGATCAATAAGCTCGCAAAATACGCGCCAAATATCACCGAAGCGACGGTCCGTGATTATTACGCGTCTTCGCCAAAGGATGTGTCAAACAAGTTCCTTGATATGGTTAAAGGGTCATTCAAGCAAGGACAGTATCATCCCCTGCAGATGGGATACCTGAGGCCGAACGAGTATTGCTCAACCCACAGATCCCCCATTAAAAACCTGTTTATGGGTGGCGCGTGCACGTTCCCGGGCGGGACCGTAATTTTAGGTTCCGGGTACCTGGCTGCCGATGCTGTGGCTACGGATTGCGGCGTTGAAAAGTGGTGGCCAGAACCAGAACTGGTGACAAAGGCAAAGGAGAAGGGGTATTTAGAATAGTCAGTATTTAAAATTTTCATACATTAATTTTGTGGTAATGATACTAGATGCTCTAGATACTAGATGCTGGATGCTAGATGCTGGATGCATGATGTTGTTATCTAGTATCAAGGATCTAGGATCGCGTGTAGCAGTTGATTTTTACTTAAAAGCGCAACACTGATTATAAAAGAAATAATTAACATTGGAGGCAGAAATGAACGGTTGGGTGGGGAAGATTTTACGTGTGGACCTGAGTGAGCGGGAATATACGATAGAAGACCTGGATCCTGATTTTGCTAGGGAATATATCGGGAGCCAGGGCACAGCGTCAAAAGTTCTGTATGATGAAATTGATCCTGCCATAGATGGTCTTTCTCATGAAAACAAGCTGATCTTCAGTACCGGCCCCCTTACTGGGACTGGCGCGATTACAGGATGTAGGGCTGTGTGGGCTGCCAAGTCACCTTTAAGCGGTGCTATTGCTTTTTCAAACTGCGGGGGATTTTTC
>JANQFQ010000075.1 GCA_028277765.1 Desulfobacterales bacterium
TGGCGACTACAAGCCGATCCAGATGGGTTGTTTCCGTCCGAACCAGGAGTGTTCGACCACGAGGACACCGATTGAGGGTCTGTATGTATGCGGTGTATCGACCTATCCTGGCGGTTTAGTCCTTGGCGGTCCCGGTTATCTGGGAGCGGGTATGGTGGCGGATGATCTGGGTGTTGCAAGATGGTGGAAACCGACACCTGAGATGGAAACATATACAAAAACATACTTGGAGGACTAATTTGGTTGTAAGAAAAAGGGAGTTACACACAAACTCCCTTTTTCTTTGTCATTAATCCTCGAATATTATTAACATAAAACTAAGGAATAATTATTATGGGGAAAAAATCATATGATGTCATAGTTATTGGCGCGGGCATGGGTGGCAGTTCATGTGCTGCTCTTCTGGCAAAACGCGGTCTCAAGGTACTGCTTGTAGAAAAGAATGACCGCGCAGGTGGAAAAGCCCTTAGCCTATCAAAAAAAGGGTTTGCTTTTACAGCGTGGGTTGTTGTTGCCGCGCCCATACTCGACAACAAATTTGAAGAAGTACTCCGTGAAATCGGAATGGAAGACAGGGTAAACCTGATATCCGGTGTAAAGAGCGACAGTATTTATATCTCTCCTTCAGGAGAGTATAAAAGACTGCCCTACATGGAGCCGGGCGCCCTTGATCCTGAAATCATTTTTGACTGGCTGGAACTCAAAGGTGAAGAACGCGATACAGCCATGAATATTTTAACTGAAATTTCTATTATGCCGCCCGAAGACATCGACAAGCTGAATGATATCAGCTTTGACGAATGGATCTTAAGCAGGAATCCACCAAGGCCGCTTTACGCATTTATCGTCAGCTTGATGTGCGATCTCATGTTCATGACATCAGTGGACGCTGTTGTGGCAGCAGAGGCTGTTTTCGGTCTGCAGAATCTATTTTTAAAAAGCGGTGGTCTTTTTTGTGAGGGAGGATACGGCGCCCTGGCAGAGGTATATTGTGACGCTGTTAGGGAAAATGGCAGCCGTGTTATCATGAAAGCTAAAACAGAAAAGATTACAATAGAAAATGGACAGGTTACCGGGATTGTAACTGACAAAGGGGCATTCAAGGCCCCTGTCGTCATCAGTAACGCCGGCATCCAGCCGACTGTTTTGAAATTGGTTGGAGAAGAACATTTTTCAAACAGCTACACGAATTACGTAAAGGACCTGCTCCCTTCTAACGGAATGATCGGGATGCGGTATTACCTTGATAAAAAAGTGATTGAATCCGGATATGGTGTTATCTTTTCAGATGACACCCCTTGGAACATGGAACGTTTTATTAAAGCCAAAAACAACACAATACCAAGGAAAGGAGTCATCTTCTTTGAAGTTCCGGACATGTACGATCCCAAAGCAGCGCCGGAAGGGAAGCAAATCGTCATGACAGGTTACTGGTGCCCTGCTGACCCGAATATGACAAAAACTGAAAAAAAGAAATGGATTGACATGGGAGAAGAGACCATGCTGAAAGCTTTTCCCGAAATCGCAGATCATATTGAATCCAAGGAGATGTATTCATCAACCCAGGTCTCCAGACTTACACGTGACCAGGTCTTACCCGGGCAGGGGGGTGAATGTATCGGCCTGGGGCAGGTGCTTGGCCAGTGCTGGAAAGACAAGCCTTCAGTCAAAGCACCAATCCAAGGCCTTTTTTATGTTGGTTGTGACGCAGGGGGCACAGGCGTGGGAACTCAGCAGGCGGTCGATTCCGGGATAAAGGTAACAAACCAGGTGCTGCGATATCACCGCATGCATGCAGCTTCACCTTAACAAATTGATAACTTGCGGACATATGACAAAAAAGATTTAGCATTGAATATACAGCTGAAAAGGAGGGTGGCAATATGTTAATGAGGTCAACAGGTCTGGGAAAGACCGAACTTGTTGCGATAATTAAAGACTGCGGTCCCCAGGGAGACCATCTAATACTTTACGTGGACACAACAGAACCGGTAAAATGGAAGATCAGATGTACATTGACTCTCAAGGATGCAAAAAAGCTGATCGTTGTATGCATGAAATTTTCCATCATTACGTTTGTATGCAATATTCCTAGGTGGTTCAGGGAACCAAAACATCCCGGTGATTTCTAGCTACTATTTTCAAGCTATCATAAAATAACTAAAACATATAAGGAGAAAACACTATGGATATAAAAGGTAAAACAGCCATCGTTACAGGAGGCGCAAGCGGACTTGGTGCTGCTACAGTTGAACGCCTTCTTAACAAGGGCGCTAATGTGGTCATCGCAGACATGAATCCGTTAAACGCGAATATGTTTATTGAAAAACTAGGCACAGACAAAGTCATTTTTGCTGAGGCGAACGTAACTAATACTGAAACCGTGCAGGCAGCAGTAGACCTGACAATGGAGAAATTCGGAGCTGTCCACATTCTTGTCACCTGTGCGGGTACAGGTATGGTCATGAAGACGGTCGGTAAAGACGGCCCCCATGACCTGAATGTTTTCAAACAGATCGTTGATATAAACCTTATCGGTACGTTTGATTTTATCCGTCTTGCAGCCCATAAAATGCAGGATAATGATCCGAATGAAGACGGGGAACGGGGTGTTATCGTAAACTGCTCATCCATAGCCGCTTTTGACGGACAGATCGGTCAGGCTGCTTACGCGGCCTCAAAAGCAGGCGTGGTTGCCCTTACCCTGGCTGTTGCAAGGGATATGGGAAGATCCGGAATCAGGTGCTGCACCATAACCCCGGGAACATTTGAAACACCGCTCACAAGTTTCCTGTCTGATGACATGCGGAATTATCTGATAGACCAGACAATGTTCCCGAAACGGTTTGGAAAACCTGATGAATTCGCCATGCTGACACAGCAGATCGTGGAAAACGCGTTTCTAAATGGTGAGGTAATCCGTTTGGACGGTGCCATCCGTATGCCGCCGAAGTAAAAATAAACGGTTTAATTGGTTTTAGTTGGTTGAATTTGTTAAATTGGTTAAAATCATTATGAGAACCAACAAAACCAATAAAACAATATACGTTTAGTTGATCACAGGTTGTTATTTTTTCCGTGTTGTGTTATTTGTTCCCTTCATTGATGTCATAATATATGGGAACTGGATACCACACTAAAGGTACGATGATCAGCCTTAAGGATTTAATAACTTTTTTAAGGAACCAAGGAGGACACAATGCTTAATGTTATCGCTAAAATCAAGGTAAAAGCCGGAGAGGAAGATAGTGTAATTGGAGCTTTTAATAAAGCGCTCCCTGATGTTGAAAAAGAAGAAGGGACCCTTGGGTACAGCCTGGCACGGGATCAGAATGATCCGTCATCATTCATTGTTCTTGAAAAATACAAGGATTTGGACGCGTTTATGGCACATGGCGGCGCTCTTTATGTGGCTGAAATGATTGAAGCCTGGGTACCGCATCTTGAAGGGGATCTGTCCATTGAAATGTTTGATGAGGTAGCTGGTGTATAGATAGAAATCCTTCTAATAGAGCACAATAAAAAGGCAGCCGTTTTCAGCTGCCTTTTTTATTGTTGTATGAGATACGGATTATATCCTATCCTGCCAAGAGACAATATTGATTTAAAAAAGATTCAATTTGATAAATCTCCCCCAGCCCCTCTTTGAAAAAGAGGAGAAAAAATCTTCCCCCTTTTTCAAAGGGGGACCGAGAGGCTGTCCGATAACCTGAGTTTTGGACCTTTTTTTCGTTTATAAGTGCCTGATATTACGTTCGCTTAAGTCCAAAAGACTGAGTTATCGGACAGC
>JANQFQ010000120.1 GCA_028277765.1 Desulfobacterales bacterium
ATTAAAGAAAGCCATTGTATTAATAATGTTTTGCGGTGCAGGGGGACACCCCCCGCACCCCCCGTTTTAAATAATTTTATTTTTTTTAATCATACAAGGACACGAAGAGGTTGGGTCTTATGCCCTGCGGGCAAAAATGTGATGACTCTATTTTTTCTCACAATATTCATGCCTCATTCCTATTCTACGTATCTCCACAGAACGGTCGCTATTTAACATCTTTTCTTCGTGTTCTTCGTGTCCTTCGTGTTGAAAAAGCTTTTCGCACTTTATTTAGAGCCTCTTTGTGGTTATCATGTTTTTTAATACTATGATAAACACCAGGATCTTCCTGCATTATTACACTCCCAGTTTTAGTCATGATATATTCCTCCCAACTCACCGCTTCCCTCCTCATCCCATTCATAGTCGTCAGTAGCATAAACCTCTTCAGGCTCTGCCCCATATACATCATTAGCAACTGTTTCCAGTAGAAGTTCTAATGCCATATACAACAACCGATGTGTTCCAATAGCTTCTAGCATTTTCCTCTCCTTTTTTTCACCACCCGCTCCGCTCGAGACACCGAACTTCACTAAAGCTACGATCCGCAAGCAGAAACACTTCCTTTTTTCTAACCACAAAAGTTAAGAGGGGGGCAGTCAAACGTGCATTTGTTGAAAAGGGAAAAAGATCTGGACTTTTTACCTGTCAGATGAAAAGATGCGACTTCTGCCTGCCCCCTTTTCCTTGCCATACTGGCTTTTGTTTTTCTTAAGGTGTGTCATTTTTTTGTTCTGAACTCCCAGGTAAAAAACTAAGGCTTTCCCAGATCTTTTTTTCTCACATATCGTTGAGGAAATATCGTGTCAAGTTTTTTTTGAATTTTATGGGAAAATAGTGGGATCTACAGAGAACAACTTTTTTTGTTCATCAATAGCTAACTATCTTTATTTAATTAATTTTTTGTTAATTTTTAAGTATAGCTTTAACCCCTTTAAAAGGCTATTTTAAGAGAACACTTAATAAACATTTTTTCGATCACAACCCCTGTCCTGTTAATAATAATTCAGACAAGACACGACTTTTTTACCACCGAACTTCGCTAAAGCTACGATCGGCGGGCGGAGTCTGCTGAGGCGTTTATTCTTTTAAACACTCCCGCTACACTACAGCGGGATTGTTTACAAACAGCCATATCCAGTCTACCTTGACAGTTCCCATGAAAAGCGTATATATTAAATACTGTCTGTAATTATAATATTTTACGCGCATACAAATACTCATGTTGTATAGAACCAGGAGTGTCTCCTCCACGTGAACAAAAAAATATTATTACTAAATCCACCAGGCAAAGAACTGTATCTTCGTGACAATTACTGCTCACCTGTATCAAAAGCGGGCTTTTACTGGCAGCCCACTGACCTGATTGTTCAAAGCGGGATATTAGATGAGGCATTTGATGTTGACGTGATTGACGCGATTATTGAGGAAAAAACAGATTCCCAGGTATTGGATGATTTAAAACAAAATAATTATTTTGCTATCCTGAGCCTTACTGGAACAGCATCATGGAAAGAAGATTTTTCTTTGTTTGAAAAAATAAAGAAAGTATCTCCTCACACAATCATAGCGGTCTCCGGTGATATCGCCCTGTTTGAGCACAACATGCTTTTTGATAGATATCCTTGTCTGGATATCATTCTACTGAACTATACAACAGATGATTTAAAAAAGTATCTCCAGGGTGAACGAAAAGCGCTTCGAAAATTGATATTCAGGGACAACAGCGGCAACATCAATCTGATTGATAATAAAATAGCAAACGAATTCAGTTACCCTATTCCCCTGCATCATAAATTTAAAAATAAGGCTTATTTCCCCCCTCTAGCCACACGACATCCCTCAACAATTATTTTAGGAAGCCAGGGATGCCCTTTCCAATGCAGCTTTTGTGTGGCCAGCCGCCTGGAGTACCGGTTCAGAACTGTTGACAACCTCATTGATGAAATAAAGGCCCTTGCAGAATCAGGAATTAAAGAATTGTTTTTTGTCGACTTTATATTTGAAGTAAACAGGAAAAGGGCCTTAAATATCTGCAAACAGATCATTGATGAAAACATTAAGATGTCATGGTTCTGTTCTTCAAGAGCTGATAAGGTTGACAAAGACCTGTTAATCGCCATGAAAAATGCCGGATGCCACTCCATCCTGTTTGGCGTTGAAAGTTCCCTTCAGGATGTTATCGACCAACAGGGAAAAGGGATCTCAATTGAAACCATTAAAAGCACCTTCCAGCTGTGCAACCGGATAGGCATACGTCCTTTTTGCAACCTTATCCTGGGGCTGCCAGGTGAAACAAGGGAAAGTCTTCTCAATATGGGACAGTTCGCACGGGAAATTGGGAGTTATAATGCTGTTTTTTCAACACTTGTACCGGCGCTTGGCACAAAGCTGCGTGAAACCATGCTGAAAGATAATAAAATCACCGATAAAATCACAGAATTCAGCTCAACCGGCAAGGAATTTCAGATCAGCGTGGACGGCATGCACCAGGATGAAATGGAAAGCATACGTAAAAAAGTGATGCTCTCTTATTATCTACATCCATCTGTTTTATTAAACAATCTGCTAAAGCTGAAAAGTATGTATGAATTTAAGAAAAATATTATGTCCTGGTTGGATATTTTAAAAAAAACTGCTTGAATAAATAATGCCATGTTAAAAAAACCTCATATAGAAAACCTTTGCAGGGATTTAAAAAATATCTGCAGCCGGCTAACGGAAACAGATCTAGACCTGATAGTGTCAGCGTTTACCGAATATAATCCCATGATGCCGACGGATAAATTCTTCGACTGGCTTGACCACCTTACACAGAAAACAGTATTTAATGTCCGGGAGATTCCGCTATCATCAGTAAAAGGTTGGGAAATTGATACACACCATAATTTGCGGCATGTTACCGGAAAATTTTTTACTGTTGAAGGTATCCATGTAAAAACCAATACCGGCACTGTAAAGGAATGGAAACAGCCGGTTATCCATCAGCCGGAGATAGGCATCCTCGGTATTGTGTGCAAAAAACATGAAGGTATCCTTTATTGTCTGATGCAGGCTAAGGCGGAGCCCGGGAATGTTAACATGTTTCAGCTGTCACCCACTGTCCAGGCCACTAAAAGTAATTATTCTCAAATCCACGGCGGCAAACTCCCTTTGTATCTGGATTTGTTTCTTGACACAGGAAAAAGGAAGGTCATTGTTGACCAGCTCCAAAGTGAGCAAGGAGCGCGGTTTTTTAAAAAACGTAACCGGAATATGATTATAGAAATACCGGAAGATGAAAATATTGATGTTTTTGAAAACTTTTGCTGGCTCACGATTGGTCAGATAAAAACATTAATGACACATGATAATATCGTGAACATGAATACGAGGACGGTATTGTCGTGCACACAGATAAAAGGGAGCCTGCATGTTTAATTCAATTAAGGACAATCCCCTTGTCTCAGAAGCGCTTTTATCCGGTTTCAGGAAAGATGTGCTTATATCGGTTCTGTCTGATAATCCGTTCTATGCGGACCAAGAGATTATCAGCTGGTTTTCTGATTTAAAATTAAAAACAGTACTCAACGTCTCTAGCTGTCATATGGACACGCTTGACGACTGGTCTTCTGGCAAAGAAAAAATTTCACACAAAGATGATAAATACTTTGAAATTATCGGCATTTCCGCTGAAATCGGCAATAGGGAAGTTGAACGTTGGAATCAGCCCATCATGCGGCAAAAAGAAGCCGGCATTGCTGGTTTTCTTATAAAAAAAATTAATTCAGTATACCACATCCTGGTACAGGCGAAACTGGAACCAGGGAACATGGACATCCTTGAAATGGCCCCGACTGTTCAATGCATCACAGGGAGCTATACAGAACCCGAATACACCGTAACTTACCTGGACTATTTCATTGAAAAAAAGGGGCTTGTCCATTATGACACCATGCAGTCTGAAGAAGGTGGCCGTTTTTTTCAGGAACAGAACCGGTATATGATCATTGAACCTGATGAAAATTTTCAAGTTCAGGTACATAAAAATTTTATATGGATGACCTTCAGGCAGGCAAAAGAATTTATCATGTTCAATAATTATTTTAATATCGAAGCAAGGAGTTTGATCTCCTGTGTATCGCCCATATGAATTTTCCCTGATGATGCGCTAGCTATGAATAATGAATTTGACAGATATGCTGACACCTATGATGATGTTTTAAACAAGGGCCTTAAAATCTCCGGCCAAGAGTCAGACTTTTTTGCTGAAGCAAAAATCAAAATCATGGCTGAAAAAATCCACGCGTCAAATCCTTCGCCAAAAAGGTTTCTTGACTTTGGATGCGGGACCGGTAACATTTATGAATATGCTGTTAAGTATTTGCCGTCAGCAGACTATTATGGTATCGATGTTTCAGAAGAATCAGTAAAAACCGCTAGTAAAAATCTAGGGTGCTCCGGGTTCAATGTTTTTGACGGCGCCAGGATTTGCTTCCAGGACGAAACATTTGATGCTGTATGCGCCAGTGTTGTGTTCCATCATATTCCGTTTGAACGCCATGCTGACATTCTGGAAGAAATCTACAGGGTTCTTAAATTCAAAGGGAGTTTTTTCCTGTTTGAACATAATGCCTATAATCCTGTTGTAAAAAAAGTCGTCAAGGATTGTCCCCTTGATGAGAATGCTGTCCTGCTGACTCCTGGATATGCCAGGGATTTATTTGCCAGCAGCAAATTTACAACACACAGATTAAATTTTTATATGTTTTTCCCCCGGCTTTTAAAATGGTTTCGATGTTTAGAACCCTATCTGTCAAATGTTCCCCTGGGGGCGCAGTATTATGTTCAGGCTTGCAAAAAGTAATAATCCGGAGGATATATAATGCCATCAAAAATAAAAATCGGCATACTCGGCTGCTCATCAATAGCAGACCGCTCGGTTATTCCCGCAATACAGGCATCAGATCTATTTGAACTAACAGCAATCGGCTCAAGGAGTAAAGAAAAGGGAGAAGCATTTTCACAAAAGTTTCAGTGTGGTTCATGCTCCTACGACTCTCTTTTAGAGAATAATGATATTGATGCGGTGTATGTTTCCCTTCCAACAGGTCTCCATCATGAATGGGGGATGAAAACCATACAATCGGGTAAACATCTTTTAATGGAAAAGACGTTTACCGACACATATATGAATGCCAGGGAAATAATATCCCTGGCCGGCAGTAAAAACCTTGTTGCCATGGAAGCACTCATGTATGTTTACCATCCGATGTATCAAACCGTCATCTCTTTAATTAACGACGGTTCTATAGGAATATTGCGCCATCTGGAAGCGTCTTTCGGCTTCCCTTATCTTCCTGCAGATAACATAAGACATGACAGAAACCTCGGCGGCGGCGCCATCCTTGACACCCTGGTGTATCCGTTAAGCTTCTGCATGAACACCTGTGGAGAAGATTACAATTCTCTCTCTTACAATACCGTCTTCCATGACGCCCATGAGATTGATGCAAGGGGATTTGTGAAAATAGACTGGAATGACTATTCAGCATTTATTAATTACGGTTTTGGTTTTGCGTACCGTAATATATGTTCCGCCTGGGGAGATCAAGGGCACCTTTCCGCGGAACAGATTTTTACAAAACAAGCTGATTATGAAGGAAAAATTCTGATTAAACGGCAAGATAAAACAGAAGAGGTTGCTGTCTCTGCCGCCAATCATTTTGAGCTGATGATTGATGATTTCTATCAAAAGATTGTCAATCAATCTCCATCTCTTCTCAATGAAAAAGATAATATTTTAGGACGCATGAAAATAATTTCAGAAATTTATAAAAAGACATACAAACCTCATAAAACAGGTGACAGGAGCGCTTTGGACCTGTCAATCGTTATCCCTGTGTATTGTTCAAAAAAAATTATCGAAAATACAGTAAAGGAAATCGAAGCAGCAGTATCAGACTGGTGCGATTTTGAAATCATACTGGTTGACGATGGTTCAGCGGACGGCACTTTAGATGTCATCAACCAGCTTGCCGCAGTTTCAAAACATATAAAGGCTTTCAGCCTGCTGAAAAATTTTGGCCAGCATAACGCGATCATGGCGGGCCTGCATAAAGTTTCAGGCAAGTGTATCGTAATTATGGATGATGACGGCCAGCATGATCCGTCATATATCCGACACATGACAGATAAAATAAATAAAGGATACGACGCAGTATACGTGAAATATGACAAGAAGTTTTACGGTTTTTTGAAAAACCTTGGAAGCAGGTTAAACGATGCCATGTCAACAAGCCTTCTTAAGAAACCACCCGATCTATATCTCTCTTCATTTAAAGCGATAACCCGTGATATGAGCAGACAAATCATTAAATATACTGGTCCCTATCCTTATATTGACGGTATTATTTTCTCCACTACTTCCAGAGTGACTTCTATACCCGCGAAACACAGAGGAACAGATAAATCCGCAAGTACTTATTCATTTCAAAAACTGATATTACACTGGCTCAATATGTTTACAAATTTTTCCATAAAACCACTGAGATTAATTTTCTCGCTCGGGTGCTTAATCGGTTCCGGCTCTTTAGGCATGCTGATCGGATTAACCTATATGCGGATAACCGATTCCAGTTACGCTCCTCCAGGATGGACCATGCTTGCCATCCTTATTCTTTGTTTTGGTTCTATTCAATTATTATGCCTGGGCCTGATCGGAGAGTATATTGGAAGAGTCCTTCTATTAATAAACAAGAGGCCCCAATTTGTCATGAGAAATAAGGCGGACCATGAAGAGTGATATTGGTATCATTGGCGCAAACGGATACATTGGCAGGCATGTTGCACAATCCCTGTTAAAAAAAGGACGGGAGCCTATCCTTTTCGGCAAACAGAATAAATCCATTGATCAGCATAAAAACTATTTTAAAATGGATTTATGCGATGTTAATACGCTCCCTGACCACCTGGCTTCCTGTAATTATATCTTTTTTCTTGCCGGCCTGTCAGGCGCTTCTTCAGGACCTGAATCAAACAGCCGTTTTGTTGAAATAAATGAGATCGGACTGTTAAACCTGCTGGAATACTTTCGCAAGAAAAATCGACGCCCTAAAATAATATTCCCATCTACCAGGCTTATTTACAAAGGACAAAAAGATGTTCCCCTAAAGGAAAATGATGAAAAAAAATTTAAAACAGTATACGCGGTAACAAAATTCACCGGTGAACAATATCTCCGCATATATCAAAACATGTTCAACGTGCCCTATACGGTTTTTCGGATTTGTGTGCCCTATGGCAACTGCATGGATGAAACAATGTCGTATGGAACATTTAATCATTTTCTAGCTAAAGCAAGAAACAAAAAGGATATAACTATTTATGGCGATGGAAGCCAGAAGAGGAGCCTCATTTATATTCAGGACCTGGCCGACATTATCATCACCGGCGGCCTTGATCATCGTACAGATAATGATGTGTTTAATATTTCAGGGCCTGATGTTCTCAGTATAAGTGAAATTGCCCATAAAATCGCAAAGCATTTTGGCATTACAGTCAATTCAATACCATGGCCGGATATTGAAAAAAAAATTGAATCAGGAGATACAATTTTTGATTCTTCGAAATTAGATGGAATAATTGACGTCCGATATACAAAGCGTTTTGAAATGTGGCTGGATGAATTATCGTAAGATATTTCCAGATATGAAAAAAATCCTCAAAATATTAAAATTTATTCTATACAGGGATATCAGTTCTGACAACAGGATTGCAACAGGAAAACAACCGTTCCGTTTTTATCCAGAAAGGAAAACAGCCAGGAATGCTTTTTCAAATCCTGTATTGATGATATTAATCAGTTCTCTGCTAGTAAACCTAATCGCCGGTTATGCAAGCGGCATCAGCAATCAAGACTTGTCAAACTTTTATATTAAGTGGGGCAGGGATCTCATCGATTCCGGTCCTGAAGAATTTTATAATAACAACACCATAGGTGTGTACGCACCGGTCTTTATGTATTTTTTATGGATCTCTGCATTTCTTGAAAAAATATTTAACCTTAGTAATCCAAACGCAATAGGACTAATCTATAAAATTTTTCAAATGATGTCCATCTACATCATTTATTATCTCTCTGTCCTAATAATCTCCCTGACGTCGATAAATTTTACCAGAAAACAATATATTGCTCTAGCAACCATTATCGGTTTTAATCCGGCTTTTATATATCTATCATCTTTCTGGGGTCAGTCTGACACCTTACTTATCTGCATATTTCTTATCATTTTTTTAGGAATGATAACAAACAGCTTTTATCTCCTGGCCGCTGTAGTTACTATCGGCATTCTGTTCAAACCGCCGATTATTTTCCTTTTTCCGGTTCTCCTTCCTTACGTATATTACAATTTCCCACTAAAAAAGATTCCAGTATCGTTATGTTTAACCGCCCTGGCCGGGATCATGATTTTTTTTCCTTTTATATACAATAAAAATCCGTTTGCTCTTTTTAAAATATTAACAAGCCGTTTAACCACAGGCATAGACTATACCGCTCTTAATGCCGGAACCCTTATCGGCTTGCTCGGCGGTAATCATCAGGATTACATGGGCAGTTTTATTTTTAATTTGTCCTATTTTGAATTTTCCAAGATACTGCTGGTACTCCTTTGTATCTTTATATTCTGCTCCTACAAGTTCCTAACAAGCAATAAAGATATTAGAAATTTAATCCTGCTCACTGCATTCAGTGTTTTCTGCACATACTATCTGAGTCCCCGTATGCATTCAAGGTTCCCAGTTTACGGTCTGGCCTTTACCATCCTCTTCTCTTTTTTATACAGTAAAAACTTGGTGATGAAATTTCTGCTGGGATGGGGGCTGAGCATAATTACTTTCTGGCAAATGTTTACCCATCTTCCCATTAAAATTTACGGCTTATACTATTCCACCGAAATTAATCAATATATACCTGTAAATTTATCTTTTTATACATGCTGTATCTTTCAGGCCGCCATATTTCTAATCTTATCTGCTTATATCTTTTTGCAAATCAAGGAGACAAGATTGGAAAAATTGTCTAACCCACATTTCTCATAAACAGCCATGTTCGTGAGATCACAACATAGCATGAAATACTTATAATTTTATACAATCCCCC
>JANQFQ010000106.1 GCA_028277765.1 Desulfobacterales bacterium
GTTATTTGAATAATTAGCATAATGCACTCTTAAAACATTATTTTTAAATTAAAAGCTTTATTTTACAAAACTTTAAACAAATTTTTATGAGAAATGCGGGTTAGGGATTTACCCAGTTAAATCCCTGAAAGGGGCTGCGGAGCAGCATTTAATCGGGTAAAATTGGCTGTTTAAGAGATTCTTTTCTTTAAAAAAAAATACCCTTCAGTTTTCAGGCTGAAGGGTAGTGTAGATTCTTTCAGGATTGAAGATACAATAAAGAAAATATGTTTTTACCTTTCCATTCGAAAGATGACATATTTATAAAGTCAAACATCTTGCCAAGGATGTCTTATTTTTCAGGGCCTAGAAATTTTCAATTATACCATGAATGGTGTCTTTCAAATTAAACGGATTTGTGATATCCGTAGACAAAGATCCGGTTTCCCCAACGCTATTTAGAAGGGGTCAGGATTTTGCAGCGTTTAAGGATTTAATATTGATCATTGTATTACATTTTTTGTCTGTAAGGTAGATTATCAGACTTTTCGATTTTTTTAAATGAAAACGTAAAATGCAGCCTTTAATTCGTAAAGAGTTTATTAAAGCCATGGGCCTGGCCCTGTTTAATTCAAGCCGTGACCTGGCGCCTATTATTGCGGTTATTTCACTGTTTCAGATACTTGTTTTGCGTCAACCTTTCCCGGCGGTTTTATCTGTTTTGGGCGGCCTTTGCCTGGTTATTCTCGGGTTGGCCCTTTTTGTTGTTGGTTTGGAAATTGGTCTTTTTCCTCTGGGAGAGATGCAGGCGGAGGAATTTGCGCGTAAAGGGAGCATCTTCTGGCTGCTGCTGTTTGCTTTTGCTTTGGGATTCGGAACAACCATTGCCGAACCCGCCCTGATCGCTGTTACGCGCGAAGGTGCCAGGGCTGCTGCTGAAGCTGGACTTATTGGAAACGATCCTATGTCGATACAGCGGTATGCTTTCAGCGTCCGCTTGAGTGTCGCGTTTTCTGTGGGGATTGCAATTGTTATCGGGGTATTAAGAATACTTCGGGGCTGGTCCCTGCCAATACTGGTTGTGGGTGGCTATATATTAGTTATGCTCATGACCATATTCGTTCCTAAAGAGATCATAGGGCTGGCCTATGATTCCGGCGGGGTGACAACCTCAACGGTTACCGTTCCCCTGGTTACGGCTCTTGGGGTCGGGCTTGCCCGTACAATCAGGGGAAGGGATCCCTTAACAGACGGTTTTGGTCTGATCGCCCTTGCGTCCCTTGCGCCCATGATTTTTGTTATGCTGTTCGGGCTGATTACGCTTTAGACAAGCTGTGTATAAAAAATATGAATATGAAACCAAAATAAATCTATGTGAAATGCAGGACATATAAAATATGGACATTCTTTTTAACCCTTTAAGATTATTGCTTGCCACTGCCAAAGACGTGTTGCCGGTTCTCGGGCTGTTGTTAATTTTTCAATTATTTGTACTTAAAAGGCCTATCCCCCGCCCGGGCAAGATTATTTTCGGTTTTTGCCTGGTCCTGGTCGGTATGGCCTGTTTTTTAGGCGGCCTGGACCTGGCGCTTTTCCCTATAGGCAGGTCAATGGCACTCCAGCTTGCTGAGAGTGCAAAAGGGAGTGCCGGGCCCATGTGGCTTTCTTACGGATGGATCTATCTTTTTGCCTTCCTGGTCGGTTTTTCAACGACCATAGCAGAACCGGCCCTCATTGCAGTAGCTCATAAAGCAGAAGAAGCGTCGCAAAAAGCCGTATCCTCCCTGGGATTGCGTATCGCCGTTGCTTTCGGAGTTGCCTTTGGCATAACCCTCGGAACTTTCCGGATTGTTACAGGGACTCCCCTTTATCTGTATATTCTGGCCGGATACGTGGTGGTAGCTGTGCAAACCATGCTGGCGCCCAGGATGATTATTCCTTTGGCCTATGATTCAGGAGGGGTGACGACATCTACCGTTACCGTCCCCCTGGTCGCGGCCCTTGGCCTGGGGTTGGCTTCCAATATTCCAGGACGCAATCCGATTATAGATGGATTCGGCCTCATCGCTTTTGCCAGTCTTTTTCCCATCATCAGTGTTCTAGGTTATGCGCAGCTGGCCCAATTAAAATTAAACTGGCAAAGCCGGAAAAAAATTAAAAATGAAGATGCTGTTAAAAAACAGACACCCCATGACAATACTTATGGGGCTGGTAAGGAGGACACATAATGGCCTTTAAATGTATAATTGCAATGGTTAAACCGGATCTAACCGACAAAGTCGTTGATTCGGCGAAAAAAGTGGGCTCCACAGGGGCGACAATTATATCTGCATCCGGTACAGGTGCAAGAGAAGCAAAAACATTTTTCGGTCTCAGCCTCGACATACGATCGGATGTAATTCTATTTATATCGGAAGAAAAAATGGTTGAGCCGATACTGACGGCAGTCAAAGAAGCTGGAAAGTTCAGCGAACCCGGAACAGGCATTGCTTTTGTGATTCCTGTAGAGCATACAGCCGGATTTGAAAGTCAGCTGTCACAACAGAATGGCTGATATATCTATTCTAGGTCTATTCGTTTGTTGCTGAATTCGGGGTTGGGCCACAGAATAGATTTCACTCAAAGGCGCAAAGATTAAAAAATAGTTCTCACGCAAAGGCGCAAAGACGCAAAGAAAATATTTAAAAGAGAACTATATAGCGAAACAGGTTGTTGATTCCGCATATGGAATACATAAAGAACTTGGGCCGGGCTTGCTCGAAACTAAGTATAGGGGACTAATAATTTTACATGGAAGGTATAGTTAATATTTGCCTTTCCCCATTTTTTATTTTGTCCGATTTTCCACATTTTAGTAGATTTTGGATATAGTGAATGTTAAAAAACGTTTGATTTTCGGACGGTTTTTACTACAGTCACTTATACCCAAAAAATGGCATAAGTTTCGTTTGAATAGTAAACAACACTATTCGACTCAGCTTTATGCTGCAATTCAATTTTTAAAAGCAGTGAAAAAGTCACACACAAATCCACATACCAAAATACCAGAACAATTAAAACGTTTTCCGTCTGATTTTATGTTTGAATTGACAAAAGATGAGTTTACTAACTTGAGGTCACAAATTGTGACCTCAAGTTGGGGCGGAACACGATATGTTCCAATGGCATTTACTGAGCCGGGTGTAGCAATGCTTTCTTCAATATTAAAAAGCGACCGGGCTATTGAGGTAAATATCCAGATAATGAGAGTTTTCATAAAACTAAGACAATTGCTGCTTAATAATGAAGATTTAAGGAAAGAAATTTCAGGATTAAAACACAATACAGAAGAGAGATTCCAGGTGGTATTTGAAACACTTGATCGGATTTTAGCTACAGAGGAAAAACCGAAAAAGAAAATAGGTTTTACAGTAAAAGAAAATACCTTTCAGTTTTCAGGCTGAAGGGTATTTGTATTTCTGGTGGGCCGTCAAGGAATCGAACCTTGGATTATCTGATTAAGAGGCAGAACCAGCGAGCTTCCATGCCCAGGATAAAAAAATATCATATTCCTGCTAATAAGATAAATAATACTTATATGTTCGCTCCTAAAAATAATATTCCAAGCGTCATCAACAACAGGCCGGCAACAAGCTCAATGCTATTTTCAATATAAAATATCCGGTTACTGTTTTTTGAAACAGCCTTGAGTGAAGCAATTTTGCCTGATAGTGTTATCAATACAATGATTGATACGGTGAATGCCATACCGATTGCAATAGTTATACCTAATATTATACCAAGGATAATAAGATCCATCGATAATGTAAACAGCATGACCATTACCGTACCAGGGCAGGGGATACTGCCAACAATAAGTGCCAGGAGTACCGGGTTCCTGTATTTTCCGGATGTGAGTGTTTTTTCTGCATCATGATGTTGTGTCTGCTTCTTTATCAGCCTGTAAGTGCTAAGGAGGAAAATGCCAAAGCCAAGACAGGCAATAATACTGTAACTGACAACCTGGGTTATATTTGTCACGGTTTCAAGGTTTTTAATAATGTTTGTATTCAGAATGAGCCGGATAACGAGCACGAAAACTATTCCTGAAGATCCATGAAACAGGGCCATGGTGTTGCTGAACAGCATCCCCTGTATATAAGAAGGTCGTTGTGACAATACATAAGACAGGGCAATGGCCTTTCCATGCCCAGGACCTGCAGCATGGATCACTCCGTAAGAAAAGGCAACGACAAGAAGCAGCAATAATGGTTTTATACTGCGTGTGGCTTCTGCCTCACGGACAAGTGAGGACATTTCGACTTTTAACTTATGCTGCCATATGATGATTTTTTGGAACAGTTTATTGTTAAATACAGGCATGGGTGCGGCATGCTGATCTTCTGGTTTGGTTGTAAATGGATTATGGGCAAAAGAAAATGTGACAGATAAACAGGTTAAAAGGAAAACGAGTAGGAGTAACTTTTTTTTCATTGTATATTTCTGAAATCGATAAACAGGGCCCAGGGATGGACCTGGCCGTAATATATTGATGTTGATTTATCTTCCTTAATGATCGTTTTAACGTCAAATACAGCAATTTCTGATGAAAACCAGGTGTTGGTGTCGTTAAACATGATAGCCGTATAATACGTGGGATCATAAGAAGCAATCACCACCTGCTTGAAATTGTTAATTGCAGAGACATGACAGGGTATAAAAAACTCATAAACCATTTTATTCTTTTCAATCAGGCGGGCAGAGAAATCCTTAATGAATTTTACATTAAATTTTTTCCCGTCAATTTTTATGAAAGCAAAGTAATTATATTCCGAGACATATGAAAACGCCTCTTTTTTTATCTTTGCCACTTCATTTTCGTCAAAGTCGCCATTCTTGTTTTTATCAAAGTCACCAACAATCATGCTGGTAAACATATCATCAAATTTCCATTGAATGGTAAACCCCGCAAGCCCTTTATCGTCAAAAACGATTTTAACATGCTGATCAATAAAAACGTGGGGGTGGGCTAGGGAAGTATCAGCAGCTGTTAACAGCAAAACAATAACCAGCATTGATATCCGTGCAATTTGTGTAATACTGTTCCGCTTATGATCTTTTGAAATCTTCATTAGTGTGATGTTACTTTATCTTGTTTTATCTGCTCAACCATTATTTTTTTGGCCATACCCCTACCAAGCACATACCGGTTAAAATCGATGGCAATAACCACCTGTCCCTTACCGCTATTTGTAATCACCTCAACACTATCCCCAAGCCTTAATCCCATATTTATAAAACGCATGTTTGATTTGGTACCGCCGCTATATTCTTTAATGACAAGTTTCTGTCCCGGTTTTGCCATATCAAGGGGCATCAATACGGTCTGCTCTTTAAGGCAGTCGGAACAGATGCCATAAATCTCCATTTTGTGGAGGAGCATATGAAAGCCGTAAGTGCTTGCTATCTGGACCTGGAGCAGTTCCAGGTGATCGTCGGTAAATTCAATGATTTTATCGCATTTTGTACAGATCATATGGTCGTGGTGAAGCCCCACATGCCTGTGTTCATAATATGTTTTGCTGCTGTCAAACTGTTTTTTATCGGCAAAACCGTATGTGACCATCAGTTTTAACGTGTCTTTTACAAAAGCTGAATCAAGACTGATCCCCTCTTCATTAAGACGGGAAAGAAGTTCCTCAGCAGTCACATGACCTTCGGTCATTAGAAAGGTTTCAAGGACCTGGTACCGCTCATCAACTTTTGTTATACCTTCCTGCTTCAGCAGTTTCTTAAACTGCTCTTTTTCCCTATCATGTATTCTTATCATAGCTTATTGAAAAAACTAAATTATTTTATGGACTAATTATATTACCATGAATATACAATATTAAAATATATGTAAAGTAAAAGTTCTTTGGTTGTTTGTATGATGAAGAGATGCATTACATGGAATGTGAAAATGGGAAAAGAAGCAGTTTGCAGGATTAAAGATCTACCTGAAGATGAAAACTGAAAAAATCTGTAAATATGTGTTAAGGTATTAAACTTTTTGCCAATTTATTTAAATATACCTCTGAGATAATATGGTAGTTCAGCAATTAACAGGGTATATGAATAGGGATAAATATCACCAAGTCATTCGACCTTGGGATTCATTGACAACAAACCTGGTGCTGTCAGCATAATCGATTGCCTGACAAACATGGTTTCCAGTCTCTTTCATGTGTGCTTCAAGTACGGCTTGAAGCAGCTTGCATTTTTTTGCGCACTTGTCTTTCGGCAAATTTCTATAAGGACAATTTCTGCATGGAGAAGCGATCATGTTTTTGAATCTCCTTATAACATGTTAGAAATACAGGATTACGCCGCTAGGCGTTGTCCGGTAGCAAAATCCGGGAACCGTGTTGCGAAATTCCTCATATATTCAAGGTTACGGTCTGAAAAGATATTGGTTTCAGGATATTCGGCGCTCAGATCGCTTGAAAGCTGATTGAAAACATTCATTCCAGGTGTGCTGTCCCACCTAGTATCAAGGATGCATTTCCCGATATCCCAGAAAAGATCAAGCCCATTGGCGATAGTTAATGATCTTAGATCTGTGTTATTTGTTGTGATAAGGAGTTTTATCCTGTTCAGCAAGGTTTTATAGTCAAACATCTGTTCGGTTATGTTTTGCATTTCAATCCTCCTTTCATAAAATGTTCAGTTAATCTGATTGCGATGATTTTTATTTTTGCATTTGCAGTTTTTGCATTTATTTCTGCAGATATGGCCGGAGGGTCTGCCGCTGTTTAGGAACCTGCACCCTTGCCAACCGACTTTTTTGCAGTGTTTTCCTGTAAAAACAATTCTGTTTTGGTACGACTGCCTGGAACCTATCAAGTCTTCCAAGATGGTTTTCCCAGAAAAAGTCACTTTATTTAAATGTTCTGTATCAATAAATATCGCCCTTGCGACCATTCCCTCCAGCATAATTCTGTCAGCAAGCAGCCTGGCTGAATTGTCGTCAAAATTACCGGAAAGATAATAAAAAAGGTTGTTAGGTGTTCTGTGTTTGTTGATTGTAAAGTCCATAACTTATGTTGAGCTCAACATAAATTGTGTTATGTGGAGTAAAAAATTATGTGAAGTATTATGATATGATGCCGTGAGAAGGGTTATGAAGTATGGAAGAATCAAGTGATATCGGCTCTTCC
>JANQFQ010000116.1 GCA_028277765.1 Desulfobacterales bacterium
AGTCGATGAGTATAAAACCGAAAAGAAGAACAGCGACAAAAACCACCATGCATAATGCTATCAATGATGACCGGGTCACTGTTTTCTGCAAAACAGGCAAAGTAGTATCGCTGGCTAAAAGAAAGGTAATATGTTTACTCATATTAATTTTTGTTTCAGGTTATGATAAGTTTTAACTTCTGTCAGTTGTGGTTAAAAAAATCTGTTATTTAAAAAAGAGAACAATATTCAATATGTTAAGCTCTATACTTATACCATATGAAAAAAAGAAATGTCAAGATCGATACCTTTTTTGGCAGCATAAAGATGATATAAAAAAAAGAAGAGAGACGGTAAACGTCTCTCTTCTTGTCAGTAGGAAAGATCTATTCAGATGTTAGATTCCAAGTTTGAACTTAAGTGATCTCAGTGTATTTCGCATCAGCATAGTAATTGTCATCGGTCCCACACCGCCGGGTACAGGTGTGATGTATCCTGCAATCTCTTTGGCTTCATCAAAGTCAACATCGCCTTTTAGAATGGCAACCATTCTGTCCGGGTTTTTCTTGCTTGGTTTTTCACCAACCCTGTTGACCCCAACATCAATAACGCATGCACCTGGCTTAATCCATTCAGGCTTGACCAGACCGGCAACACCTGCGGCAACAATAAGAATGTCAGCACGTTTACAGTGCTCATCCATGTTTTTTGTCCGTGTATGAACAATAGTTACCGTTGAGTTGGCACCGTCACCTTTTTGGAGCATCAAGTTTGCTATTGGTTTGCCGACGATATTTGAACGTCCTACCACAACAACCTCAGCACCGCTTGTTTCAACACCTGCGCGTACAATCATTTCCTGGATACCGGCTGGGGTGCAGGGCGGAAACTTGATTTCATCGCCACCGATCATCAAACGGCCTACATTAACGGGATGGAAACCGTCAACATCCTTGTCAGGATCAATGGCATTCAGTACTTTTTTATCGTCAATCCCTTTAGGGAGCGGGAGCTGAACAAGAATACCATTAATCGAATCATCTTTGTTATACTTGTCAACGAGCCCGAGCAGATCCTCTTCTGAAATATCCACAGGCTGCGTGTCCTGAATCTCGTGAAAACCGAGTTCTTTAGCTGTTTTAATTTTAGCGGTTACATAAGACATGGATGCAGGATCTTCGCCCACGAGAATAGTCACAAGACCAGGGACTACGTTATGTTTTTCTTTAATCTCTTTAACGTCAGCCGCAATTTCCTCAAGTATTTGATCCCGGATTTCCGTGCCTTTAATTATTTGAGCTGTCATGTTTTCCTCCTTTTAAATAGATTAGTTGTTGGATTTATTAAAATTTATATATAATTTTCATTATCGGACCGATATAATTATCACTCTACTTAAACGGGAAACGGAATATTATCAAGGCCTTTTTTCTCGTCAATTCCCATCATGATATTCATGTTCTGAACAGCCTGTCCAGCGGCCCCTTTTACCAGGTTGTCAATTACTGATACAAGTATCACCCGGCTGTTCTGTTCGTCTATTTTAATTCCAATATCACAGTAATTAGTACAGCGTACATGTGAAATGTTCGGCAGTGTGTTTACAGGGCATATACGAACAAAGGGACTGTTTGAATAAAATGATGCCAGACAGTCCATGATGTCTTTCAGTTCCGCTTTTTTAGCAAGAGATGCATAGATGGTTGTAAGCATGCCGCGGGTTGCTGGAACAAGATGCGGCACAAATGTAATTGTGACGCTTTTTCCAGCCTCAGCAGTCAAGATCTCTTCCATTTCAGGTGTATGCCTGTGTTCAGTGACTTTATATGCTTTGAACGATTCATTCACTTCGCAAAAGTGTGTGTTCAGTGATAAAGAACGTCCAGCACCACTTGTGCCTGATTTTGAATCAACAATGATCGATGTTGTGTCAAGAAAACCTGATTTCAGTAAAGGGATCAGTGGTAGCAGGGTGCTTGTGGGGTAACAGCCTGGATTTCCAACCAATTGAGATCCTTTTATATCGTCATGGTATATCTCGCAAAGGCCGTATACTGCTTTTCCGAGCAGCTTCTTGGCTGTATGCGGCTGATAGCATGCTTCGTATTTGTCCGCGTTTTTGAACCTGAAATCAGCGGACAGGTCGATGACCTTTTTCCCATTATCGATCAGCTCAGGAACAAGCCCCATGGGAAGCTTGTGGGGCAGGGCAAGGAAAACAATATCTGCCTGCTTACAGATATCTTTAACAGACTGTTCAGCGCAGACAAGATCTACAACCCCCTGCATCGATGGATACACTTCAGCAAAGGGAATCCCGGCATACTGCCGGGATGTTACGGCAATAAGATCAACTTCAGGATGACCGGTAAGTATCCTGACCAGTTCAGCACCTGCATATCCTGTAGCGCCTATGACGGCTGTTTTAACCATGCTGTCTCCAAAGTTTACTACAATTATTACAAAAAAAGTGTGTACCAGAGGCTGAAAACATTTTCAAGGATTATAATAGATATATGGAAAGTATCTGTTGTGTCAATCGGGCTAAAATTCCCATTCGCCATTTTTATCAAGCAGAAGCGCGTTTTCTCCGAAATCTGTCCGGCTCAGCTCGTTAAGCAGAAGAATAGAGTACCCTTTAGGATCAATTGCTGGGACAGCCTGATGGTTGAGGATAAGGGGAATGACATTAACTTTTTTTAATTTCCCCTGGGCTGTCAGAATGACATTAAAAACTGCTGAATACTTCAGGTCTCCGGATGTTGAAAAACTTAAATAACCGAGAAAATTACCCAGGCTATAAAAAATAGCTTTTCCCTTATAGTGTTCGATACCCCTAAGGGCATGGGGGCCATGGCCGATGACAAGATCAGCCCCTTCATCTATCATTGCGTGAGAGAATTTCCTGACATCCCCCCTAAGTTCACCATAGAAAAACTCTTTTTTTCTAGGGGTATGTGCGGCGCTGATCCCTTCCGCGCCGGCGTGAAAACTGACAACCACAAGATCGGTACTTTTTCTCATCTGGCGTACCAGGGAGATGCATTCGGTGAGGTTGTTAATGCTCACACAATAATAATTGGTTGACACGCCTAGAAACCCGATTTTTATGTTATTGGTCTCGACAATAGCATATGGATGACCTGTATGCCCGAAATAATGAATTCCCTGTTTGTCGAGGTTTAAGGTAGTTTCTTTAATACCTTTGGGGCCAAAATCATTTATATGATTGTTTGCCAGGCCAACGATTGTAAGCCCTGCATTTTTAAGGGTTTTTGCGTATTCCGGAGGTGTGCGGAAAATATAATATTTCTTTTTATGTGCCGGTTTTGTGGAGTTTCGGGCTGTGGTCAGGGGACCTTCAAGATTGCCAAAAACAATATCGCCTTTTAATACTGTACGGGTCCCGTCAAACAGCTGGTTTCCGTTTTCACGTGGCAGGTTTGAAACACCACGGAAATCACTCCCCATCATAATATCACCAACGCAGGTAAAGGCTATCTCACCAGGTCTGCTCCCTTTCCATAAAGCAGGGCTTTTAAAGAAAACAGGTTGATCCTTAACACGGTTTTCCCGGTCTAGGTATTGTAATGCGATATTGTAATATTTATCCAGATCTTCCTGTTCAGGAGAATACTGCCGGGTCATATCCCAATGAGTAATCGTTTTTTTCCATTCTTTTTTTTCCCAGTATACCCAGCCTGTTTCCCAGTGAATCCTTCCGTTTGAAGGATCAAGCGCGAGTGCCTTCAGCAGCATTTTTTCAGCAGGTTCAAGATCGTGATTAATCAGGTATTTTATACCTTTCTGAAAAAACATCTCTGCTTTTGCGTTTTTAGAAACAGTTGTTTGCCCAAAACAGGTTAAACAAACAATATGATGCAGAGAAAAAAAAAGGAAGAAGGTTATATAGAAAAGAGAGTGTCTATTAATAAGATTACGCATACACTGGGTTGGATCCTTCTGGTTTTATACAGTCAGGTCCGTTGTTTCTCGCGGAATTGACAATGGTTGATACAGGATATCCTGTAATGTTGAGGACATATCCTGTCCTAAGGATTTTTTCAAGGCTTTTCATCTCCTGTAAGGCGGTATCAAGCCATATGTTAAGCGTCATATCTTTGAATAATTTGCTTAATATATTTCTCGTCTCCCGTAAACTGTTTTTGAAGGATTTCACAGGTTTTATTTTTTGACAGACCTTTTTTATAGGCTCTGCTATTTACAAGGGCATCATACATATCGACGACAGCGACAATTTGAGCTAGGTCAGATATGGTGATATCATTTTTTCTCCTTTCAGGTGTAGAACGGACGATTTCTCTTTGTTCCTGACCATCCCGGGGATAAGGATTATTTTGAAATTCATGATGGGCGACGACAATTTCTCTGACAGTATCAAAACCAAGATCCCGGAGTCCTTCAAAGACCAGACGCGGATGCTGTTCCACAAGGACTTTTTCCGAATGACTGAGCGATCCGTTTTTTGAAAGAACTTCGATGGGGATTTTTGTTTTTTCCACATCATGAAGAAGGCCAGCAAACCCAAGATCAGTTAAGTCGCTTTTGTTTAGACAATTATCATATCCAAGGTCAATGCATAATAGTCCGACTCTCAGGCTGTGTTTGTATGTTTCCTGATGGTGGACCTTAAGGGAAACGATCAGTCCCTTTATATTTTTTTCCTGAAGGAGATGGTTAAATAGCCCGCGGCTTTCAGAGTGAAGTGTGGTTGGGAACATCATTTCCATGTGTGGTCTCCGCGATTAATGACTTATGTTTAACCTGGAATCTGTATTGAAAATTGTCTGCGGTTTGTTGTGTTCGATACGATTCTCGTTGAAAATTCCAGTTTAATAATAATCTGTAACCCCTTTATATAATGCGCAACAAATTAACTTCACAAGAGATAATTTCAATTTAAATAAAGTTTTAACCGAAGATAAAAAAAAGTCTTTATTTTCATGTAGATATCAGCTAATGAAAAAATGTTTCAAGAAATGTTTTTGAACATTTATAATAATAAACAAATCGTCTAAAGCAGAATAAGGAGCGACACATGGACAATCCGATTAAAAGTTACTGGGATTTCAGGCTTGGGGATTTGAAAAATAGTTTGGAGGCGAATAATTTTGAAGTTTATTTAGCAGAGAGTTCAGTCCAGGCAAAAGAGATTGTGCTGGAGAAGATTATACCGGAAATAGATGCGAAAAGCATTTCCTGGGGAGGCTCAAAAACCTTTGTTGATTCAGGACTTTACGACGCGTTGAAGCAAGAGGCCAGCCTGAATGTCCTTGATACTTTTGAAAAGGATGTAAAATCTGATGAGATGCTGCAGCGGAGGAGGGAGGCCCTGCTTGCTGACCTGTTTATCACCGGCACCAATGCTGTGACCGAAACAGGTGAGCTTGTCAATCTTGATATGATTGGTAACCGGATTGCAGCAATTACATTCGGTCCCCGGCATGTCATTATTCTGGTAGGCAGGAACAAGATTGTTCCGGATGTTCAGGAAGCGATGGTCCGCATTAAAAATTACACGGCACCGGTGAATATTATGCGTCTGGAGAAGAAAACACCTTGTTTAAAAAGCTCTGTGTGTGAAGACTGCACTAGTCCTGAACGTATCTGCAACACCTGGACTATAACTGAAAAGTCCTTTCCAAAAGGGAGAGTAAAAGTTGTTTTGATCAATGAGGATCTGGGGTTTTAGTCTGATATAAAAAGCCTGGCCATTAGGTCTTCAGGTTAAAAAAAGATGACGATGCAAGATTTAAAAGTGACATTAATACAGACTGAGCCCGCGTGGGAAGATATTCATGCGAACCTGGCTTTGTTTGATAAAAAGATTAATACGATTAATGAAGAGACAGACCTGATTGTTCTCCCCGAGATGTTTACTACCGGTTTTAGCAGGAATGTAACGGAACTCGCGCAGGATATGAGTGGCACCGCTGTCAGTTGGATGCTTCGGAAAGCGGAGCAGGAAAATGCTGATATTACAGGGAGTGTCATCATCAAAGAAAAAGGCGCGTTTTTTAACCGGCTATTGTGGGCAAAACCTGATGGCGGGATGTTTTCATATGATAAGAAGCATCTTTTCCGCATGTCAGGCGAAGAGAAAATATTCAGTCCTGGGAAAGAGAGACTTGTTGTTGAGCTTCATGGATGGCGCATCATGCCGTTTATATGCTATGACCTTCGATTTCCCCGCTGGACGAGAAATACGGATAATATTTATGACCTGGCACTGTTTGTGGCAAACTGGCCGGAAGAACGGTCAGAACACTGGCGGGTACTTCTCCAGGCACGAGCTATCGAGAATCAGTCTTATGTGGTGGGTGTAAACCGTATCGGTGTTGATGGCAACCAATATGCTTTTAGTGGAGATTCATCCGTGATTGATCCGCTGGGGAATATTCTTTTTCATAAAAAAAATAAAGAGAGCGTTTACACAATCGCTTTATCGAGGGATGTTCTACAGGATTACAGGGAGAATTTTCCCGCGTGGATGGATGCTGATAATGTAAAATAAGTGCCTAAAGTGCGCTAAAGTGCCTAAAGTTGTGCTATCGCTTCGCTCTGTCAGTTTTAAAAAAATCGTGGTCGTGATCTAAAATGGTGGGCACAGCCCACTTTACAATGTACTTAAGTTAAACATAGTGCCTAAGTGGTGGCTCAGCCGATAATACCAACAACAGCTCCTGTCATACAGGTGGCAAATGTCCCTGCCACTATGGATCGGAAGCCAAGACCAACAATCTCATCCCGCCGTTCCGGCGCCATTGTGCCAAGCCCTCCTATCATTATTCCAAGACTGCCAGGATTCGCAAAACCGCACATGGCGTATGTTATGATAAGAAGACTTCTGGGGTTTAACGTCCCTTCCGGAAGTTTACTAAGCGCGTCGTAAGCCAAAAACTCATTTAAAACGGTTTTTATACCCATGAGTGAACCCGCGACAGGCGCTTCTTCCCACGGAATTCCCATAAGCCATACTATCGGCGCTATGATCCATCCAAGCATCCGTTCCAGTGTGATCGGGCTGTCGCTGACATGGGGTAGGAACCCGAGGACTATATTTATGAGATGGACAAGGGAAACCAGTACGATGAGCATGGCAATGATGTTGATCAGAAGCTGTACACCAGATATGGTGCCCCTGGTTATGGCATCCATGGAACTAGACGCTTCTTCAGGTGCTACCAGTTCACCGGAAGTGGGTTCTGATGTTTCCGGTATCATTATTTTTGAAACCATCACGGCAGCAGGAACGCTGATAATTGACGCTGTCAGTATATGTCCCATGATACCCGGGATTACAGGTTGTAATATGCTTGCATATAGCACCATCACTGTTCCGGCTATTGTGGCCATACCGCATGTCATAATGGTGAAAAGTTCGCTCCTGGTCATATCTTTTAGGTAAGGTCTGATGAGAAGCGGGGCCTCAACCATTCCGATGAAAACATTGGCAGAAACACCTAGGCCTTCGGCACCGCCGATGCGCATGGTTTTCCGTAGACACCATGAAAATCCTTTTACGATAAGCGGGAGAATTCTCCAATAAAATAGAAGAGATGACAGTGCGCTCATAACGAGAACAAGGACAAGACCCCTGAACCCAAGGATGTATGTGGCGGTCGGATTAGATACGGTGAAAGGTAGGTCGCCTCCTCCGATATAACCGAATACAAAGGCCGTGCCCTTCTCGGTGGACTGCACAAGGCAGAGTACAATCTGGTTGAGTGACTCAAAACAGTCCCTGAAAAAAGTTATTTTTAACAGAATCAGCGCGATAATAAACTGGAGCATTATACCAGTTATCATCATTTTTGGATGGACTTTAGTCCTATGTTCACTCAGCATCCATGCCATAGCTGTGAAGACAAATAATCCTGCGAAACCCTGGATATTCATTTTTTCTTCCTTTCCGTTCTTTTATCAGGTTCGACGTAACCAGCTTCTTGATATCTTTAAGAACTGCTTTTTAATACAAGAGAGTATAAAATTTTTTGATTGATAACAGATGCGGCTGAACATGTCCACATGTTCCTTGTTCAATTTTTATTTTTGTTTTAAATATTTGTTCGTATTTGTTTGCTTTTTTAAATTTTTTTTTATATAGATTTTTTAACAAAAATGAATTTTTTTCATAAATAAAAACTCCTGTAAATAGACAAAAAAAATGTAAGATATATTTTTTAGAGGGTACTGGTTATCCACTTATTATTTTTATCATGGCTGGCTTAAGATGATGCTTGTACGATTATAAGGCTAGGATAACCGGAAAGATGGCAGAAATTATTTATAGAGGTTTACATTATGGCAAACGGTACAGTTAAGTGGTTTAGCAACAAAAAGGGATTTGGTTTTATTGAACAGGAAAATGGAGAAGATGTGTTTGTGCATTTTACTTCGATTAACATGTCTGGCTTCAAGACCCTTAATGAAGGGGAAAAAGTAACATTTGATATTGAAAAGGGTGACAGGGGGTTATCGGCAAAAAATGTTCAAAAAGCAGGCGCCTCCGGAGATACTCAAGCTCAATCAGATACTCAGCAGGATGATCCGCCACCGGATGATGCCGGAGACACTGCGTAGAGCTCTCGGGTTTTTAAGTATAGTTATTTTTCAGAACAAAGCTTGACATTGAAATCTCATTACTATATTTCTTAATCCACTTTTTTGTTGTTAAAAAGGAAGTTGAAATGAGTTCTAATTGTTCAGGCAGATTTGATTATTTTTACCGTTATTATTATGATAACGCCCTGCCTGGAGTATGCTGAAGATAAGTTGACATAATAAATTAAAAGCCGCGGGCAGAAAGTGATGCCGCGGCTTTTTTATATATGAAATATGCCGGCATGATTTTGGCAGAATAATAAATAATGAAAGAAGGCTGCTATGAAGGAAAAAGAGAAAAACAATACTGAAAAGTCTGATATGCGGCTTAACAAGCTAAGGAATAATATTGACGATTTAGATTCAAAGCTGCTTGATCTAATCAACCGGCGGCTTTTAATCGGACAAGAGATTGGGAAGATTAAGGAACAGGAAGGGAAACAGATCCTTGATAAATCCAGGGAACAGGAGATTCTTCAACGGCTGTCTAAAATCAATACAGGCCCGTTAAGAGATAAAACACTAAATTTTCTTTTCAATAATATTTTTTCAGAATCGCGAGAAATCCAGAGGCCTCAAGTCATAACTTATCTTGGACCAGAGGCCACGTTTACCCATATAGCCGCGATGAATCATTTTGGATACTCGGTTCAATTTGTCCCTCAGCACAGTATTCGCGATGTTTTTCGTGAAGCTGAAAAAGGGAAATGTAATTACGGTGTAGTACCTGTTGAGAATTCAATTGAAGGATCAGTAAACTATACACTTGATCTTTTTTTTGAATCTGAATTGAGGATTTGCGCGGAGGAATACTTGGCAATTTCGCATGATTTATTGTCTGTTCAGGGAGTTTTGGATGATATCAAAGTCGTCTACTCACATCCACAGCCTTTTGGACAATGCCGTGGATGGTTGAGGAAAAATCTTCTTGGGGTTACCTTGAAGGAATGTAACAGTACGGCTGAAGCCGCAAAAAAGGCGCTTGATCAGCCTGAATCGGCTGCAATAGCAAGCAGTGAGGCAGCTCAGCTATATGGCCTGCAGGTGGTGGTGCCGGGGATAGAAGATTTCTCAAGGAACACAACAAGATTTCTGATCATCGGGAAAGATGATGTCGGAAGGACAGGCACGGACAAGACATCAATTATGTTTGCTGCGCCCCATGTTCCTGGCGCTCTCTTCAAGGTGCTTGAGCCGATTGCAAAAGGTGGTGTTAATATGTTAAAGCTTGAATCCAGGCCTGCAAGAGATAAGAACTGGAGCTATTTTTTCTTTGTTGATCTTGAAGGCCATATTGAAGATACGAAAATAAAAATGACTGTGGATGCAATGAAAGAGATATGTCTTTTTTTAAAATTCTTGGGTTCATATCCCAGGTTAAAAGGCCAGCTGTAATTGTTTAATTTAATTAACAGATAAAGTTTTTTAACAAGGATAATATATATAATGACGATAAATTCAAAAACATCACTATATTGTGTTATCGGAGATCCAATAGAGCACAGCATGAGTCCGGTTATGCATAACATAGCGTTTAGTGATACAGGATATAATGGCGTGTATACTGCTTTTCGTGTTCAGGATCTGTCTGCGGCAGTATCAGGGATAAGGTCGCTGGGGATCAATGGAGCAAGTGTGACAATACCGCATAAGGTGGCGATTATGGCCCTGTTGGATGACATTGATGAACAGGCTGTCAAAATCGGGGCTGTTAATACCGTGGTTAACAGGGATGGACACCTTTCAGGTTATAACACTGACTGTCTTGGCGCAGTTAACGCCCTGTTGGAAAAAACAGATATCAAGGGCAGAAATGTGATAATGATCGGTGCTGGTGGCGCTGCCCGGGCTGCTGCTTTTGGTATACTTGCTGAAGGCGGGAAATTAAAGATTGTCAATATTCTGCAGGATGAAGGAGAGGCGTTGGCAAAAGACCTTGGCGTAGACTATTATCCGCTTCAGGATTATACGGATTATGACTGTGATATTCTTATAAATGCCACACCCCTGGGCATGGTACCTGATGTTGATATCATGCCACTTGAACCGGCGTATTTGAGTAAGAATATGGTGGTCATGGATATCGTATATAACCCGATCAAAACCCGGCTTTTAAAGGAGGCTGAAAAAATCGGGTGCGTTACGGTGGACGGTGTTTCAATGTTCGTTTATCAGGGGGTTGCGCAGTTTGAAATGTGGACAGGAGAAAAAGCGCCTGTGAACAGTATGCGGCAGGTAGTTGTTGAGGCATTGCAGAAATAAAACAAGACCACCTCTAAAAATTGTCTTTTGGCCCGATTACGGCGTTATGCTCAAATTTTAATCCTCATTTTTAGAGGTACCCACAAGTTTTACTGAAAGCTGAAAAAACATGATTAATATTAAAACTGGTAAAATAAAAAACAGTGATATTTCTGTACCCGGTTCAAAGAGTTATACTCACAGGGCTATGATTGCTGCGGCGCTTTCTGAAGGGCAATGCACTATCTACAACGCCTTGGATAGTGAAGACACACGTCTGACATTAAGTGCTTTGAAGCAGATGGGTGTTAAAACGGATGAATCAGCGGACAGGATAATCGTGCATGGAACTGGAGGCGTTCTTGAACCGTATAAGGCACCTATTGATCTGCGGGGGTCTGGTACATCGATGAGGTTATTAACCGGTGTGGCCGCTCTTGGTAAAGGGACATATACACTTACCGGTATTGAACGTATGCAGGAAAGACCCATCAGTGACCTCCTTAATGGCTTGCAACAGATCGGAGTTCAGGCAAAGGCAGTAAAAAGCAATGACTGCCCGCCTGTTGAAGTTGACGGCGGGCAGGTAAGAGGAGGCGTTTTATCATTAAACTGTGGTAAGAGCAGTCAGTTCCTGTCATCACTCCTGCTGATTGCGCCGTATACCATGAGAGGGATTGATGTTACGATTACAGAAGGCCCTGTTTCAAAGCCGTATATTGATATGACTGTTGACACAATGTCAAGATTTGGGGTTGATGTTGAAAGGAAAGGATACAGCAGTTATAAGGTGTCGGGAGGGCAGCGGTACAGTGCTGATTCATATACGGTTGAACCTGATTGCTCACAGGCCGGATATTTCTGGGCTGCTGCAGCTTTAACCGGGGTTACAATCAAGGTGCTGGGTACAAAAAAATCTTCCTGCCAGGGTGATGCGCGGTTTGCACAGGTCCTCGAAGCAATGGGGTGTAATGTTTTTCACGAAGATGACGGTATTGCCGTGACCGGAGGTGAACTTTCAGGGGTAGAAGTTAACATGTCAGATATGCCTGATGTAGTGCCGACACTAGCAGTTGTCGCAGCATTTGCCCGGGGTAGTACGGTGATAAAGAACGTGGCGCATTTAAAAGACAAGGAGAGCGACCGTTTGAATGCTGTGGCATCTGAACTGAATAAAATAGGTATAGAGGCGACGGCAACAGATGACGGTCTCATCATAACCGGTGGCATCCCAAGAGGGGCTGAGATAGAAACATATAATGATCATAGGATTGCGATGAGTTTTGCTGTTGCTGGGCTTGTAACGAATGAGATTAATATAAAAGATGAAAAATGTGTTGAAAAATCTTTTCCGGATTTCTGGGATGTTTTTGGAGGGCTTTACCAGACATGAATATTTATTTAACAGGATACAGATGCACGGGAAAAACATCCGTTGGAAAATCGCTTGCCAAAGCTATTGGATGGACGGTAGTGGATGCTGACACGATGCTGGTCAATGAATATGATATGACGATCACTGACATTGTCTCTTCTCAGGGATGGGAAGCATTTCGATCAATGGAGAAGGAAATATTAAAAAAACTGTGTGCGCGGGATAGACATGTTGTTGCGACAGGCGGAGGTGTTATCCTTGACAAGGATAATGTCCGGCGTATGCGTGACAGCGGTACGGTTATATGGCTGCGGGCAGACCCGGAAACCATAAAAGAACGGATTGTCAGGGACCAGACCACTGAGGAATTCCGGCCGTCATTAACTTCAAAAGGGCTTATGGAGGAGATCGAAGAAACCCTTTCAGACCGTAATCCCCTATATGAAGAATCCATGGACTTTGCCGTTGATACAGACAGATTAAGTATTGATGATGTCTGCCTTGAAGTGATTAAACGGCTTAAGGCAGATGGTGCTGGTATTGAAATAAAGGAGTAAATTATGGCTGGGAACACTTTTGGATCGGTTTTCAGGATAACTACATGGGGGGAATCGCACGGAAAAGGAATTGGTGTCGTTATAGACGGCTGTCCGCCTGGTTTATCGCTTGATGAGGATATGGTACAGGAGATGCTCGACAGGAGGCGGCCTGGCAGTTCAATCGCCAGCACAAGCAGAAAAGAGCTGGATCAATGCGTCATCATGTCCGGTGTTTTCGAAGGAAAAACCACAGGGACTCCAATATTAATAATGATTCACAACAAGGATGCTGATTCGAGTGCTTATCGAAAAAATGCTGATCTTTTCCGACCTGGTCATGGTGATATTACATACCAGGCTAAGTACGGGATAAGGGATTGGCGCGGCGGTGGAAGGGCATCCGCCCGTGAGACCACTGCCCGTGTCGCAGCAGGCGCTGTGGCTAAAATACTGCTCAAAAAGGAAAATATTGCTGTATCCGCATATACCATAGAACTCGGCGGCATTAAGGCACAAAAACGCGACCTGGGAGTTATTGATAAAAATATGTTTTGCTGCCCTGATATGAAAGCAGCAGGCGCAATGGAAAAACGGGTGGCGGAAGTTAAGAAATCTGGCGATTCAGTAGGCGGTATTGTTGAGATTTTTGCTGCCGGTGTTCCGTCCGGACTGGGTGACCCGGTTTTTGATAAACTCGATGCTCAACTTGCCGGCGCAGTGATGAGTATCGGCGCTGTTAAGGGCGTTGAAATAGGTTCTGGTTTTGGGGCCGCGCAGCTACTCGGTTCTGAAAATAATGATGAGATAACCGGGGAGGGCTTTGTCACTAATAACGCTGGGGGAATTCTTGCCGGCATCTCCAACGGTGATGACATCATTATTCGGGCCGCTGTAAAACCGATACCGTCTATTTCCATAGAGCAAAGGACAATTGACACATCAGGAAAGCCAAAGGTATTGTCAACTAAAGGAAGGCATGATGTCGCAGCCATCCCTCGCATCAATGTTGTGTGTGAGGCCATGACATACCTTGTACTGGCGGATCATCTGTTGAGGCAGAAAGCGATTTCGCAAAATTAACATGCAATAAAATATGATTTAATGACTTCTAGTGATATAACTAAAAATATATTTCAACGATCAAATTCTAAGCCTGAAGTTTTTGTTTCAGCCGGAAAAGGGGCGTATGATAATACCCGAAAAGCCCTGAGCAGGATCGATCTGTCGGCGGCAGCTGGAAAACAGGTTCTGCTTAAGCCCAACGTGGGACGTGTTGCGGGGCCGGGTTCAGGCATCACAACGGATCCGCAGGTTGTGGCGGCGGCTATTGATGCATTTGTTGATGCCGGCGCTGAGGTGGCTGTGGGGGAGAGTCCGATTGTGGGGGTGATGGCTTTTGATGCCTTTGAAGCTTCCGGGATAACCGCGGTTGTCCGCGACCGGGAGTGTAAGCTGATCGATATGAATAAGCGGAAGTATGTAGAAATAAACGTTTCTGACGGCATGGCTGTTAATGCTTTAAGGGTCTGCCCTGAAGTCCTTGAATATGATGTTATCGTGTCAATACCTGTAATGAAAACCCATATGCATACAGGTGTAACCCTTTCAGTTAAGAATATGAAAGGCTGCCTTTGGCGCCGGAGTAAAGTGAAATTTCATATGCTGCCTGAAATTGGGAGCTGTGATGAAAAATCCCTTGATGTGGCTATAGCTGATATGAGCGGCGTTCTTCGGCCACATCTTTCAATTATTGACGGCACAGTGGGAATGGAAGGGCTTGGTCCCAGTGCCGGAGACCCAAAACCACTTGATGCTGTTGTAGTTAGCCTGGATTCTTATGCGGCAGACAGCGTAGCATGCGGGCTGATGGGACTTGAGGCTGAAAATGTGGCCCATTTGCGTATCTGTGCTGAGCGCGGTCATGGAGTTATTGATCTTAAAAAAATATCTGTTATACCCGAGGACTGGAGAAAATGGATAAACCCCTTTACGCCACCCCCGGAGAATTTATCTATTGAATTCCCTGATGTCAGGATTTTTGATAAAAATTCGTGCAGCGCCTGTCAGTCCACACTGTTCCTTTTTTTAAAATATTATAGTAAAAAGCTTTTTGATTATATGCCTTCACCGGTCTGTATTGCCATTGGGAAAGGTGCCGGGAATGTTCCGGATGGTACGCTCTGTATTGGCAATTGCACGGCTGATCAAAGGAAATGTCAGATTTTCGTTGAAGGATGTCCGCCTGTCAGCAGCGAGATACTCCATGTGATATCAGGAAAACCTTCAGTTGACACCAGGGATGGATATGGGGAGAAAAAAGGTAAGAAGTAATTTTCAGGGCTAGGTCAGAGCTAAATGACTTAAGCTATTATGTATTCGAATTTCGGATTTGATATATAAATATTCATATATTATCCTATTCCAAGTTACACAAAGCTAAATCCTTTGGCCAAGATTTTACCAAGCTACATTTCTATCTCGCTGAATGCTGCTCTCCGGCGCTCCAATTATTATTACCGTCTGCTTTACGTGTTAAACCTCCACTTACACTTGAAAAGTCTCCGGCGGCTTTGTTTAGGTGTCCTCCGCTTACGCTGGAGTATGAACCACTGGCGACATTACCCTGCCCGCCGCTGACGCAAGCGTATGGTGCTGATATGGTATTGGAACTTCCAGCAACAATTCCACCATATGAAGTATAGCTGTTCTTGGTTCCGACGATGACGTTGTGGGAACCAGACTGGGATCCCCGGTCAGGTGCTTCATTGTAGCCAACGATAAGATTCCCACGGCCGTTGGGGGTGCCGGTTGTTTTTCCTGTTCCATCAACGATCTGGATGTTTACCCCACTGAAAACAATATTGTTGCCACTTTTGGAAACACCCTGCAGTATGGCTTCAAGGCGTTTAACTGTTTTTTGGAGCCTATCAATCTTAGCTTGCAGGCTTTTCACATCAGCATTTTTCTGGAATTTCATTTTTTTATTCTGCATATTGCCCAGGGCAGCTTGAAGCTCACTGTCCCTGGTGATGGCATCATCAATGTATTCTGCTTTAATTTTTCCCGCGGTAATGTCTGAGCCGTTGTGCTTGTGTTTGACTTTGGCTTTTCCAGCTAGCTTGAGATAGATTTTTTCCTTATCAGAGAGGCCTGAGTCGCCCTTTTTACATATATTGACTCCCAGTCTGTCACGGAAAGATTTGCATAGGCTGCCGGTAGAAACGGTTTCATATTTGCCAATATTTTTTTTGCCTACCCAGGATAGATAACTGTTTCCATATTTTATACTGTTACCGCCATACCGTTCAAACAGGATAACAATAACAGAATCTTTAGGAATGGTGGTTTTGTATACATTAGCGTTAAAAGCAATGCCGGTAAATGAACTGCTGAGAGGAAAGACTTCAATCGGCTTTCCAAATTTTACCATTTTGCATTTTTTTTCCTGGGAAAAGCTGTGGCCGACAGTTTTTTGGACAGACCTGATGATCTCTTTTGTGGGCTTATCTCCTCCTTGACCTTTCGGCAGCAGGGAGAGCATATCGTTAAAACTGTCAACTTTTCTCGCATCAGCCGGGCATGGAATGATAAGCATTATTGCTGCCAGCAGAAATAAAACTTTACAATAAGTTTCCCCACGCATTGTATTTCCTCCGTTATCTATGGTTATTATTTGCAAAAATAAAACACCATGTTTGCTAATAGTCAGATCTTCATCATTACCTAATGATTGTGAAATCAAATATTATACGACAAGTAAATCTGCTAATATATTATGATAAAAAATGTAGATTATGCAATAGTTTATTTGAAAGGTGAAGAAAATCAAATATTTCATGTGTGATCAGGGATATGATAGATAACTGCAATCAGAGAAGTTTGCTAGATATAAGTAAATTAATAAAAAGACTCACGTGAAGGATTTCCAAAAATGTGTGAGCCTCTTGTAAAGATTATTATACTGAAAATTATTTTCTCATGAGGCGGTCCATTGCGGCCTTCATGCTTACTCTCAAACGCTCCAGTGCATCAGCTAGCTGCCCGAATTCATCCTCTGAAGTAACTTCAATTGGATTGTTGACATGGCCATCCGCAAGATTAGAAGCTGTATCAGTTAAGGATGCAAGGGGTTTAAGCATAAAACCAGTTATAAAAAAAATAAATCCTGTTGATATGAGAATAATGATGATAGTACCGGCGATGATCATACCTTTACCGCCTGATCCTCCCAAAATTCCCTGACTAGGGATGATGCCTACCTTAAAACATCCCCAGCGTTTGTTTTTCACGATTATCGGCGTTGAAAAGTCCCAGACTGTTTTACCATCTTCTGTATCGTATTTCTGAAGAAAACCATTGTCATCATTATTGCCCGATTCAACAACATGGGATTCGTTAAGAATACATTTGGTTAAGTTGTTTTTCTTCGATCCTTTGGAAAAACGTGTATTGTGCGTGGGTACATATCCGCTGGCGTCAACAGCATAGGCATACCATATGGTTTTGTCTTGTAGAAAATCGTCTTGGAGGGCCTTTATCGTATTGTCCAGAAATTTGTCGTATTTTGTGTTGAATTTCTGGGGATCTGTATTTGGAATAGGGGAATAATTGACATCAAACGCGCTTTGTAACGTTAACTTCTTGGTGTCAATCGCTTTTTCTAATATTCTTTTAACGTGTGCCGCGCCAATATTGGCAGTAGTTTCTCCCTTTGCTTCCAGAGGGCTTTTACCGCCAGCTGACTGACCACCGTCTTGAGAGCATATAACAATTGTCCATATAATAAGTATGACAGCAAGGAAAACGCTAGTAAATAGTGTAATCTTTACACCAATTTTCATTATGGTCCCTCCATAATTATTTAAAAGATTGTTTTTTATACAATATCTACATATTTTTTAAATAAATTTCAATCATTTTCTTTATTTATCTTCAAGTCAGCTAGTAAAAAAAAGATTTTAAATGATTAAAGAGTAAGATGAGGTGATTCAGAAGAGTATATCTGTCTTATTGATGGCCGCATTTTTTAATGGGGTATGTTATGACCAAGTCTCGCTGTACGAGTTTTTTAAGCAACGCCATAAATGAAATTAGTCACATTTTTTATTAAAGTAAGACTGTTTTTGTCATTTTTGGGATCCTGGAATATACCGAGAAAGTAGTTTTTTAAAGGGAAGACAAAAATATTTTCCTTTTTTTCCCTTACGATCTTCAGGCAGTTGAAATGTGTAAAACCCATGATTGACTTTAGATTATCTGAATGAAGACCTGTAGAGAGTACAACAGTGGAGACGCTTTCAGGGTCTTCCTGGCTAGTGTTTATATTATGAGCGATTATATCACCGTCCTCTTTCATGAGTATAAAATTCTCTACACCTTCGATCTGAAGGATACGATTTGTAAAAGCTTTTTGTGTGGTTGCCATTTACAGGTCTTCCATTTAAGCTGTTATTAATCAGCCTAAAAAAGGCCTTATTATATTTTTAAAATCTTCAATCTTTGCGGGGCTGTCGATCTCTTTATATAAGATATCTAACAATTTGGGTAGAGTTGAACGTTCTGGTTTATTGCTGCTTAACCAGTCATCCATTGAGTCCATAAAAATTATTTTTGCCATAGGGCCCATTATTTTTGTTAGCCCGTCCTGTATGCCCTGAAGTGTTTTTGACAGGGGACCTGAGCTAAGAAGTTGATCCGCTGATTGTACACCGCCTCCCATTTCCACCTCAGGCTTCGGTTCAATATCCAGGTCTAGATCCAGATCCAAACCGAGCCCAGGCTTAGGCTCCGGCTCCAGCCCCAGTGCTTCTTCGAGTTCGGCCTCTTCATCGATTTCGTCTTCTTTATCCGAATCCAGGCCTAGCTCAAATTCAAGTTCTGTATCCATGGGCATTCCAGGTGGTGCGGGAGAGAATTCTTCTTCCTCTTCTTCCTCCTCCTCTTCCTCTTCTTTTTCCTCCTCCTCTTCCTCTTCGAACTCTTCTAGCTCTTCAGGTTCTTCTGCCGCCTGTTTCAGTTCATCTAGAATAAGATTGATGGAAACTGTCAGCATATTAATATTCGAAGATGGATCAAATAGGATCATTAAAAAGAAATCATTGCCGATGTCTCTAATAATGACAATTGATTCTTCGTAAAAATAGGAGATTTCAGTCAGATCAGAAAAATTAGACTGGGCGGTTGAATTTATTTTAACAAGAAGTTTGCCAATTTTTTTAAGTCGTTTATCCTTAAATACAGGGGGCATCTGTTTTGCCACAATCCCTTTATCAGGATTGTATATATATGATCCGAGAACACCTGTGACAGATCCTAGTTCTTCAAGAACCTGCTTCATTATCATCTCCGTGTCAAAAGTGGTTGCTTCTTTTTAGTCAACTATAATTCTATTATGCTGATATTCGTTCTATGTCAACTTTTGAAAAAAAATCTTTTGGTTGTATCCCTGGTTTCAGGGAAATTATTATACGGCTGTCATCAATCTGAAAGAAAAGATAGCGCAATCCTTTTGCCGTGTTAACAACAAAATGTTTTAAACTTCCATTTTTAAAAAGGCTTCTCAGTTCTTCAGCAAGAGAAAAATACTCTGAAGGAGCAAACTGTAAAACAGGGTTTGATGTTGAACTTTTCGCCTGAACAAAATCATTTCCATCAAAAATTTTAAACTCATTAATTGTGGGCATTTTTTTGAGGATTTGTGAAAGTTTTTCCGTCCGTGGGGATTTTGTGTCAGGTTTGTTCGCCTTTGATACACCTGCTTGCTTTGGAGCAGCTGTAAATTCCTGTTTTTCTTTTAGTGGTTTTGAAGGAGGCTTAAGAGCTGATTTTGGTTTAGCACTCTCTTTATCTTTTTCATCCTTGAGCTTAAGTGCTTCCATCATTATGTTTATAAGGGGCTGTTTAATCTCTTTTGTCTTCTTTTTGCTGTAATTTTTAATTGTTATGCTGGATTTATCCCAGGCAATTATTTCGTAAGCTGCTTTATCATTTTTCAAGTTCTTTGTTTCAGCTGAGATCAGTTCACCTTTTAAAAAATACAAAAAACCCTTGTTCTCATTGGTCGTGACAGCAAGTGTACATGTTTTCTTCTCCATTTCCACCAATTGGAGAAATGAAGGGAGGCCGATACCGTCAATTTTTCCTTCAGCTCCTGCATCCAACTCTTCAAATATGGCTTCAGTCAGCTCGTCCATATTTAAAGGTTTTTCAAAATACTTGGTGATACCAAGACTCTTTGTTTTTGTTTCAATTTCGGGTGTGCCAAAAGCGGTCATTATAAAGATCGGAATTTCCGGATGGTTTTTTCCCATATATTCCAGGAGTTCAAACCCATCCATTACCGGCATTTGGATGTCGGTTAAAACCAGGTCGATTTTTTTTGTGCTCATTTCTTTGACGGCATCGGTGCCATCTTCGGCTGTTATAACGCAGATATCATCTCCGTGGGGCTTGAATACGCGTGAAAGCAGTCCAAGTGTTACTGTGTCATCATCAACGATCAAGATATTTTTCAATTTATTCGGAACCTTTATAAAAAATGTATATTTTATTTACTAAATCATACATTTAAAACGAGGTCAAATTATTCTTGTGTAAGGCATAACCTAAAGATATTAAAAGTAATTGCGATTTTTGGCCAGTCATTGACACTGTTTCCTGTCCAAAGAACAAAATAATAAGTTACAGTAAACTACTTAATATATATAAAATGATATTTATGTGTCAAGTATGAAAGGGTATTGCGTATTGACAAGTATAATGATAAAAAAGATACACTTGATATATTTACCAGTATCTTATATAAGTTTACTTTATTCAAACCTGATAGATGCACCATGTATGGTTGAAGCTGAAATTAACTATTATTGCATATGGAACTGTTTTTATGTAAAATATTATTGAGGGACTTATGGTAGAAGCAGCTATATACAATAGGAAATATACCAGGCTTTTTTTTCAAGCTGATGATGACATAAAATGTATCTGTTCATTCACTGATAGCAAGGACGAGAAGGTTACAGCGAATGTTATGAATATCAGTGAAGGCGGGATCTGCCTTACCATCAACAGGGATGAAATCATAAGTATAAGCAAGAATGATGAGCTTTTTTTGCTGTCATTAACAGAAAAGACCTTGACACTATTTGACACGGAAATACGGATGATCGTACGCTGGGTGATGGACAATAAGTTTTTTAAGAATATTGAGCTTGGATGTCAGTTTTTAGATCCACCTGATAATATCACGGAACAGATACGAAGCTTAGTTGAAGATAGAGGAGAGTAATCTCTTTTATCCTCTGCCGAAAATAATGTCTGCAGCCAGGTCCATGTCGGTGATTAAGTCTTGCTGACAGGAGACAAGGGTGTCGAAAGATACGGCTTCTTTAAATTCCGCGATGGCTGTTTTATCCAATGCACCTGAGCCTGTCAGTATTTTCAGGGCATTCTGAGCAACAAGCTGAGCTGTTTCCCTGGCAAATATCCGTGACATTACCTTTATTTTTTTCGCATCAGTTTTTCCGGTACGTGTTAATGTAATTGCTTTCCTCGCCATAGCAGCCCCGACTTCAACATGAGTCATCATATCCGCTAGGGCAAACATGGCGTACTGTTGCTTCATAAGTCGATTGTTGTGAACATGATCGATGGTTTTGTTCAGCGCATGCGTCGCAAGGCCGAAGAGATGGCATCCAGCATCATCCTGCTCACTGTCAAGCTGGAGCATTTCATCGCCGATTTCTTGGTAGTAGGCACCCTTTGTCTTGCGTGTGGTCTTCCAGCGGAACGTACTGATAATATTCTGCTGTATTTCACTGGTTCCTTCATAGATACATGATATTTTTACATCACGGCGGAGTTTTTCAACTTCATACTCAGCGATATATCCATTTCCGCCAAAAGCCTGAACAGCATCGTCGCCTGTTTTATTGGCTGCTTCAGTGCAAAAATATTTGCATATTGAACCTTCCACCTGTAAGTCCTCTTCTCCTGAATCGAGTCTGGTGGCGATTTCTTCAGAATAAGCCGCGCCTGCTTCAAGGCGGACAGCGTTTGGAACGATTAGTTTGTGGGTGTAACCCTGTTTTTCAGATAGAGGTGAACCGAATTGAATCCGTTCTTTTGCGTAATCAACCGCGAGTTCCAGAGATCGTTCCCCTGTCCCAAGGCCCATGGCGCCAACAAAGAGTCGGGTGTACCCGAAGACCTTATTGGCCTGGTGCAGCCCCTTACCTGGAATTCCGCCCAGCAAATTTTCTACAGGTACAATAACGTCAGCAAAATAGAGGGGCGATGTATTGGATGTCCGTATGCCGTGTTTTTCTTCACCTTTGCCCTGCTCAAAACCGGATGTCCCTTTTTCCACAACAAAAAAAGTCGGTCCTTCAGGTGTTTTCGCAAGTAAAGTGATGAAATCAGCATATCCGCCGTTGGAAATAAAAATTTTGCTTCCATTAACTTTATATCCGGTAATTTCACCAGTTTCATCTGTAATAGGGTCAGCTGTTGTATCAATTGCAGCAAGATTACTACCTGCTTCAGGTTCTGTAACACCATATGCAACCAGGGAATCGCCGTCGCAGAGTTTGCCAAGCCATTTTTTCTTCTGTTCTTCCGTGCCACCGGCTAAGATCGGATCTGCGCCGAGCATCAAGGCTAAGATGCCTGTAGAAATACCAAGGCAGATTTTGGACAGTTCACGCGTCACTTGGCAGCCAGCCCTGGCGCCGCCGGATTCACCTCCATATTCTTCGGGGATAAAAAGGAGCTGGAGCCCAATATCCTCCTGCAGCATTCTGCGGATGGCTTTTTCCGGAAAGGTTTCTGTCTTGTCCCATTCAAGGATGTTTTCCTTGGTAAGCAGTTTTTTTCTCAGGGACCTAATTGTATCAATGACCAGTTGAAGGGATTTTTCATCTAAACCAATAAGCGTTTTTTCTGTGTCTGTTCTCGTAGTTGTCATTATTATTCCTTTAACTATTTGTATTTAAATGATATTTAAATAGGAAAACACTAATATTATAAGTTCGACATGTTTAATGAAAAAGGGGGTGAATGTCAAGAGTTTTCACATACGTTTTTATGCTGGATAGTAGACAGAACTGAGTGCTGAGTGCTGAGTGGAAGAAGAAATGCTGGATGCTAGCAGGCTGTGTCGTAATTAAAATCGTGCTCGTGCTCAGTGACCAAAGGGAGCGGTGCTCGTACTCGTAATCGAAGAACTGAGATTTAAATGCAATAAAAACAAGGGAATCGATTACGCGCACGATCACGGAACAACAAATATTAGATGAAAATGGATTATGATACAGCCTCTAGATGATGGGGGATGGTCGTAGTGAAGCGTTGATCCCGCTTTTTTTTTAGTGAGGTATTTAAAAACCTTGATGCTTGATTTTATTGTTCGAAAAATTCATAATACATATACGGGGGATCAAGGAAACAGCCGGCATAAAAGTCTGAAACCGTGATCCCGTGACTAATAACTATAAATATAAAAACTCAGGGTGAAGACATGAATGTTATCGCTGATTTTTGTGTGGTTCCGCTCGGTGTAGGTGTTTCCGTTTCAAAGTATGTTGTGGCATGTCAGGAAATTTTTGACGGATTGGGACTGAAGTCTCATCTGCACGCATACGGTACAAATGTTGAAGGTGAATGGGAGACCGTTTTTGGTGCTTTAAAACAGTGCCATGAAAAGATCCATGATATGGGAGCGCCCCGCATTACCACAACAGTAAAACTCGGCACGCGAACAGATCGGAAACAAACAATGGACGATAAGCTACAGAGTGTTCATGAGAAGCTTTAAAAGTCTAGATTTGATTTTACAGACAGTGTCAGATTCTATTAAAAACTATGCTGCTAAATAAATGTTAAAAAATCCGGATCCCGTCTTTAGCGGGATCCGGATTAATAACTTTTGAAACAAATGCAACTCGATGCAATTTTACACTGTATGTAAAAGCAAGTATTGGTCAGGACATTTGAGGTACCTTTCTACTTCTCTGTGGCAGAAGCATGTTTTGTGTCAATGCTGTTCGATAAAATATTTTCCGGTTCTCTGGGCGGGCCGATACTTGTTTCACGGTATATTTTCCATTGTTCGACTTCACGTTTAAAGATAAGTTCTTTTACCCCCACACTCTCATAATTGCTTGATTTATAATGCTGGACAAATGTCGCTTTATTGGTTTTACCGATTTTGATAATCAGGTTGTCTATTGAGACATGTATATAACTGTATTTCTGGTTCAGATTTTTTTTATATTCCAGCCATTCAGGAAGACCCATTTTTTTGAAGCGGAAATCACTCGCATAGCAGCTGCCGTACGTATCAATGTCCCTGGACGACCATGCTTTGAGCCATCGGTCAATCAGCATTGCAATCTCATTTTCTACAGTAAGCATGTCCCACTGATGCTTACCCGCAAATACAACCGGATATATGTCAATATCCTCCTTTTCTCTTACAGGGAAATACTGGTAAACGTCACCGATGATTCTGAATTTACCACCCCAGTGGGAAAAAAAGAGTTTTTTTGTTCCAGTATATTGGTTCCGTCCAGAAGATTTAAATACCTGATCAAACACGGCTACGTATATTTTGTTGTTTTTTAGAATTGATATTTTTTTTATTTCAACAGAAAACGGATGTTTTGATTTTGTGAGCCCGGTTCTAACATTATCCCATTCAGGCCACCAACTTAAGTCAATTGAGTATTCAGAATCATAATATTTGATAAACTCTTTAAAAGTGCCTTTCTCAAGAGTTTGATTCCATTGATTGATAAACTTCAATAAGTTGTTCTTTATTCTGTTTATAGAATTGACCGACACCAGTTTTATTTTATCTACAATAATAATAGGTGTTCTGTTCAGTGTGATATATTTGGAAAGCTTGTTGATATCGTTGTTCGCTAGAGCAATACAGCCGTTTGAGCTACGCGCTATGATGGGCCGGTTTGTTCCATGCAGCCATATTGAATATCCTTTAAGCCCGGCTACCTGGTCAAAAATATGAGGATAATCCATTGGATAAGCCCTGGTACCATATATAGGATCAAGGTTTTCATCGATATATTCATTTAAAAAAAAGTAAACCCCTTCAGGTGTTTTTCTGTCACCAGAACGAAGCTTTGCACCGGGTACTTCACCTGTGGCACATTTAAAACTGAACAGAAGCTGGAATGTGCCGTCAAAAGCATACAGGAATAATTTTTGTGTCATTTTTTCTACAACAATAGCGTATTCTATTTCATTGTCTGGATCAAATGAGATGAGTACATTCGGGATGTTGTTGACAGCAGGATCTGGGTTATTAAAAGCCAATACCGACGGAACGTTGAATATGAAATAAAACAGAAGAGAAACCACGATATAACTCTTCAAATACACTATACAAATCAGTATGTTCGCTTTCAATCTATTATTCATCTTCTGGTGTTATATACCCCACTTTTTTATCGTTATTTTATCACACGTTTTTCTTAATGAGTATATGTAAAGGCGGTTATCTGAACTATAAACATTCTAATAAGTTATACAAATACACAAAAGGCGATCAATGATGGCAGAGTTTAAAACAAAACAGATCAAATTTCAAGGGGCATGAAGATAAGTAAAAGATGACATTAAAGGCAGGCTGCTCTATGAAGCCTGCCTTATCTATTCTGATGGCATTCCAGCTTTTATGATTTACTTTTATTTAATATAAAGATAAATATATAATTAACCAAAATTTATATGGTTTAATTTTTATACAACAGCTAAGATTTATGGCTAAAAAAATGTTATAACCATTCTGCTCAATTCTACTAGTACTTGTTGTTCAATGTATTAAATAAATTCGATAGTTATCTATTCTTTTAAAGTGGTCCCCTGGAATAGAAAAGTTAGTATGATAAGTATATAATTTTGAGGACGTTCAAATGCCTACAAAACTAACTTATGAAGAATTAGAAAACAGAGTTAACGTGCTGAAAAATGAAAGGGACACCCTGAAAGAAAGTGAAAGTAAGTATCGCATGATAGCTAATAATGTTCACGATGCTATATGGATGATCAACATGGATCATCAGTTTATTTATGTCAACCCAGCAATCAAAAAAATAACAGGTTATCCACCTGAACAATATTTAGGATGGACTGTTGAGGAGATATTCACACCTGAATCTTATAATCTTATGATAGAAGTGCTTGAAGAGGAGCTTGCCAGGGAAACTGATGGCAATACAAACCGATCACAATCACGGTCAATGGAACTTGAACAATATCATAAGGATGGATATACGGTTTTTGTTGAAGTTACCACGTCATTTTTGAGGGATCAACATGGAATGCCTAATGGTATTATTGGTATTACACGCGATATAACCGACCGTAAGGTATCTGAAAGAGTATTACAGGAGAGCCGAGAACGAATGGGGCTGGCTCTACATGGGTCTAATTTTGGCTTATGGGACTGGAATATGCAGACTGGTGTTTTGAATCTGGACAGGCGTTCTTTCGAGATTTTGGGGTATGAGCCTGATGACTTCGAACCCCATATAGACGCTTGGTTAAAACTCCTTCACCCTGATGACCTGGAGCAGGCAACCCAAACATTTGGGCAGTACATTAAAGGGCAAACAGAAACCGTGGAGAATGAATGCAAAGTTTTAACCAAATCCGGTGAATATATGTGGATATCGCTCCGCGGCAAGATAGTAGAATGGGATAACGATAATATTGCTGTACGATGTATCGGGACATGTCTCGATATTAATGATCTGAAACTATCAACAGAAGCCTTGGGGAAAAATGAAAACAGGTTCCGTATAATGCCGGATAATGAAAATGATTCAATCTGGGCATTAGATATGGACCTCTGTTATACATACCTCAGTCCTTCAACTGAAAAAATCTTTGGTTATGCTCCTGCCGAGTATCTGGGTAAGAGGCTTGAAGCATGGATGACACCGACATCATATGCGCTTGCAACAGAAATGATCGGTGAAGAACTCGCCAATGATGCGGACAGGGATCCTATAAGATCAAGAACCTTGAAGATTCAACAATACCATAAGGATGGCCATCCTGTTTGGGCTGAAGTAACCGCGTCTTTCCTGCGGGATAATGAAGGTGTGCCCGTTGGTATCGTGGGTATTACCCGTGATATTTCTGAGAGGAAACAGGCGGAAGAGCAACTCATGCTTTCCAAGGCTGAAACCGAAGAAGCCAACCGTCGGCTTCTGCAGGCTATTGAGCACGCGAATCAGATGGCTGAAGAGGCTAAAAAGGCTGACAATGCAAAGAGTGAATTCCTTGCTAATATGAGTCATGAGATTCGTACGCCGATGAATGCAATCCTCGGTTCGGCTAATTTGCTGATGGGAATGGATAATCTTCCTGAACAGCGTCAGTATCTTGAAATGATAAAAGCATCTTCAAGCACCCTTATGGCCATTATCAATGATATCCTCGATTTTTCCAAGATCGCGGCCGGAAAGCTGGATCTGCATACGATTGATTTTAACATCAGCACAATGCTCAAAAGTGTTAAAGATATGTTCCTTACGGCAGCTGCGGAAAAAGGGATTGAAATTGAATTCAGTATCGACAGAGACATCCCTCCGGTATTCATTGGGGATCCAGGGCGATTGCGCCAGGTTCTTACAAACCTTGTGGGAAACGCTGTTAAGTTTACTTATAAAGGGAGTGTTGCCATACATGCATGCATAGATAGCAGGACCGATACGCATGCGGTTATACGCTTTACGATCACGGACACAGGTGTCGGTATCCCGAATGACCGGCAGTCCTCTCTTTTCACAGCGTTTACCCAGCTGGATTCTTCAACCACACGTAAATATGGTGGAACAGGACTGGGACTTGTCATTTCAAAAAAGCTTACTGAAATAATGGGGGGCGAGATCAGTTTTCAAAGTAAGGAGAATAAAGGATCAAGCTTCTGGTTTACAGCTGTTTTGGAAATACAAAACAAAGTAAAGATAACGACTCTTCCTGCCAACATTAAAAGTAAGCGGATTCTAGCAGCTGTCGATGCGCCGGCCAGTTTTGAAGTAATTTCAAGCTATCTGGAAGCTTGGAACTGCCAATATGAAACGTCTTCAACCAATGAGGATGTGTTGTCACTTCTACGAAATGGCATTGATAATAATGACCCTTTTCACCTTGTGATTATTGACTACCTGGTAAATGAGGCTGCTGAAGAACTTGGTCGTCAGATAACTGAAGAGGCGGTATTTAAAGAAACCTCTGTGGTTATGCTAAATGCCGGTGGCATGCGCGGTGATGCTGACAGCCTGAACCAAATCGGATTTGCCGCGTATTTAACCAAACCGATTGAGCCTTCTCAGCTTTTTAACTGTATTGTATCAACACTGAGTGAGGCTGATGCCGGTAAAAAATCGGTGCTTACTAGGCATCCACTTACAGATGATGAAAAACAAGATTTTCATATCCTTTTAGTTGAAGACGATATTTTCAACCAGAAGATAGCCCTTGGTCTACTTGAGGGTTTTGACGTCGATATGGCGAACAACGGCAAAGAAGCCTTGGATTTATTATGGAAAAAAGATTATGATTTGGTCTTTATGGATATCCAGATGCCTGAAATGGATGGATTTGAAGCAACAGGGAGAATAAGAGATTTTGAAACAAGGACGAACACCAAAAGAGTTCCTATTGTTGCCATGACAGCCCACACAATGGAGGGGGATAGAGAAAAATGCCTGAAAGCAGGTATGGACGATTATATTTCCAAACCGATTGAGGCCGAAGATTTATTTAAAATTGTCGACAGATTCAGCCAAAATATTGAAAAGTCCGGTTCGAATAACAGCTTAAAGCATGCGGCAGATGATTTGTTTGATCCGGATTTATGCTTTAGGAGAATAGGGAAAAATAAAGACCTTGTTGCGGAATTGACATTAAAATTTTGCAATGAATATACGGATTACCTGGCAGACATAAAAAAAGCGATTGATGCTTGTGATGCGAATGCCCTAAAAAAAACATCTCATCTATTTAAAGGGAGACTCGGCTTTTTTTCGGATAAGGCACCCGACTACGCGTTAAAATTGGAAATAGCGGGTCAAGAGGGTGACCTGTCACAAGCCGAAAGGCTTTATGCTGATCTGGAACTAGTGGCTGAGCAGATAGTGTCGTTGTTAAAAAGGTTTCTGGAGGAATTGAAGAGATGATAAGAACTTCTTATCCCCGCATACTTGCTGTGGATGATGATGATTTTATTCTCGAGGTTCTGGTCAAATGTCTCAAGGATAGTTTCGAAGTTGTCGGAACGGAATCACCTGGTAAAGCTATTCATCTGCTGAATGAATCCGCCTTTGATATTCTTCTGGCGGATATTAATATGGAAGAAATGAACGGACTGGATCTTATAAAGGCTGCCAGGGACATCAATCCCGCTATTTTAACGATTATCATAACCGGTTATGCTTCCAAGGAGATAGCTGTTAAATCAATAAAAGAAGGTGCCTATGATTTTATCGAGAAACCTTTTGATACGGATATTATTATACAGACCGTTAAAAGGGCATGGAAGGCATTACTTGTTGAGCGGGAAAGCGAAAGATACCGGAACAATCTGGATGCCATTTTCAGGAGCTTAAATGATGCTGTTATTACTGTGGATAATAATATGCGAGTAATTGAAGCCAATGAAGCCACCGCTAATATATGCGGTATATTTCCTGAGGAGATTCTTGAAAAAAAAATCGATAGACTTCATACAAAATGCAATTCTTTATGTCACAAAGCAATAAAAGAGACTCTGAAAACAAAAAGAATGATTAGAGAATACAGGGTAATGTGCGGCCATTCAGAGCGACCGGGTCAAGTGGTTCAATTGACATGTACGCCCCTGGTAGATAGAGACAGCAAGCATAAAGGGGCTGTTTTTGTGATCAGGGATTTTTCCCGGGTTACTTCCCTGGAAATGGAACTGAAAGAAAAATATCAATTCAATAATATTATTGGCAAGAGCCATAAGATGCAGCAGGTTTATACGCTTATGGAAAATCTTTTCGATACAGATACGACTGTTTTAATTACAGGTGAAAGTGGTACAGGCAAAGAACTGGTGGCTAAAGCAATTCACTATAACAGTATCAGGGCTGCTATACCTATGGTTACCGTTAACTGCGGTGCCTTGTCTGAGGGTTTACTTGAAAGTGAGTTGTTCGGTCATGTCAAAGGGGCATTTACGGGTGCCGTAAAGGACAAGGCCGGCCGTTTTCAAATGGCTGATGGCAGCACCATCTTTCTTGACGAAATAGGCGATATTTCTCCCTTGATTCAGCTTAAGCTTTTACGTGTTCTTCAAGAACGCAATTTTGAACGGGTAGGTGATTCCAAAACAATTGAAGTGGATGTAAGGATACTTGCTGCTACCAACAGTGATTTAAAAGAGAATATCCGGCTTGGCATATTCCGAGAGGATCTTTATTACAGGCTGAATGTTGTTGAGGTTAAAATGCCGCCTCTCAGGGAACGAAATGAAGATATTCCGCTTCTGGCCAATCATTTTTGCGATAAATTCAATGAACGTTTCAAAAAGCATATTGACGGGATATCTGGTGAGGCCATGAATATATTTATGCGCTATCATTGGCCGGGCAACGTCAGAGAACTCGAACATGCTATTGAACATGCTTTTGTTTTATGCCAGGAACGGGTTATTATGCCTGACCATCTTCCATCTGAAATAAGTGAAAGGTCAACATCACCAGATATCGCTTCATCGGAAAAATATACAGATGAAAAAGAAAGGATTCTCCAGGCATTAAACCGGGCGGGCTGGAACAAAGCTAAGGCCGCACGCCGGCTCGGCTTGAGCAGGCAGGGTATATATAGGAAGATCGCCCGACATAATATCGTCCAGCCTCCTGAATAAAAAAGTTAGATTCTCCTAACGTTGCTGCTAAAATAGAAGTAAATTATTTACATAAGTGTAACGCTACATTAGCGTAACACATGTTACACTTTTCCACACCGTTTACAGCTCCATATTTTCATGTGCATTAATAAGCTATTGATAAAACAGATAAAAAATAAAATTATAAAGATGTTGTCTGTTCTGGCATAAATATTGAAACTCTTTTTTTGGTGTTTTTAGTTAAAAAACATGAAAGGCGCGGAATGCTTAAACTGATAAAGAACCGACTGTCTGTTAGTGAGAAAATAATTCTAGGATACTGTTCTATAAGTATAATTGTCATGTTTATAACAGGAGCAATAACAGTTTCGCTTGTAAAAAGCTTAAGTCAATTCTCTTCATTTTCTACGACCTCACAGCAATTGGCTTTTGTTACGCTGCCCCACAACAATATCTCTTATGAACTTATCGATTATTTTAAGGAAGTTAGAAGTAAATTATTAGAAGCAATCCAAAATAATAACACCCTGCTTATTGAAGAAGTTAAAATGGATGTTAAATCAATTGAAAAATCGATAAAAAAAACAATTAAAGTTGGAAACGTAGATCCTGAACTGCAGACGGTCCTGAATGATTTTTACCGTTATGCTGAAGATGGCACTGTATTTACATTAAAATATCTTGCTAACCCTGAAAGCATTGAGCTGGCTGACCTGGGTGATATATCTCGGGGTATATCCAATTTAAAGACGCGACTTGAAGAGTTTCAGTTATCCAGATCTGAAATACTTTGGACTGAGCTGAATGAAATATCTAAATCTGCGGAATACTTGAATCATAAAAATACGCTTTTACTAAAAAGTGTTCTTTTTATGGCAGCAATATTTTTGATGTTGGCTGCTGTAATTTCATTGTTTACGACCTCCTTTATTGTCAAGCCCTTAAATGAAGCAGTGAATACTTTAGAAAAAATCGCTGAAGGTGACATGACAGTAAAAATTGAAAGTAATGATGGCAGGGATGAGACAGGTAAGATTCTCAGGTCAATGAAAAAAATGATTAAAAATCTAAATAATATTGTCAGAGAAGTAAAAGTATCTGCTGATAGTGTCGCTTCAGGGTGCCAGCAGATGGGGGAGAGTTCAGAAGAAGTTTCGCAAAGTGCGAGTAATCAGGCTGCTTCCGCTGAAGAAGTTTCAGCAACCATGGAGGAGATGTCTGCAAATATTAAACAGAATGCTGACAACGCGCAACAGACGGAAGTTATTGCCCTTCGTGTTGCTGAAGATGCAGAAAAAGGAGGGGAAGCTGTAGCCCAGACAGTAAGCGCCATGACTAAAATTGCTGAAAAAATTAATATTATAGAGGAGATATCACGCCAGACAAATATGCTTGCCCTAAACGCGGCAATTGAGGCCGCACGGGCAGGCGAGCACGGAAAGGGGTTTGCTGTTGTTGCAGATGCAGTACGTAAACTGGCGGAAAGGAGTCAAGTCGCGGCCGCTGAGATAGGCGAGCTATCCACTGCTAGTGTCACAATAGCAGCAAATGCTAGAAAAATGCTGGAAAAGATTGTTCCTGATATCAGGAAAACAGCTGAGCTTGTGCAGGAGATTAATGCTGCTTCCAGTGAGCAGAACTCTGGTGTCGAGCAGACCAATAAGGCCATTCAGATGTTTGATACTGCTATACAGAAAAACGCGGCTTCTTCAGAAGAAATGTCATCGACTTCGTATACGCTTGTTTTAATGGCTGTAAAACTCCAAAAAACGATGAATTATTTCAAATTAAATCGAGATGCAAGTCATGGTCAGGCAAGCCAGATAGTCCAGAAACAACATAGTGCTGTACCGGTATTTCCATAAAAATTTCTGAAACAAAAGGATTTTTGCTTAAAATGATTGGTCTTAATACTTACAAATTTAGTTTGGATGACTTGAATGGAGAGGATCCAGTCCTGTTAGCGTATATACGCAGGGACCATATCTTTAGGGAACAACTGCAAGTTCTTGAAACGGTAGCTGAAGCAATGAGATCGAGTATAAAGGTATGCATGGTGGATGAAAACTTCAATGAAATATTAATACGGTTTGAAATCGTTGGGGATCCAACCTTTATTGTTTTTAGTAAGGGGAAAGAAAAGGGGAGACTGCTCGGCAGGACTGATTCTCAGATGTTATCAGTTTTTATCGAAGAAAATGTTCATGAGTTTTCAGATATGGGAAAAAAAAAGAATTTATAGAATATAATAATTAATAGCATGGTGATAAGATGAGAAATAAACTCAAAAAAGTATTCGGGATAGATTTTGGTACCACTTATTCGTCTATTGCGTATGTCAATGACCATGGAGAAGCTGTTGTCGTGCCCAATGCTGAAAATGAGCTTGCAACACCTTCAGTTGTATTTTTTGATGGCAACGATATCATTGTTGGAAATGTGGCAAAAGACAGCTCTAGAATGTATCCTGATAAAGTAGTAACCTGTGTTAAACGGCATATGGGAGATCCGAACTTTTCTTTCAGTCATAATTCAAAAACATATCGGGTTGAAGAGATTGCAAGCTTTATCATACGCAAACTTGTACAGGATGCGGAACAATATCTGGGCGAAGAGATAACGGACATTGTCATTACGTGCCCAGCATATTTTGGCATTAACGAACGTGAGGCAACGCGTATAGCAGGTGAAATTGCCGGATACAATGTGCGCCAGATTATAAATGAGCCTACTGCAGCAGCTATTACATACGGTTTTATGAGTTTTGATGTAGAAAAAGATGTTCTGGTATATGATCTGGGGGGTGGCACTTTTGATATTACCATGATTAACATTCAACCGGATTCGCTAAATGTTATTTGCACAGGCGGCAGTCAGAATCTTGGCGGCAAGGACTGGGATGATCGTATTGTTCAGCACTTGGCAGATCAGTTTCAAAAAAATACTGGTGCAAGAGTCAATATCCTTGATGATCCAGACACCTACCAGGATCTTCAAATCACTGCCGAAAAAACAAAAAAGACATTATCACATAGACAAATAGCCCCTGTATTAATTTCATATATGGGGAAAAAAGCAAAGATAGAAATGGCGAGAAAGGAATTTGAAGAATTCACCCAGGCCCTAATAAACAGAACCATTGCTTTTACTCGTGATGTGCTTGAAGAGGCAGCGAAAAAGGGTTACAAAGACTTTGACGAGATCATTTTTGTCGGCGGCTCTACACGCATGCCTCTTGTCGCAAAACGTGTAGAACAGGAGCTTTCAAAGACCCCAAGAGTGTTTGCTCCGGATGAGGCTGTGTCAAAAGGCGCCGCGATATGCGGCTGGAAGTTTTCCCTTCACGATGGACTGGCGAAACGGATTGCTAAAAAAACAGGTATGGATTTCACCCCGGGTGATGGTGAAACAGATGCTGCTGACGTTATCGGGGTGGCTACTGAACAGTTAATAAAAGAGACAGCCCAAGAGATGGCCGATGAATTAGGTTTTGATCTTCTTACCATGCAGAGATCCATGATTTCTATTGTAGATGTGGCCAGCAAAAGCTTTGGTATTGTTGTGAAGAATCCAGCTGACAAGGAAAAAATAGTCTATAATCTTATTCAGAAAAACACTACAGTACCGACAAATTATACACGGGCTTTTTATACAGGGGTTGAAAATCAAGAAAAGGTCATGGTCCGTATAATGGAAAATGACAAATGTGAAAAGCATGTGCCGATTGATGATTCAGTACATATCGGTACGGCAATGATGATCCTTCCGCCTGGCATGCCGCGGAAGTCTCCAGTTGTTATATATTTTTATCTCGATGAAGAGGGGTGCCTCCAGATAACCGCTGAGGAACCGAATACCTTCAGCTCTGTTGAAGCGATCATCACAACTGAATCAGTTATCCACGGTAAGGATCTTAAACAAGCAATGGAAAGGCATGATGAGATTAATGTAAATTAGTTCAATGAAACGCTTCTTAATAAAAACAAGCAAGAGGAAAAATCCTGAAAAAAATGTTTGTGGGAGGGGGTAAAATAACATGAGTAAGAACATTATGATATTAGACGATTCACCTACAATACGTGCGATGATGAATAAAACGTTAAAAGATGCGGGGTATGATGTTATTGAGGCTGTGGACGGCAGGGATGGACTAGATAAACTTTCTGGATCAAATGCTCGAATGATTGTTACTGATCTTAATATGCCGGAGATGAACGGAAATGAATTTATACGTTCTGTACGTGTTATACCAGAATATGAATTCATTCCTATTCTGGTACTAACAACAGAATCAGATGATTCCATAAAAGCGGTCAGTAAAGCTGCGGGGGCTACGGGATGGATCACAAAACCCTTTAATCCTGAAAAGCTGTTATCAGTGGTTCGGAAACTTGTTGACTAAACATTGAAGTTGCGGCCATTTGCTTTTCTATCGATTCGAAACATCAATATAACTTCTCAGGATATCTAGATGCAGGATCAAGAATACAAAGACATGTTTAAGATAGAAGCCCTTGAGCTTCTTTCGGATCTTGAAGCCAAGTTATTAGAAATGAAGGAGGGCTACGATGACATTGAGCAAATCAATTCTACTTTCAGGATATTGCACACGATCAAGGGGACCGGCTCGATGTTCGGTTTTAATGATATATCGGACTTTGCCCACAATCTTGAAACAGCTTTCGACTTTGTACGAAACAAGAAGGTAAACATAACCAATGACCTTATAAACCTGACCCTGACAGCTAGTGATCATATGAAAACAATGCTAGATGCAGGCGATGAGAATAAGGCAGATAATGATTTTATATCGGAAGAAATCTTAACAGCTCTGAATGAACTGGTCCCTCTCATAGAGGATTCTCCAGAAAAACATGATACCAAAACTGCAGGTATTTTAAAAAGTGTATCTGAGGACGCTTCTTCTTCTGATATGACGTATAGAATCCGTTTTCGTCCTTCAGTTGATATTTTTACCACCGGCACAAATCCGCTACTACTCTTAAAAGAACTGCGCGGTTTTGGAGAATGTGATATAATCGCCCATATTGACAGAATCCCCCTTTTAAATGAATACGATCACAAGGCCTGTTATACTGACTGGGATATTATTCTCACAACCAAAAAGAGTCTTGACGAAGTAAGGGATATATTTATTTTTGTCGAGGATAGCAGTGAAGTGGATATTGATATTATCGATGATGGAACCATTTTAGATAAAGAGCCTAAAAGGGATAAGCTTGGCGAGATTCTTTTAGACAGGGGTGATATTACTGCGGAAAATCTTGTACCGATACTACAAAAACAGGATGAAAAACAGAAAAAAATTGGTGAGCTTCTGGTGGAGCAAGACGTTGTATCTAAAAGCAAGATAAGTTCTGCTCTTTCAGAACAAAAGCATATACAAAAAGTTCGCAAGAAAAAAAGTGGATCTGTTCTCGCATCAAGCGTCAGGGTGCCCGCCGAAAAGCTGGACAAGCTTGTAAATTTGGTGGGAGAAATGGTTACTGTGCAGGAGCGCCTCAGTCAGCTTGCTGTTTACGAGGATATTCCCGAGTTGACGTCGATTGCCGAAAATATTGAAAACCTGACGGACGGGCTCAGGGACAACACAATGAGTATCCGTATGGTGCAGTTCGGAATAACTTTCACGGGTTTTAAACGTCTGGTCCACGATCTCTCAAAAGATTTGGAAAAAAATATTGTGCTTATAACCGATGGGGTTGAGACCGAGCTTGATAAAACGGTTATCGAAAAATTGAATGAACCGCTTGTACATATCCTTCGTAACAGTATTGATCATGGTATAGAAAGCAAGGAAACAAGAGAATCCGCAGGAAAGTCTTCACAAGGGACAATATTATTGTCTGCCGAACATTCCGGTGCGTATGTGCTGATCAGTGTATCAGATGACGGCGCCGGCCTTGATCCTGATGTGATCTATAAAAAAGCAATAGAAAAAGAAATCATAGCTCCTGGCACAGAGATGACCCCAAAAGAGATTTTGCAGCTTATTTTTTCTCCGGGTTTTTCAACAGCAAAAAAGGTTACAGATGTCTCCGGGCGCGGTGTGGGTATGGATGTTGTTAAAAAGAGCGTTGAAGCGTTAAGGGGTTCTGTTGAAATAGACAGCGATAAAGGAAAAGGCACAACAGTTACACTAAAACTGCCCCTGACGCTTGCTATTATTGAAGGCTTTCTGGTTGAAATGGAAGGCGACAAATTTATATTACCACTTTCTTCTGTTGAAGAGTGTGTTGAACTTTCCCAGGAAAATGTGGACAGAGCACAGGGCTGGGATTTTCTTAATGTGCGCGGTGAACTGGTTCCATATATTCGCCTGCGAAAGTCTTTTGATATACAGAGTGACCCTCCGGAAATGGAGCATGTTGTGATTACAGGCGTAGACGGACAACGGATCGGTGTTGTTGTGGACAGAGTTATTGGAAGTCATCAAACCGTGATCAAACCGCTTGGCAGAGCCATGAAACATTCCGAAGATGTTTCCGGTGCAACCATACTTGGTGACGGTACTGTGGCGTTAATATTAAATTTGGATAAACTTGTGAAAGCTGCATGAACGGTGAAGTGAAACAGATAAAGCGCTTCTAGCGAGACCAGGTTATTAACCATATTAAATCAAGTGGATGAATAATATGACTGAAGAGACGACGGTCGAAAGCTGGCAGTACTTGTCTTTCAATCTGGACCAGGAAATCTACGCCCTGAATATTATCCAGGTGAAAGAGGTCCTGGATTTTACAGAGATCACAAAAGTGCCCAAGATGCCTGATTTTATGCGGGGGGTAATCAATCTGCGAGGTAAAGTGGTTCCAGTGGTTGACCTCAGGTTAAAGTTTGGTATGCCGGAAACTGAAAAAACTGTAGATACCTGCATTATTATCATAGAGATTACACTGGATGGTGAAAGCACTAGCCTCGGGGCTTTAGCTGATTCAGTGCGAGAGGTATTAACACTGCAACCTGACCTCATAGAGCCCCCTCCAAAGATCGGTATGCGTCTTAAAACGGAATTTATCAAAGGTATGGGCAAAAAGGATGATGAATTTATTATCATCCTTGATGTAGATAGTGTGTTTTCTGATGAAGAGCTGGTCAGCGTGCAGGATGCTGAGGGGGAAATGGATATAGTCAACAGTGAGGATCAGCCGGAACATATAGAGGCGGTATAAGAGGTATTGACCTTGATATGGGTGAAGCGGCAATTGAAGATCCTTTAAAAGTGAGTGTCGGCGGTGACTCGCTTGATAAAAAGTTTGAGAAATAAAAAAAGGGCAAACGATGATCCCCAGTGTACGACGTGAATATCTGGACGCCAGGCTGTCTGAAAGAGAATTCAAACGGTTGGGGGCATTTATTCAGACCCGGACTGGAATCAAGATGCCTCCGCATAAAAAAGAAATGCTCGAATCAAGGCTACGCAAGAGGCTGCGCAGCCTGAGAATTCCGTCGTATAAGGATTACTGTCATTACCTGTTTAGTACGGAAGGCATGAAGAATGAGCTTGTTCATATGATTGATGTAGTAACAACCAACAAAACAGATTTTTTCAGGGAACCGGATCATTTTGATTTTCTTAGAGAGACAGTCCTGCCGGAAATGCTGAATGGCCGGTATCGGCGGATCTCCGTGTGGAGCGCTGCCTGTTCCACTGGTGAAGAGCCGTATACACTGGCAATGGTTTTGGAAACTTTTTCAAGTTGTCATCCAGATAATCAGATAGAGTATAACATTCTGGCTACAGATATTTCAGCTGAAGCGCTGAAAAAAGCTGAAACGGGGATTTTTAATGAAGATCTGGTCAAAGATGTTCCCATGGAATATAAAAAGGAGTATCTTTTACGATCAAAAGAAAGGAAAAAAAAGCTGATAAGAATAATCCCCCGGCTAAGAAACAGGGTCGCGTTTCACCGGATGAATCTTATGGCTGATGATTTTAACTTGGCATATGCAATGGATATCATCTTTTGCCGGAATGTCATTATATATTTTGAAAAACAGACTCAAGAGAAACTGCTGAAACGAATATGCCGATATTTAAAACATGGTGGATACCTTTTCATGGGTCACACTGAGGCGCTGGGCGGCTTTAATCTGCCGCTGGTATCAGTTTCGCCGACGGTGTATAGGAAAATAGTTTAAGGAGATAGATGAATAGAGGAGTAAAAGATTAAAAAGATATGGTGCTAGGTGCTGGATGGCTGGTCGAAGTGAAACCACACGGAGTCTGGCAAGCGTAGATCCCGCTTCTTTTTAATGGAATTGATAAAATGATATTTTAAAAATAGACAGGCTTGTAATGGAAAAAAAACGGATCATGGTTAACACTGGTGAATCTTATGCCAGCAGTGAACCCGCAATTCTTTTTACTCTTCTGGGATCGTGTGTGGCTGTTTGTCTATACGATCCTATAGCGCGTGTAGGCGGAATGAACCACATCCTCCTTCCGGGAAAACCAGACATGAACAAGTATGATGATACAGCCCGGTTTGGTATTAATGCCATGGAACTTCTTGTCACAAAAGTTATGAAATATGGAGGCAACCGTCGTAAACTTCTGGCCAAAGCTTTTGGCGGCGGGCAGATTCTTCCAGAATTATCCAAGACAAAAGGAGTGGGAATTAGAATTTCAGAATTTGTAGTGGATTTTCTGAATACTGAGAAAATTAGGCTTGTCAGTCATGACCTGGGCGGTTTTAATATCCGAAATATTTTTTTCCACACAGATACAGGGGATGTATTTCTCAAACGGACGCTAGCAAAGAAACAGCAAGAGGTTATTGCCAAAGAGAAGAACTACCTCAGATACGTAAAACGGGAGATACTAGAACCCCGGAAGAGGGAGGTTATTATTTTCAATGGTATTAAAAATGAAAGATATAAAGCGGTTAACGGCTGAGATAAAACAGCCGGAGATATTATATAAGGATACTTTACTAATGTTGATCAGGGAGAATTCTAAATGAAAAAATTAGTCGTTATAAACACAGGTGAGGTGTTTGCGAGTAAGGAACCGGTAATTATCCATACACTCTTAGGGTCGAGTGTGGGGGTATGTATGTTTGAACCAGAAACCGGGATAGGCGGAATGAATAACATGATCCTGCCGGGGAAAGCGGATATGAAGAATTTTGATGATTCCGCTCGCTATGGTGTAAACACAATGGAATTGCTGATCACAGAGATATTAAAGCTTGGCGGAAAACGTGAAAATATTGAAGCAAAAGTTTTTGGCGGCGCAAGGATTCTTCCGTACAGCTGCATTGAAAAATGTGTTGGAGGAAAAACATCTGATTTTGTTGTGAAATTTTTAGAATCAGAGCAGATCAGACTTATCAGTCATGATCTTGGGGGATCAAATGCTAGGAAAATTTATTTCCACACAGATACCAACGAAGCAAACATGAAAGTCGTAAAAAGAAAAATACAGCCGAAGATTATTTTTGATGAGGCAAAGAAGAAGCATGCTGCAGACTATGAAGTAAAGAATTCAGGTGAGGTTACGCTATTTTAGCATAATGGTCTTGTGATGATGATATGATCAGAGGTCGATTATGGGACACAATAGTAAAGGGGAAGGATCAATGAAAATTATTTTGATAGCTGATGATGATATATATTTGCAAAAAGTAATCGCAAGTGTGATAGAACAATCAGGCCATCTACCCCTGTTCAGCTCGAGCGGAGTAAGAGCTTTACATCTTTTGGAAGATAATCCAAGTATCGATCTTTTAATAACTGATGTTGTGATGCCGGAAATGACCGGTAAAGAGTTGGTCCGAATACTTCGAAGCAGAGAGCAATTTCTAGCATTACCAATAATTATTATATCTGCTATAGTAAAAATTGACGATGCAAAAGAACTCCTAGACCTAGGAGCAACGTACTTTCTTGGGAAACCATTAAACCATGATCATTTGATGGATTATATTAATAAAGCCCTAACATTTGATGAAGCTTAAAGAGTAAGAAATAAGTTTTTGGATTAGCTAATTAAGACGTAAAAAAAACTTATCGCAAGCAGTTGAAACATATGATCTTTTGGAAAAAAAGGTAGAAAAGATGGCGTTCTATCTAAGAGAGTTTTTGCTGGAACTGGAGGAGGGGGAAAGAAATGGCAAACATCCTGGTTGTAGATGATGTGTCTGTAGTACGCACTTTTCTTGTCAACAAGTTGAAAGAGTTTGATGACAAATTAAATTTTTTTGTGGCAGGTAATGGAAAAGAAGCGGTTGACTGTTTAGAGACAAACAAAATTGACCTGGTACTGACTGATTTGGAGATGCCTGAGATGGATGGTTTTGAACTTCTTGCTTATATGAGCAGCAAGTATCCTGAACTCCCGGCAATTGTTATGACAGCAAACTGGTCCCTTGCTCTTGAGGAAAAAAACAACCAGCTTGCTTCCATCAAGTGTTTTAAGAAGCCTCTTGATATAGAAGCCCTGTCTCGGGCAGTGGATGAGACGCTGTTGAGCAGAACTCAGGGACAGCTTCAGGGGATTAATCTCGCTTCTTTTCTCCAGCTTGTCTCCCTGGAGTCAAGAGCCTGCACTCTGGAAATAACATATAAGGGTCGAAGCGGCAGTGTGAGCTGTTTAGACGGGGAACTGATCAATGCCGTGACCGGAGATGTTACCGGGGAAAAGGCCGCATATGAACTGATTAGCTGGGACAGGCCTTCAATAAAAATTTTTAACACTATTGACAACAGGGAGGTTCAGATCAAAAAGCCCCTGATGAGTATCATCATGGAGGGGATGAGAATGAAGGATGAAAAGGAGTCCACGGGGAACGGAAAGGATATTCGCGCCGTGTGATAAGTTTCAATCAATAAGATAAATTTTTCTTCATTCAATCGTCGTAGGGCTGATGCAGCTGTACGTGCATCATTAGCTTCAACAGCTGATTCAAGATCAGCCATCACTGGCAGTAAATCTTCATGCATGGTTTCTTTAGTCATAATGAATGACAATTTGGCTTGATGACAATTTAAGTTGCAAATCGGTGGGCTACGCTTATTAAGGTATAAATTATGGTAAGGACTGAGAATATTATAGTTTTATTCCAAATCAATATAAACATAATCCTCATCCTTTATCACGATTTCTTGCGGAACAGGATGTTTTGAAGCAACACCAACAGAACCCTCTTTTTCCCATTTTTTCTTTCCTTCAATTTCAAATGTATCTCCGTCTTTAAAAGTAATGGTTCCATTAAATTCAGCGGAAACATGAATGTTGTTTGGGTTTAAAAATCTAATACCGCCTTCAGAAATATTTTCAACTTCAAATTCATTTTCCTTTATTTTTAATTTAGGTCTTTTTAAAGGTTTAAACACAATCCTTGAATGTCTCCTTCTTTCTTTTTCTGTCCGGTTTGCGCGTGATGTCATTTTTTTTTATTACCTTTTTTTAATTTATATTATCATAATATCATATAACAATTTATCGGATATTACAAAAAAAATTTGGTACATGAGAATTACTTTTAATAATAAAATATTCTCCTGTCCCAATTTGTCCCTTTGTGCCTGCTGAAGCATTTAAATCAGTAAAAAAGCTGTTTATAAAAATTTCGGGAGCAAAACAGCAGCAGAAAACAAAAGGGCCAGCCATGACAGCTAACCCTTTTATTTTACTGGTACCCGGGGCCGGGCTCGAACCGGCACGGGCACAAGGCCCAAGGGATTTTAAGTCCCTTGTGTCTACCAATTCCACCACCCAGGCATTTCTTTAAAAAACAGGCAACCACGGCTGCCTGTTTCAAGTGCAACAAAAAATATACAAAGTTGTAAAGGTTTTCAAGAAAAAAGGTAAATATTTCTGAAGGTATATACTGGACCTTTAAGTAATTATTCTTTTGGATGGCACGCATTGCATCCTGTCGGAAGATCTGCTTTTGCCTCTTCTGCTTTTTTATTCTCTTCGTTGATTTTTAGATGGCAGTCTTTACATTGTTTGTGGTATGCATATTTATAATATTTTAAAGCTTCATCTGTCAGTTTCCCTTTTTCAAGAGGCTTTTCAGGGGTTGTTATCTGATCATGGCATCCTTTTGCGCTGCATGAGGAGACAGGTGATGTGCCGTCCCATGTATGATGGCATTTTTTGCAGCTGTACATGAAGTGATCAGCATGCGGGAATTGAACTGCGGTTCTTTCTAATTTTTTAACACCTTTAACTTGTTTCGAAGCATCTAACGTTATAACATCATCCGGCAGGCAGACCTGACCCGCGATAACAAATGAACTGGCTAACAATACTGCAGATATGAAGACTAAAGAAAAAAACCGGATCTTATGCATTCTGGATACCCCCTAAAATATAAATGAGCATTAAAAATTTTCTTCTACAAATTGAAACGATTTCTATATTATTTTTTTTTCAGGCTGTCAATGCCAATTAATGTTAATTTTCAATTTCCTGTTTCAGGCAGATGAGACACAATAGCGTGCTTTTATAACGGTTTATTACAGGTGATGGTCGCTAGTTGAAAAAATATAATGAAATTAAGCGGTTGAAAACAAAAAATCAGGCATTTCGAAGGTGAAAATCAGGTATCCCCTGATTTACTCATTGCGGTATATATGAGACATTAAAGTAGAATGCAAATTTGTTAAACTGTTTCAGCCTTGGGAGTCATCAAAATTTTAAAATGTTTAAGTACTATTTTCATATCATAAAAAAGGGGGACCTTAATCATGTTAATGAAAAAAAAGACCAGCATCCCAAAACCCGGTACTGTTTCATTTGAGGAGAGAGTTCTTAAGAAAAAACCTTATGAGTGGGGATATGGTTCCACAAGACGATCTGCAGGCCTCAGGGACCAGCTGTACTGGAAAGCCGCGGTCGTAAAGGATTATATGGATGTGGGGATGGGACTTGGAAAGATGGAGTTCAGGCAAGGTATCCGGATCGATATGGACCGGGCAAGACTGGTGACAAAAGCATTTAGAGAGACAGAAGGACTGCCAAAGGTGTTCCAGTTTGCCAGGATGACTGAAATGCTTATGGAAGAGATGCCGCTTTTCTTAAGGCCCGAGGAACCTATTGTCGGCGATCCAAACGGCGCGCCTGATGAAGTGCGGTGGTACCCGGAAACCAATGTAGAATGGATGCCGGATGCTGTTACCTCCGGCGGTTTCAGGGACATGGTAACTGATGAAGAGAGAAAGGAAATAGTGGAAGATATCTGTCCTTACTGGGAAAAACGGAGTTTGTCATCCATCATCAAATCATCACTACCTGATGACATGAAAGAGAGGATAACCGGCTATGGCAATTGTGTCTGCAACATATGGGAAGAAGGGCGTCTTCTCCCGGCCTATGATTATGAAGTACTTTTTAAAGAGGGGCTTCAGGCGAGAATTGACAAAACTGAAGCGAATATAAAAGAGATGAACAGCAGGATTGATGGTATGGATCCTGCTGAGTTTATTGAAAAGAAACATAACTGGGAAGCAATGATAAGGAGTGGTAAAGCGATCCTGCGGTATGCTGAAAGAATGGCTAAGCATGCCAGGGAAAAAGCTAAGGGAAAGACTGACAAAGACCTTAAAAAGAATCTTGAAGAAGTCGCTGCAACACTTGATCATGTTCCTGCCAATCCCCCAAGAACGTTTAGGGAATGCCTCCAGTTCTATTGGATAATTGAAACAACTGCGCATTATATGGTTAGATGGGGAAACGGCTCTGGTACACGGATAGATCAGGTCTGGTATCCCTATTATGAAGCAGATATGAAAGCGGGTCAGATTACAAGAGAAAAGGCGATTGAACTTGTTGAATGCCTTATGCTGAAGATACAGGAAGTAGGTACCCCCCTTGAGTGGCCGTTCGGTTTTACCGGCGGCTCAGGGGCGGAAGTGTTCTATACCGCTGACATTGCAGGATCAAACCCGGACGGAAGTGACGCGTCAAACGATCTTACCTGTGTTGTCATGGAGGCGCTGTCAAATGTTAGGATTACACAGCCGCCGATTGCATTCCGGTATCACCGTAACATTAATCAGGATGTGGTTGAAAGAGCCATTGACCTTTGCCGTCTCGGTATGGGGCATCCATCTTTTTTTAATGAGCACCTGATGGAGAAATGGGCGCTTGAGAGAGGATGGTCTGTGGCAGACTCGAAAAACGTTCAGATTGTTGGATGTGTCTGCCCGAATATTAAAGGGAAAACATCCTCAATGATGGGGCTTGTTGAAGTGGGCGGCATCACCCTGGTCGGTATGATGGAAGAAGTGCTTTATGAACATAGCCAAGATGTTAACTGCGGACCTGTTCATATGGCTGGGACAAAAGATCCCAGAGAGATGACCTCTTCTGACGAACTTCTTGATGCTATAATGGATCGCGTTTATTTTTATACACGGATGAGCACGATTGCATGGAATATTGCCCAGCAGGTACTTATGGATTACAAGGTGGACCCCTGTAACTCATTTCTGATTGATGACTGCCTGAATAGCGGAAGAGACGCACAAAAGATGAATAAGGAGGGAGATGATTTCCCGAACTTCCTGCCGTTTGGTGCGATGAATGCTTCTGACGGGCTAGCAGCCATCCAGAAGCTTGTGTTTGACGACAAGAAATACACGATGGATGAACTGATCAAGGCGCTTCAGTTAAACTGGGAAGGGTATGAGGTTATGCACCAGGATTTCCTGAATGCGCCAAAGTTTGGCAATGATAATGATTTTGTCGATGAATGGGCTGTGAAACTACAGATAAGAATGACCAATACAATGGCCAGTGTAAAGGACGCATGGGGCAGACCGATTTCAATGGACGGGAGTGTGGCGACTGGCTATGCTATGTATGGCCTTGCGAGCGGTGCTAGTCCTGACGGGAGAAAGGCTGCCGAGCCTCTGGCTGACGGTACACGGTCACCTGTCGCGGGTATGGACCAGAATGGACCTACGGCTGTCCTGAATTCAGCTGCAAAAATACCTTATATGCACCCGGACCTGTTTAACCAGCGGTTCCTTCCGCAATATCTTGAAGGTAACGGCCGGAAGATTTTTTCTGAATATCTGAAGACTTGGTTCCAGAAGGATATCTGGCATATTCAGTTCAATGTGGTAAGTTCCGAAGAGCTTAAGGAAGCGAAAGTTAAACCTGAAGAGCATTCAGAGCTTATTGTTAGAATCGCGGGTTACAGCGCTCATTTTATTGATTTGCCTGAACCGGTACAGGACAGTATTATCAATAGATCGGAGCAGAATTTTGCGAGGAATTGCTGTTGAAAAAAGATTGTTATATTGGTTTAATTAGTTACATTAGTTATAATATTGATGTTAACTAATCTAACCAAATTATAAGGAGCTCAAACATGCATAACAGTTTAACACAAGCGCTATGGGAGATTTTTCCTGAAGATGAAAAAGGGAATTTTTTTCATTCATATGTATATTTAAAACATTTGGATCACTTCATATATCACGCACTTCAGGCATCGGGCATGCCTTCTAAAAAGCCTGATAATGATGTTGATCCTGAAATTGATGAACTTCTGGAAGCAGCCATACAGGGTGTTGCCGAGACAGCGGGAAGTGTTGATACCAGTACGTATCACGGAAAGGTTGTTATACTGAAAGACGCTATCCAGCTGGTTACTCAGAAGAAGAATATTGAGCTCAAGCCACCTGAGACAGTTATACCTTACAAGCAGGCCAGAGATGTTATTCTCCAGAATCCTGACTCTCTGGCGGTGGGAGAGTGCGCGTGTCGCGCTGTCTCTGAGGAGTCCTGTCTTGGTCCGGGTGAAATGGAAGTTTGCCTTTTTGTGGGGGATCCGGCTTCCGCGTTTCTTAATGAGTATAACCCTAAATTTCACAAAATATCACAGGATGATGCGGCAAAACTCCTTGAAGACTGTCATGAAAAAGGATTTGTTCACGGTGCTTTCTTTAAGAAGGATCTTGGGAGGAGATTTATCGCCATATGCAATTGCTGCAGTTGTTGCTGCCAAGGGATGAAGGCGTATAACATGTTCGGCGGTGCCATCCCGATTTTCACGCCTTCAGGTTACCTGGCTGACATCAGCAATGATGACTGTACAGAATGCGGCGAGTGTGTTGACGCATGTGGATTTAACGCGATTTCTATGGATGATGGGCCTGCGAAGGTTAATAATGATATATGCATGGGGTGTGGTGTATGCGAAGCAAAATGTCCTGGTGAGGCGATCACTCTGAGACTGGAACCTGCCAAGGGTGAACCGCTTGATCTTGAGGCGCTTTTAAAGGGTTAGCCTTTTTCAGCCTGGATATCCTTAATTATATAATTTTTCAGGAAATAATCAAGACGGCTCTCCTGGTCAAAGGTAAGGTCTTCAAACTGCATACCAAGACGGACGGTTGATATGTATACGCCCGGATAGTTGGCAGGGGATGATGAAATGATTGAGATTAACTTAATATTTATATCAGAAATAAAAAAATTTTCAGTTTTTAAAAAGATATTCAGTTTAAACTCATTTTGTACAAGAAGTTCCTTGTCAACCACGTCTGTCATGGGGATGGGGCAGTAGTAGAAAGCTATCCCCCCTTTGCTTATGTCGTGTATTGGTCCCAAAATATGATATTCGGGAGAGAATGCAGCAAAGGAGCCATGCTGTGCAGGGTAGCGAAAATGTTTCCTCCGGTCAAACCAGTTGATTTGCTCATTAGGCATTCAGAAACCTCTGACGTTAAGAGATGATAAATTCAATAATTATCTATGGTTAATATATTTAATAAATGTCAGAAAAAATACTTATTTTCAACAAGGAATAAATGAGTATATAATGAGTATGTTAAATACTCATTTTTGAAAGGCTAAAAGGTGTGATCTGAGGTTTATTTTTTTACTTTTTATCCCCATTTTTTTCCGGATGTTCCGCCGGTGAGTTTCAACTGTGCTGATGGAAAGATTTAATATCTCTGAAATATCTTTAGTTGCTTTGCCCTGTTTTACCATATTCGCGATTTTAATTTCCGAGGGTGTAAGGTTAAAATAATTGTTATGCATTCCCCGCATAAAAGGTGAAGTGATATCATTTAAATTAGCTTCCATTACCGATAGATAGCTCTGAGTCCTGCCGTCAAGCTTGAGCCTTTTAATGACTTCAAAATAGGGCATGATGAGCTGCTTTACATTAAAGATGATCTTTTCTTCAAGCTCATTCTTTACTTCATCTTCCTTCTTCAGCATAATACGCAACGCGGTATTGGCATCTTCCAGGGCCTCGGTGCGGCGTTCAACCAGTTCTTCAAGCTGGTCATGATATTTCCTAAGTTTTTCTTCTGACTTTTTTCGTTCAGAGATATCCCTTATGGCCGCGACTCTAACATCTTTATTATCAAACTCCATAGTTTTAACTCTGACTTCAATAGGAAACTGAGCACCGTCCTTTTTCAACCCGGTTGCTTCATAAAGATCCAGTTTTCCCTCTTCAATCATTTGGCGGATAAATTTGAACGATTCAGGAGATGTTGTTTTTGAAAGCGCCTCTTTGCCAAGTAGTTCTTCTGGTGTGTACCCGAACATCTTATAATATTGGTTGTTCGCATAGAGCAGGATTCCATGATCGTGGATGGCGATGCATTCCCAGGCAGCCTCAGCGAGCTGTTCCATCAGTTTCTTGTTTTTTCTTAATAATGTTTCCGCTTGTTTCCGTTCATTGATATCCCGCGAAACACTGATAATGGCATAGGGGCTGCCGTTTCTATTGATGAAGGAACTCTGGGCTTCCACGTATACATAGCTCCCATTTTTACGTTTTACCCTGAATTCATGGAGATTTTTTCCGGCGCCATCTTTTGTTGTTTTGATCAATCCGCTGCGTGCCTGTTGGAACTGACGTTCACCAATTAGGGAATGAATGCTGATGGATGCCAATTCTTTTTTTGAATAACCAGTCAGTCTTAATGAAGCTGGATTGGCATCAATCAGTTTGCCGTCAAGGTCGTTTATAAAAACAGAATCAAGGGACTGATCAAAAAGGGCTTTGTACCAGTCTTCACTGTGAAGACCTGTATAATCCTTCGGTGTATCTCCTGCTGTTGCCTGTTCCAGTTTCTGGATCTTCTCTTCAAGTTCTTCATGGGTTGGTTTTGAGGGCATAGAAACCTCCGGAACTTTTATAATATGTATTATATTGAGATGTTGAATACCTAATATCCCAAAACAATTGTGTTTTGTCAATTAAATCAAAAAGGAGATGTGACAGATAAAGCTGAGTTGAATCCCGCTATAGCGAGTTTCAACCAAAACTTATGCCCTTTTTGGTAAAAGATGCCTGACAATAAATTTTACTGGTGTTGACAATACTGATCATGTGAACTGTTTTTTACAATTTGGGGATTTTTCCCGGGAAAATGTGATTTTAGCCTATAGACAAATAAAGTGTTTTATATTAAATTTTCAAAGATTTATCATAATAACTGTTTCCAAGCCGTTTATAAAAAACCGAAAAAAAGGATATAAAGGGATTATTTGAACATCTTTTTAAATATATCTATAGTATCAATAATTTAAGGAGGAATTATGAGCATTAGAAAAAAGTATTTAAAAACAAAACCAATATGCAAGGTGACGTTCAAAATACCTAAAAAAGAATCCCGAGGAGCGAAAATTATTAATATAGTTGGTGATTTTAATGATTGGGACATCAGTGCGACTCCTATGAAAAGTCTGAAAAATGGAACATTTGAGGCAACCGTCGATCTTGAGCCAAATAAAGAGTATCAATTTCGCTATCTAATGGATGGTAATCATTGGGAAAACGATTGGGCCGCTGACAAATATGTGCCCACCGAATTTGGAGACAGTGACAATTCTGTAGTCGTTATTTAAATGATTGGAGACCTGTTTGCCATGGGCAGGTTGAAACAGAAAAAAGGTTCATTTTAAATCAAATTCTAAGGTGTTATTTTTGACAAAAAGTATAAAAAAACAGACATCATTCGATTGCAGAAGAGCTTCTACCAGATACAACTACGAAATCGAGATACTACTCCAATCAAGAAACTACGATGTTAATTATAATAATGAAAAAACGTATTATACAATTGCGACAATGCGTAATTACAGCAGGGAAGGCATGTGCTTTGAAAAAGATTACGCACTCCAACCAGGCTCAGAAATACATTTAAAATTCACAGACTGTTCGGATTTCCCCGATGAGCAGGACATTGCCGAGGTTCATCGCGCTGAAGTGATATGGTGTAGAAAGATTGAAGGCGTAGATGGAAAGCGTTATGAAACAGGTGTGAGATATTCAAATCCTGAATCAGGGCCGGTTTTCGGCTTTGGCAGTCGTTAAAATCTTACATGAGAAATTCTGACTGTTTTACCCAAGTTCCGTCACCCGGAACGCGTATTCTTATGTTTCGGGGCGATACGATGACATTCTCCTTATCCCTCCCCTGCAAGGAGGAAGGAAAAGCATGGCTCCGTACCAACATCGGGCATGCTGCAGCGGCGCGACGGGAAATTATTCGTCATGTGTGTGATGATACGCCGTTGCGAGGAAAGGACTGGTTCGACATTTCTATGACCAGGATTGATGACCTGAACTTTCAGGTAACAATTCCACTCCGTGATGTGGGCCATTTTGAGGCCAAATGTTTATTTATAAAAGAGGGGGAAAACAGCCCAATTTGGCCGGAGGGAACAAACACTGTTATCAATGTGGAACCCGCTGATACTTGCTGTGCCAATACTGTGTATAATGCTTTTGTACGTCAGTTTGGCAGAAACAAGAACGGAATCGGTGCTTATAGTGACTTGGAAAATGAATGTTTTCGGAAACTTGACGACGAGGGATATGCTGTGATCCCACCGTCCGGGACCTTCCGTGAGCTTATAAAAGAGATAGACTTTATTACAGGGACATTGGGGTGCAGGTATCTCCATCTCCTTCCTGTGCATCCTTCTCCCACAACCTATGCCCGGATGGGACGTTTTGGAAGTCCATACGCTTCTTTGAGTTTTACTGCTGTTGATCCGGCTCTTGCTGAATTTGATCCAGGCGCGACACCCATGGAACAGTTTATCGAACTTGTGGATGCTGTTCATGCGCGGGATGCGAAAATTATTATTGATTTTGCCGCCAACCATACTGGATGGGCTGCACGTCTGCATGAAATCCATCCAGAATGGCTCAAACGGGATGAAAAAGGATGTATTATAGTTCCGGAAGCATGGGGGGTAAAATGGGAGGATCTGACGAGCCTCGATTATAGCTATAAGGATCTCTGGCAGTTTATGGCAGATGTGTTTCTTACCTGGTGCGGGCGCGGTGTGGATGGATTCCGTTGCGATGCAGGCTATATGATACCTGTGCCTGTATGGAAATACATTGTTGCTGCTGTTCGAGATCAGTTTCCGAACACCTTATTTTTTCTGGAAGGACTTGGCGGTAAAATTTCTGTAACAAGGGATATCCTAAACACCGCAGGTTTTAACTGGGCATATTCTGAACTGTTTCAGAATTACAACCGAAACCAGATTGAACATTATCTGCCAGAAGTGTTCACCATATCTGCTGAAGACGGAATCATGGTCCATTTTGCTGAAACACATGACAATAACCGCCTTGCCGCGCGATCAAAGGAATATGCAGGTATGCGTACGGCATTTTGCGCCCTTAGTTCACATCAGGGAGGATTCGGCTTTGCGAACGGTGTTGAATGGTTTGCTACAGAAAAGATCAATGTTCATGACTCGCCATCTTTAAACTGGGGTGCAGAGGAAAATCAGGTGGCGCAAATCCAACGCCTTAACATGTTGCTAAGGTTCCATCCTGCTTTTTTTGACAAGGTTGAACTGAAATTGATTCAACAAGGAGAAGGGGAGTATATCGTTCTTCTCAGGCATCATGTCCCTTCAGGGAAAAGGCTCCTGATTGTGATCAACCTTGATATTGATAACCGTGCACAAGCAGCCTGGAGCTTTAAGAAAACAGGGATCAACGGTAATAACTTTGTAGATCTTCTGACCGGTAGAGAAGTGGTTGTTTCCGCGTCAGGGGATGTACGATCATGCCTTCTTGCACCTGCTCAGATTCTCTGCCTGACACCTGACAAGGAAGATGTGGCTTTAGTATCTGTTCAGGAGGCCCTCCCAGACGGTCTGCCTGAGCGTATTAAACACCAGCTTCTGCGTGCCAAAGCGCTTGATGTTTTTTGTTACTATAACGGCACTGGAGATATCGGGAGATTTGATCCTGATCAGGCAGCGGAGTATCTGGCCGATAATCCGGTGGAATATTGCCGCAGCCTGAACAATGTCAGCAGTGAAAGCAGAGTCGTTACATGGAAGTGGCCGCGTGATGTTAAACGTGAGGTCATGATTCCGCCGGACCATTTTTTGATGGTATGTTCAGACTGTTCATTCCGCGCGGAGATTATTGATGATATTTCCAATAAAAAGAGAGTTATCGCGTATGAAACAAGCCTGCCCAGCAGTAGCAGAGCATTTTTCGCTCTTTTTTCACCATTGGCTGTCACCCAATCACATCGGCGTTATAATTTGAAGATAACCGTTTATAAAAAAGGGGCTGCTGAGCACGTGGCTTCGTCACTTCTTTATCTTTCAAGTGCGGAAAATGTTCAGGTCCAGACAACGTTTAAGCGGTCTGACATACTATCTTCACAATTAATGCTTCTCCATACAAACAGCAGAGGGGGAATGCTCCGCTCGAATATCGCATGGGGAAACCTAAACAGTAAATACGATGCCATACTTGCGGCAAATATACATCCGGAATTTCCCGAAGACAGGCGGGTTCTGCTGCCGCGTTGTAGAGCATGGCTGGTTTATCAGGGATTTTCAACCGAGATTAACACTGACTGCTTGACTTTTTTCTATTATAACCAGAGCGGTTCTTTCTGGGAGTATATTGTGCCAACCGGCCAAGGAGAGAGTGTTGCTTTGGTTATAGGGATTGAAATGTCGCAGGACGAAAATGCCGTGCGCATATGCTTTTTCCGTCGTCCTTCAGAAAACCTTGAAGGGAAGCTTGATGACTGCAACAAGGTTCAGCTGATTCTCCGGCCGGATATTGATGACAGGAGCTTCCATGAGAACACCAGGGCGTATCTAGGGCCGGAAGAATCGTGGGCAAAAAATACAAAAGCGGATTCAGCATCTTTTGTTTTTTCACCAGGCCAGGGACACAGGCTTCATGTTTCGATTTCAAAAGGGAGTTTTAGCTGTGAGCCTGAATGGCAATATATGGTACATTTACCTGCGGATGCTGATCGGGGAATGGATGATTGCTCGGACCTGTTCAGCCCTGGATATTTTTCAGCTATGATGGAAGGAAATGAAACAGTTGAATTAACAGCTGCGTGTGTTGAAATGAAAATGTCAGATATTCAGAAAAACTTGTTTTCATCAAACCTTGTCAGCGATATTAAAAACGTTACATATAATAATTATAAGGGGCCAGATTTCGGTAGTGCACTTAAACAGGCACTCACGGAATATTTAGTGAAACGAGGAAATCTTAAAACAGTCATCGCTGGATATCCATGGTTTCTTGACTGGGGGAGAGATTCCTTGATCGTTACCAGAGGATTGATAGCGGCCGGTATGATGGAAGATGCCAGGGCTGTACTGAAACAGTTTGCCTATCATGAAAAATATGGAACGATCCCCAATATGCTTCTGGGTAATGATACCGGGAACAGGGACACGTCTGATGCTCCTCTTTGGCTGTTTGTCGCATGTAATGACCTGATTCTGGCTGATGGATCAGACAGGTTTCTTGGCGAACAATGCGGCAGCCGTTCCATACGCCAGATACTTATTTCAATTGGGAATTCTTTTGTTAAAGGGACGACTAACGGCATTCAGTTCGATCCTGAGACGGGTTTGATTTTCAGCCCAGCGCATTTTACATGGATGGACACTGATCATCCCGCGAGTACACCCAGACAGGGATATTGTGTTGAAATACAGGCACTGTGGCATGCCGCGCTGATTCTTTTGTCCAGAATTGATCGTGATCAAAAGGATTTCTGGGAAACAACAGCTGCAAAGGTTAGACAATCTATCATTGATCTTTTTCTACTTGAAGACGGGTATTTGTCCGACTGTCTTCATGTTTATACTCCTGCCGGGGCAGTGGATGCTGAAATAGATGACGCGCTCCGCCCAAATCAGCTTCTGGCGATAACCCTAGGCGCTGTTACGGACACAGATATCTGCAGAGGGATTCTTGACTTATGTCAAGGACTTCTGGTTCCGGGCGCGTTACGGAGTCTATCTGACCGGCAGGTCCGGCGGCCGCTTGAAATTGTCCATAATGGTAAGAGACTGAATGATCCGTATAAACCATACTGGGGGACATATTCAGGAAGCGAGGACACAATGCGGAAACCGGCCTATCACAACGGAACCGCCTGGACATGGATATTCCCGAGTTTTTGTGAGGCATGGGCCATGGTATACGGTGACAAAGGAAAAAAGACAGCTCTGTCATGGTTGTCAAGCAGTATACAGTTATTCTCCAGCGGATGTATAAACCATATTCCGGAAATCCTAGATGGTGATCTGCCACACCAACAGCGAGGGTGTGACGCGCAGGCGTGGGGCTCAAGTGAACTTTTCAGGGTATGGAAACTTTTAAATTGATAGATTTTTTTTAAAAGCGGTTGTATATTCATAATTTCCTAACATTGTAATAATAACAACTGAATCAGGGAGGAAAAAATGAGCATTAAAAAAAAGTATTTAAAGAATAACAAAGTATGTAAAGTTACATTCAGGGTTCCCAAAAAAGCGGCCAATGGCGCGAAGAAGATCCATGTTGTCGGTGATTTTAACGGCTGGGATGAAAAAGCAAATCCTATGAAAAATCTTAAGAACGGGGATTTTACAGCGATTATTGAGCTTGAAACGGACAGGGAGTATCAGTTTCGGTATCTGTTGAACCAGAAAATCTGGGAAAACGACTGGTCCGCTGACAAATATGTGCCCACTGAATTTGGAGACAGTGACAATTCAGTAGTCATTGTTTAACTTTATTGACACGAAGGAAAATTTCAAATGAGTTTTCTTCAGACCTTTCAGGTGTTTCCGTATGTCCCAGAATCGCTGGGATTTTTAGAAACACTTTCGAGGAATCTCTGGTGGTGCTGGAACATTGACGCCATAGAACTATTCCGCCGTATTGATCCGATTCTGTGGAGTGCGTCCGGGCGTAACCCGATTGTATTTGCCACTTTAATCGGTCAGGAACGACTGGATGAACTGGCAAAGGACGACAGTTTTCTGGCACATCAAAAACGGATAAAAGATCTTTTTGAAACACGGGTTATAAAGTCTGTCGACAGACCGGATACACTGTTTAGAAAACGCGACACTATCGCCTATCTTTCAATGGAGTTCGGTATTCACGAGAGCCTACCCCTGTTTGCAGGAGGTCTTGGGGTTCTGGCAGGAGATCATTTAAAAGCCGCATCAGACAATAATCTGCCTTTGACAGGAATAGGGCTCATGTACAGGAACGGCTACTTCCACCAATACCTGAACCATGAAGGATGGCAGCAGGAAGAATATCCTGAAACAGATATGTACCACCTTCCTGTGGAGAGAGCTAAAGACCAACAGGGAAATGATATCTACATCTCGATACAAGGAAAAGAAGGTGATATTCATGCTCTTGTGTGGAAGATAATGGTGGGACGGATACCGCTTTACCTGCTTGATACCAATATACAAAAAAATACTCCTGAAATCAGGGATATTAATTCCACGTTATATCCTGGTGAACACAAAAACCGTCTGGCCCAGGAAGTGCTCCTGGGAATTGGAGGCATGCGTGTGCTTGAAGCACTTGGGCTTAATGCTGCGGTCTGCCATATGAATGAAGGACACTGCGCTTTTTCCAGTTTTGAGCGCCTTGTCCAGACCATGTCTAAGCATCATGTAGATTTAAAAACCGCTGTGGAGATTGTTTCGCGTACAACTGTCTTTACCACGCATACGCCGGTGGCTGCGGGACATGATGAATTCCCTGTCGAATTTGTTGAACCTTATCTAAAGCCTTACAAAGATCGGCTGGGAGTGTCTGTAAAGACATTGCTGTCATGGGGTCAGCCTTCAAAAGATGAGCCGGATGAGCCGATTTCCATGTTTGTCCTGGGGCTTCGGATGGCACAATACTGCAACGGGGTCAGCGAACTTCACGGACAGGTGGCAAGGAAAATGTGGTCACATGTATGGCCCGGCAGACCGGAAGACGAAGTCCCTATTACCCATGTTACAAACGGCGTGCATATCCCTTCATGGATTTCCATGGAAAACGCGCAGATTTTTGAGCGGTATCTCGGACCGACATGGCACCTGCATGCCTGGGGCAATGATTTGGAGGAACGGATAGATAAAATTTATGATGAAGAATTGTGGCAGGCACATGAAAAGAGCCGGGCGCGCCTTATACGTTCCTGCAGAAAGCTTCTTTCAGATCAGTACAGGCAGCGAAATGCTCCCAGGTCTGTGATGGATCAGGTGGAAAACGTTCTGGATCATGAAGTACTGACGATCGCGTTTGCTCGGCGTTTTGCCACATACAAGCGTGCAAATCTTTTGCTTCAGGATATTGAACGTCTTGAAGCTATTATCAATTCTGAAAAATATCCAGTACAATTTATATTCGCGGGAAAAGCACATCCAAAAGACAATGAGGGAAAGGAGTTGATAAAAAAAGTTTTTGAGTTTGCCCAAAGACCAGAGGTCCGCCATCGGGTTACTTTTATCGAGGATTATGATATCAGTATCGCTCGCCAAATGGTTCAGGGTGCTGACGTGTGGCTGAATACACCGCGGCGGCCGTTTGAAGCGTGCGGCACGTCAGGCATTAAAGCGGCTGCTAATGGTGTGCTTAATGTGAGTACACTTGACGGCTGGTGGTGTGAAGGTTATTCGCCGGAGAAGGGGTGGAGCATAGGAAGAGGTAAGGAATATAGGGACCATGATTATCAGGACGCCGTTGAAAGCCATGCATTATATAATATATTAGAAAATGATGTTATTCCCTGCTTTTACGAGAGAAAAGAGAAAAATATTCCTGAGAGATGGCTGAAAATGATGAAGGCCTCAATAAAGACGGCGATACAGGATTTCTGCGCTCACAGGATGGTCGATAATTACAATGAGAACTATTATTTTCCCGCGTGTCAAAGGTATTTTGAATTGATAGCAGATAACGCGGATGAAGCTGTGCGATTAAGCGATTTAAGGGAACGGCTTAAAAAGAATTGGGATGGAATTACAATTGACCAGCCAGAGAGACAGAATGCCGGTCCTTTCCGGGTGGGTGAGATGTTTACTGTTGCGGTAAGAGTAAATCTGGGAGAACTCAGACCTGAAGAATTAGATGTCGAACTTTATTATGGAAAATTTAAATCTATTGAGGCCATCTCAGACGGCCATGTGGAAACCATGACCATGAGAGAAGACCTTGGTAATGGCTATTATCTGTATGCGTGTTCCGTAAAATGCGATTATTCTGGCCGGTTCGGTTTTACTGTAAGAGTCATCCCAAAGGGAGATGACCTAATTCAATGCGCCCCAGGTTTGATTTCCTGGGCGTGATTTCTTTGATGAAATACGCTTAATTATTGACGTGAACATTATATTACTAGAGTACATAGACAAAGTGCATAAAGTTACAAGTGACTTAAGTTATAAGTGACTTAAGTTGTGGTATCGCTTCGCTCTGTCTTTTTTAGAAAACCGTGGTCGTGGTCAGCGAAGTGGTGGTCGTGATCGAAAATTGTGGGCACAGCCCACCCTACAATGCACTAAAGTAGTAGGTTGAGTAGAGCCGGTATGTATTTGTTGGGTTGAAAAACGTAACCTACGATTTTGAGGTTTTCAAAATATTAATGTCGAAGAGGCGAAACCTAACGTTACTGGAAAACAATACTGGGAGATAAGTGGAATTCTGCCAGTTTTATTCTAAAATAGATAGAGCGGAGCGATACATTAACTTTAGGCACTTGTAACTTATAACTTTAGGCACTTAAAATTATGCCGATATCAGAAAAAAAACCCCGGGTACTAATCGTAACCCCGGAAGTCACTTATCTTCCGGATGGTATGGGGAATATGGCTAATATTACTGCCAAGGCCGGAGGTCTTGCAGATGTATCTGCTGCCCTGGTCAGCGCCCTGTTCGACCAAGGGGGCGATGTTCATATCGCCCTGCCTGATTATCGTTCAATTTTTAATAGTAATATTGGATCTGTCTTAAAAAAAGAATTCAGAGCCATTAGGAACAGCGTACCTGAAGAACGGATCCATCTTGCTGAAGATCGGGCGTTCTATTACGTGAACCATGTATATTCCAGCTACGGCTGGGAAAACACCAAACTCTCCCTGGCATTTCAGAGAGAGGTGATCAATAACATTGTACCTGCCATCCGTCCGGATCTTATCCACTGCAATGACTGGATGACCGGTTTGATACCGGCCATGGCAAGAAAGTATGGCATTCCCTGCCTTTTTACTATCCATAATATTTTTTCCGTAAAAGACACGCTTGCGGGCATTGAAGACAGGGGCATTGACGCTGCTTCATTCTGGAAGCATCTTTATTTTGAACATGGCCCGAATAATTATGAGGAAGCGCGTGAATTCAATCCTGTGGATTTTCTTTCAAGCGGTGTTTTTGCTGCCCACTATGTTAATACGGTCAGTCCGACTTTTCTGCAGGAGATGATAGATGGGAGGCACCATTTTGTTAAGTATCCGCTTCAGCAGGAATTGAGAAACAAATCAGAAGCAGGCTGTGCAGTCGGTGTATTAAACAGCCCTGATCCTTCGTATAATCCGTCAACGGATAAAGTTTTGCCGCGGCGTTATAATGAAAAGGACCAGGCCCCGGCAAAAAGAGATAACAAACTTTATCTTCAGCAGGCCCTCGGACTTATGAAGGATGCTAAGGCCCCCATGTTTTTCTGGCCATCACGCCTTGATACTGTTCAAAAGGGGTGCCAGATCCTTGCGGAGATTCTTTACGAAGTTGTATCACGGTACTGGGACAAGCATATCCAGTTCGTGTTTGTGGCAAACGGTGAGTTTCAACAGTATTTTAATGAAATCAAATGGCGGTTTAATTTGCATGACCGGGTGGCGGTGTGCGGTTTTGATGAAAGGCTTTCCAGGGTGACATACGGAGCAGCGGATTTTGTTCTCATGCCTTCTGCCTTTGAACCTTGCGGCCTTCCGCAGATGATAGGTCCCATATACGGGGCCCTCCCTGTTGCCCATGATACAGGCGGGATTCATGATACAATTGAACATATTAATATAAAAGAGGATACAGGAAACGGTTTTCTTTTTAAAACCTTTGATTCAGGCGGCCTTTACTGGGCAATTGATCAGGCCATGCAATTTTTCAGCCTTCCGAAACGGGTAAAATCACATCATATAAAACGGATTATGGCCCACAGCAAGGAAACATTCAACCATGCTGTTACAGCGAGGAATTATATCAGCCTTTATGAAAAAATGCTGCGCCGCCCGTTTATTAATTAACAATTTATGTCATACACAGGAAAACAGGCAAAACCAGGAAAAACAGAAGAAAGGGTAGAATCTGTTCTTGCGCAGAATCTTATCAACACTGACCCATACCTTGGGCCTTACAAGCATGACCTGCAGCGGCGAATTTCAAAGATAATTGAGACTGAAAACAGGCTAACCACAGGAAAAATGAGTCTGGCTGATTTTTCTTCTGGTCATGAATATTTTGGACTGCACGGTAACCAGGATGGATGGATTTTCAGAGAGTGGGCGCCGAATGCCGATGGCATCTTAATGATAGGGGATATGACTGGCTGGGAGGAAAAACCAGAGTTTTCATTGGCGCCTACCGGTAACGATGTTTGGGAAATACGGCTTCCTTTTGAAGCGCTGAGACATCAAGACCTGTATCGACTTCGTGTCCGGTGGCCGGGCGGAGAAGGCGACCGGATTCCCTCATACACAAGGCGTGCTGTGCAGGACCCTGAAACAAAAATTTTCAATGCTCAAGTGTGGCAGCCTGATTCACCCTATCAATGGCAGCATGAGTGCCGTAATAAGGTGCCGCCAGACTCCCTGCTTATCTATGAAGTGCATGTGGGAATGGCCCAGGAAGAGGGGAAGGTGGGCTCTTTTAGGGAATTTATCGATCATATTCTGCCGAAGGTAATTGAATCCGGATATAACACCCTTCAGCTCATGGCCATACAGGAACACCCTTATTATGGATCGTTTGGATACCATGTGTCGAGTCTTTTTGCCGCGTCATCAAGGTTCGGCACCCCAGAAGACCTGAAGGAACTTATCGACACCGCGCATGGGGCCGGTCTTATGGTGATCATGGATATTGTGCATTCACATGCGGTTAATAACGAGGTGGAAGGGATCAGCAGGTTTGATGGTACCTTATATCAGTATTTTCATGATGGCGCACGCGGACGGCATGAGGCATGGGATTCACGATGTTTTGATTACGGCAAAGTTGAGGTGCTCCATTTCCTGTTATCCAACTGCAGGTTCTGGCTTGACGAATACCGTTTTGACGGCTTCCGTTTTGACGGTATTACCAGCATGCTGTACGATCACCATGGCCTTGGGAAACCGTTTACATCTTATGACTGCTACTATGATGAGTGCGTTGATGAAGATGCATTAGTATATCTGGCGCTGGCCAACAAAGTCATACATGATGTTCGTCCTGGTGCGATTACAATAGCAGAAGATATTAGCGGGATGCCCGGGCTTGGTGTGCCGGTTTCCAAAGGGGGATATGGTTTTGACTTTCGGCTGGCCATGGGCACTCCTGATTACTGGATCAAGCTTATCAAGGAATTTTCTGATGAAGACTGGCCATTGGAGCATCTCTGGCATGAACTGAATAACAGACGAGATGACGAGAAGACCATCAGCTATGCAGAATCCCATGACCAGGCCCTTGTGGGGGACAAGACCCTTATTTTTCGGCTGATCGATGCTGACATGTATGAGCATATGTGTATCAATGATGATAATATTATTGTTAACAGGGGAATAGCGCTTCACAAGCTGATCCGGCTTATCACCATGGCTGCAGCGGGGAACGGCTATCAAAATTTTATGGGTAATGAATTTGGTCACCCAGAATGGATCGATTTCCCGAGGGAAGGAAACAACTGGTCATATCACTATGCCAGGCGTCAGTGGCACCTGGTGGATGATCCAGATCTGAAATACAGGTATCTGCAGCAGTTTGACCGGGACATGATATCCATCGCAAAACGTTTTTCCCTTTTTAACGATCAATGGCCGTATCATTTGTATTTGCATTCAGATGACAAGGTTATCGCATTTAAGCGCAGGAGTCTTGTTTTTGTGTTTAATTTCCATCCCTCCTGTTCCCATGTTGACTATAGTTTTGAAGTTCCTGCCGGGAAATACCGAGTGGTCCTGGACAGCGACGCTCATGAATACGGCGGTTTCGGCCGTCTTCAGCCGGATGAGACACATCATACAATCTCTGACACGTCAAAAGGACGCACAAAAAGTTATCTGAGTTTATACCTTCCCACCCGAACAGCGATTGTTTTGCAAGCTGTGTGAGTATTTACCCGGAGTCCTCATAAATCACCATTTAGATCACAACGAAGCATGAAACAGTTTCATTCAAAACCTGTCCGCGAATAACGCTAATAAACGCTAATTTTTTTTAAAACCTGTCTGGAAAACATAGGTCCTTCCATCCAATAATTTCAAATGTAGGAGCAGACCTGAGTGTCTGCCCTGGTGCCGGGCGAACACACAGGTTTGCCCCTACATATTGCTCTTAAAGAATCATGGCAATGATTTGACAACCTGCGTTCCTGGTGTTAAACAATAATTGGTAATATAGAAAATATCTGTCAAATCAATCTGTTAAGGAGCAGGTGGTGATCCTAAAAGAGAGAAATGGAATCCCTTTTATGCAGTTCCCAAACCTGGCAGGATATACTGAGCTTACTCACGCGATGTTCACACGGGCAGGGGGCTTTAGCAATGGGCCGTATAAAAGTCTGAATGTCAGCTTCAGTATTGGTGATAATGAAGGGGATGTAGAAAAAAACAGGAAAGCTGTGCTTAATTGCGTTGGAGGGCAGGAGTTTGTTTACGCTAAGCAGGCCCATGGAAAAGATGTCTTGGTTTTTTCAAAAGATGATAACTGTATTGCAAAAGGGCCTTTTGTCGGAGACGCGCTTATAAGTGATATACCAGGGCAGATGCTTTTAATTAAAGTGGCTGATTGCCAACCAATATTGCTGCATGATCCTGTTCGAAAAGTGGTTGCTAATATCCATTCCGGGTGGCGCGGTAGTATAAAGAACATAATTGGTAATACAGTTCAAACAATGACAGGCAGGTACGGCTGCAGTCCGGGTGATCTTTTAGCAGGCATCGGTCCATCCCTTGGGCCGTGCTGCGCGGAATTTATCAATTTTAGGACTGAGATTCCCGAAAAGTTTTGGGATTACAAGGACCATGATGACAAGTTCGATTTCTGGTCTATTAGCAGGGATCAGCTTTGTGAATCTGGTATACCAGAGGGGAACATGCATATCAGTCGAATGTGTACAATGTGTGATACGGACCGTTTTTTTTCTTACAGGGGTGAAAAAACTACAGGCCGGATGGCAGCAGTTATAGGGATCATATAAAATGTGATGCTGGATGCAAGAAGTATAAGTTACAGCTTTTCTTGCAGTAGGGGGATAACGTGGTTCCTAATTCCAGGCTTCTTGTGCCTGAAGCGAAATTGATAAAAAAAAGGTACTACAATATAAGTAACTATATTTATAACAATAATAAATAATATTGCTTTGGTTAAAAAATTAGTATAGTTGAATTATTAATTGGTATGCTAGAAACTGTAAATAATCATTAAAAAGGGAGATATTGTAATGTCTATTTCTGACATAAAAAGAAATATAACACATTACAAAAGAAAACCTGGGTATTGGACAAGCAGGTTGTAAAAAGCTTGTTTGTCTTTGTGTTTTCGGTATTTGTTTTTTAATATACATATATTCAACTCGGAGCAATTTCTTAGTACAATTTAAATATAGAGTAAATCATGTATCAGCAAAAAGCACAAATTTTAAGCAACTCCCTGATGGGCCCTTCATATTACCGGATCAGCCTTAAGTGTGATAAAGGATTTAAAGATGCTGTGCCGGGACAGTTTGTTACTCTTGGGTTTACAGAACTGACCGGACGTGTGCTGCGCCGGCCGTTTTCCATCCACAGGATCATTACTGAGGGCGGAACCGTGACCGGTATTGATATCCTTTATAAAGTCGTAGGGGATTGTACAGCCAGTCTTGCGGGACTTCAACAGGGAGGAGAGCTTGACATTCTCGGACCTATTGGAAACAGTTTTCCTGTATCTGATGGATTTCAAAAGGGTTTTATGATAGCTGGGGGAATCGGTACCGCCCCACTGGTTTTCCTGGCCATGTATCTTAAGGATAAAGGGGCTGATCTGACCGGGTTTTCCCTGTTCTCAGGCGGAAAATCAAAAGAGGATCTACTGTGCATTGATGAGTTTGCAAGCCTTAATATGAACATTCATACCGTGACCGAAGACGGGAGCGCGGGGGAAAAAGGGCTTGTTACTGATCATCTGGATGCGGCGATCAGGAAAAAAAAGCCTGATGTTATTTACGCGTGCGGTCCCATGGGTATGCTGAAAGCTGTTGCCAGGATAGCTGAAGCACGAAATACCCCTTGCCATGTCAGCATTGAAACGGTCATGGCGTGCGGAATGGGCGCCTGTCTTGGGTGTGCAGTGGAGACCAGGCAAGACCAGGATACCTATCCCCATGTCTGTATTGACGGACCTGTATTTAATTCAAAAGACCTAAAATTGTAAAAAGACAGCCGAACACGAATATTCCTTCCAATGTTTTAACAGTATTTTCTCAAGGATGAGCCTCCTTGGGCCTATATCCAATAAATACAGCTACTTATTCTAATTTATTTTTTGACTTGTTTTGTTTTTTTGTATTGACTTGTCGGATTGTCCTGTGATATCTGTCTTCTTTTTAAGCTGGCTTTGAATTCAGCTGGTTAGCGTGAGAAGGTTTTGATTATGAAAAGAGAAACCAGACGGGCTATCAGAGAATTGGCTTATTATAGCAGTCTTGGTTTTCAAGTCGCGCTTTCGATTTTTATCGGTCTGTTTATTGGTGTATTTCTTGATAACCGTTTTGATACAGCACCGATACTAATGTTTATTTTTCTCGGTTTTGGTATTGCCGCAGGCTTCAGGAACATAGGGCTTGCGATAAAAAAAAGCCGTAAACTTTAATGTTATTATCATGAATATTCAGGAGCGTCTGTTAAAATTTGTGATAAAGTGGAATTGGATACTTTTTTTTACCATCAGTATTTTCTGTTTTATATATGCGACGCCTGATTTTACAAAAGGGATCGTGTTTGGCGGTCTTATTGTTACAATCAATTTTCATTTGCTTTATAAAACATTGAAAAGCGCTTTTTCTCCACCTTTCAGGGCATCACCCAATGTAGTACTTGTAAAGTATTATATCCGTTTTATTATCAGCGGTTTTATTTTTTTTGTGCTTATCTCAGGGCATTATGTTGATCCCCTGGGGCTTGTTGTTGGTCTTTCCATTGTTGTGGCAAGCATTACGCTCGCAACAATTGTTGAGCTTAAAAAACTTTTTTTCAAGGAGGCTGTGTAAGTGGAACATCCATATCTATTTTTAGTAAAAATTTGTGAATTGATCGGTTTGGGGCCTTTTGCCCATGAGTACCTTCATGTCATTTATTCATGGTTTGTAATGGCCCTTCTGATGCTGTGCGGTTTTATCGCCACCAAAAACATCAACATTATCCCTGGAAAAATGCAGAATATATTTGAAATGATTGTTTCAGGGATTGAGGAATTTATGGTGGATATTACGGGTGAAGAAGGACGATGGCTGTTTCCCCTTACAGCAACAGTGTTCATCTATGTGTTTATCGGCAACCTGATAGGGATTGTCCCGGGTTTTTATCCTCCTACAGCAAGTATTAATACAACACTCTCATGCGCACTTGTTGTGGTTGTCTTCACACATGTGATCGGCATCAAGTTTCATGGTAAAAAATATATTAAACACTTTATGGGGCCGGTGTGGTGGATGGTCCCACTGATGCTCCCTATCGAGATTATCGGCCATATCGCGAGAATCCTGTCTCTTACCTTCCGTCTTTTTGGCAATATGACCGGACATGAAATCGTCCTGGTCATCCTTTTCGGCCTTGCCGGCCAATTCCTGGCACCGCTGCCCATCATGGCACTCGGTATCTTTGTGGCGTTTGTGCAGGGATTTGTATTTTTCCTGCTCTCAGTTATCTATTTTACAGGCGCGATGGAGCACGCGCATTAAACGGTTTATTTTTTTGGGTTAATGGAAGAAGCCCTTTTACTAAATAATTCTCAAAGGAGGTTGTTAAATGGAAGCAGAAGCAATTAAATTTTTCTATGCATGTGCTATGGCAGCAGGTCTCGGCACTGGAATCGCTGCATTTGGTTGCGGTATTGGACAGGGCCTTGGTCTCAAGAGCGCTGTTGAAGGTGTAGCAAGAAATCCTGAAGCCTCAGGAAAAGTAACGGTTACCATGCTGATCGGTCTCGCAATGATTGAATCACTGTGTATTTACGCGCTGGTTGTATCATTGATCCTATTGTTTGCAGCACCAATGACAACGGTCGTTAAACAGATTGTTGGCGTCGATGCTCACTAGGTAAAACAATATTAGAAAAAATGACAGGGCCCTCCTGGAAAAGGAGCGGCCCTGTTTTTTTGCCACGAATGGCACGAATGAACGCCAATAAAAATATTTTTTCTTTTTCGTAGAAAGAACGAAAAAGAAAAAGTTCGTAACCTCCGGTGGTTAATTTTTACCTCTGAATCTTATCCTGCTGTTTCCCCGGACCGGACGGTTCGCGAACCGCCCCTACAAAACTGGATACTGGATGCTAGATGCTGGATAAAACCTCACAGGTGGGGAAACCCCGCCATTACAATCCCTTAATCCAAACTTTTTCGCCTGTTTACGGGGTCAAGTCCTGGTTTCAAGTTGTCACTTTTTATTAGGATAAATCCCCTCGATCCCCCTTTGAAAAAGGGGGAAGATTTACTCCCTTCTGTAGCAGGCTGTTTAATAATTCACTTTTTAGCCTCTATTTGTCTTTTCGTGCTTGTGCGCGTAATCGTAATCGCTTTCCTCTGTTCTTCTAAGTTTTTCGCCCGTTTTTATCGATTACGATTACGAGCACCACTCCCTTTGCTCGTTGAGCACGAGCACGAAATAAATTACTCCTACCCTACACCTTATACCATACAATACACCATACACCTTTATAATGGCAGAGCGAAGCGATACATCAACTTAAGGCACTTTGTTTTTCACTTCAGGCACTTATAGCTTCTAATCTTTTAATATTTTTTTTAAGAAGCGTCCCGTATGGGACTTACTGTTGTTTGCGATTTCTTCGGGTGTGCCGGATGCCACGATACGGCCGCCGTCATCCCCGCCTTCAGGCCCCAGGTCGATGATATGGTCCGCGTATTTAATGACATCCAGATTGTGTTCAATAATGATGACGGTATTGCCTGAATCCACTAGCCTGCCGAGTACGTTCAGGAGCTTTTTGATATCATCCGTATGCAGGCCGGTGGTCGGCTCATCCAGCATATACAAGGTTCTGCCTGTCCCTCTTTTGCTGAGCTCCCTTGACAGCTTTACACGCTGGGCCTCGCCCCCTGATAGTGTTGTTGCTGGCTGTCCGATATGAATATAGCCAAGGCCCACATCCACCAGGGTCTGAAGTTTTGATTTAATATTGGTGATTTTATCAAAAAAAACCATTGCCCGATTCACGGTCATATCTAGAACATCTGTGATGCTTTTTCCTTTGTACTTTATTTCAAGAGTCTCCCGGTTATACCTTTTGCCGCCGCATACATCGCATGCAACATACACATCCGGCAAGAAGTGCATTTCAATTTTAATAATGCCGTCACCGGTGCAGGCTTCGCACCGCCCTCCCTTTACATTAAAGCTGAACCTGCCCGGCTTGTATCCCCGCATCCTCGCCTCCGGGGTCCTGGAAAAAAGTTCACGGATATACGTAAAAACACCTGTATAAGTGCCGGGATTGGAACGTGGGGTTCGACCAATGGGCGCCTGGTCGATATTAATGACCTTGTCAAGATGTTCAAGGCCGGTGATGCTTTTGTATGCTCCTGCAATAGTTCTGGAGCGGTAGAGTTGCTGGGCAAGTATACGGTGAAGTGTCTCAAATACCAGGGTTGATTTGCCGGATCCTGACACACCGGTTACACAGATAAAACAGCCGAGAGGGAATGCTGCATCAATATCTTTTAGGTTGTTCGCGGACGCTCCTTTGAGGAGAATTTTTTTTCTTGAGGCAGAGCGCCTTTTTGCCGGTATATCAATCTTTTTTTCTCCAGACAGGTAGAGTCCGGTCAGGGAGTTTTTATCTTTTAATAGCGCTGCTGGAGAGCCAGAAAACACAACTTTACCGCCGTTCATGCCTGCTGCCGGTCCCATGTCAATAACATGGTCAGCAGATCTTATGGTCTCTTCATCATGCTCAACAACAAGAACCGTATTCCCGAGATCGCGCATCTTTGAAAGGGTGGATAAAAGGCGCCTGTTATCCCTCTGGTGGAGACCGATACTCGGTTCGTCAAGCACATACAGGACACCGGTCAGTTTTGAGCCGATCTGTGTGGCAAGCCTTATCCGCTGGCTTTCTCCCCCTGAAAGGGTTGACGCAGCCCTGTCAATGGTCAGGTAGGAGAGGCCAACATTTTCAAGAAAACCGAGCCGTTCAATGATCTCTCTTAGAATCCGTCGAGCAATGGTCTCTTTTTTACCGGTCAGTTTCAGGTTTTTGAAGAATTCATGGGCGCTTGCCACTGACAAAGATGCTGCCTCGGAAATTGAAAGCCCTCCGATTTTTACCGACCGACTTGCGCTGTTCAGTCTTGTGCCATGGCATTCAGGGCAGGCGCGGAAGTTCATGTACTGCTTAATCTCCTCTCTTGTCTGGAACGAGTCAGTTTCCAGGTATCTGCGAGTAAGTTTGGAGATTAATCCTTCGTAAGCTTTTTTATAAATAATGCGCTGTCCTTTTCTTTCAAAAAAGAAGGGGATTTTTTCATTGCCAGATCCATGTAAAAGTACTTCCTGAAAATGTTCGGGCAGTTCCCCAAATGGGGTATAAATATCAACTCCGTAATACGATGTAAGCGCTTCAAGGAAGTCGGCAAAATGAACCGAGTTTCGGTTTGACCATGGCGCAACAGCCTCATCCCGCAGGGAGAGACCCTTATCCGGGATGATAAGGTCGGGATCAATCTCTGTAGCAGATCCAAGACCATCACATTTTGGACAGGCACCTTGGGGTGAGTTGAATGAAAAGCTCGCAGGGGTAAATTCCGGATAGCTGATGTTGCATTTGATGCAGGCCGCCTTTTCGCTAAAGAGAACAGGGGCCTTGTCTGGAACATCAATCGTTACCAGACCGTCCGACTGTGCCATAGCAAGTTCCACTGAATCCGCCAGACGATTTTTGATGTTACTTTTGATGATAAGACGGTCAACGACAACGGCAATCGTATGTTTTTTGTTTTTGGTCAGCTTTCCCACATCTTCAATGTCGACGGTTTTACCATCAACACAGACACGGGAAAAACCTTCCTTGTTCAGTTTTTTGAACAGTTTCTCATGAGTCCCTTTCTGTTCGGAGACCAGAGGTGCCATGATCATCATTCTGGTCCCATCCTCCATGGACATAACCTGGTCCACAATCTGGTCAATGGTTTGGAAACTGATCAGTTTTCCGCACTGGTAGCAGTAAGGTGTGCCTGCGCGCGCGTAGAGTAGACGGAGATAATCGTATATTTCCGTTACCGTGCCGACAGTTGAACGGGGATTGTGGCTCGCGGTTTTTTGTTCAATGGCAATGGCTGGAGAGAGCCCCTCGATCATGTCAACATCAGGTTTTTCCATTCGCTCTAAGAACTGACGCGCGTATGTGGATAGGGATTCAACATACCGTCGCTGTCCTTCCGCGTAAAGAGTATCAAAGGCGAGTGTTGATTTGCCTGAACCTGAGAGGCCGGTGATAACAACAAGCTTGTTTCTCGGAAAAACAATATTGATGTTTTTTAAATTATGCTGCCTGGCGCCGCGTATGATTATTTTGTTGGATTTCATTATTATAAGTGCCTAAAGTTACTTTTACTATACTGACTTACAGCCATTTCTATAGCCGCTATAAGGCTGCCAGAATCCGCCTGTCCTGTACCAGCGATATCATATGCTGTGCCGTGATCGACCGATGTTCTGATAATCGGAAGGCCAAGGGTTGTGTTCACACCATCTTTAAAGTGAAGCAGTTTAAAAGGGATCAGCCCCTGGTCATGGTACATGCATACCACCGCGTCATACAGGCCGTTTGCCGCGTGGTAAAAAACCGTGTCAGGCGGAAAGGGACCTGTAGCATTTATCCCTTTTTGTTTCGCTGTTTTTAATACCGGGTGTATAAGACGATCCTCTTCATCACCGAACATTCCTTGCTCTCCGCTGTGAGGGTTTAAACCAGCTACTGCAATATCGGGGTTCTTCAGACCAAAACGTTTTTTAAGTGCCCTGTCAGTGATGTCAATGGTTTTCATTATCTTTTCTGTTGTGAGTTCAGCAGGAACGTTTTTTAGCGCGGTATGAACAGTTACCAGGACAACTCTAAGCCTTTTGCCGGCAAGCATCATTACAATATTTTCAGTTTTAGTCCGGTCTGCCAGAAGTTCCGTATGTCCGTGAAATCGGCTCCCGGCCATTTTCATGGCGGCTTTATTAATGGGGCAGGTTACCATGGCTGCCATATCGCCGGCTGACGTCATATCAACAGCGGTTTCTATGTATCTGACCATGGCCTTGCTGGTTTCCTTGTTTGGTTTTCCCCATGAAACCGAGGACGGGTCAAGATTTGAAACACTGAGAACATCTATGTTTCCGCACGTATACCTGCCGTGTTCTGGTTTGTCAGTACGTTTGATATCAAGAATCATACTTTTAATCTTACAGACATTTTCAAGTATCCTGATATCTCCTATTACTAACGGCCGGCAGATATCATACACAGAGGTCTTGCTGAGAGCTGATATGATAATCTCCGGGCCTATACCCACAGGATCGCCCATGGTGATACCTATAATGGGTAGCTTATTATGCATGTCCTTAACCTTTTGAATTCATAATTATAATGCTCGATACAAAGCAGCATGTGACTTTGCCTCAAAAACAACAGGTTAGATGTAATCCATTAAAATAGTACAAAAAATGTATTCTCTTTATTACGCTTCAAAAAAAAAATAAAAAAAGAGTAATTTTTTTTAAAAATTTTATTACTTTTACATGACTGAACAAAAAATTCAATTATATTCATTGCATTCAAAATCGAATTGAATCACTGTTTATAATATGCCAATAGCCATTAAAATTCGTACCATTAATTTCATATGCAATTTTAAGATATTACTGTAGCATGCCTTTACCGGTGTTTCTTGTATGATGTTGAGCATCAGAAGGGAAAATTTAAAACCGGTTTTTTCGTCATATCTCATGATAAATCATGATTTCTCGGCATTTTATGATTTCATAACAGAAAGCTATTATATATTTAATATATTTCTAATATTCGGTTTTATAAAAAAAAAGGTTAAATTATAAAAGGTTATATCGATGCAATAAACAATTGCTATGATATTAAATGGTTATGTGAAGATTTATTTTGAAATCTTAATAGAGGGCGCCAGAAAAAAAAAGAACAACAGACAATATTTTACATTAAATAAAAATGAAAATCATAGAAAATAGGAGATATTCAATGATATTCGACGAAATGAGATTTGATTAGAATCCCCTCCAAAAGTACATATACTTAAAATGTTTAAAAAAATATATAAATAAAAAAAAGGCTGTATTTAGGGGGGGTTGTATTTTTGAAAAAAAAAAGAGATGAAATTTCAGAGAGATAAAGAGATATATAAGTCCCAGCTGGATAAATACAAAACATGTTTAACCGGATTTGATTTTAGCAGATTGATGACATAAATGATATTCAACTTTTTAAACGGTAATAACGACATCCAGTATATTGTAAATTCATTCTTTGATTTAAACTATACTGGTTTTTCTTTTTTAAAAAACATAATTCAATTTTTTATATAAAAGAGAAAAACATTATATGAGTGCTATCTGGGAAGCAGCGAAGACAGCGATTAAGGCACATGTGCCTGCGCACAGTTACAGGATGTGGATTGAGCCTCTGGAATTAAAGGATTTTGAGCAGGGAATTTGTGTTCTATCATGCCCAAATCCTTTTTCAAAAAAACGGGTTCAATGTTTTTACCATTCTATTATTGAATCAGAAATCAATAGAGTCTCTGGTAGTGAATGTAAACTATCCCTGGAAGTCTCCGGTACTGGCAGGTGTGTCGGGAAAAAGAGAAAACCGACTACATGTACTTTTGATACAAAGAGTCTTGCGACAGGCAAAGACCTGCAGATGGATCTCCCGCGGCTGAACCGTCCGTCAGGCGGGCATATGCTCCATAAAGACTTTACTTTTGAGAATTTTGTAGTAGGCCGCAACAGTGATTTCGCATATTCTGCGGCGCTTTCTCTGGCTTCACGGAAACGGTCCGACCAGCATTCTCTTTTTCTTTTGTCTAAAACAGGTATGGGCAAGACACATCTATCCCAGGCCATGGGACACCATATCCTTTCCCAGTATCCTTCAGAAAGGGTCTATTATATTACAGCGGAAGATTTTGCTTCGGAAATGATATACGCGTTTAAAAACAAATCCATAGAAAAATTCAAGGAGAGATACAGACAGCAGTGTGATGTGCTGTTACTTGAGGATGTCCATTTCCTGACTGGAAAGGACCGTACACAGAGCGAACTTGCTTTTGTTCTTGACCACATGCTGGAGTCTGCAAGGAAGGTGATTTTCACAAGCTGTTATCTTCCAGCTGACATTCCGAAATTGAATGAACAGTTAAAATCGCGGCTTTCCAGCGGCCTTATTACTAATATTGACGCGCCTGACTTCAGGACCCGTGTTAGGATATTACGAAAGAAAGCCCTATGTAATAGATATAATATTCCTGCGGAAGTGGTCGATTATCTTGCCGGTGAACTTACGGAGAACGTGAGGCAGCTTGAGAGTGGCCTTTTAGGAGTCGCAAAAAGAGCGGCGCTTATGGGAGAACCAATAGGGCTGGATCTTGCAGAAGATGTTGTGGACCTTATTGCTAGGCAGAAAAAAAGAATCACCGTTGATGTGATCAAGAATCTTGTCAGCAAAGAGTACAATGTCACAATAAAAGATCTTGTTTCTTCTTCACGACGCAAGTCAGTTGTACTGCCAAGGCAGGTCGCGATATTCCTTTCTCGCAGATATACGGATCAGCCCCTTCAGGCAATAGGGAGGAACTTTAACAGGATTCATGCCACAGCTATTCACGCAATAAATGCTATTGAAAGTGAACTGAAAGCAAACAGCCCTGTGGGAAAACAGGTAAAATACCTGGATAAAAAACTGAGCACGGGTGACTATTAAAATAATTTTCTAACCTTAATTTGCATTTTTCAAGAGTTTGATTCATTTTTTTGCATGGCTTACGGTGTAAGGATATGTCGCGACTTGCTTTCTTGCATATATCGCGTCTCCCGGTTAATCACACCGCAGACGTGAGTAATTAACTAATCAGGTTTGAAAGGAGGAAAAGAAAATGTTTTCAAAAATTGAAAAATTCATTAAAAAACTTATTGATGACATAATTACAAAGCTCATTCTGAAATATATTTAACTAATATAATTGTTTTATTCCTCTTAAAACAATTATATTAGTTGAATTCCGGGCTTACACCTAATCCGACAATTGAAAATGGCACTCCAGACTTCCACGTTCAGAAAATTACAGCAGATAACCGGTAAGCAGCATTGCAGCCGCGAAAAAGAAGATCTTATATGTTATTCATATGATGCAGCTGCGAAAACGTATCTTCCTGATGTGGTTGTGTTCCCGGGAAACATTGAAGAGATATCAGCTGTTTTGAAACTGGCAAACAGGGATGGTTTTGCTGTTGTTCCAAGAGGAGCGGGTTCCGGCATGACAGGCGGTTCTGTGCCTGTTGATGGGGGAGCCATTCTCGTCATGACACGTTTCAGCGCTATTAAATGGATTGATAAGGGAAACCTTGTGGCGTGTGCCGAAGCCGGTGTTGTCACATCGGATTTTCATAAGGCGGTTGAGGCGCAAGGTCTTTTTTATCCTCCAGACCCGTCAAGCTCTGAATTTTCAACGCTGGGCGGAAATCTGGCTGAATGTGCGGGCGGGCCCCGCGCGGTCAAATACGGCGTTACAAGGGACTATGTGCTGGGTCTTGAAGGGGTCCTGCCTACAGGGGAGATCATCAAGACCGGCGTGCAAACAGTAAAAAGCGTTGTTGGGTATGACCTGACCAGGCTTTTTACCGGTTCAGAGGGTACCCTGTGTATTGTGGCCAGTTTGATCCTGCGGCTGTTGCCTTTACCGGAAACGATAAGAACAATGACCGCTGTTTTTGACAGAATGGAAACAGCTGCTGAAACTGTCAGTGATATCATACAGCGCGGTATTATCCCCCGTACCATAGAATATATGGATAATGCCGCTATAAAGTGTTCAGAGAGTAAGCTGGGACCGGTCCTTCCTCCTGATGCAGGGGCACTGCTTCTTATGGAGGTTGACGGGAATAAAAATGAAGCAGATGCTGCTGCCGGCCTTCTTGAGGATATCTGTATGACCGGCGGCGCTCTAAAAGTTGAAACAGCAGAGTCGGACGAGCAGGCGGCCGCCCTATGGCAGGCAAGAAGAGCGATATCGCCTTCACTGTTCCAATATGGCCCTGATAAAATTAATGAAGATATTGTTGTACCTAGAAATAAAATTCCTGATATGGTCAGGAAAATAAGAGAACTGCGTGATAAAACAGGGCTTACAATTGTCAGTTTCGGCCATGCTGGTGATGGAAATATCCATTTTAACATCATGCTTGACAAAACAGATCCGGTTGAATTTGAAAAAGCTGAAAAAACGGTTGAGGCTCTGTTTGAATATACAGTGGCACTCGGCGGTTCAATTTCCGGAGAGCATGGTATCGGTATTACAAAGTCACCGTTTCTGGAGAAAGAGGTTGGACCGGTTGAGCTTGATCTGATGAAGAAGATTAAGAAGGTGTTTGATCCAAACGGGATTTTAAATCCCGGGAAGATTTTTTATAAAACTACTTAATGTTGTAAGTTACAAGTGCCTAAGGCTATTGAATTCTGACTGGTTTATTCTAAAAAATGGTAGAGCGGAGCGATACATCAACTTTAGGCACTTGTAACTTATAACTTTAGGCACTTCAAAGGGATATGCATCTCCCTTTTTGAAGCACACAAAGCAGAGGCCTTTACAACCAGATATTTACTTTGCCTTTTCTTTTTCCCAGAAACGCTTCAGGGCTGAAATTACATTTTCATCAAACCGGGTTCCTGCGCCTTCATCAAGGATTTTGAATGCTTCATCATGGGGCAGGGCGTCACGGTAGTGTCTTTTGGCTGTCAGCGCGTCAAAAACATCTGCTACAGTTATTATTTTTGCCATAAAAGGGATTTCTTCAGCCTTGCGTCCGTCAGCATATCCTGAACCGTCAAGGCATTCGTGATGGCAGGAGGCTATCAGCGGCACGTTTCTGTACCTCCGGACAAAGAACATTTTGTCCAGGATCTCCCTTGTGTTCTGAGCGTGCTGTTTTATATGTTCGTATTCTTCAGGTGTAAGGGCTCCTTTTTTTTTCAAGATTTTTTCATCTGTTCCGATTTTTCCGTAATCGTGGAGCAGGGCTGCCACGCTTAAAATGTCGATTTCGGATTCCCGGAAACCGAGTTCACGGGCGATGCCGCAGGCGTATTTATCGACGTTGTGGGAGTGGCCGGCGGTTAGGGGGTCCTTTGCGTCAATTGAGGCTGCCATAACTTCAAGAATGCTCTTAAACTGTAAATGATATTCGCTTGAGAGAATGGAATTTTCAATAAACATGGCCACCTGGGAAGATAGGGCCGTTAACATGTTCATGTCAGAATCAGAAAATGTATCACCATTTTTTTTGTTTATGGTTTCAATTACGCCAATGGTATCACCTGTTTGATTGAAAATCGGAACGCATGCAATGCACCTGGTCCGGTAACCGGTCCTTTCATCTATAGACTTGTCAAAGCGGGGATCTTCATAAACATTATTGATATTCAGTGCCAGGCCGGAAATCGCCACAAGACCTGCAATGCCAAGATTCAGGCTTAATCTGATATCTTCACAATCATCTCCGTTTATCTTTACGGAACCGAGTTCGCCATTAACACTGTCAATAAGAAAGATAGAAGACCGCTGGCAGTCAATAGCCTTTCTAAGGCTGTTCATGATCTTAGTAGCATTTTTTCTATCTCGATCTTTTTTAAAATCATAACCGGAAAGTGTTGAAGCAGCTTCAACGGCTTTTTCTTCATCTTCAAGGATAAAAACACCGGTTTTTTTATTGAGGAGTTCAATTCCACCGATTGTGTTATTATATCTATCTGTAAACGGCGCGCATAGAACGCTTTCAGTCCTGAAACCTGATATTTGATCAATTTTGGGATTGAAGCGGGGATCTTCATAGGCGTTTGTTGCATTAACTACCTGCCTTGTAAGCACGCTCGCGCCGATAAGACCCATCTTAAGATCCAGGTCTATGTCCTGTTCTTTCAATCCTTCAGCGAATTTTGACCACAGGGAAGTACGTTCCCATGGTAAAAGAAAAAGCGTACTCCTTTCAGCACATAGGGTTTTTGAAATACCGGTCATTACCTGCGGTATTAATTTGTCAACATCACGATCTATACTGAGCATTTTCCCTATGTCGCAGAACGTCTTTAGCGCTTCTTCAGCTTGCATATATTTAGCGTTTTGTTCTTCCAGCTCTTTAATTTTCTGTTTTGCATTTTCCATGATAAGCTCAGTGGGTATATGTTGATGTAAATTTCTGATATTTATAGCTGTTTTTTAAAAAAACAGTTTGATACTATTTTATGAGTCAAGATGAATGAGTCAAGAAAATAATGAGAGTGGCAGTGGAAGTTAAAACTTTGACAGACATCATGCTTTAAGTTATATATTTTATAAAGGTTTTCACTAACATCAATTTTTCGCATAAAAAAAGGATGCTTTATGATGGATGAAAAACCGTGTCTGGATATGATTACCGTTGATTTAACAGGTTTTTGCAATTTAAGCTGTCCTTTTTGTCTGAATGATTTTCCCAAACCTTTGGACCGGAACAGGAAATATATGGATGAGAAAACATTTGAAAAAGTGTTAACCCTTCTTCCGCTGGTTCCTGACGGATGTTTCTACCTTTCCTGTCTTTTTGAGCCTACCCTGCATCCGGATCTGATCGGATTTATTAAAAAAATACCTGAACCATACGGCAAAAAAGTATGCCTGACGACCAACCTTGCAAAGGTGTCAGAACAGGTTATTCATGACCTGGCAGAGTCGCATATTAATTGTATCAATATTTCGATTGATTCACTTGAAGACGAGACATTTAAACAACTTCGCACGGGAGCTGACCTGTATAGGTTTATGAAGAACTTGGAAAAGCTCACACAATACGCGGTAGCCAGTGATGTGTCTCCTGATATAAGGTTTATTACAATTGCGACTAAATTAAATTATAAAGAGATTCCCGGGCTGGTTAAAAAGTGTGCTGAAATGTTTAAACCCGCGGGGCATGAAATAAGAGATTTCTGTATACCACTTACTAAACAAGAATGGGGAATGAAAAACAAACTGACACTTAGCCAGTGGGTAAGCCTTGACGATGAACTGTCGAAACTTCCTTATGGCTGTACTTTAGACGACCACATTGGTTTTTTTCCGCCGAACCGTCAGGCAGATGTTGAGAGTCCCTATTTCAGGGAGAAGATCAAGGGACTGAGAATTCATGCTGATGGGGAAGTGGAGTACCTTGGATCTGATATCTTTATTGATATTAACAGGATTGATGATCCCTTGTATTATTTCAAATCGCTTATTCATTTTATTGAAATGGATCACAGAAAAACAGATGAGCTTCAAAAGGTAGCAGGATTATTAATAAAAAAGAATATAACCATAAAAGCAGAAGAAGAAATTGAGTATTGCCTGGATCAGGTGTTTTTCAGATCAGTTACGGTGATTTTTATGGGATGGTGCTTTCATAAAAGGAATAAACCTGTCAATATTTACCTCGTTTTCCCGGATAATAAGAAAGTAAAGCTTGACTACTCCCCACTTGAGAGCCCTGATGTAGAGAGGTCAGTTGGAGAACTGGGCACAAAATGCCGTTTTCTTATCAGTGTACCCCTAGCGCACAAATACAGCCCAATCGATTTTGAACAGATAAGCATTGAGTTTAAAAGTGGATGATCATATAAAGTGTAAAAAGTCTTAAACTGACTTTACAGGCAGTGTCAGATTTTATAAAAGCTAAGCTTATATAGAAATGTTAAAATCAAATCTAGACTTTTACTTCTTCTTTTTCTTCTCTTCCAGTCTGACTCCGGGTGTATTTACTGGAAAATGATCAATGTTTTTTGCAAGAAATATAAAAAACTTCATTTGCTCATCTTTACTTTTATGCATAAGCTTTATGCCGTTATAATCAAGCGTTACAACACTTTTATCCATTTTGTTTTTTTCAAGAAGTTTATACAGACGCCTTAATGACGCGTAAGGATTATCGGGGTCATAAATATCTATCGTATCCATTGTGTTTTGCGTAATCCTTTGAAGCACATAAATAAAATTGTTAGGATTCGCCTCATCAATATTTTTGAGCAGATAAATATCACCGTAAAGTTTTTTTACTTTAACTTTTATGCCCTTGCATTCATAAATATTATTTTTCAGCAGACGAATTTCAGCGGTTTTATCAAGTTGGATTTTTCCTCCCTTTTTTAGATCATTTTTTGAAGCCCATTTACCTTCTACGCCGGGGATTTGAATGGCTTCATTATCCGGTACAAGGTCATACTTTGATTTTATACAGCCGCAGAGGAAAAATATTATCAGGATTAGCAATAAATTCTTGTGATTCATTTTAGCTACCTTTTAACAATTGATTAATTTATAAATATTTTAATTATAATTTTATAAAAGTTTCTAACATAAAGTCAAAGATTAAAATAAATAAAAAAATATTTATGATAAATGTGGGTTAGTTGTCATTATCATGAATTGTATAGCTCTGGATAAAATTTTCAAGCTGGTTTGCTTGAAATGGTGCCAGCTTTTGAAACTTCAAGCAATGTCTTCTGAGATTGACAAATTTGTCAGTACAATGAGCATCAAAATGAATTTCCGTATTCAATTGTACACACTTTATTTGGTTAATAATTATAGTTGTTAAATTTTTACATAATTGATAAGATTAAAATGTTATGCCTAGAATACTCATCATAGATGATGAACAAGAAGTTCGTGTGCTGCTCACTGAAATGTTTGAACGTAAAGGGCATGAGGCTGTTGTTGCTTCAGATAGCAAAGAAGGGATAGCATTATATAATGAGAATCCAGCAGATGTTGTTGTCCTTGACCTTATTTTACCTGGCCAAAACGGTTTTGAAGCAATAAGAGAATTTCAAGACAAGTTTTCTGATGTAAAAATAATAGCTATTTCAGGGGGTGGATCTATAGGCCCTGAATGGTATTTAGAAGTTGTAAAGTATTATGGTTTGAAATACGCATTTACAAAACCTGTGGAAAGAAACAAGCTTTTAGCAGCAGTAGACCATCTTTGTGAGCATTAAAGTAAATAATAAGAATTATTTATTAAAATAGTAGCCTTCTAGATTATCAAATAGCCACCAAGTCTTTCATAATAACCCTCTGATCCGAATTCACCGCCCACTTGATCACCTTTGATATATTTCACTGTCACGTCCCGCTGGACCCAAGACTTTTCTCGGTCATCTAAGTAAAACTCAACCATAAGTTTATCACCAATATTTATAGCTATATTCCTTTCTGTATCCACAGGGATTTCAACTTTAAAGCCATTACCTTCTAACATTCTTTTATTATGCTTGTCGTCCAGTTGGAAACTTATCCCGGAGATAGATAAATTATTTATTATTATCGGCACTTTATCTCCATTTTCGTTTGTATATGATCCAGACAGGTTGGTTTTTTTTCTGAAGTGTCTTCTTCTTTCAAGAAGAACTGAATAGTTATTTCCGCATTTGCATCTGCAAGTCAGCCTGACCGCAGTTTTAGTCTTTTTATATGCTGATACATCCTTTTTTTTGGAATAATGGCATTCTGGGCATGTAAAAAAAGCGGTGCCATCCTTCTTGATTTCTACTTTTACAGTCATTTACATACCAATAGTTTTATTCTTGTTCTAATTCACTATAGCAAACTTGGTTAGATATGTATATTTATATTTTTTAGTAGGGACGAACTGTGTGATTGTCTATGTTGGTGTAATGAATAATGTTTTTTTGTCCGCGAAAACAGGCAAATAAAAGATTCGTCCCTAGTTAAATGTATATTCTGCCCATTTTTTCTTTTTATTCAATGTATACCTGATTCAATTTTATCTATAATTACAGGCTTTATCTGTTTATATATGTTAATGGCATCGTTCACTCCCTGGCAGACACCCCGTGTTGAAAGAGTTGCCCCTGAAATCACATCAATATTGCCGCCATCTATATCAGGCTGAATTAGATTTTCGCTGATGTGAAGTTCCTGAAAACTTTTTTTACAATTGTCATCTGTTTCAAAATTAACAAGTCCGGGTGTTTCATTATGCTGAGAAATACTGATCTTCTTTATCGTATCCGTCTTGAGATCAAATGCCGTCATAACCTGAATTTCTCCGCTATACCCTACACCTGTCCCTTCTAACGCGATTCTTATGGAATCATCTTTGTATCTGCCAATAAATACTCTTTTTTCATCAATGACCGCCTGCATCGTTATCCCCTGTATGGCAGTTTGATCTGTCCCTGATATCTGCAAATTATTTTTAATTAGTTTTCTATTAACGTCACCTTCAATTATATAGACGCCTTCCTTTTTAAATATTAATTTATGTGCGATATAGAATGCTGCTGACGCTAATATGCACAGGAATAATCCGGATATGATGATTCGTTTCATGATTGTATGAAAGTTTTATGAATAAATACAAACCAGTATTACAGCTTTTCCGGAAACAGGGCCATAATATCTTTTTCTGATGCTTTGCAGGTACCTCTCTCTGTTATAAAACCGGTCACCAGCCGTGCTGGTGTTACATCAAATGCATAGTTGCCAGCAGGGCTGTCTGCGGGCGGGACGAGCACGTTGGTTGTCCTGTTCTGGTCAAGACCCTGGACGTACCTGATTTCATCCGGGTTGCGTTCTTCAATGGGAATGTCCATCCCGTCTTTTAAGACCCAGTCGAAAGTGCTGGACGGGAGAGCCACGTAGAAGGGGATATTATTATCCTTAGCCGCAAGGGCCTTAAGGTAGGTACCAATTTTGTTCGCCACATCACCAGTATGTGTCGTCCTATCGGTTCCCACGATGACCATGTCGACCATTCCGTGCTGCATAAGGTGGCCGCCTGTATTGTCGGCGATGACCGTATGCTTGATGCCGTGTTTTCCCAGCTCCCAGGCTGTAAGCCTTGATCCCTGATTTAGAGGTCTTGTCTCATCCACCCAGACATGGATGTCGATGTTGTTATCAAACGCTGTATACATCGGTGCCGTTGCTGTGCCGTATTCTATGCAGGCAAGCCAGCCGGCATTGCAGTGAGTTAGTATGTTGACAGGTTCGTTGTTTTTCTTTTTGCTGATCTCTTGTATGAGGGGGAGGCCGTGCAGGCCAATCTGTCTGCAGTTCTCAGCTTCTTCCTCTTCTATGATACGGGCTTCATCGAGCGCAGCGTCTACTCTTGCTGAATCACTGTTTTCGTTCAGCATACGTTCAAGAACCCTGTCTACACCCCAGGAAAGATTGACGGCAGTCGGTCTGGCAGCTTTCAGCCTGTCACATTCAGCGGTCATATGATCATCCGTGACCAGTCCGCCTGGTGCGCTGACAGCAGCGATATAAACACCATAGGCGCCGGTAACACCGATAAGGGGTGCGCCCCTCACATACATCTCTTTAATCGCCGTGATAACTTGGTTAACTGTTTCAAGGTCAGCGACAATAAACTCATGGGGAAGGAACCGCTGATCTATCACATTTACTATTTCCGGATCCTGATTAAGCCATATGGGGCGAAGATCTTTTCCGTCAACTTTCATGTCAATATCCTTTTGTTGTATTTGTTTTGTAATGTTGATGCAGGATAATAACACAATACAAGGTTTAACAGTCAAGGATATTAAATATAAATAATCTGGACTCCGCTACTGAAACCGATTAGACTAATAAAATCTATTTTTTATAAACCTTATAAGGCATGTTATGTCTAAAGCGTCTATCATTATAATAGCCGGTTTTTTGGTTTTCCTGTTTGGGACTTACAAGATATCAGGATTAGATAGGGGAAGCCCGGAGTATTTATTTAATCTTATGTTATTGCTGTCAGGTGGCGGAGCCCTTATCGGCTGTACGTTTTATTATGCGTTCAGGATGTACATGCTGTATCGGAAGTTGAAAACAATGGACAATAGGATGGTGATGGAATTGCAGGCAACGTTCGGAGATACGTTAAAAGGAGCATATCCTGATGCGGTGACGCTTAATGACTGCCCTCATTGCCGGAGTGATAATGGCGATGATACAGATATTTGTGCTTATTGTGGAAAGAAAAGAAGATAAATAAAGAAGGTGAGAAGAACAGAAGATATATTAAACATATGAAAGTTAAGATTTAACTTTACAGGCAATGTAAGGTTCAAAACAAATAAAACACGATAAGAATTTACAATGTATGTAAAAATCAAGTTATAGGTCAGGGCAATTAACACAAAGTCAAAAGCAGACAAATTGAGTACTCAATTCAGCATCATTGACAGTCATGTGCATCTGGATCACATATACTTGAGGCATCCAGAACAGATAGATTGGATGCAGGGGAGGGGATATGTTCCGGTTTCCTGGTCTTTTGCTTCACGTGCGGAGACTGTTGATGATCTAAAGGATTATTTCAAGAATCAGGCTGATATTGTTAAAAAATTGAATAAACAAGGATTTAAGTGCTTTTTCCTCACTGGAATTCATCCTCGGAACATCACTCCTGATATTAGGATAGGAGATGCAGAACGTCTTATCTTACCGTATCTTTCTGATCCTCTATGCCTTGGTATCGGTGAGATCGGCCTTGAGACAGGTTCTTCAGCGGAACAGGATATTTTTCTTGAACAGGTAAATATCGGAAAGGATATTATCAGTTCAGGCCGGAGAATCGGCATTCACACGCCACGAAACAATAAACCGGATATCTGTCGTATGATGCTTTCTCTTCTTGATGGGTATACGGGGATTGAAGAATATACGGTCATTGATCACTGCAGCCCTGAGACTGTCAGCCGCGTTCTTGATAGAGGTTTTTACGCAGGAGTTACCCTCAGTCCGGGTAAAACATCTTTGGATGGCCTGGGAAAAATCGTTTTGGATAACAAGGCAGCACTTAACCGGATAATGTGCAATACAGACTCAGGGAATACTTTTTATGAAGATCTGTACCTATTTCATGAATCCCCGATATTTTCATTTGAAATAAAGAAAAAAATGGCCTTAACCAATGCTTTCCTGTTCTTTAATCTGTCCTGACCAATACTATATTTTACATACTGTGTAAGTTATTAACTGGTCCGACAGTATAAGTATTCATAAAAGTTTCCAGGAGAGAGGTCTGGCCTTCAGTTAAATTTTCAAACTGAACCCCGCGTTGTCTGAATTGAATATTACTAACCCTTGCTTCCTTTTTCCATTCAATATCCGACACAACTTTTACAGAAAGTTTTAAGAAATATGAATTGTTGCCGGATATGTATAGAATTAATTCAGATGGATCCACAGGTTCGTTTTTATTGTTGATGTATCGAAACGCAAGACCGCCTTTGCTGATGTTTACCACCTGCCCCCGGATTTTGGAATTGTAATGCGCAGCACACGCGCCTTCTTTTACTTTAAATCTTTGATGTTTTCTTCTGTCAAACTTTTTCTGTACCATATTGTTTTACACCTTTGCTTAAATTATCCTTCCCGGCGTCACAAAAAAGCCGGGTACCTCTTTAAAGGCAACCCGGCTGTCTTAGATCTTAATTGCTTATAGGCAACCCGGCTATCTCCCTAAGACCCGTGGCTTTCCGTCTCCCGATCACTCGGAAGTTGGCTTTTTCTTTTATATGTGTATTATCATGCTATATAGGATTATTAATAGAGTCAATAAATTTTTTTTTGTTTTGGCGACAAAGCCGACCGTATGAGCCTGAAAAAAACAAAAAATACAATAGGTTACTGAGATTTAAATCCCTGGGACAGTACTACTAGAACACCTCGACTTAAGTCACTTTGTTACTCTCCGATTATTTTTACCAGCACTCTTTTACACTTTTTCTCCATGTGTTTAAAAATGGAAACAGTATTTTTATATTGAAAGATAGCATTAATGGGAGGATCATGTTACATTTTTAATTAACCCGGATAATTGCCGGTTAATTGTATCAGCCAGAGCATCAGCTTTGATCGGCTTTGGTAAATAGTCGTTCATCCCGGCGTTAAGGCATCGTTCTTTATCTTCCTTCATTGCGTTGGCAGTCAGGGCGATAATCGGAACATCATGGTTTGTAACCTTGGATTGAGGATCACGAATGATTCTAGTGGCTTCCAGGCCGTCTACCTCAGGCATCTGGATATCCATGAAAACGAGATCATAATTATCTTCCTCCAGAGCTTTTACAGCCTCTTTCCCATTATTGGTGGCATCAATATGGAACCCCATTTTTTCAATAAGACATACAACAAGCTTCTGATTGACAAAATTATCTTCAGCCAAGAGAATACGGATTTTCTGCTTGGCAATTTCATCTGCAATGAATTGCCTGATACTCTCTTCATTCTGTTTGTCAAACGTCAGTTCCTGGTTTTTTTCCAGTAGGTTAGTAATACACTTAAAAAGAATAGCGCTTTTAACGGGCTTGGTGATGTAAGCGGCAAAACCGATATCCTTTGCCTCTGCGGCAATGCCATGTTGACCGATGGACGTCAGCATAACCATGATCGTATCCATGAGTAGGGGGTGGCCCTTTATTTCATGACCAAGTGTTTTATCGTCCATATCATGCATTTGCATATCAATAAGTACCATGGAAAAAGGTTTCCCGGATTTTACGCCGCCGAGGAGTATTTCCATTGCATGATCACCACTCATCGCTTCACCAAAAGAGCATCCCCAAGATTGGAACCGTTTCTTTATGACCATTCGATTCAGATCATTCTCTGATACGATCAATATTTTTTTATCTCTGACGTCTTCGGGAACCATCATCTTCTTGACTGGAACCGACTTTTGCTTTCGTAGGACAATGGTAAACCAGAAAGAGGAACCTTTACCTTTTTGGCTTTCAACACCGATTTTTCCTCCCATCAGCTCTGTAAGCTGCTCTGAAATCGCAAGCCCCAGTCCAGTGCCGCCATATTGTCGGGTCATTGAATCATCTGCCTGAGAAAAAGATTTAAACAGACGGTTAATATGAGCTTTTGGTATACCGATACCAGTATCTTTAACAATAACGCGGAGGGTTACATCTTTATCATTTTGATCTTCCACAACAACATGTACAAAGAGATCTCCTTTTTCAGTAAATTTTACTGCATTGCCTATAAGGTTTATCAAAATTTGTTTAAACTTCTCGCTGTCGCCAACCACAAGTGACGGGACATCATTGTTGATCAGGCAGACCAGATTAAGGCCTTTTGTCTCCGCGCGAAAAGCCATCATATCAATAACGCTATCTATTGTTTCTGTTATATCAAATTCACGTTCTTCAAGTTCCAGCTGACCTGCTTCTATTTTTGAAAAGTCCAGGATATCATTAATTACCGATAGCAAAACATCGGCAGAAGTACGCATTGTTTCCACATAGTCACGCTGAGCCTTGTTTAGTTTTGTGTCTGTAAGCAGATCTATCATTCCTATAACACCGATCATAGGTGTGCGGATTTCATGACTCATATTGGCAAGAAACCGACTTTTTGCCAGGCTTGAAGCTTCTGCTTGTTTTTTAGCTTTTTCCAGTTTCTCCTCGAACTTCATTCTTCTGCGTGCTGACAAAACGCCAATCACGACACCCATTAAAATCGCTAGTATAACAAGGATAAATATAATTTTTTTTGTTCGTGCCACCTTTTGTTCTGTATCCAGGCGAGCCTTGTCCATTACTGTCCAGCCCCTGTTTGAAATTTTTTCCGCATAGGCGATTATCCTTGGGGCAAGGGGGAAAAGAGTATGTTCAATTTCTTCACGCATTATACTTTTTACCGCCACTATTTCTTCAAAAGTATCTAGGTAAGCTTTAAGATTAATTAATACTTCTTCAAATTGATTAAGTTTGGTTAATCTTTTGTCAGCTAGAATTTTATTAAGGTTAATTTTAATTCTATTAATATCAGAGAGCTGGGAATCGGAAAAATATATTTTTATGCCCATTCTGGTGTCCATAAAGATTTTAAGTGTTTCGCTGCTTAGAGCTGAAATCTTCTTTTCGTTAACGATGGACAGGCTTTCCAGTTTTTCTTGTATAATACCGCCTAAAAAAGAGAGGTAAATCTCATTGTCATTCAGCGCCGCGAAACGCATCGCTACGTCACGGTATTTCTTTGTATATTGATCAAGCAGAATCTTAATTTCATTGAGATTTTTTAAATCTTCCTGATTCTGTATGAGAGTTTCAGCATTCTTTAATATGTGAAGAAGTTTTATGATGTTATCTTCCGCATCCCTATTGTCTTGATCCAGGTTATTGTAGATGAACTTTTCAACGGAACTTCTTAAAGAGAGTATTGTGGATTTTATTTCATCGGCCAGGATGACACTGCCGGCAACGTCCTCTGTGAGATGTTTAACCTTATTACCCAGCGTATTATGCTGGATAATCGCGATAATGCCAACAAGGGCAATTAAAAAAACCAGCGAAAGATACCTCGCCAGAATACCATAAAAACTTTTGTTAATATTAGCCAAAATTAAAAACTTTCTTTAGAAACGTCATTGTTTTAAAATTGCTTTGCTATTTTCAATATAGCAGGATTCCAGTAAATATTTTCGTTTTTTGATGAATTCTTATTAAGCAGTACCTTTGGTTTATTGTCTTTTACGCTTATACCAACACCCAGTGAGACCCCTTTGGGTACGAGTTCAGCCATGCCGGTTATACTTAAAATTTTATTTGTACTGGTGTACTGTAATACTTCATTAAGCTTTGAAGCGTCGCCAAGATAAATGACTGAAGGTTTTTGTTTAGGTATATCGGGGCCTTGTGTTATAGCGGACAACGTTGAGCTGCCTATCTTACTCCCTACTCTTTTTTCAATTTCAGCTGCAAAATCCGAAGATCCAATAATATGAATGGTAATATTTTCTTTTTTGCTTAAATTTTTATCAAATGTAAGTAGCTTCATAAATAAAGCTGCCTGGATCTTAGTCGGTGCAACGTAATACTCTTCAGCAATGACCATGGGTGGCCATATAAAGAGAGAAGTCAGGATAAGTATATGATATTTATGTTTTTTTATAAGACTTAGCATGATTTTAATAAGCCTGATTGACGGTGTCATTTATTGAGATCAGCTAAAAGAATCTCAATTTCCGGGATCAGCTGGTTAACCATTTCTTTTAGTTTATCAAAAGAGCTTTGAGCGTGTGTCAAATCATGGTCACGCCCCATCATTTCTAATTGTAAAGCCTTTTTGGTTACATCATGTGAGAAATAACTTGCCATGCCTTTTAATGTATGGGCATTTTTTTTAAGCTGATCACTATCGCGGGCATCAATAGCTTTTTGAATTGCTTCTAAATATTGTGAATAACCTTCGGATTCATTCAGGAAACTTTCAGCAATTTTTTTTGATAACTCTGTTTTCTTTCCAAACATTTTCAAGAAAAACGGCCCGTCTTTTAACTCTACGGCCGTACTCTTTTCTTTTTTAATAGAATCGGTTTTGATATCTGAAGGGATCAACTTATTAATAGCATTTATGAGTTTCTCAGGATCAATCGGCTTGGATATATAATCATTCATGCCTGCTTTCAAACATTCTTCTTTATCACCTTCCATGGCGTGAGCTGTCATGGCAATAATAGGTATATTATGATCCAGAACGCTCGATTTGGAATCCCTTATCAATTTTGTAGCCTCAAGGCCATCCATTTCAGGCATCTGTATATCCATCAGTACCAGATCGAATTGTTCCTGTCTCAAGGCTTTCAGTGCTTCAATGCCATTGGAGGCAATTATGATTTCGTAATTTTCAAGAAGCCCTACAGCTATCTTTTGATTAAAAACATTATCTTCAACCAGGAGAATACGTAAATACCTTTTTTTCGCGTCATCAAGAGAATATCGAGTGATAAGTGGTATTTTATCATGATCCGGTTTTTCGGATAACTTGCTGAATACCGTTACTAGACAATCGTAAAGCTGGGAACGGCTAACCGGTTTTGTTAGGTAAGCGGAAAAACCGATTTCGCTCATTCTGGCAGCATCACCGCGTACGCCGTAAGAGCTCAGTAAAACAAGGGATGTTTCCTTTAATTTAGGATCTTTTTTAATCCGTTTTCCAAGCCTTTCTCCTTCAATGGCTGGTTTAATACAATCAATGATGACGAGTTGAAATGGAGCCCCGGTTTCAATGCCCTTGTACAATAGGTCCATTGCTTCTTTTGTGTCTAATGTAGTGGTGAACCTGCAGTCCCAGGATTTTAGATAGCTGGAAAGAATCTCCATATTGCTTACGATATCGGCGACCAGAAGAAACCTTTTGTCCTGTATATCAGCAGGGAGTCTCTTCTGTTCTATTTTTTGCTGTTTTTTCAAGACAGCAGTAAACCAGAACGTGGACCCTTGTTTCTCTTTACTTTTAAAACCAAAATCCCCTTCCATCAGCTGGGCAAGGTTTTTTGAAATTACCAGCCCAAGACCTGTACCGCCATACTTTCTGGTAATTGACGTGTCAGCCTGGGTAAAAGGTTTGAAAAGTTTTCTCTGCTGTTCCCTGGAAATTCCAATGCCGTTATCTTTGACTTCGAACCGGATAATGGCATTAGTGTCAGTCTCTTTTACTAAATAGACCGTTACTATAATCTCTCCTTTTTCAGTAAATTTTACAGCGTTGCCGATCAGGTTGATGAGAATCTGACGCAATCGTCCGGGATCACCCTGAAGGAGGGAAGGTACGTTTTGATTGATTAGGTATACTATTTCAAGTTTCTTTATACGGATATTTTCAGAAAACAAAGCAATCACGTCTTTGACCATCTTGCTGATATTAAAATCAATTTCATTCAGCTCAATCGCTCCGGCCTCTATTTTTGAAAAGTCGAGAATATCATTAATAATGGTCAGCAGGTTGTCCCCAGCTGTTTTTATGATATAAAGATAGTCACGTTCATTCTTATTATGGATTGTATTGAGCAGTAATGAGGTTGAGCCAATGATGGCGTTCATGGGGGTACGGATTTCATGACTCATTTTGGCCAGGAATTCACCCTTTGCGTTGTTGGCCCTTTTTGCTTCTTCAGCCATCTGATTCGCATGTTCAATGGCCAATAGGAGCTGACGGTTAGCCTCTTCGGTTTCAGTCTTTGAAAATATGAGTATCTCATCTGCCTGCTTCCTTTCAGAGATATCACGGGTGATTCCAACGAACCCTATGGGTTCACCAGCATGATTTCTAATAAAAGACGCGGTTACTTCGGTCCAGACCGTATGGCCCTCCTCGTGGTATTGTTCGATTTCCACAGTACGTGACCGCACAGGATCTCTCTTATTATCATTGGCAAGCTCTTCTCCAATGATTTCTGAGGCATGCGCATAAGATTCAGGAGTCAGCCTATCTTCAACATGTGTACCTATATACTTCTCAGGAGAATAGCCAAATAATTTTTCAGATGAGGGGCTGAGGTATGTAAAACGAAGATCCATATCTAAGGTCCAGATTGAATCATTCACGTTATCCGCGATGATACGGTACATGTTTTCACTTTTTCTCAAGGCTTCTGTGGATAGTTTCAGATCATTAATGTCGAGGTATGTCCCGATAAACCTGAGGGCCTTGCCGTTGCTGTCCCGTTCAACAACTTTCCCCCTGAGCATTATCCATATATATTCACCGGATTTGGTTAAAACCCGATATTCACTATCAACGGTTTCTATTTCTCCTTTTATGTTCTGTAAAAGCAGTTGCGTTACCTGTTCCAGGTCGTCAGGATGAAGCAGTTTCATCAATGCGTTGACATTTGGTTCCAGATCTTCAGGGACATATCCCAGAAACGCTACAGACCGTTCACCAAAATTGATATGACCGGTCTCTATATTCCAGTCCCACAAACCAAGGTTGGCACCACTTAGCGCCATATCTATTAGTTCCCGGCTATTCTGAAGCGCTTTTTCAGCCTGCTTACGCTCGGTAATATCCCTGATGATCACCACCAGGTTTTCAATAATTCCTTCTTTGAAAATCGGGTTGACATTGGTATCGATATAGACAGTGTTGCCGTTTTTATGGTTAGCCTTGAATTCCGTTATTTTCGGGAGGCTGTCTATTGTTGTTTCTTCAAGGAGCTTTTTGCTTATCGTCACATCTTCAGGGAATAATATATCAAGATCATAATAATTTTTTCCGATAACTTCTTCCCGCTCATAACCAAAAATATCCTTTATTTTATTATTAACATCAATGATCTTGCCGACTGAGTCCAGCAGAGCGATTTCATCATTGGCGTTTTCAAAAATTGACCTGAGTTTTTCTTCGCTTTCCTTTAGGGCTGTCTCTGCTTTTTTTTGTTCGTCAATGTTAAGATAAGTTCCAGTGAACCTGAGGGGTAAGTTATGGCTGTCCCTTTTTACGACTTTGCCGTGGACGACAATCCAAATATAGTCGCCGGTTTTACTTAGTATTCTGTATTCGCTTTTATAGGAAGAAATGTTGCCGCTGATAAGTTGCTCATATTCTATACGCGATTTTTCCAGATCCTCAGGATGAAGAATGTCCATCCATGCTTCAAAATCGGGTCTGTTGCCGCTAAGGTCTTGGCCCAATATTTTTATAGCACGGTTATCCATAATAAACTGACCGGTTTCTAGATTCCAGTCCCACAAACCAATGTTCGCTCCTTGTAAGGCCAGCTCCATCCGCTCTTCGCTCTCCTGAAGCGCTTTTTCAGACTGTTTACGTTTTGTGATATCTCTGACAATATTGATAACGCCCGTGGGTTTTCCATCTTTTTTTATTACCCGGGTACTCATTTCAACGGAAATGCTTGTTCCGTTTTTGCGAAAAGCTTCATATTCCATCAACTGCAGCGGTCTATCCGCTACTGCGTCTTCTAATAGAGCGAGACTCTTTTTAAAATCCTTGTCACTTAAAAATTTAAATTCAGAGTAGTTTTTTCCAATGAGTTCTTCACGTTTATATCCATAGACTTCTTCTACTTTATCATTGACTTCTATGAATGTGCCATCATCTATACTCGTGTAAATTATCATATCATTGGCATTTTCAAAAATTGTCCTGAATCTTTCTTCACTTTCTTTGAGCTCTTCTTCTATGTTTTTTTTGTACGTGATGTTTGTTAATGTGCCCTGTACCGAGGATTTTCCTTTGTATGTGATCACCTTCGCGATGACCTCAATCCATTGTATGGAACCGTCTTTAGCTAGTAAACGGCATTCATAATTTGGAGCCACCGGTTTTCCCTGCATGCGGTCCTGAAATCGGTTCCATATCATTTCCCGATCATCCGGGTGTATTAACTCCTTCATATCTTCTACAGATAAGGGCATAAGCTCATCTGGTGTATACCCCATATCGTCAAAAATAGGGCCATTGACATATACGAGACGGTTGTCCTGCATAATAACTACTGTGTGCGTGGAATTATCAGCCAGTATTCGATAGTTTTCTTCACTTTCACGGAGTTCATTTTCTGTCTTCTTCAGTAAACTGATTTCTTTTTCTAATGCTTTGACTTTCTGCTCAAGGTCTTTTTTAGTGAGTTTCACGGTCATGAACCATATCCTCCGGTTTCCTGCAGAAAAAGCCTTTACAAAAGAATGATCATAAAATCCTTAATGGATTTTATTTGAAGAGAGACGTGTTGAAATTAATTCATTAAGATATAATTATAATAAAAAAAGATATGCCATTCAAGCGGTAAATGTAATAAGTGTCTGGAAACTGGTCTCTATATCCTACTGGAAAAATCAACTTCACTCATAAATGCAGGTTTGGCTTGTAACATGCTTTCAGGCTAATGTATAAAAAAGACGGTCAATTTTATGTGCAATATGCAAGGTGATTAAATCAAATGCCCGGTAATTTATTTAGCAAAGTAGAAGCACTGATGTATAAGGCGATGCACGCGGAGAGGATCGCGGTTCGCCGGGAGGTCAGAAAACTTAAACTTCGGCAAAAGGGATCTGGGAAACAAAAACCAGTATCTACAAAAGAACTCAGGAAG
>JANQFQ010000124.1 GCA_028277765.1 Desulfobacterales bacterium
AATTCACTGTGCCTTGTTTCTTTTAGTTGGGGTGAAATAAGTGCTTAAAGTTATAAACTACAAGTTATAAGTGCCTAAAGTTGTGGTATCGTTCCGCTCTACCAGTTTTAAAAAACGTGGTCGTGATCGTGGTCAGCGCAGCGGTGGCCGTGATCGAAAATGGTGGGCACAGCCCACCCTACAATGTACTAAATCCCGCCACTGTCGGGACTAAAATTGTGATATTACTTCGCTCTGCCTTCTTTAAAAATAAAAATGGCAGAATTCCACAACTTAAGGCACTTGTAACTTTTAATTTGTAACTTATAACTTAAGGCACTTGTTTTTACAGGAACAATCATGATTTTAGGCGGTTTTCAGAAAAGTTCATTAATCGATTACCCTGGTAAGACAAGCTGTGTGCTGTTTATTATGGGCTGCAATTTTGACTGCCCTTACTGTCACAATGCTGGCCTTGTCAGGGGTGATCAGGAGGTGCCAGCATTTTTAAACGAGAAATGGCTGTTTGATTTCCTCGAAAAGCGTAAGGGATTGTTAGACGGTGTTGTGATAACTGGAGGAGAACCTACACTGTATGATGATCTTGCAGCGTTGTGCGAAAAAATTCAAAAAGCGGGTTACCCTATCAAGCTTGATACAAACGGAAGTAGACCGGATCTTTTAAAAAAACTTCTTGATGCTGGTTTGCTGGATTACATTGCTATGGACATAAAAACAGATCCATACGGATATTCTCCGTATATAGTGAAAAACTATAGCCCTGATGATATCATAACGAGCATCAGGCTTATTATTGAATCAGGTGTTCCGCATGAGTTTAGGACGACATGCGTAAAGCCTTTTGTGAACAAGGAGATCATTAAAACAATTTTAACGCATATTGAAGGAGCGGCACTTTACGCGCTTCAGCGGTTCCAGATGAGTCAGGTGCTGCATCCAGATTTTTTTAGTGACAGGGATCATGATTGTGCGGATGCTGAACTGGAAAAATTTTCCAGGCTGGCAAAAAACCGTGTCAAGGAATGCGTTATAAGGTGACAGAGGAGAAACAGGAATGATAAAATCGCCTGACATATTACTGAGGATCCTGTTAAGGCTTATTGGTCTGCATTCTTTTATTGTAGGGTGCGCGCTGATTACACAGCCAGCATTTTTAATGAAACTGGCTGAGTTTGGACCTGAATATGAACGGTTTTTCCCTACCCAGGGAGGTGTGTTTCATATTGTCATGGCTGTCTGTTATGTGATGGCCTCACTTGACCTGCGGAAGCATTACAGCATGATCGTGTTTTCAATTGCCGTTAAAATGATCGCTACGTTTTTTTTACTGATATACTATTTTGTTATTGATCCAAAATGGATTGTTCTTGTTTCAGGTTTAGGGGACGGCATGATGGCGGTGATGATTTATGCGGCACTGAGGTATTATCTGAATTTTTTAGAAAGTCCTGACTTACAGGATGGAGAGGACTGCCCGAATGGATAAAAAACTTCCGGGACTTCTTGTTACAGGCGCATCAGGTTTTATCGGGCGGCATTTTATCATCGCTGTTACAAAAAAATTCCGTCTATTCTGTCTGGCCCGGCGTTCTCAAAAGGAAGCGGGGATACCTGTAAACGAAAATATCAAATGGCTTCAGGCGGATATTTCAAAGTGGGAGCACCTCCTGCGGGTCGTCAAGTATGTCAAGGAGAATGGTGGCGCAGATTATGTACTTCACCTAGCTGGATATTATGATTTTAAGCAGGATGATAACATCGCGTATGAGCGGACCAATGTGACTGGTACCCGGTATGTGCTTAACATGTCACAGCTGATAGGGATAAAGCACTTTATCTTCACCAGTTCCCTGGCAGCCTGTAAGTTCCCACCCTATGATAAAGTGCTCACTGAAGAGAGTCCTCCGGACGCTGATTTTCCATATGCCAGGAGTAAACGGAGGGGGGAAGCGGTAATAAAAGGATATTCGAACCTGTTCTCCTGTTCAACACTCCGCCTTGCGGCTGTGTACAGTGACTGGTGTGAATACCCTCCGCTTTATATACTGCTGAAATCCTGGCTGACTACGGGAGACCTGAAATCCAGAGTACTTGGCGGGAAAGGGGAATCTGCCGTGCCGTATATCCATGTAAAGGATCTTGTGAAGATGTTTCTGAGGGTATTTGAAAGAACTGATTCTCTGCCCAGGTTAAATACGTTCATCGCCAGCCCTAATGGGTCTGTTTCTCATAAGGATCTTTTTAAAACAGCCACAAAATATTACTACGGGAAAGAGATGACACCAATACCCCTGCCAAAGTTTATAGCAGGTCCTGGTCTTCTCCTGCGGTCATTTGTTTATGGTCTTCTTGGCAAAGAACCGTTTGAACAGCCGTGGATGGTAAAATATATAGACCTTAAACTCAGCGTGGATGCCTCTGCAACATACCAAGCGCTTGAATGGGAACCGACATCCCGTTATCACATCCTGAGGCGGCTTCTTTTTTTAACGGAAAAGATGACCAACCATCATATCAACTGGACTTTTCGGAATGAAGCGCTCCTTAAAAGAGTTGCCTACAGAAAGAGCGGCACCATTTTCGACATACTGGGAGAAATCCGTGAAAAAACAGTTGAGGATATTACCGCTGAAATTTTAAAGCAGGAGAATGCTTCCCGTTTTACACATTACAGGGAAATGGATGTAGGACTTTTGACATGGTATGTGACAATGCTGTATCAACTGATAGCGACGACGGTCAGGAATCGTGACCGCTCCCTGATCCATAACTATGTCCAGATAATCTCCTCCAGGCGCTTTGTGGAAGGTTTCGGGGTCGAAGAGCTGAAGAATTTTCTGAAAACTGTAGGTAAAACCATAAGCAGTGCCTTGCTTTCAAGGCCTGAGATGAAGGACATGGAAAAGACGGTTTATGATTATATCTACCTGACCATGCAGTTGACAATTGATGAAGTTGAGGATACCTATGAAATCCTCGAAAGCCATCCACCGGAAAAGGTGCCGGAAGTGGCAAGTGTGGATGACCTTGGCAATAGTGATGATATCAAGCGTATTGTACGGGCCATGGAAGACCTCTGCAGTGATTCCCTCTAATCCATATTTTTTACATATTCATAAAGTTTTGAACTTGTGCAGACTTCATAATACTTGTTTTCAGTAAGGCCGGTCACTTTTAAATCATCTGATATTTTTCGTATTTGGTCTTCGCGGATAATCAGCCGCTGGTATTTGCCGGTTATTGTGGGGAAAGTGCCAATATGGATTTTAATCTTTTCTTCCTGAAGCTCTGGTATACTGCATTCAATGATTTTAAGGTCGATTTCTTCAGCAAGCTTTTCAAAACCAGACGGGCTGAGTTCAATGCCATTAACATTATACCTGTAATAGCTGTCATCAACCGTGTTGTCTTTATTATTATCTGTTTCTTTTTGAAAAACATAAAGGTTAAATGGCCTTTTTTGTTTAACCAAGAGCTTACGTAGCGGTTTTGCGCAGCTTGACAGCCGGTCAGCCAGGTTGATGGCCGGTGAGATCATGATCTGGTTGTCACCGTCAAAAAGAAAAGTGGGCGGCGCGTCGTGATAGCAGATACCGATTCCCTGCTCAAGTCTCGGAAACTTTGCCTTTTTGTTTTTGACGTTATACTTCTTTGTTATTTTCAACATATTGATAGCAAGACCGCATGCGCGAGCCACGGAATACCAGCCTATGGGGGTTTCCTCCTTTTCAGAAATTGTCAGAATGATTGCATCCCCTTCAATGAATACCTTGGTCGCGCCGTATTCGGAGAGAATTTCGGTTATTGGGTCAAAAAAGTTTCGGCTGAAGTAATAGGCGGGATTAAGGCCCCTTTCCTTAATCTGGTGAGTGATATCTGTGGAACCACGCACGTCTGTCTTTATGATCACATGATTAATAATCGGTTTTTCACCAACCTCCTGTTCATGAGGCAGGAGGAACTCATAAAGGGTATGGTTTGCCTTTGACAGATTGATTGTTTTTTCAGTATCAGTCAGGTTTACCCAGTTCATCGCTTCTTTAAGCATAAGGTAATTATTTCTGTCCCGGTTATAGGCAATAAATTTTTCTAAAAACTTAAGTAGATACTTTTTGTGTTTATCGGGCTTGATTTTCTTCAGGGCAGATACTTTTTGCCGGAGCGGTTTTATGGACAGGGGGGCGCTGGAGACCCCTTTTAGCCGTTTCAGTTTTTTCTCAATTCGATTTCGCTCCCTGGGGGCGATAAGAAACTGGAGGAGGTCAAGGGGAAGGAGTGGCGGGCAGTAGGTGCGATAAATGGGTTGTATCTCAAAGGATGATGAGATCCAACTCATTATCCCTTTTTTGCTGAAATCCTTATACAGTATATTCAGGATTTTGTCCTGGGTTTTTGCAAGCATAGCCAGCCGGTTGGCATCTCCATTCTCTCCCTTATCTTTTTTAAGTGTATTTAACTTGTTTTGCGTCAAAGCGCTGTTAAAAATAATATTGACGTTGTCAACATGGTTCAGCCAGCCCTCAATTTTTTTTTCTACTTCTTCTTTAATGTTTTTTTCTGATGGGGCTTCCTTCCCAGTGTCTCTATTTTCATGTAGACCAAGCTTCATGAAAAACTTCTTGAGCTGAGCAATGATGGCGCTGTGGGTTACAGTGTCTTCACCTCTGTGGCCAAGAAGTATGTATCTTTCCAGCATAAATACATCATCAATGGAGCTACCGGTATGGAGAATCGGGTTGGAGAAGATTTCATGGGGTATGGTGGAATCTGGTCCAAAGTTTGAAATGAGCACATCTTCAATTTTATTGTGGAGTATATCAATTATATATTGAAAGAGTTCTTCAGCAACGTCGCAAGTGATTTGTTTCCTATTTTTTTGAATGTGTGATTTTTCATCGTTTAATTTTATTAACTCTTTTGTGTATTCCCTGTGGGAGATGTCGAGTTTGCGGAGGATCTCCTGGTATCGGTCCACAAGTGCATCAAATTGCTTCCTTATTTCATCAAGGAGTTGTTTTATTATGGTGACCTGGGCAAGAAACAGTATCTGAATTTCTCGCTCCATTTTTGCTGTATTGACAGCGCTCATCAAGACATCTGTGCATAACCTTTTGAATTTATTACTTTCCGCCTTCCAGGCAGACTGCTTTTCTCTTTTTTGAACACTGTCTCTGGCGCGAGAATGCTTGGAGATTAGGTTATATACTACTTTACCGGCAGTTTTTCGGAACTCACGACTTAGATTGACATCACAGCGGACATTGTCAACACCCGGAACCAGCCGTTTTAAAGAAAAATGGATTGGATAGGATTGAATATCCAGCCCTTTGAGTTCCGAAAGTTGTGGGAATCTGTTAAACAAGAAGCATGCTCCTGATTCATATTGATCATTTAAATATATGGTTATATATATATAATATAATATATATTTTAAAAATTTAAACCATTATCACATTTTTTTTAATGTACAAACAATAAAGTATAAAATGGTGATAAATTCATATTGATTTGATTTGACAAAAATATATACTGTAATGTTAACTATGATATAAATAACAGCCTGTCGGAGAATGATAGTTTTATCCAGCATTTATTATTATAACTATTTAGAACGGTTTGAAATCCATGGCAAAGGGTAAAGCCAAGAAGAAAAAGACGTCGCCAGCTGCTTCCAATGGTGAAATGGAGAAGCTTAAGGACAGGATGAATAGGGCGAATATTATAAGCTTTTATCTGCGCCTTTTTGTACTTCAGGAAGGGGCTAAAGAGACAGACAGGACTGAGATTGTACCGGTACCAGATGAATGTTCAGGTTCAAAGTTTGTATATGAACTCCGGGTTGAGAAGGATGAAGAATGGCGATCTCACCGCATCACCGTTGGCCGGCTGGGGGAGGACAGCGGCAGCAAGAGTATGTGCTATTATGTGATTTTTGGTGTTTATCAGGTAATAAAAATTCCTCCTGATCGTCTGACGGACTTTAATGAATATGTCAAAAGTGTAAAAAAAGAATCCCATATTGTCACAAGGCTTGCTCCCATGGAGTGTATCGTCCCTAAAATCTCGTTTATCATGACAATGGCGCATGCCCTGGAGAATACAAGGAAACTTAACGCAGACGCACTGGAGGACAGGTATATTGAATGGCTAAGGAAAAACAAAAAGTTCCAGAAATATCTGATGATTGGGGATAGATTCTGTTATTTTATGGAACTTGCCGATAATTTGTTTCTGAGCCATGTTTTGGAAGATGTGCATGACAAAAGCGGCAAAATGCTGGAAGAAGCAACAAGATATCCTGATGTTATCTGGGAGCCTTATGGTTTTGAGGATCGGTATGGTCATGGGGAAGAGAATGAAAAGTTATGTGCGGCCATTCAGAACCTTTATGATAAATGTGAGACAAAAATAAAGAAACTTTTAGAAGGGTCCAGCTTTTCCAGGACAGTCCGCCCGTATCAGATGAAGAACTGGTTTCTGGTCTATCTTGGGGACGGGAAGATTGATGAAAATGAAAAAGGGCTTAATTCTAAAGCAATTACCGGCCTGAACAGACTGCTCACAAATATCATGAAGAGCAACGAGAAGACAGTCAATGGCTACAGGCGGCTTCTAAGGGAGTATATCAATAAAAGGACCTTTGGCACAATTAAGCTTCAGGTAGAGGGCCTTACAACCAATCTCCTGGATCTCCTGGCATGGTTAAGAAAAAAGGGTGTGGCCATGCGGGATCTTAAGCCTGATAATATTCTTGTAGCAGGAGAGCTATCAGACTACCCTCTTTTTTTAAGATCATCAGAAGAATACAAGCTCGGCCTAATTGATGTTGAAACAGCGGTTGTTTTTAAAAAAGGGAAAGACGGAAAGATTGAAAAACCCCAGCTTGGCGGCACACCTTTTTTTGCAACACCATCCCATCTTTTTTCCAATGAACTGATAGAAACTTTTTTTGATGATGTTTCGGAGATACTCCACCTGCAGGACTGGTATGCTGTGGTTGTGATGACCTATATGATGATAACCGGAGAGTATCTGTTCATAAAAACAGCTCAAAAGCTGGCCCTGGTTCAGCGGAATCTGCAGGTCGGTTTAAAGAAGAAAAAGGATCTGCCTGAAGTTATGAAGGATATTAACCGTACCTTCTGGCTTACCGCAATAAAAGAATTTCAGATAAGAATGAATGCACATGAGAAGATACTTAAAACTGTAAAGATAACAATCCCGCTGAGCGCGGAAGAGATGTTCCCTGCTGAATTCCTCAAGGACAAGATTCGTATGCTTGAACAGGTTAAGGAGTTTGTTATATCACAGAAGGTCTTTGAGGGGGATAAAATCCAGAAGCAGTTTATTGAGGCGCCGTCCGAAAAGATCAGGAGACAGATCAACAAGTGGGAAAAAGGGTACAAAAAAGCAACCCCAAAGAAAAAGCAAGAGATTGTTAAGGCCTTGAGAGAGCTGGAAAGCATGAAGATAAAGATGGAGCGGTTAAAGGCTAAAATGTCTGCTTATACCCTCATGGAACACATGTTCACAGTGGTTGTCGAAGCTATGTTTAATAAGGAATGGAGGTAGCTTTTTGGTTTCGCCGACCGCCTGGGCAGAGGTTGATCTTGGGGCAATAGAACATAATGTCGGCGAACTGTGCAGAATAGCCGACACGGATGTTACCCTGATGGCTGTTGTGAAGGCAAATGCCTATGGCCATGGCATTGTTGATGTTTCTATCCGGGCTCTTCAGGCAGGCGCGGGATCGCTTGGGGTGGCCAGAATAGAAGAAGGAATTCAGCTCAGGCAGGCTGGTCTTGACGCGCCTATTTTAATACTCGGCCATACACCAACAGACCGTTTCCAAGATCTTTTTGAATATAATCTCATCCAGACAGTATATTCGTTTGAAATCGCTACTGCCCTTTCTTCGGTTGCCCGGAAATGCGGGGAAAAAATTAGGATTCACATCAAGGTGGACACAGGCATGGGCAGGCTGGGGATTGTGTCTGATACACCAGGACTGCCAATAGCCAGCAGGGATGTAAAAGACAATACAACGGAGGAAATAGAAAAGATATGCAAGCTGACCGGCCTTGATACAGAGGGGATTTTTACGCATTTTGCGTCAGCAGATTCAGCTGAAAAATCATACACAAAAAGGCAGTTTGACATATTTATCCAGCTGCTGGATCGGCTGAAAAAGGACGGTCTGGAAATACCAGTTAAGCATGCTGCTAACAGCGCGGCCATCATAGAAATGCCAGAGACCCATCTTGACATGGTGCGTGCCGGAATATCAATTTACGGTCTTTACCCGTCCGCGGATATTGACAGGTCAAGAATCGATTTAAAGCCCGCCATGACGTTTAAATCGAAAATTGTGCAGACCAAACACGTGCTTCCGGGTTTTAAGGTGAGTTATGGCGGAACCTATATGGCAGCAAAACCAACAGTGATTGCTACAGTGCCTATTGGTTATGCGGACGGTTTTAATCGACTTTTTTCATCTTCAGGTTGTATGCTTGTACGGGGCCAAAGAGCGCCTGTAGCAGGGCGCGTTTGTATGGATCTGACCATGCTGGATGTGGGGCAGATTCCTGACGCAACATCAGGAGATGAAGTAGTTGTTTTCGGCCGGCAGGGTGATGCGGAAATCACCGTGGATGAGTTGGCTTTGGCATTGAATAGTATTAACTATGAAGTGGTCTGTAATGTGTCGGAGAGGGTGGAGAGAGTCTATATTTAAGTGCCTTAAAAACATAGTGCCTAAAGTGCGCTAAAATGCCTAAAGTTGTGGTATCGCTTTGCTCTGTCAGTTTTAAAAAAAGTCTTGGTCGTGGTCGGGTTTAGAATAAGTTGCTATACATGAGTGTTGAACAGGCGAAACTCAACATAACGCAAATCTCCCCCAGCCCCTCTTTACTAAAGAGGGGAGCAAAAATCTTCCCCCTTTTTCACAGGGGGATCGAGGGGGATTTTAAGATGAGTAAAATTTCAAAATAAATTTGAACAAGCTACTAAAATCGTAGGGAGGGCTATGCCCACCAAACATTTAAATCTAAATCGTGATCGAAGGAAATCCCGCGGGGAAAAGACATGGAGCTTGGATAGGAAAAATTGATGGAACAGAGCAATTCGATTTCGATCCCGATGAAACAAAGTATTGCAAATGAAAATCGAATATAAATTTAACAGGCTTGAGTTTGCAGGTTCTTTGGGTGACCTTGGAACCCTTTTGCCGCTTGCTATCGGCATGATCCTGATTAACGGATTGAATCCTTCAGGCCTTTTTTTGGCGGTTGGCTTATTCTATATTCTGTCAGGTGTTTATTATGGTATACCGGTGCCGGTTCAGCCGATGAAGGTGATCGGCGCTTATGCTATTGCTACGGCCATGAGCGGGCAGCAGGTAATGGCGTCAGGGCTGATAATGGGGGTACTACTGCTTATTATCTGTAATAAAGGGATCATGGCTTTTATCAGCAGGCATGTTTTAAAACCAGTGATAAGGGGTGTGCAGCTTTCAACAGGGGTTCTGCTTCTGTCAGGTGGGATTAAATTCATCACAGGTGTTTCAGGGATACAGGAAGTAGCAGAACCTTACCTTACCATCCAGAACCTGGGGCCGATCCCCATCGGGATAATTATCGGAATAATCGGGGGGATCCTTACCCTCTTTCTCCTGGACAACAAGAGATTCCCCGCAGGTCTTGTTATTGTTGCCGCGGGTGTGATCATTGGCGGTCTAACAGGTACATACGAAGGCTTTGATAAATTGAAACTCGGTATTTATGTTCCGGAGATTATTCACCTTGACATCTTGAAGCAGGTTGATCTTACATTTGTCCTGCTTGCCCTCGTCTTTCCCCAGTTGCCGATGACCATTGGCAACGCGGTGATTGCAAACGCTGATCTTTCAAAAGAATATTTTGGTGAGGCTGCTAAAAAGGTTACTCTCCGTTCTTTGTGCGTCAGTATGGGACTTGCTAATATATTTAGCTTTATTCTAGGCGGCATGCCTATGTGTCATGGCGCTGGCGGGCTGGCAGCCCATTACCGGTTCGGTGCTCGTACCGGGGGATCAAATGTTATTATCGGCATGATTTTTATTGTGCTGGCGGTTTTTTTAGGACCGCATATCCTTGCGGTCATCTGCCTTATCCCCATGTCGGTTCTCGGCGTACTACTGGTTTTCGCAGGTGGGCAACTGGCATTGACCATCATGGATATAAAAGAACGTAAGGACTATTTTATTATGCTTATGATTCTGGGGATAACCCTTGCCAGCAACCTCGCGGTCGGATTTATTGCCGGTATTATTATAGAGCGAGTTCTTAGGTCAGACAGGCTGTCAGTATAAATGAGAAATATTTTCAACTAGCCAGATATCACAGATGAAAGGAACGAAACATATGGTGAGAAAGCAGCTGGCTAAAATAGTTGCAGAAGCGCTTCCATGGGGAGGAGTGTTTGCCTCGCGTTCAAATTATGAATGGGGTTATTTTGAATCAGAAAAGATCATGATAGAAAAATATCTGCCGGCTAAAAGCAGTCTGCTGATACTCGGATCCGGCAACGGACGCGAAGCTAAACCCATATGCTGTGACGGGCACAGGATCGTCTGTATGGATTATGGTTATATGTATCTTGAAGTAGGGAAGCGGCTGTTCAGTAAAGAAAAGATAGATAGGACAATATCATTTGTAGCAGCAGATGTGCTTCACCCACTCCCTTTTAAAGGAGGGGCTTTTGATTCAGTTTTTTTCTCAATTTATTCGAGTTGCGGGGAGAAGCGGTTTGACATTATGAGGGATATCAGGCATATTTTAAAGCCGGACGGGATATTGTTTCTTAACTGCGCCAATTCTCTATATCCATCTATATATCCTCCTGAAAAAGATTTCAGCAAGTATGCTTTTATAGATAGCGAAGAGGAACTCCACCAGGAAGTCAGCCAGTGCGGATTTGATATCATTGAAAGTATGATAGATCCGGATTATAATGAACATCGATATTCTGTGCTGAAAATAGGAGATTACCCATGAAAAGGTTATCGGTTTTTATTCTAACGATATTGCTCCTGATACTGTTCTCTTTAAACTTTACATGGGCAGGTGTTCAGGAAGACCTGCGGCGTACAATCGAAGCTCATCCCGGGAAAAGCGGTGCTTATGTTCTTGAAAAGGGGGAGGAGGCCCTGTTTGCACGGGCATGTTTGACTGAAGAGGCGTTGAACCGGATTGATGTCCAGTATTTTATCTGGAGCACGGACAACACAGGTATCCTTGCTGCTGAAGCGTTGCTCAGGGCGGCGGACCGGGGTGTGGAGATTCGGGTTATTGTTGATGACCTGCTGGTAGACGCTCCTGATGAATCCCTGCTGGCCCTAGCCGCGCATCCGAAAGTGAACATCAGGATTTATAATCCCCTTCATAAAGTCGGCACATCCAAACTCAGACGTTTTGCCAATATTGTTTTTAACTTTAGGGGTGTTAACCAGAGGATGCATGATAAGACCTTTATTGCCGACCAGAAGGTAGCGATTATCGGCGGCCGCAATATGGCTGATGAATATTATGATTTTGATCAAGGCTACAATTTTCGCGACAGGGATATCATGCTGGCCGGGCCGGTTGTGAAAAATATACAGGAGAGTTTTGAAAGATTCTGGAAAAGCCCTCTTTCCGTTCCAGTGGAAGAGTTACTAAAAAAAGGTGTTAAAGGGCTGACACAGGGCCGGATCGATACAATTTATGATGAACTGCACGCGTACGCTGATGATCCTGAGAATTACGGGCCTGAAAGCCGGCTAGCGCTTGAGAACATGAAACAGAAATTCTCTTTATTGCTGGATAAAATGGTATGGGAGGATATCCGTTTTGTCAGCGATGTGCCTGGGAAAAACAAAGCGAAAATCGGTTTAAGCGGAGGAGGGATAACCACGGATGAACTGATAAAGGCGCTGAAAAAGGCAGAAAAGCGGATTACCATCCAGTCGCCATACCTGGTTATGCCAAAAGGGGGATTTAAGTTCTTCAAGGAGTTAATTGACAAAGGGGTTGCAGTGCGTATCAGTACCAACTCCCTGGCAGCTACGGACAATATCCAGGCGTTCAGTGGATACAGCAAGCAGCGGAAAAAGCTCCTTAAAACAGGGATCCAGGTCTTTGAGTTCCGTCCTGATTCAAAGAGCCGGCAGAAACTGATTGCCCGGTATGAAAAGCTAAAAAAAGAATCCCCTGTTTTTGCCATTCACGCCAAAACCCTTGTGATAGACGGTAAAACCCTGTATGTGGGTACATTCAATTTCGATCCCCGCTCCGCCAACCTGAATACCGAGATAGGCGTACTTATTAATAACGAAATGATTGCCGGGGAGGTGGAAAAACAGATTGAAAATGACATGCTCCCTGAAAACAGCTGGAATGCTGCTACTGAGAAACCGGACAAGAAATCTTCCTTTGGCAAGAGGGTCAAGGTGTTTATGTGGAAAATATTGCCCATGCGGGCGATTCTTTAGTCAAATAGAAAAACACTGGTCCCCAGTGCCAGGTCTGCGTTAAAAGGATAGACATGATGGTCAGGATAAAAAAACATCCTATATATCCTGTACATCCTTGTTAATTCATGTTTTTATTAGTCCTCTTTATTATTCCTCAAGTGTTGACGTGTCACCCTCAGGGAGGCCGAGCTCCCTGGCTTTTAAGAGTCGCCTCATGATTTTGCCGCTTTTTGTTTTGGGGAGGCCGTCAAGGAACTGGAGCTGCCTGGGACATGCCAGGGCGTGCAGTTTTTTCTTGGCGAATTTTTTGATATCTTTTAACAGCTCATCTGAAGGTTCATACCCATCCTTCAGAGACACAAATGCCTTGATAACCTCCATTACAAGGGGATCAGGTATACCGATAACGCCGGCCTCAGCCACAGCTGGATGTTCAATGAGCACACTTTCAACTTCAAAAGGGCCGACCAGGTGACCGCCGGTATTGATCACATCATCAGCTCTTCCCACAAACCAGAAATAGCCATCTTCATCTTTTGTTGCTTTGTCGCCGGTAATATACCAGTCATCTTTAAATCTTGATTGATACAGGTCCTCTTTGTTCCAGTAAGTCCGGAACATTGACGGCCAGCCAGATTTCAGGGCTAGATGGCCTTCTTGTCCTGGCGGCAGTTCGTTTGTGAAATCATCATCAAGGATTGCGGCGGATACGCTTGGAAAGGGTCTCCCCATGGAACCTGGTTTAATATCCTGGACAGGATAATTAGCGATCTGGATGCATCCTGTTTCTGTCTGCCACCAGTTGTCATGAAACGGAAGGCCAAAGACCTGCTGGCCCCAGACTACTGCTTCAGGATTAAGGGGCTCACCCACGCTGCACATGTATCTTAAACTAGAAAGGTCATGCTTTTTTATTGGCTTTTCTCCGGCTTTCATGAGCATCCTGATGGCGGTCGGGGCTGTGTACCAGACAGTTACCTTGTATTTTTCAATGACCTTGTACCATTTGCCTGCGCCGAATCCGCCTTCATAAATGACCTGGGATATGCCGTTGGCCCAGGGGCCGAATATACCGTATGATGTTCCGGTCACCCACCCTGGATCAGCTGTGCACCAGTATATATCATCAGGAGACAGATCAAGCACGTATTTGGCTGTGGCGTAATGGCCAGCAATTGCTTGATGGGCATGCACCACGCCTTTGGGTTTTCCGGTTGTTCCGGATGTGTAGTGTATAATCGCGTAATCATCTTTACTTGTCTGTACAACGTCAAATTCATCAGAAGCGTTGTTCATGGCGTTTTCATAACTTTTTTCATTCTCTTTCAGCTCATAGGCCTCGCTTTTCCTGTTAACGATGAAGATGGTTTTAAGAGAAGGGAGATCATTAATAATCTCGTCAACTACTTTTATAAGCTTTGGTGTGGTTACCAGGACCTTTGCGTCACAGTCCGCTAGTCTGTCTTTAACAGCTTCAGGGCCGAAGGCTGAAAACAAGGGGCCGATAACGCCACCTGCTTTTAGCGTACCCAGAAGCGCAATATAATTTTCAGGTATTCTGTCCATAAAGGTAAAAACCCTGTCACCTTTTTGAATGCCGGAATCTTTTAGGACATTGGCAAAACGATTGGTTAATTTTGAAAGGTCATTAAAGGAATATGTTTCGGTATCTCCATTCCCTCCTTCCCAGTATAAAGCGATCTTATCCTTTAAGCTGGTCTGTATGTGCCGGTCTATGACTTCATGGGCAATATTGAGTTTCCCATCACCAAATGTGTCAAAGCCGTTATAAATATCTTTCCAGGTAAACTCCTGCCTGCCTTTATCATAATCCGCGAGATTTGCTTCCCCAGTAGTTGCATTTTTTAAGATGGGTTCGTATTGCATGGAATGGTCTCCTTTATCTAAGCGCCTTCATCATCTGTTTAAACTCTTTAGTCCCGGCTTTCTCCAGCACTTGGTATATGATGGTTTCAGTTGTAGTGATTACAGCGCCTGCTTCCTTCATAAGCCCAAGCCCGATTTTCATATTTTCATCATTCCGTGATCCTACTGCGTCATGGGGTACATGAACAGAATACCCTTTTTCTAAAAGAGTTAAACAGGTCTGGAATACACATATATGGGTTTCAACTCCGGTTAGAATAATCGTGTCACTGTTTTGCTTCTTAATACAGATGGTGAATGCATCTTCTTTACAGCAGTTAAAAAACATTTTTTCAATCGGTTCGTATGACGGTATTGTATCGGAAATCTCCGGGATTGTCGGGCCGAGCCACCTGGGATACTGCTCGGTTACTACGACTGGAAGGGAGTAAATATCAGCAAGAAGAATCAGTCTGTTTATATTACTAATGATACCTTTTTTTCTCGCTATGACGTCCATCAGTTTTTTCTGAACGTCAATAATTACGATCCCTGTTTTTGATTTATTCAGCAGCAGTTTTTTCATGATCAGATAATTAGCCGGGCGGTTGAAGGTTTTTTTAGAGGTGGCCTTAAGTTATTAATGAGCTTTTTTCAGCATAATCAATCTAAATATATTTTGGGATACCTTCTGTCAATATCATTATCCTATTAAATTTAAAATTTTATTTTTTGTCAGAAGAATTGTTGTTGAAAAATCAGCACGATAGTTTTAAAATTAATATTAGATATAGGTAATGTTCCAATTCTTTTTATTATTTATAGGGAATGATTATGAAGATAATAAGATTCGGCCAATTTCTCGTTAATAGTGGTGTTGTTAGGATAGAGGATATTTATGATGCATTAAATATTCAGATGAAAAAGACTAAGCCTCTCGGAAAAATTGCACTTGAGCGTAATATGCTGACTGTAGCGCAAGTCTTTGATGTTTTAAATGCTCAGATTGACACAAACAAGATGTTTGGTGAAACCGCAGTTGACTTGGGATATTTAAAACCGGAAGATGTTGATGAACTTTTGGAAATGCAAAAAATGAGCCGTCCTTATATTGGAGATATATTGGTGGAAATGGGAAAATTGGACAAAGAAACGCTTGCTTCCAAACTTAAAAAGTATCATCAGATGAGTGACTAATTCTCTCCTATGTATACATAACACCATATATGGGGCTATTTTTTTTATATTAATATGTGGGGCAAATAATTCCCCACACACATTTTTTAATCATTTTATCAATAATCTTCAAAATTAATTTCCCCACATATTCCCCATTAATGTCTTAGAGTTTAGTAAGCCTAGTACAGAACAAAAAAGAACCGACAATTTATCAAATCAAACTGGATATTAGCTATGCCTGTTAATTATAGGGATAAAACTAATATTCATATGGTATTGTTACTTAAAAAAAAGGCTGTTATATTATTTATATGATGTTTTATAACCAAGGATTTAATCCCTTCCTTAATAGTTTTAAAAGGAGGAATTTAAGCAATGCATGCATTAGACGCATTAAAGACAATTTCCGGTAATCTTGTTAATCCATACATAGAAGAATGGAAGGGAGAAGGTAAAAAAGTGGTTGGTTTTTTCTGCTCATATGTTCCAGAGGAGATACTATATGCCGCTGATATCCTCCCTGTCCGCGTGCGGGCTCCTGGATGTAAGGATACAGCGTCAGCTGATGTTTACTTCAGTCATCATAATTGTTCTTTCATGCGTTCCTGCCTGGAGTACGCGCTGGAAGGTAAATACGAATTCTTGGACGGGATCGTTTTTACGAACAGCTGTGATCATGTCCGGCGTGTTTATGATACGCTCAGGGAAACTTGCGAGGATAAATTCCCTTTTTTAGAGTTTATAAGTGTTCCCCACAAGACCAGTGAACAGTCAATTTCTTTTTATAAAGACGAATTGATTGAATTTCAAAAAAGAGCGGAAATATTTTCTGGTAAAAAAGCCGGGGATGAGGGACTGCAAAAAGCGATTGATGTCTATAATGACACAAGAAGCCTCCTGAAGAAAGTATATGAACTCCGAACCGGTTCAACGCCGTGCCTTACAGGAGAAGACAGCCTGAATGTCATCCTGGGAGGACTTTCAATGCCAAAGGAGAAATATAACGAACTGCTGGAGAGACTTCTTTTGGAAACGGGCAAGACGGAAGGATTATCTGATTATAGCGCAAGGTTAATGGTTTCAGGATCAGGGGGTTGTGAAGACCCGGAATATTTTAAGACCATAGAGGACCTTGGCGGGCTGATTGTAACAGACACCCTTTGCTTTGGCAGTAGATACTTTTGGAAGCCCGTGGAAATAAATGGCGATCTCATGAACTCTCTGGCCGTTTCATATATGAATCGCCCCTCTTGCGCGAGCATGGGTGATAGAGTTGTTGAGCGGAATGATTATATTATGAAGATGGCTGAAGCGTTTCATGTCGATGGCGTGATCTACGAAAGAATGCGGTATTGCGATCTTTGGGGCGGGCAGATACTTCAATTACGCAAAAAACTTCAGGAAGCGGAAATTCCTCTGCTGGAACTTGAAAGAGAGTATATCTTTGGTGCCGCTGGTCAGCTTAAGACAAGAGTGCAGGCATTCCTGGAAAGGTTAGGGAGGTAGCTGCTATGGAAGAGAAACACAAACTGCTGAAAAAAATAACAGATGAAATGAATGGCGCGTCAGCTCTTCTGGCAGGCATGGCAGCTTCTGAGAGTGATGACATGTGGTCCCTTGCTACCATGACCGGCATCCTGGCGGATTACTGGCAGAAGATATATGACGCGTATCAGAATGAACAACCAGTAGCGTTTACCAATTTTGGGATTCCAACGGAACTGTTTTACGCCATGGATATTATGCCAATAGTTGTGGATGTGTTGGCAGCGAATGCAGCCCAGTACGGACTTGCCCACACGTATAATGATATTGCATCAGAAAAGGTGCCTGAGTATTTGTGCTCCAACAATACGATTCTTCTCGGGGCTCTTTTGGCAGGTGATGTGGCCCTTCCGGATATCATGGTTCATCCGGCTAATCCATGCGATTCAAATATGGGTACGTATCCTGTTTTCTCCGAGTATTTCAAATACCCTTATTTCATGATCGACATGCCATATACCACCACTGAAAAAAGTATCCCTTATGTGGTGAATGAATTTAAAAGACTCATTGTTCTCCTGGAAGAAAAGACAGGCCGTAAGCTTGATTATGACAGACTAAGAGAGGCTATGGCATATTCCAACATTGTTCACGACAATGTCTTAAAACTCGGCAAATTACGGGAAGCGGTTCCCAGTCCGTATTCAAGTATGGAGGTTATGGCGGAAATCGGGATTGTCATGTGCACGTCCGGCACAAAAGGTGCTGCTGACTATTTTCAGAAAAGACATGACATCATAAAAGAGAATGTGGAGAATAAAAAGGGGCATCTTGCGTCTGACGAGGAAAAATTGAGGGTGGTCTGGATTTACGGTGCGCCTACATTTGATATGGGGATATATGAATGGTCTGAAAAAGAGCATGGTGCCTTGCTGGTATCTCAAATGAATAATAATTATGTTATGAAGCCGGTCAAAGATATATCGGATATAGACCACATCCTTGCCGGCCTGGCTGAGAAATTAACGTTAATGCCGATGACCAGGGAGTGTGGTGGCCCATGGGAAAACTATTTAGACAACTCAATTGATCTGTTAAGACGTTATAAGGCAGATGTGGGGATCTTTGGCGGCAATGTGGGCTGCAAGTCCAACTGGGCGATTGCTAAACTGGTAAAAGACAAGATCCAGGAGGAACTCGGCATTCCGATTTTAAATGTTGAACTGGATCTTTTTGATGACAGGATTGCTTCATCAGATACGATAAAAGGACAGCTCGGTGATTTTTTTTCCATGGTTAAAAATAATAAAGGCGTATAAAGTATAATCGGAGGAAGATAAAATGAAAGAAAAAGATATCTACAAAGAACTTTTTGAGATGTATGATCCTTTTTATACAGTCAATATGCTGGAAAAAACCATGATACCGCTCCTCCGTATTCAGTTTACACCCAAGGAAGCTGAACTGGCAGTCACCATAGGCTTTGAAGGCGGAAAGATTGAAGCGCTTTCAGAAAAAACAGGGATTGAAAAGGGGAAGCTTAAAAAAATACTCAATATCATGGCAGACAAAGGTACGGTCTGGATCGATCCGGCGACAGAGGATCCTGTCTATAAAACCATTGGGCTTGCCGGACCCGGCCTTGTTGAAACCGGGGGATGGGGAAATATCAGGTTTCCTCATCACGTAAGTCTCATGAAGGCGCTGCACCATTTTGAAGTTGAGTTTGGGAAAAAATGGTTGCCAGCCATTGGGGCACCTGTGGCGAGAGTTTGGGCCACGCCGGCTGCATTGCCAGAAGATGCAAAGCCTGAAGAAAACGTGGCTGAAATGATCAAGGATGCCGGCATATGGGGTGTTTCCAACTGTTCATGCCGTCAACCGCATTGGATTACTGATCCGGGGAACCATTGCGAACACTATCTTGAAACCTGTCTCTTCATGGGTGACATGGTCCGCTGGGGACTGGAACGAAAAATGTGCCGCGAGATTACCTATGAGGAAGCTGTTGACTTGCTGAAGACATGTAATGAGAACGGGCTGGTACACACCCATGATCCCGGAGAATTCATCTGCAACTGCTGTTATGACTGCTGTGTGTTCTTTGTCGGCATTAGAAGTACTGATGCGCCTATACTCTCACCATCTGAGTTTATTCCCAGATTTGATGACGATAACTGCTCTGCATGCGGTATATGCGCCGACCGCTGTCCTGTTGACGCAATAGAAGTTGAAGACACAGCAGCTGTTGACCTGGGAAAATGTCTTGGCTGCGGAGTATGTTTTCCCACATGCCCTGCGGAATCAATACAATTTGAAAGACGCGTGTAAAACTGGATGCTAGATGCTGGATCCTGGATGGCTAGTCGTAGTGAAACGGAGATCCCGCTTCTTTTTAGCAGGGATGCGGGCTGCTAGATGAATTAAATTGAATGTTTGATTGGTTTCATTGGTTGAATTGGTTTGATTGGTTCTAATAATGATGGTTACAAAATTTAAGTTATTCATGACTATCTAATACCAATTAAGCAGTTTAATCTAATATCTTTATTCCCTTCCCTCAACTGCTTATCTTTCTTAACTTGTTGCATTCATTATTAGAAAAATATATACTATAATAATAAAATATAAAGACGTAATTGTTGAGAAGTAGCATATATCCTCATATTATCTTGGCTGTTAAACCAAAGCGTACATATGCCATACGCATATATCTATAGTTTTACTTAATCTTTTTTAATATATTGTTGAAGAGCTGGAGGAGACAATGACATCCACTGAGATCTACAGTCTTTTTGCGGTATATATCATATTCGGGACAATCGGTATTATTATCAGTTACTTTATCTATAAGATTTCATTCAGGTTCAAGGTGATTGTATTTGTAACGTTTGTTGTGGGAGTCTGCTTTATGACAGCTGGTTTCATTTTTGGTTTCACTTTTTCTTATCCACGTCTGGGTATCGGCTGTGTTACTATTGGAGTCAGCTGTTATGCCCTGGTTGAATGGCTGATGCGGGAACTGATCCGCCCCATTAAAGAGATCAAAAAATTCATTGAAACCCTTTCCAAAGGTGATTTTACACATCAGCTTGAACTTAAAAGAAAAGATGAACTCGGTCATATTACAGGCAGTCTTAATACTATGATCATGGATGTTTCTGCATTGATTAATACCATAAAAATCAGTTCAAATTATAATCATGAGATGGCTGATGATCTGGCCCAGTTGTCGAACCAGATGTCTGAAAAAATAGAGAGCACGTTCAAAAGGGCCGATACTGTGGCTACTGCTGCCAAAGATACAACGTCAAACATGACCATTATCGCAGCGGCAATGGAACAGGCTTCGACGAATATCACCATGATCGCATCTGCTGTTGAGGAAAACACCATTGCCCTTAATAATGTGGCTGAAAGTTCAACCCTGGCCCGGGAAGCATCTGATAATGCTTACGCTCAATCCAAAAGCGCTTCAGACAGGGTGGGGGCGCTTGATCAGGCGGCCCAGGATATCAGTAAAGTCACGGAGACAATTACCGAAATATCAGAGCAGACCAATCTTCTGGCCTTAAACGCAACCATTGAAGCAGCACGCGCCGGAGATTTGGGAAAAGGATTTGCTGTTGTTGCAGGCGAGATCAAGGAACTTGCAAGACAGACCGCAGAGGCCACCCAAGAGATTAAAGGCTTAGTCGAAGGGGTTCAGGATACAGCTGTAGGGACCATCAATGAGATTGAACAGATAACCGGCGTGATTAACAACAGCAATGAAATTGTGGCCGGTATTGTCACCGCAGTGGAGGAACAGTCAATTGCCACCTCTGAGATTGCCAGTAATGTTGCCCAGGCGTCCGAAGGCCTCCAGGAGGTAAGTGAGAATGTTTCAAAGAGCCTGACTTCCCTTGAAAGAATCGCGGACGATATCCAGGGTGTAAATAAGGATGCAGAAGAGATATCTGAAAGCAGTTTAAGTTTAAAAGAGAATACCAGTCAGCTTTCAAACATGGCAGGATCACTTGAGAATGAGACGTCAAAGTTCAAGGTTGGATGAGAGCGGATTACTATGGCTGACTATGACGCAATCGTTATCGGGGCAGGGCATAACGGTCTGGCCGCGGCATCGGTTCTTGCGAGGAATGGTTTATCTGTTCTGTGTGTGGAAAAGAACCATTGGGTTGGAGGAATGGCGGCAACAAGAACGCTTTTTGAAGGGTACAAGCATAATGTAGGCGCATGGGCGCTTCTTATTTTCAGGGACGCGATGATAAAACGTCTTGGGCTTGAAAACTACGGCCTTGAGTTAATAAGACCGCGTACTTCATATTGCGTATTTGGCGATCCTGAAGATACGCTTTTTATCGGCTACACTGACCAGGAGGAGCTGGCCTTGCATCTTATGGAAAAGCATGGTGAAGACGCGGTTGAAGGGCTGGCTCTGCTGGGAGACTGGCTGGAGCGTTTCAGGACGCTTATAGAAAAGGAATTGTTTCAACCGCCATCATCAATTGAATCCCTTATTGCCAAAGAACCTGATGCTGAAACAAGGGAGATTTACATGAAAATGTTTTACGGCAGCGCCATGGACTTGCTGAGACATTTTTTCCCTGATCCTAAAAAACATAATTGTATTCTTGGTTCTTTGACCGCCTCTGCGATCGACGGTACCCATACAGGCCCTTTTTCTTCGGGTAACGCGTTTTCTCTGGGATATCACCTGGCATTTGGTGATGAATATGATTTTAGAACACCCAAGGGAGGGATCGGTGCCTTATCTGAAGCGCTTTTAAGGTCAATGGAAGATCATGGGGGCAAGCTTCTGTTTAAGACTAAGGTGAAAGATTGTTTAATTAAAAATGGAACAATAGAAGGTGTTGTACTTGACGGCGGGGAAACGGTTACGGCAAAAGTTGTGCTTTCAAGCTTGGACGCGAAAACTACATTTTTAGGCATGGCAGGTGAGGAGAACCTGCCATCTGATGTTGTGCATAAGGTAAAAGAGATAAAATATAAAAATGGTTATATTCAATTGCAGATGACCTTAAAAGAACTGCCTGAGTTCACCGGCTATCTCGCGTTTGCTAACGATGACAATATCCGCTGGCTCATGGCTTATATACGATCTCCGGAACATCTGTCAGAATGTTGGAAACAATACATAAAGGGTGAGATACCTGATGACCCGGTAAGCTATTGTACAGTTACCAGTCTTCTGGATCCCAGCCTGTCTCCTGAAGGTTCTTATACATGCACGATTTTTTCCCATTATTTTCCTTATAACATTCCAAAAGGAAAACACCGAGAGTACAGCAATGTCATGGCAGACCGTGTGATCGGACAGATCAATAAATACGCGCCGAACTTTAAACGTTCTATTGAGCACAAAGCAGTGCTTACCCATCGGTATTTTGAAAATGTTTTCAGTATTACAGCAGGCGATTTCTGCCACGGTCTTATTCATCCGGAATATATGTGGGACAAGCGGCCTGTTGCAGGATGGGCCGGCTATAAGACACCGATTGATAGCTTGTATATGTGTGGTTCTGCCTGCCATCCAGGACCGGGGGTTACATGTATTCCGGGTTATAACAGTGCCAATGAGGTGTTGAAAAACATATAGCTCATTATTGTTCTTGACCGCTCGTCTGCTTTCCAATATCCTTAATAGATATAATGGATACTCAACATTCTCAAATTACTCAGGATAACGGCATACAACATCATGCGGGCCCATGGCCATGGTATGTATTATTGATTTCAGGTATAGCGCTTACCGGCCTGTTCCCGTGGTTCATGGTTTGTCTGGCTGTTTTTCAGCGCGGATCAAAAAAAGCCGTTGTTCTCCCGGCAGCAGCAAACCTTGCCATATACTTCTTGTTTGGCTGGATACTCCTAACAATCAAGGTCCCTTGGTGGCACATTCCCCCTTTTGTTTATTTGTTTAATATCATATGGGCATATGCCGCGTTCTTATTTCAGAGTAAGATGATAGGCCCAGCGTCTCGGCGGTATATCTTTTCTGAATGGAAATCATGGTTCCAGCCGATCCTGACAGGTTTCATCATTGGTTTCTGTTTGGTAGCCATGTATTCAATTTCAACGGTTCTTGAAACCAGAGCTGAGATGAAAAGTAGTATCGATATACTTGATAGAGTATCTGTGCTCTGGGATTTAATATGGTATTCATTTTTGGGAATCCCGGCGGGCCTGCTTCTTGGTTTCTGGTGGGCTGGTGAAAGAGATCAGTTCAGTTCAAGCCATGTGATCACATTTCTTGCGGCTTTTTTCGTTACGTCTATTTTTTGGGGAATGCAAGAAGTCCTGATCTATTTCATTATTTATAAGGGTGCCCTGATGGAAGCGATCAATGCTGTTGATATTAGGTATGCTCTGGTCCCGCCATGGACTTCCGGTTACCCCATGTATCTTGATACTGTTACTTCATTTGTACCGGCAATACTTATCGTTCCTTTTCTTTTTGGCGCTGCTCCCCGGATACGTGATTTTTTCAAATGTCTTTTGCTTATCCCCCTTGCGTTTCTGTGCGCTTATCCGCTCTATTTTATGGACAATGACTGGTGGGAAAGTATAGAGGGCCAAGTTAAATATGAATTGTCGTCGCCAGATACCGGCACTAGAGAATCTGCGTACCAATGGATGGAAACAATATTAAAAAGATATCCTGAAGCAAAAAAGTGGCCTAAACACGCTGAACGGCTTGCCTGTAATTATTATAAAAAAGGTATGTTCGATAAGTCCAAGGCAATGTACAAAGAAATTGTTGACAAGTACTCAGATTCGCTCAGGTGGCTGTGGCATGTTAGAGGGGCCAGGGATGCTTTGGCCAGTCCAGGATTTGGAAAACCCGGCAAAACGGTAAGTCTTGATATCCCGATAGTAGATTATGAAGACTATCTCACACCAAACTGGATGGCACTATTATCAGTGATACGGTTTTGGGAAGGGCGGGAGTTGCCTGAATCAAAAATTAAAATCCAATTAAAAGAACTTTCCAGGAGCAGTGATAAAATTATACTGAGTCCTCTTGAAACTTATGCGGCCCTGGACGATGCTGTTAACAGCCTTGGATACAAGTTGCTGATTCTTCCCGCAGAAATAGATACCGTCAAGACGTTAATTTCCGCAGACATCCCCGTCATTCATCAAGGCTATAAATGGTTTTTTCTGATATCCGGGTTTAATGACAGCAAATCTTTTTTCTTATCATCTACATTCTATGACATTCCTAAAAGAGTGCGTTTAGAGTCGAGGAAAGAGGCCAAAGAGATACTCTCTTCTGAAAAAGAGGGACATGGTGAAAGCAGGAAACGGCTTCAGCGTATTGCTCTTGAAATATATGATGAGGACTTCTATGCTTTTTGGAAACGGGATGAACATCGGTATTTAAGTCCTTTGATTGCTGTTGTATTCCCAGATGAAAAGACTGAAGCGCTTGTAACTGCTCTTGGATCAACAATTGAGACCCTTGAACAGGAAAGCGAAGGTTATCTGGCTGCATTGATAGGGTTTGCCTTTTTTAACCAGGCACATCCTATTCAGACGGTTGAATGGGCGCGAATGAGCAGTAAAAGAATTGATTCCCCCCTGCCTGCGTATGTGGCGGCCCTTGCAAAAAAACAGTGGGACAACAGAGTAAAATTTATCCGCGCAGGCCTTTCCCTGCAGCGCCAGTTTCCCGAACTTGATGATACCTTCAGGTTTTTCAACAGAACCGATATCTCCGATTATCTGCGGCATGCTGAGAAAAGGCTCCTGACAGATATGATAAATGGTGTTGTGCCATGGTATATTATGGATTCTTATATCATGATGCTTGATAAAAACGATCCAGACGAGCAGGAGGTTATGATACAACTGATGAAAAAAAGGGTATCACTATTTTCATCTTATAGATACTTGAAGACGCTTGCTGATGTGTACGATTATACCGGAAATGTTTCAGAGATGACAGCAGTATTGAAGCAGCTGATTTCTGTGTCACCATATTATGAGGGACAAAAAATAAGGCTTGCATACAGTCTTGTCCGGCTTGAGCGGTTTGCGGAAGCAAAGGAGGTGCTGGATAACATCTCCAGTGAAAGAGTAAAGTTCAAATCAGATTATTTTTTCTGCTTGGGCGCAGTTGCTGAATGGGAAGGGAAACTGGGAAAAGCATTAGATCTTTATAAGAAAGCTGTGGAGATGAGGCCGTATAAGCCTTTTTATCATTTAAAATTCGGGCAGCTACTATTGAAAGAAAAGAAAACAGATGAAGGGAAAAAGGCGCTTGAATGGGCGCTTCGGACAACGGCTGATGAAACAACAGCCAAACAGGCAAAACAATTGCTGTCAGAAACAAAGAATTAGCCCGCATTTCTCATACAAAGACTTAAGCGTGAAATGTTGGGCAATCACAAAAACGTAGGGGCGTACCTGTGTGTTCGCTGCATTGGGCAGACATGTAGGTCTACCCCTGCTGAAAAATGCTGGTTAGACAGAGGCTGGGAATTTGGACCAGGAAACGAATATGATCAGTACACAGGAACTACCGGAAAAACGGTTAACAGAGATAAACAGCGTACCGCTGACATCTCCCCTCAATCCCGGATGGCTGGTACTGGTAACCATTATTGCCGGGCTGGCTGCTTCCGGGCCGCTTGCTGGTATATTCCTTTTCAGATGCGGTTACAGAAAGTCTGCTTGGGCAGCAGGCGCTGGTCTTGGGCTGATCGGCATCATCATATTTTGTCTTGCTCCCTTGTGGGATGTTGAATGGTACTGGACTGCGCTGGTGATAACAGCTATCAATATAAGCTGTGGTACTGCGCTTTACTTTGCACTGCAGAAACCTTTCAGAAGGTTTAGGGAGCTCAATCCTTTACCGGAAAAAGAATACGGTTCTTATCGACATATTATTTCAGGAATAGTCGGTGGGTTTTGTATTGGCGTAGTGACAGGCATACTATTTGCCGTTGTTTACCTTGTAATACTTGACCGCATTTTTTCCACGATCATTCCTGTTACCTTTGAAGACGAGTATGCTGCATTCAGGTTTACAGCAGGATGGTTATTCTTTACACTGTCGGGCACTGTGGCCGGCGGATTTGTCGGGAGATTCAAACCAGATATAAAACCGTTACAAATCATCTTGTATACACTGATACTCGCATGGGCACAATTTTCATGGCTGGCAATGGTTGAGTGCTGTATTGCGGTGCCTGGATTTCAGGCAGGTGCAGCGACTGGAGGCGGATGGAAAGCGATCATGGCGCCATTTATCATCTTTAATATGTTCATTGGATTCTGGTGGCCGATTTTTCTTCTATACTTTATTGCTTCACAGGATTCAGCTACAGGAAAGCTTAGCCGCGCCTTTCAAGCTGTTGGGATAAATTTTGCCGCCGGACTGCTTCTCTCTATCACCTTTGGCTACACAACCGACATGTTTCTCGCGGCAGGCATACATTTAGAACGATCTGCTTCTACGAAAAAAGCGTTGTGGTGCTATGAGCACGGGCTGAGTAAAAAACCGGACAGCGGTATCGCGTCATACCTCCAGTACAGGGTTAGCCTTCTTTATCACAAACTTGGTGATCGGGAAAAGACCATACAGGGATTTACAAGACTGGTTGCCAAATATAATGCCAACACTAAACTGGTTAGAAAGGCCAATCGTTTTCTTGACAGCCTGGGCAGGTCTGAGATCGGAAAACGGGTTGTCCTGCCGGGTGTTGAGAGTCAAACGGAATATAAGGGAGCATATTGTGTGCCCAATTCTCTTGCTGTGGTGATGCGGTACTGGGGCTCGGAAATTACCGCACGGTCGATAGGGAAAAAAATAACAGGCCTTGGCAGCGGGACATATGCTGCCAGTCAATGTTGGTTTGCCGAACAAAAAGGTTTTAAACATGAGTTTCTCCCCATGGCGTCACGGGGGGATATCATAAAATGTATTGATGCTGGTTTACCAGTACTTGTGTATGTGCCGTCGCATGTTTTCGTGATAGTTGGTTACGATAATGCCCTTGAAACATTTGTTACATATGATGTGGCTACTCATGATATATGGGAAGAATATATCCAGGAGGATTTTATTAAAGCATGGAAAAGGCGGGCAACAACAATGGTGCTGGTCTATCCGCCTGATAAATCTCAGATGATCCCGGAAGATATCCGAACACGCCTTTTACGTTTGAGTGATAATTATCTCCATTTCCAGTTTTATTACTTTGATGCTCCGGAAAATGACGTTTCAATACCACACCTGCTTAAAGCGGCAGGTGATACAGGGGAATTTTTTCTTCCAGTCACTATCCTGGCGTCAGATTATCCCGGCTTGCAGACCAATGTCCTGAAGCAATATGATCCGGAATTTATTTCCAGTTTAATCAGTCAATATTTTGGAGAAGATTTTGATGAGGGGATTCATAGCTGGGGACAGTATCATGATCAGAGAAGGGCAACACACGACTGGGCTCTGACATATGGTGTGGAGTATTTGCTGATTCATAAAAAATTCAGCACGATTGAAGCGCTTATCAATAAAATTAATGAAGAAGGTCAGATCAGTAGCGACATGCTGATGGATATCGGAATAATAAGTTTCGCGGGAGGAAAATTCAGGCAAGGCCTTGACCGGCTGGCGGAAGCAGACAACCAGGATACCTCTTTATACGAAGGGCTTGCCAGGATGAAAATCAGGGATAGCCAGGGAGCGGTCAGGAAACTGGTGGAAGAGCTTAACGGTTTTATCTGGCAACTGTCCCGTAGAAGAGGCAAGTCTAGAAGAAGTTTTAATGACATGAGACGAAAAACCGGCCTTGATCGCTATGGGTTCCCTTCTGTTGCTATCGCAAACAAGACACTCGTTCAAATGTCAAATTACGGAGAGAGCAGAGAAACGTTAGAAAATAATTGGAAAATATGGATACACCATGTTCCGTTTGACAGCCCTGTTGCTAAAACCCTGGCTCGGCTCATGGAAAACAGGCTTAAAAAACTTCATAAGCGGAAAGACGCTGCTGTTTATCAACGTCTTGCAAGGGAGCTGAGACTTGTAAAAATGCGCGCAGAACGTTACGACTGGCAGGAGAAAGAAAAACTATAACGAATTATACGATTGCCTCCAGCTGTTTTGCCAGCCGTTTTGCTAGAACCACAATCGTCATGGCCGGCGGGATCCCCGGGGCTTCAGGGAAGACGCTGGTGTCACAGCAGTAAAGGTTTTTCACCTTTGTTTCCAGATTGGTATCCAGCATCTCTCCTATCCTCACCGTACTGCTGGGGTGGCCCATGACAAAACCGGAATGGTGAATGTTACTTGGATCGCATCCTGCTTTATTCAATATTTTAGTGTTAATTTCACGGCCGTATTTAAAACGCTCATTGTCTGCTTTGGTAAATGTCTTGCTGATGCTGCCGTCCTGTGAAACCCGGCCCACGCCATCATCTGACACCTTGGCAAAGACTCCCAGGGTTTTTGGGAGGCGGTGAAGATTGGGGAGTGCTTTAAAACCTTCGTCCTGTACAAGCTGAATGTGCCATGATATCTTTGGGGAGATCATACTGCAGAAAAGGATTTTATTCTCCTCATCATGCCACCCCACGGTCATGTTATGGTCACCGCTATTGCCTGGACCGTCTTTAACAAAACCAAAAGAAAAAAAAGTAGGATCGCCGGCAAACCAGCTTCCCGCGTCTGAGAAACCGCATTTTTGAAGTAGTATTGATGTGTATGTGCCGCCTGCTGTGCAGACAACCGCTTTTGCATTTATTTCATACTGTTTGCCGTCTTTCCCTTTTGCTTTTACACCTCCGGCAACGCTGTTTTCAATGATAATGTCATTCACCTTAGTGCGTGTTAGAAGGGTAGCCCCGTTTTGCACAGCTTCCTTTGCATATTCTCTTGCTGTCCACTTTGCGTTTTTTCGGCAGCCGTTTGTGCAGAATTCGCACCTGGTCCGGCACTTATCAAAATCAACATGGCGGTACTGCTTTTCAAAAGGCATATCCAGCGCATCGGCAGCTTCCCATATCCGATTTGTTCCCGGGCCAATAAAATCTTCAGGCGGAAGATTGACCCAGCATTCTTTTGCTGCTTCGTCAATCAGGTCCTTGGGAAGTTCCATGTTGTGTTTTTTCCAGTATGCCATATCCGGGTAGGCGGCTGCACCGGCATATAAAAGCGTACCGCCACCAAGGCATTTGGCGAGTATGATTGTGTCACCTTCTTTGGATTGTTTGAGCGGCAATGGAAAGTGGAATCCTTTCTCAAGTCTGAGGAAAACACCCAGGCCGTTTCCAAGAAGAAAGTCATCATCACCGCCTTTTTCGATGAGGACAACGTTTTTCCCTTTTGCGGAAAGTTCTTTTGCGATAGTACAACCCGCAGGGCCGCCGCCTATTAAGACCACGTCGGTTTCCAGTTTTTCAAGAGTCATTGTTTGTTCTCCTGTTTGATGGTCTTACAATCCCCCTCGGTCCCCCTTTGAAAAAGGGGGAAAATTTGCTCCCCTCTTTAGGAGGCTGTGTCATAATTCATTTTTTGCGGACGATCATGTTGGGTTTCGCTTCTATCTTTTTTTCGCGTATACACAATTTAGTAGGTTGGGTTGCGTTTTTTAACCCAACAAAGCCATAACCGCTTAACCCAACCTTCTATGTTGTTTCGTGTACAAGCACGATCTTAATTATGACACAGCCTCGAGTAAAGAGGGGCTGGGGAAGATTTGCTCCTGCATTACTGATAACTGATTACTTTTTTTCCTATACCTTATATCTCTATTTTGCTCTATGTTATCACTTTACAACTATCTCAGTTATTTTTGTTACAGCTTTGACTGCCGGTGATGAATTCGGCAGATCAATAAGCGGCCTGCCAGCAGCATCATATTCTGTTATGTTATTATCATCAGGAATACGGCCCACAATTTCCAATCCCCATTTTTGAGCGTTTTCCATTATCAAACTTTCTTCTCCCTGGAACCTGTTAATGACAAGTCCTGTTCTTCCTGGCCTAATGTCTCCATCCCGGTTAATAACATCCATTATTGTTCCAGCCACCCGGGATCCCCTGATGGAAGTGTCTGTTACAATGATAAGCACGTCTACCTTGTCCACGACTCTTCTGTTTACCTGTTCAGGGCCTGCTTCACAGTCAATGATGGTGATGTCAAACTGTTGTGAAAGGGTATCAATTCCATATTTCAGAAGATTATTTATGGCACAGAAACACCCCGGACCTTCTGGTCGTCCCATGACAAGAAGCTGAAACCCATCTCCTGTTTCAAGGGCTTCTGCCATTACCTTATTCATGGGTTTGTCATCGGTCTTGGCCCGTGCCTTTGGATCCTCAATAAGCTGCCGGCGGATTTCCGCAACAGTCTGTTTCGGTTCCAGGCCAAGGGCATACGGAAGGTTGACAGCGGAATCTGCGTCAATGGCTAATACCTTCTGCCGACCGTTATCGGCAAGGATTTGTGTGATCAAAGCTGACAGGGTTGTTTTGCCGCTGCCGCCTTTACCTGTTATGGCGATTGTTTTTCCCATATTTACCAAACGGATTTATTGAAAATTAACCTCAGTGAATTGATTGGCAATTGAATATATGATATGCTGGAGACTGGGTAGTGTCAATACTATATGAATACGGGGCAATTTCGGGTTAATTGCAAATATTTTAGTCTGTTGTCAGCAGGAAGGACCGGAGGTTTATTTTTTTATTTTTTATACCGAGCTTGTTTCTAATATTATCCCTGTGAAAGTCGATGGTTTTCGTTGAAAGGTTAAACAGGTCGGCTATCTCTTTTGTTGTTTTGCCCTGTTTTACCAGGTTTACCACCTGAATTTCTATGGGCGTAAGCTTGAGAAGTTTATCATCAGAATGTGGCATCAATGGTGTTATGATGTCATTAAGATTTGATTCTATGATTTCCAGTTGAGTTAGCTGTCTTTGTTCAAGCCTGCTTTTTATGAGCTTTTCAAGGTGAGGCCTGATCAATTTTTTTATATTGAACATGACTTTTTTTTCAAGCTCAGTTTTGTCTTCTTCTCTTTTTTTCAAAAGCACTCTCAGGGCGGTGTTAATTTCTTCAAGGTCCTTTGCCTTTATTCCCAGCTCAGCCTCTCGCTTTTTAAGCTTCCTTTCCCCTCTTTTCCTTTCAGTTATATCTGTAACAATAACACCGAGGCCTGTACCCACCTTAAATGCTTTTAAGTTCAAATGCACATCTTCCCCAAAGATTTGAGGTGTGGGGACCTGATCTTCCACGTTAAACGATTTCCCTGTTTTAAGTACATCTTCAAGTTTTTCATAGGCTGTGATAAACTTGCCGTCTTCAATGAGCCCCATTACTTTTGTTTCAGGCATAATATCTGAAATATGTTTTCCGATCATATCTTCTTTTTTGGAGCCAGGGGGCAGGAGTTCCATTGCTGCGGTATTGGCTTCAACCAGACAAAAGTTTGAGTCAAAAAGGGCAAAACCTTCGGTCGCGGATTCTGTAAAAAGAAACCACTTTTCCTCCAGAAGCTTTTTAGTGCCGTTATCCTGTGCATGGCCCTTGATACTCAATGCCGGGTCAACGGTTTTTTGGAGTGTTGTCGCGGCCGGTTTTCTTCTGCGGGAGAGCCGCCGGCCTTCCATGCATTTAATCCTTATTTCCGCAGCTTTTGCCGGTGTCATTTTGTCCTGGAACTGCCGCCCGGTCTTTTCTTCGATGAGTTTTCCGTCTTTACGGTACCTGATATAATATATTCGTTCAGGCTTGCCGCTTTTTTTCGATTTTCCTGAAATATAGTATACCCCGGGATAGGATGTGCGTATTCTTTTTTTTGCAGGCATGGTTTGATCTCTCCCTGTATATGGGGAAGTGTTTTCCCCACATGATAAAATATTTAAAAGGGAACAGATGAGACGTGAAAAACACCCCACGTGTTCCCCACATATACTTTTATGACGGAATTTAAACGTTTTTTCAAGGGGATTTTTATGGCACGCGGATTTATCCTGTTAAATGTTACCCAGTAACCCCGTTAGGGATTTAACAGGATTAAACGGATCTGGCGGATTCGCACGGATAAAAAAATATTTACCACGAAATACACGAAAAAAAGATTTGTTAGTTTAAGTTGGTTTTTAAGTTAAGTGAAATGTTTTTCCCCGCTAAAAAGAAGCGGGATCTCCGCTCTGCTCTGACCAGTATCTAGCATCTAGTATCGGTATCGAATGGTTACTTAAAAACATCCTTTTTTAATTTTTCGACATCCAGTCTTTTAATCAGTTTCGGTATATTGTCATATATTGAATGGAACCCATAGCCGCCGTTGATCATTTCATCAATCGCTTTTTCCTTGGACCAGTTTTCAAAAAGAATCCTGTACGTAGCGATCACAAGACCGGTCCTGTCTGAACCGTGCATGCAGTGTATCAAAATCGGCCCTTCTTCGTTTTTAATGATTCTCATTGTTGCGACCAGATCCTGGTATTTGGTTTTGCCGGCGCTCATTTTATGGCGATACAGTTTAAGGGAAAGTTTTTTCGTTTCATCTTTATCACTATGATATTTTCTTAAGTTGAGTACTGCTTTAATCCCAAAATCCTGGACAGCGTTAAATTCTTTTTTTGAAGGCTGTTCAGACCGGTAAATTTTATCGCTTACTTTATACCAGTTTTTAAGTGAGGTGCCGACAACCGGTGTTGCCCAGTCATCAGGACGGAGACGTGTTTCAGCAGCAACGCATAAAAACGGTGTCAGAATAAGAAAGACATAAATAAATAAGATGCGTGTTTTCATGATATCCTCATACTAGTTAACTTTAGGTACTATCTTTTTTTACTTTGGTCCCTTTCTTAAAAAACCGATCACGACCACCGCTCCGCTGACCACGACCACGATTTTTTAAAACGTCAGAGCAGAGCGATACATCAACTTTAGGCACTTTAGCGCATTTTAGGCACTCAGAATTATTGTTACCTATACAATAGGTAGAACTGCGGATTCCCCTCAATCAGCCAGAGCACTAAAAAATGATGTATCAGATCACTGAAAAGAAGGCCTGCTCCGCTAAGCATTAACAAATCAATAATTATATGTTTCTTTTTTCTATAAAAAAAAGCAATTGCCAGGCAGATCACACCGATGTAGCCATGGTGGATCCGCACACCGAACGTTATCACGCCGATGGTGGAAGCTGTATGTGTCGCGCTTTCAAGACCAAAACCGTACCTTAATATTATACAAACAGTCTCAATTAGCAATGTTAAGGCAATTGAATATTGTACCAATTTTTTTTTTGACATTAAGATGTATAGTGCCTCATCAACTGAATAAAATCAAGCAGGTTCCTGAAAAACATTTTTGGCAAAATAATTAAGGGGCAAAATAATTAAAGGCACAAGATGAATTAACAAGGATATACAGGATATATAGGATTTTTTTTTATCCTGATCATCCTGATTATCCTTGTTAAAAAAATAAAAATGAGTTTATGGAGACGGTGTCTCTAAGAAACTGACTTTTTTCCCCGTATATTTTTCAAAGGGGCGTTTATCAATAATGTTTCTCAATGTGGAACGGGGTGACTGCTTGATGCAGAAGTTCGATACACAGTCCGGTATCAGCCCGCCAGGATCAGCAACGCCTTCAAAGATGATGCCCACATGGGTTTTAGATTTTGGCGTTACTACAATCCGGACAAATAAGAGTGGTATACGGACCAGGCCTTTTTTTTCGGGAACAAGTTTAGGAACACCGATACATTCCATTATTACCTCATTGGTTTCTGCGTTCCTGTGCCATCTGGAATGGGCTACAGAATCCCTCTTTTTAACAGGCCATGGCGGCACATTTACTGAGTATAAGTAAAAGTCGGAGTCATCTTTCTGCTTGAGTATTTTAGCTTTATTGCAAAGGTAGACATATGAAGGATATGAATTGCCATCTACCAGAAACGCGACCATTGTATTAAAATCCGCTTCAACTTCAGTCACTCCTCTGAACGCTTTGATGTCCGACGCACTGGTTTTTCGGGTATATATGGCTACCCCGTTTTCATCTTCAATCAGTTTCCATCCGTTATCATCCCCCATAGTTTCGTGAAAGAGTTTCCAATCTGCTGCTTCATTATCCTCTTTGATGGATGCATCCTTTTCTGAAGTAGGTATTTTAGGGACAGGTTTTTCTGCTGGTTCCAGGGTTTCAATGTCTGTTTCAGCTGTTTGATTTTTTATATTGGTTTCCGGCAGTTCTTTGCGAAGGGGTTCTTTGTCTTTGGTGATAGATTTTTTCTGCTGTTGGAGTCTTGTGTTTTTAGGGACAGCTACTTTATCTTTTTTTTCCTGCTGCCGGGGTTCTGTATTTTTGGGGACAAATGCTTTATCTTTTTCAGGTTGTTTTGCATCAACAGCCGGGATCTCCTTTTCTACTGTTGTGCTTGGAACGGCTGGAGCAGGTTTTTGTTGGTCCTGGTGTGTAAAAACAAGGCTACTGATAATCACAAGGAGAAAGCATATAATAAAGGTGTAAATAGATCTGCTTTTTCTGTTGATGTTGTCAGATATGTCTTTATGGTTTTCCATTATTCTCTTTAGACGGTTGTTTATTAAATAAAATATACCTTATATATAATATAAGGTATAAATCTAACTAATTTCAAATTAAAAAGTTAAATTTCAGATTGAAATAGGAATATTTTGTCAGAAGATTTATCCGTTGGGTAAACACTTGAGAATATGCTGGATTAAGTTTGTATGATTTTTGGCATATTCATTGCTCTGTTAAACTATATTGCATGCTTCTCCTACTTGTAATTTAAACCGTATATGAAAGGAGGAACCAAATGGGCCCCATACCGCTGGTAAATGTGATGGCAGTTGTGCATCTTTGTTTTGTGGCTGCTTTTTTGGGTCTCTATCTCGCAGAGACCGTGGTGGAGTCTTATGGTACACCAGATGACCGCCACCCTATTGCTGTTCAGATTCATTACCTGTTAGATATTTTTGCTGAAATTCCCATGGCTTTTGGTGCCCTGGTTACAGGAATTATCATGGCGTTTCTTGTGGATGAATTGACACTCTTGCACATTATTCTGATTACCTGCGGTTCACTTACTTTTCTTACCTGTGTTTTTACGTTTTTCAGGTATGTTCGTACTCGAAGGCGCGTAATCGATACAGAGCCGATCGACTATAAAGAATTGAAACGGATACGGAACCGGTTCTGTATATTCGTGTTTACAATATTTAATCCAGCGCTTTGTGCAGCATTCATTATCGGTTTCTGGTTGGCGTATCATCGGGTGGTTGAATCGATTTATGGATAATGCTTCCAAAGCACTTATAAAAAATCTGATGATTATAACGAATAATGAGAAACACTTAAAACAAATTGATGGATTGAAGGTAGAAAACTGGTCGAAGTGAAAATATGAGCCTATTTCTCTTCAATTATTTTTTGTAATGCCAGAATATCTAGTTTGTCTTTTTCTCTTAAACTATCCTTCTTTGTTTTAATTAAACTTTCAGGATTAAGGAAAAGAATTCCTTGGGGGTTTTTGTTAGTTGTTGGCAAAAGATCTGTATATGTTTGGTCATTTAATATTGTGAAAATGTCTAAAGGAAAATTTTCGATAACTCTAATTGCACCTGGTGATAGAGGAAAATCGTTAATGTTTAATTCCCGGGCATATCCTTCTCCCCAGGTTACAAGCGTTTCTATTAATTTTTGGATATTGTTTTCAGATGCATCGACGATAATATCCACATCTTCGGTCGCCCTCACAAAACCGTTTAAAGCACAAGCCACTCCACCAACAACTATAAACTTCACTTGTTTTGATGTTAGTAATTGAAGAAGGTCTTCAAAGTCCATCATTATTTTTTGCCAATGATTTTTCGATATACAGTTGTAGAGTTATCGGGCTTTGGTACACAACCAAGTTTTTTTAAAGCCTTGTTGATTTGCTGTAGTTTTTTTATAGGGCTTTGCTTTTTATGTTTCCCTATCTGTTTTCGAACAATGCCATCCATATAAAAAACTCCTAAAAATATTAATAAAAAGCATATAAAAATACTAAAACATAATCAAGTGTAGAGTAGGTTTAGAAGATAATGAAACAGAAGGTTATCAAAGGGATAATCCTTTAGCTGAATCTTGTTTCATCCGGCTTGACTTTATAACACATTTATTTTATACATTATTTTCTTCAATAATAATCAAACCTTTCATAGCCTCTTAAACAGAACCTCTGAGCAGCCGCAAGGGGCATATAAAGGGGGCACCATGACTGTTTATACTTGTTTAAAATATATGCTTATATTTGCATCACTTTTGGGTTTAACGCTTATATGTGCAGGAGGGTGGAAAGTTTGGTCGTCTTATAATTATTCCCAACATGCTGAAGTAAAACAAGGCACATTTCGAGGTTATCACCTCCATCGCTATCAGTCCAGTACAAGGGATTCTTCAGGCACTCAAAGCTATAGGATGGTTGAGGAATACCTGCCGATGTTCTCATATAGGGATGCTTCAGGTCGCCATGAAATAACGGGCACAGACAACCACTTTTTTAAACATCTCTCAAATAAGGTTGATGAACCTGTCAAGGTTCTGGTCTCTCCGGACAATTCATCACCTCCGCGCCTTGGTGATGTGCTATCGCTTTATTGTAACGCTGTGCTCATGATTTTAGGCGGTTTGATTTTTTTCATCATACCATTGGCTGGGGTAAAATTTGTTGTGAGTGCTGCTGCCACTCAAACTGGCGGTTTTGGACAGTCGATTATTCCTATGGGTGATTTGGTTATTGTGCTGGGCGGTTTTTTTCTGATTGGCGGAAGCGTGTTTGGATTTATATATTACTATACAAGCAAACTTTATAGTAATGATTTGATATAGCTCTAGCATTAAATGATGCTGAAGCACTACAGGAAGCCATGAATAATCCTAAAACTTCCGAAAAAAAATTTAAAGGATATACCCTGGAAAAATTTGCCAGGAAAATCGGGAGGACCGACCTGCTGGAAAAAGCAGGAGGAAAATAACTACTAAGGACTGAGAAGAAACATGAATTAACAAGGATGTACAGGATATATAGGATATTTTATTTGTCCTGCCCATCCTGTCTATCCTTGTTAAAATAAATAAAAAAAGGTTATGCAAATGGTGAAGAAACCGACGTATGAAGAATTGGCGTTAAGGATTAAACAACAGGATGAAGAACTTGCTGAGCGTAAAAGGCTGGAGAAAAAATGGGTGCAGGTGATTAACTCAGTTGATGAATGGTATGCTCTTTTGAATTCAGATCTCAATATAATTGATATCAATACGCCTTGTAGGAAGATTTTTTATCCAAAATTAGATAAAAAGGATGTTATCGGGAAAAAATTTTCAGATCTTGCTGCAGATATTAAACTGCGATATCAAAAAATTAAAGATGTTTTAAAAACCGGTAAACCCTATGCCGAAGAGGATATTGTCACATCTCCCCGCATTTCCAAGCAAAAGTACCATATTAATATAAAAGCGGTTAAAATCGGTAATGGGATCGGTATTGTGGCCAAAGATGTTACTGAACAAAGAATAGTAGAGACAGCACTCCGGGAAAGCGAAGAGCAATATAGATTGGTTTTTGATAACGCCGGTCCAATTACGGCAATCACCTATTTTGATACAGATTTAAAAATTATAAAAGCAAATAATAATCTTCTTTATGAAGTTGGTGATGATTTTGAAAATCTTGAAGGCATGGATATGGGGATGTTGTTTCGCCGATTGCCAAAAGAGCAGCGTGAAATGATTCTAGAAAGGAATAAAAAAATTATAAGAGAAGGAAAGGGAGCTGTTTTTGAAGATCTGGTTGAATTTAATAAAGGGAAGCAATGGTATTATAGTGTTACGGAACCAGTAAAAGATTCAAATGGTAAAGTCATTGGAATTGTTGTGTTTGCTTATAACATTACTGACCGCAAAAAAATGGAAGAAGAGTTAAAGAAAAAAAATATTGAGCTTGAAGAATCAAATATTGCCTTAAAGGTTTTGCTCAAAAAACGGGACGAAGATAGACATGAACAGGAAGAGAAGGTATTAAACAACATCAAATCGCTGATCGTACCGTATCTGGAAAAAATGAAATCAGGCAAACTGTCAAAAAGACAAGAATCGCATCTGGAGATAATCGAAAATAATATTAATGAAGTGGTTTCACCTTTTATTCATGATATATCATCCGGGTTTTATAACCTGTCTCCCACGGAAATACAGATTTCGAATCTCATCATGCAAGGCTTGAGCACCAAAGAGATCGCGGATATCATGAGCCTGTCGGATAAAACAATTGAATCTCACAGGAAAAGAATCAGAAAGAAAATTGGTATCATCAATAAAAAAGTGAATCTTAGAACCCACCTTTTATCCATTCAAAATGGGTAGTTCTCGCAAAGGCGCTAAGGCGCAAAGTTTTAGAACTGAGTGTTGAGTGTGTTGGCTGGGACGCTATGTTCCTTTGTCCAATCTATTAATTTTCCAGTTTCTCAGTTCCACGTTTTCTGGCCTAAGCTTTTATGATCCATCCAGGGAAAATAATTCAAACCACAGGATATAACAGTGCTTTTTATCATTATGTATATTTATTAATTTACTTCATATGCATATTGTGCATACATAATATACGCTTGTTGCACATCAAAAATGTCATCCTTGTACATGGGAAAAATTATTTATGATGATATAACAGTATGTTAGGTTTATGCTCGTTTATGGCATACTTAATGCTTATTAAGGGCGGAAAAGCGTAAGGAGATGTATACATATGTATACATAGAGGACTTGACATAATAACTGCTTCATTTTATAGTGCAAAACATATCCAAATTTAAATTTGCATTAAGATTTATTTTAATAAAATCGGGGATATTAATATGTTAAAAAAACCGACGTATGAAGAACTGGTGTTAAGGGTAAAAGAACTTGAGCAAGAAGCTGAACAGCATCAGATAGAGAAAAAATGGATACAAATGATAAATACTATTGATGAATGGTATGTGCTCCTGGATTCAAACCTTAAAGTGATTGATATCAATGAGCCTGGTTTAACGGTGTTCTTTTCAGGAAAAGATAAAAAGGATGTTCTCGGGACAAAGTTTTCTGATTTTGCAACAGATATTAAACCGAGATATGACAAATTCAAAGAAGTTATCAAAACAGGGCTTCCTTATTCAGAAGAAAATATTATCACCTCACCCCAGGATACCAGTGAAGAATATCATATAAATATAAAAGCTATTAAGATTGGTGACGGGGTAGGCGTTGTCGCTAAAAACGTTACTGCTCAAAAACAAACAGAAGAAAAACTCAGGCAGAGTGAGGAAAAATTCAGATCTATTTTTGAAAATGCAAATGATGAAATCGTTTATGTTGATATGAATGGCACATTTATAGACGTCAATGACAAGGTTGAGGATATCTTTGGATGGAAAAGAGAAGAGTGTGTAGGAAAGAACTTCCTTTCTTTTGATGCCCTCGGTCCTGAAGGGGTTCAAAAAAATACAGAGCTGATTGAAGCCCTTTTAGCCGGCAAACCAGGATATTCAATTGAAACAGAAGCTTTCCATAAAGACGGTACACCAATTTTTATAGAAGTTAACGCGAGCTTAATTAAAGATAATGGTGAACCTGGAGGCTTTGTTGTTATCATACGCGATGTCACTAAACAGAAGCAGGCAGAAGAAGCGCTTCAGGATAGCGAAGAAAAGTTTAAAACAATATTTAAAAACGCCAATGATCAAATTATGTATTTAGATATTGAGGGGAATGTCATTGACGTAAATGACAAAGTAGAAGATATCTTTGGATGGACGCGGGAAGAGTGTATTGGTAAAAATTATTCTGAGTTTGCCCCGACCTCAATTTCTACAAAGGTCTTGAAAGAAGCAACCAAACTTAAAGACGATCTGTTTTCCGGCCTCCCTGGAAGAACGGTTACGATTAATGCGATCCGTAAGGACGGAGATCCTGTTATCGTTGAAGTAAGCGGCAGTTTATTTGAAAAAGATGGCGAGGCAAAAGGGATTGTGAATATTATAAGAGATGTCACTGAAAGAGAAAAAGCTGAGAAAGCCCTAAAAGAGAGTGAAGACCAGTACAGGCTTCTTTTTGACCATGCCGGTCCCATAACCTATTTTGATAATGATATGAAACTTATTTTGGCAAATAAAATCAGTGTCCAGGAGCTAGGGGCCGAAGAGTTGCAAAATATTAAAGGCATGGATATGGATACTTTTTTTCAGCGGATGCCTGCGGAACAGGTCAGCATGTTAAAAAAGAGATATAAGAAAATCCTAAAATCAGGCAAAGGGGATGTGTTTGAAGATCTTGTGGAATTCAATAGAGGAAAACAATGGTATATAACAAATACACAGCCGGTCAAAATAAGTAAGGGCAAGATAATCGGATTTGTTATATTTGCTAATAACATCAGTGACCGGAAAAAAATGGAAGAAGAATTAAGAGAGAAGAATATTGAGCTTGAAGAGACCAATACAGCATTGACGGTCATGCTGAAAAAAAGAGAAGCAGATAAACGTGAGCAGGAAGAAAAAGTGCTGGATAATATCAAATCATTGGTTTTACCTTATCTGGAAAAAGTTAAATCAGGCAAATTATCCAAAAGACAAGAATCGCATCTGGAGATAATAGAAAACAATATTAATGAAGTGGTATCACCTTTTATTCATGATATATCTTCAGGATTCTATAATCTGTCTCCCACGGAGATACAGATTTCGAATCTTATTATGCAGGGACTTAGCACAAAAGAGATAGCGGAAATCATGTCCCTGTCCGACAAAACCATTGAGTCCCATAGGAAAAACATCAGAAAAAAAACAGGTATCCTAAATAAAAAAGTGAATCTCAGAACCCATCTTTTATCGATTCAAAATAAGTAAAGGATGAAAAATTGGTTTCATTGGTTTGCTGAAGATGTTAACCAATTCTGTTTATATTTAAAATAGTTCTGCTAAAATTGGACAAACACAAAACTTAGCGGAATAGTTGAAAATGTATTAGTGTAAACAGCGATTTAATTCTGCCCGAAGATCAGCATTATAATTCTATACCAAAATCAACGGCAAGAGTATACCAATCTTTTTATTCTTCTATTTAA
>JANQFQ010000154.1 GCA_028277765.1 Desulfobacterales bacterium
GGAGGCAGCATGTTTGTAGGCCAAAATACCTGCCAAATTCTTGAACCATTATATCAGCTCCGGCTTTTGATGCCCCGAAAACACTATGCATGGACATATCAACTCGACATTCTTCGCTGATACCATTATAATCCTCCTTGTGTTTATAATCCCATCGGGTATCTGTTTCAATCAGTTCCTTTTCATTTGGCGCGTCACCATATACCTTGTTGGTACTCATGAATATAAAAACCGCATTCGGGCTATACTGCCGCGCTGCATCCAAAAGGTTTATGGTACCTAAAGCGTTGACATCAAAATCATCCAGCGGTCTCTCCGCAGACAGATCATGAGACGGCTGGGCTGCACAATGTATGATTAAATCAAAAACATGGTCTTGAAAAAACTGATTGATTGTATCCCGTTCCCGGATATCTATGGGGAAATGCTTGAAACGCTTTGTAACACTTTGTAATCGTTTAAGATTCCACATAGTATCTCCAGCAGGACCGAAAAAATCCATACGCATATTATTATCAAAACCGATAACCGACTCTGCCCTGGCATCAAAATATTCCACAGCCTCTGAACCGATAAGACCGCTGCTGCCTGTTACCAATACCTTCATGTTTTAAACCTATTTATAAAAGTATATATCACCATTTATTTATTATCCGCCTGAAATTTTTGAATAATATCAAGATTCTGTTTTGCTTTCTTGTAATTAGGATTAATTTTCAGCGCCTTGGAAAACTGCATGACTGCTTGCTCTATTTTCTTCTGCCTTGCGTATAAAATACCCAGGTTATTATAGGCTTCAATATAATCAGGTTTTATTTTTATTGTTTTTTTAAAGTTTGTTTCAGCTTCATCAAGTTTACCCATCTGCAGAAGGACAATCCCCAGGCTGTTGTATGCTGGCCAATAGTCACTGTCAACCTCAATCGCCTTATCGATCTGTGCCAGGGCTTCCTCGGACCTACCCTGCTTGGCCAGTGCCACCCCCATATTGACAAAAAACTCAACGGTTCCGGGTGTTTTTTGTTCTGAAGCAACATGAGGTAGGGTGCTTTGCTTTTGCCTTTTCATCATCAGGCCCCTCTGGAGGTTTTTCCTGACAATCATATGGTTGGGATTTATTTTCATCGCTTTTGCGAGCAATGAAACTGCCTCATCAACCTCCCCTTTCTTGAGAAGAATATTACCTAAATTGTTCAGGACCTCAATCGAATTCGGTTTAATTTTCAGAGCCTCACGGCAATAAAACATTGCATCATCAAGTCTGTCCACGCGCATGTATGCGTTTCCCAGATTGTTATACATGACATAGTTCCCTTTTGTAACCGATACTGTGCGCTTGAACAGAGCGATGCTGTTCTTCCAATAACCGGTCTGAACAAAAGTGACACAGCTAAACGCAAAAATGATGACTGCGGCTAAGCCAGCATATAAACTCCTGCTGAAATGGTGCTTTTTAACGGGGATATCGGAAACTCCCCAGGCGATCATAATAAATATACCAATAAGCGGTAGATAAGCATACCTGTCTGCCATGGACTGTCCGCCAGCCTGAACAATTCCGATAACCGGCACAAGCGTGCCCAGATACCAGAACCATCCAAACCCAAGATACGGAAACCGCCTTGCAGCTTTGACAACCAGAAAGGTAACACTAATGAGGAAAATGCCGGATATAGTATACTGCCATACCTGAGGCATTCCAGAATGGGGGTATAAAACCGCAAGATCCACGGGCCATACCATCATGTAAATATACATGAAATAGGAGAGCAATGCATTGGTTATTCGGCTGCTGAAAGGGATAGCATCTAAAGACGCCACAGAACCCGCCGATTCTTGAACAAATAATGTTACAATGCAAAAAATCATGGCTAGAATAAAAAAAGGGACTTTTTCAAAGAGCAGTTTATTTAACAAAGACGTTCCCACAACAGTTATATCATGGGGCTCCGTTGTTTCCTGCTGATTGTCGTCAGCACCCGTACGGTATAGCGGTGTCCGGTTCAGGGGCCAAAAATCGAGCAGCAGTAGAACAAACGGTAATGTCACGACCATCGGTTTTGACAACAGGCCCATGAGAAAAAAGAGTATGGAAAAAACATAGGATTTTATTGAGCGGCTTTTTACATAATTAATATATAAAAGTATCGTCATAAACCAGAAAAAAGTGCTTAGAACACTTTTCCGTTCAGACGCCCATGCTACTGTTTCCACGTTTAATGGATGGACGGCAAATAATGCCGCAACAAAGGCACTTTGCCAAACAGCGCCGGTCATCCGTGACAGCATTATAAAAAGTAAAACAGTATTTATAACATGCCATAGCAGGTTGACAAGATGGTGCCATCCAGCTTTTTTCATGCCGAATAGCTGTGAATCTGTCATATGGGAGATCCACGTTAATGGGTGCCAGTTTCCGCCATGGTCGGTTGTAAACGCCCATTTGATATTGTCAATACTGATACCGGTTTGAATATATGGATTTTTAAAGATATAGGTATCATCATCGTAATGCACAAATTCATTGCGGATCACTCTGCAGTATACGATCATTGATAGAATCACGAGGAAACAGCAAATCTTTGAATTCATTTCCTTTATATCCAAAACACCTCCCACCTAATAAAGATATCTATCTATTTTAAACCTGTTTTTTTCCTGTATTCAAGATATGTCATCTCTTTTTTGTATACATCCGTCATCTCTTTAAAATAAGTGCCGCCGTCAAGATGATACGCTTCCTGCTCAATTTTTACCGCCATTTTAAAATTTTTATTCTCAGCGTATGCAGCTGCCAGTGTATCAAGATTCACAGGACTTCGGTTTAATTCAACCGCCCTTGTGGCAAAGTCTAATGCCTTAACTGGATCTACATATCCGGGTTCAGAAACATATATCCACGCCAGTGAATTTATAAATTCTGAATTGCCTGGATCCAGTTCCACAGCTTTACGGAAGTCCTCTATTCCTTTTTTTATGTCACCTTTCTTTTTTAGTACTAATCCCCGGTTGTAATAAGCATTGTTATGACCCGGATCATTATCAATAACTTTATTAAGATCCGCCAGGGTTTTTTCAAAATCACCTTTCTTTCTCCAAACAAGCGCACGATTGTATAACGCGTCATTCTGATCGGGCTTAAGGGTAATAGCCCTTGTAAAATCTGAAATCGCTTTGTCCAGCAATTCTTTTTTTACATAAATAATCCCTCGGTTATTGTACGCGTCACTATAATTTGGGCTCAGTTCAATAACCTTGTTGAAGTCCATGATGGCGTTGTCATCCTCTTTTTTCTGCTCAAACGCAAGCCCCCGATTGTTATAGGCCGCCACATACAAGGGGTGATGCTTAACGGCTGTAGTGTATTCATCAACAGCTTTTCTATACTCAGCCCTGCTCTTCCAGATATCACCCCGGTGTCTGTATGCTTTTGCCAGCACTTCTTTTTCATTCAACTGTTTTAAAAAAACGCCTTTATCTATTGATTTTTTAGAAATATTCTTCCATCGAACAATGCTTTTATCAGTAGGCATAAACGCACCAGTTGCCTCCCAGTTGATGTATGCCCCATCCTTTAAATACCACCTTACAAATGTATGGTCAGGGATATCAACTGCATATATCGGCAAACCAAGGGCTTCACCTATTCCCAGATAGATAATCACATCTGTTTCACAGCATGAACTGTAAAACTGCTCTCCCTGACGAGCCAGGGCTCTCTCTTTAACTTTAGCTCGTGTTAAATCAGAAAAGCCCATGGTGTCCAAACTGCGCGGCATCAGGGCGTCAAACAAGAGATCTGTCTCCCTGTAAATAAAATTATTTTTGACAAGAATGTCGTCGATCGTCTGGAGTACTTGTATGGCATCTTCCTTTGTATATTCATGGCTCGGTTTTATCTTTCTCTTTGCTTCATCAATCAGCAAATCAAGCAAGCGGTAATTAGGCTCGGTTCCTGACACTTCTGTTTCCAAAGCTAATATTTTGTGAGCAATTGTCCGGTATTTTGGGGAATATTTTTTTTTATTAACAGCGCACGAAGGTTGAGTTAAAAAAATAATAGATACAATAAAATTGATGAATAAAGAAAAACATTTATTGATAGTTATATTCACTGCAATTACACCTGGTTATAAGCATTATTCTATGTTTTCAATACCCCTGAACACCAGCTCAGTACAGCCTTTTCACCAACAGATTTCAATATAGAGAGGTTTTATACCAAATATTTCTTTATGATATATTCGATAATAAATTTCAACAAGATACCATATTTTTATGAATCTTATTAAATTATTTAATTTTTTACTGTTTTTCTTTACAATAACATGATATATATTTAAAGATTTACTTTTGAGAAAAAAATATCATATTTTTTATAATTAAATTCAAGTCGATAGATCAGATTTTTTATTAACAGAATCATTATTAATTGTCACAAATCCACTTAATTATAATCAGGCAGGTTAAACATGGGATTTCTTAAAAAACATTCAACGCTTATTCTAGGATTAGTGATTACGTTGATTTTCCTCTGGCTTTTCAATAAAGGCATCCTTGACGCTCTGGAAGTCAAGTATTACGACATGAGAATGAAGTTTAGAACATCTGACGAAACAGCGAACCAAATAGCCCTTGTTTATATTGATGATGACTCCATTAATGAGCTAGGCCGATGGCCCTGGCCCCGTTCCCTAATAGCTGAAGGTATCAGAAAGATAAATGCCTTTGAACCAAAGGTGATCGGTTTCAGTAGTATCTTTAGTGAACCTCAAAAAGACGCCGGGTTTGATGAAATCAAAAACCTTGAACAACTATTTTTAGAGAATCTTACGGACAAGCAGAAAGAGGAAAAATGGGCGGAATCACTTCTTCAAGCAATGGGAGATGCCCAGGTGCGGCTCGATAATGACAAAAAACTTGCGGATGCTCTAAGTGAATCCGGCAAGGTGGTACTTCCGGTCAGCCTTGGATACAATCCCGACTTTGCCGATATAGTTGAACAGGTTGATCCAGAAGATCCGCTTTTCAACCAGTCTATTACTGTCAACGACCCTCAAAGCTTTTTCTGTCCACCTGCCAATGATATTCTTCAGCCAATAGCACCACTGTTCAACACATGTGCAGGAATCGGTCACATCACTCTTATGCCTGATAGTGAAGACGGCGTATACAGAAGGGAAACATTATTATATAAATACCGGGATCGCTATGTCCCCTCTTTAACTCTAAAAATAGTATCCCTGTATAAAAACATTCCCCTTGAGAATATTCAGCCTGTTTCAGAAAATTTACTTAGGTTTGGTTCAATGGAAATTCCTACGAACTATTCAGAACTCCTTGTTAACTTGAAAGGTGAAGCGAATTCTTTTACTAGCTTTTCATTCAGCGACATCATTAATGATAAAATTAAGAATCCCTCAGTTTTTAAAAATAAAATTGTACTGATGGGACCTTCAGCCAAAGGCCTTGCAAACCCAATAAATACACCGACTGGCTCTATGCCCCTTGGAGAATTTCCTGCCCATGTCATCTGGTCAATCCTGAACAAACAGTTTATACAGGAGCCGGCTTGGTGCGCTTTCGCCGAATTCATGATGATTCTATTTATCGGCCTTTTAATAACATTTCTCCTACCCAGATTAAAAGCCCTTTACGCGGGAATCACTCTTGTTGTCCTAGTGATCCTTTTTCTTGGCGTTTCAAGCTATATGTTTATCTCAGACGGTCTCTGGGTTAAAGTCACCTATCCTCTTCTGGAGCTAATCCTGGGGTATATCGGAATCGTCAGCATACAGTATCTTGTAACCGAAACCGGCAAGGAAAAAGTAGAAGGTGAATCAGCTGAAACAAACAGGATGCTTGGTGTTTCATTCCAAGAACAGGGTATGCTTGACATGGCATTTGATAAGTTCCGAAAAGTCCCTGTAGATGAACAGATGAAGGGAATCCTTTATAACCTTGGCCTTGATTATGAACGGAAACGTCAATATAACAAAGCTGCAGCTGTCTATGAACACATTGAAGAACACGATACAAAATACAAGGATGTAACCACTCGAAAACAGAAACTGATGCAGGCAAGTGAAACCATGGTCTTTGGTGACGGTTTCCTTACCGGCAGCGCCAGCGATGACCCGCTCATGGCCACAGGAACCGACACCCGTCCTACTCTTGGCCGTTATGAAATTGTTAAACAGCTCGGTAAAGGAGCTATGGGTATCGTTTATCTTGGACAGGATCCGCGTATCAACCGTACAACAGCCATAAAAACCATCCGATTCACTGACGACTTTGAAGAAGAAGAAGCAGAGAAAATGAAAGAAAAGTTCTTCAGGGAGGCTGAAAGCGCCGGCACCCTTTCACACCCAAACATTGTCACCATTTATGATGCTGGAGATGAAAATGATCTTGCGTATATTGCCATGGAATTTCTTGAAGGCGATGACCTTGAAAAATACATTAAAAAAGAGAATCTGCTCCCCATGCGGAAAGTCATAGACTATATAGCTGACGTAGCAGACGGTCTTGATTACGCCCATGGCCGCGGTATCGTCCACCGCGACATTAAGCCGGCAAACATCATGCTCATCAAAGGTGATGTAATAAAAATCACCGATTTTGGCATAGCCAGAATTACGTCCAGCTCCCAGACCAAGACCGGTGTTGTAAAAGGAACGCCTTTTTACATGTCTCCTGAACAGATTTCCGGTCAGAAAGTTGATGGAAGGTCTGATATCTTTTCATTAGGAGTCATGTTGTTCCAAATGGTAACCGGCCAGGTTCCTTTTAAAGGGGATAGTCCTGCGGCTCTCATGCATCAGATACTTAATATTCCGCATCCTGATCCAAAATCAATTAACCCGAAAATTTACAAGCCCCTTGTGGACATAATTAATAAATCCTTAGAAAAAGACAGGGAAAAACGGTATCAAAAGGCAATAGATATGGCCATGCATTTAAGAGAGTTGTGCAAAAAAATTGATGCCGCCAAAACAAAAAAAGATACAGGATAACCTATTTTTTCATAAGACTTGACCTATGAATAATATATTGGCATAATTCTTGGATGGAGTTTTCATATGGTTGCTGTTGAAGCCGCTGGTATTACTGATGTGGGCCAAAAAAGATCAGGAAATGAAGATTCTCTATTTCTTGATGAAAATCTTAATCTGTTTATTGTTGCAGACGGCATGGGCGGTCATCAAGCTGGAGAAGTTGCCAGTAGTATCGTGGTTGAAACCATTAAAGATTATATATCAAGGTACGGTGACAACCATCAAGACAATGAAGAATTTGAAAATTTTGATAACACACTTTCAAAAAGAGCCAATCATCTACTGGCAAGCATCCATCTTGCCAACCAGGGGGTTTATAAGGTCGCCAATAGCAATGCCGCTTACCGTGGGATGGGTTCAACGGTTTCAGCAATCTGTTTTACGGATAACACCATTATTGCAGCGAACGTAGGTGACAGCCCAATATATTACATACATGAAGGCGATATAGAAAACCTTTATGTACCTCATACAGTGATGGCGGAGCAGGCAGCCATTGACCCGGACGGCTCCAGTAAACTGGGCAGTCAATTCGCCCACATGCTGACTCAGGGCATGGGTATTAAAGAGACAGTGGAGCCTGATATTTGTGAAATTCAAGGTTTTAAAGGTGATATTCTTGTGTCTTGCTCAGATGGTTTGAGCGACAAGGTCTCTCCAATAGAGATTATGGATATTGTCTGCAGTGAAAAACCTGACAAGGCCTGCAGGTCTCTTGTTGACTTGGCCAATGAACGGGGAGGAGATGACAATATAACTGTCATTATACTGAGAATTAAAAGACTTAGTACTAACAGCGGAATTATGGGTTTTTTCTCAAAATTCGGCAATATTTTTAAAGGTTTTTTTCAATAATTTTTCTATGGAGAGGTCTTATAATGCCTACATTGACACTCAAATTCAGGGATAAAGTCATTGAGAAGTATAAACTCAAAAAAGGGATCAGTCTCACAGTTGGAAGGAAAGCGGGTAATAATATTGTAATTGAGAATCTCGCGGTGTCCGGCAGTCATGCGAAAATTGATTCAGTTGGTGACGGTTTCCTACTTACAGACCTGCAAAGCAAAAACGGTACTTTTGTGAATGAACAGCTGGTTAATTCACACTATTTAAACAATGAAGACGTCATAATGATAGGAAAACATACCTTTCTGTTTTCCTATGAATCTGATGAGACACCACCTGAAGACAATACATCTGCTAATATGGACCAGACAATGGTCATGGATACAGAGCAGCAGCGTGCTCTTCTTGCGAAGACACTCTCAAAATCACCAGATGGTGCCAAGGCTGGGCAGAAAGTAGGGATGATCTCTTTTCTTTCAGGTGGCGAGGGAGAGATTGAGCTGTCAAAAAAATTAACAAAAATCGGCAAGGATCCGTCGAGCGATATTGTTGTCAGCGGACTTACCGTGGGGAAAACCGCGGCCACGATCAGTATCCGTCCAAAAGGGTTTTTCCTCAGCTATGTCGGTGGCATGTCTAAACCTAAGGTCAATGAAAAGGTAGTCAAGGAATCAATAAAGCTGGAAGAATTTGATACTATAGAAATTGGATCTGTGAAAATGCAATTTGTGTTAAAAAACTAATCTCTTTTTTAAACGCCTGTGTTATATTGATTATGCAATAAAAAGGTAAACTGGTTATGATAAACAAAATAATGATCGTGGATGATTCGCCTGTGGCAAGAAGAATGCTAAAAACTAGTATTCCCAAAAACAAAGGATATGAAATTTTTGAGGCCGTTAACGGTCAGGATGGTATTGAAAAATTTAAATCTTTGAAGCCTGATGTCATTTTTATGGACCTGACCATGCCTATTCTTGACGGATATAAGGCTACTGAAGAAATAAAAAAAATTGATAATAACGCAATAATTATTGTAACCACTGCTGATGTTCAGCCAAAATCGATTGCTACTGTAATGGAATTAGGTGCTTTTACCCTGCTCAAAAAACCGGCAAAAGCAAAATCGATTACTGAAGCTTTAGATAAAGCTGAACAAAAGCTGAAGAAAAAAACAAAGGGTTAATAATGACTGAAAAGAAAAAGATTTGTACTGCTGAAGAGATAGAGGTTCTACAAGAACTAATGAATATCGCTTTTGGTAATGCTACGGCAGATTTAGCAGAAGTGATTGACATATATGTTGTCCTCAATGTCCCTGAAATCAACATGGTGAATGCCGGAGACCTGCCTACTCACCTTAAATCTGCAATTGATGCCCGGTCTGAAAGTGGTATCGTCCAGCAAAAATTCTGGGGAGATTTTAATGGGTCCGGCCTTCTGGTGTTCCCTCGCGGGGGCGGAAAAGACCTTTTAAATCTCCTTGACGAAAACAAGTCTACTTATTATGAAAACACTCCTATTGCGACACTTGAAAAAGGTGTCTTTTTAGAAGTTGCCAATATTCTTATCGGTGCATGCGTTGGAAAATTTTCTGAACTTCTGGAAACTTTTGTAACGTATTCACCGCCTCAATTTGTTCATGGGGACAGCGAAGAATTCAAATTACTGATCAATCATTTCGACAGTACACAGACTGCAATTATCATGAAAACAGTCTTTCAGTTTGACAAAAAAAATATTACCGGCCTTCTGCTTCTTATCACAAATGAAGAATCGATCGGATGGTTAAGAAGTGCTTTAAAAGAGTTTATGGAAGATTATGAATAATTCATACAAGAGAATAATATGAGCCAAACAGAAATAGATGGAAAAACCGTTAGGATTAAGCCTGAGAAAGATCTGATTGCCTCCATGGCTGAAGATTTTAAACTTGAATTGTTGTCTCTGATTGACGAACCATACAATGTCATCATAATTGATCTGACAGGTGTGAAAATGGTTGATTCTATCGGAATAGGAGTCATCTGTGCGACTCACAACTCTATCACCAAAAAAGGCGGACAAATTAATGTAGTAAATGTATGTGAAGATATTTATAATGCCTTAACTACCATGAGGCTTCATCATCATTTCATCATCGAAAAAGCATCTTTCTGAAATTTAGATTGCACCACTCTGGATGTTACTTCATTTTTCAAGAATAATTAAATAATTTCAGAAATCGCTTCAGCCATCTTTTGATGTCCAGTTTCTGTAAAGTGCCCATCAAGCGGTAAAAACAATCGGGTACCTGCAGCAGCCTCACGGACAAAAAACTCAGTGGCATCAAATATCGGGACATTCAGCTCCTTCATTTTTTTTACAAATTCAGTGTAAGTCTTTCCATGTGAATCATCATAAAAATTCTCACTCTTACTGATTAATCCACTATATACCATCTCCCTTGATGGGATTAGAACCACGAGGAAATGTTTCCCCTGATTTACGGCAAAGTGATGAGCTTCATAGACTAAAAGTACGCTTTCGTTAAAACCTTTTTTAACATTTTCATTATTCCAGCTGATAAACTCATCCCAGGAGTTCTTTGATTGGAAATGATAGTATACACCTTTATAAATCCTAAAACAGGGTTCTGTTTTATCTATCATAATAGGAGGCAGTTTTTTGACCATCCGATATAATTTCAACATTCTGAGACTGACAAACAGATTTTCGGTTCTACCCATCATGTTTCCCATTCTTTGCCTTATGTTAATTTCATCATAAAAAAAATTCCTGTCTGTCTCAAACCGTAGATCAGTATTTTTTCTTGATAATTTTTCTATTGTTATATTTTCTTTAAAATAACGAAAATCATTAGCGAACATACAATATATGATATGATCAGGATCGTATCGCATCCCGACTTCTACCATCCTGTTATACTCCACAGGGCCTATACCGCCAATAGCCAGATTCACGACTTTTTTATCTGTGAGTTTCTGTACTACTGCTGGGAATTCCATCCCAGCCCTGGTCCGTGCGCCTGCAGGGAACGAATCTCCAATAAACATAATGTCCTTTTTATGGGGAGGAGGCAGCAGTATGTTTGTCGCCCATGTATTATTTTTCCCATAATAATGTTTTTGGGCAGGCAGGGTATTTCTTTGCCAAGATATAACGCGGGATTTATCCGGTTCTTTTAAAAAAAAAGGGTATATCCTGACAGATGTTTCTATTAGTATAAAGGTAATAGCAGCAGTTAATATGACCTTCAAAAAGATGTTAACTAATTTTTTTGTTTTTATTAACGAATACATATTCTGGCATTCTATTTTTCAAACCGGATGGCTCTTTTTACTTAAAAAATATTGGCTATTGTTTAGAATGTCAATACTGTTCAGGCTTTTCAGTAAACCGACTAAATGAAAAGGGTGTTAATAGCCTTGACAATATTAAACCTCACTATATAAACTGTTATAAATGTTAGTATTTATTTAATTTCAGTGTAATAGTCCGTAAAATAGTGCAAATTTTATTTAAGACAGGCTAAACCCTAACGTTGCATAAAAACTGGGAGCTAAGTTGTTGTTTAAGAAAAAGATATTAACCACATCTTCTTGCTTGCTTACCCTTCTGCCAGCAATCATGCTCACAATACTGATATATAAATACGCTGTCAATATACCCCATGAAGACGGTCTTTTCACTCCCGGCATCCTGATCAGTAAAACAGCTAACAGCTTTCTTACTTTCGAGGACCTGTTCAAACAAGGCAATGAAAGCAGAGTAGTGATTCCCAGGTTAATTGTGATTGGACTGGCCTTTTTAACTGATTGGGATGTTCGGTTTCAGATGTTCGTATCACTTCTCCTTGCTGGCCTCACATCATTTAATATATATTACATCTTGAAAAAAACAACGTCTTACCATCATGGGTTATGTTTTTTTCTTACCCTTCTTGCTAATCTATTGATATTCAGCCCCATCCAAGAAACTAACTGGCTGTGGGGGAATCAGATTATGATTTTTATCCCCATTGCATGCTTGACCGCATCACTGGCAATATTCTATTCTTCCTGTTTGTTCCCTCTTAAAGTCATCTTTGCCATCCTATATTCATCAATCGCCACTTTTTCCTTTGCAAACGGTATGCTTTGCTGGGTTTTACTTATACCTCTGTTCATGTATAAATACAGACAACCAGTTCATAACAGATTCTGGATAATACTTTTAACTTTTTTTATGGTTTGTAACCTTATAATTTTTTTCTGGGGATACGATTTCCCCCAAAGCAGACAACTTCAAAGTTATATTCTTGCGAATCCCATAAAGGCTTTTCATTATTTCATCTGTTTGTTGGGCCTCCCTTTAAATCATTTTTTTTCTATACAGATTACAGCGATATCAGGTTATATCATTTTCTCAACTTTTTTATTTTGTATGTTTAATATTATTAAGACAAACGCCTCCACCTTCAAATGTTCAATCCCATGGTTAATCATTGCAGGATATTCAATTTTAACTGCCTTAATGATAACTTTCGGAAGAGCGGATGCCGGTGAAGAACAGTTATATGCTTACAGATACACCAGTTTTTCAATCTACATTACAGTCGCACTTGTTTTTCTCCTGGCCCATATATATCAATATACTGTACAGCACCATATCCGGCAAAAGATAATCGTAAAAATTCTTATTATTTTTTTAATATTTTTTTTTACCTTAACCAGTTCATCAACCAGCCTCTATGGAATCCAACGGATGAAGAAGTCACACCAGATCAGGCTAGGTGAACGGGCCTGCTTCGCATTCATGAATACTTTACCTTCTCACACAGAATTCCGGAATCATCCGGTCATCACTTCTCATTTTCTGCAGTTGATGTTTGAAGTCTCAATAATACGGAATTCCGGTTTCTGGAAGCATCCGTATATTGAAGATCTTAACATAAGGAACATACAGGGACATATCTCCAATCCAAAGATGCAATCCGGCACTTTAGAGGGGATAAGAAAAATCCATAGCAATAAATATGAAGCTTATGGCAAGGCTTTTCTGCCGGGACAAAAAGAGCCAGCTAATGCTGTATTACTAACGTATAAATATGATGAACAGTATATACTTTTTGAATACACAGTCGGGCCTTTTACGGATAAGCCAAAGGATACCCGTTTATTTAATCAATGGAATTATTTATCATGTAAATGGACATCTACCTTTACAGCCAGGGACCTGCCTGCGGGAGAATTGGAGATTTATGCTTGGGCATATGATGCCCTTCACGGGACAGCATATCTTCTTGATAATAAACTTCATATAATCATTCCGGAAAATACCATGACATTAAAGTAATTCTCAATTATTCATCCAGAGAATTCTTTACTTTATATGAATGATATAATAAATATTGTAACATAAACAGTCTGAAAACAGATTGCTGCTTATAATATCTTTATACCGAAAATGGCATAAGTTTCGTTTGAATAGTAAACAACCCTATTCAACTCAGCTTTATTATTCAGAGGAAGTATTTTGAAAGCCTTTATAGATCATCCATTACAAAATTTTGAATATTTCATCAATACCCCCCAGACCATCACTTTATCAGGGTGGGCCTTTTTTGAATATGAACCAGTGAGTTATATACAAATAATGATGGATGACGATCTTCTTTTTATCAGCGAACCGAACATTTTACACAAACCGACTGTCATCAAAGTTTTTCCTGAAGCAGCATCTTTTAATAAACCAATCGGCTTTAGGTTTTATCTTAAACTTCCTAATGATACAACACCCGGTATACACAAACTGTATGTCTACGGATTAAACAGCAAGGGCGCCAGAGAAATGATTGGAGAAATTAATTTTAATGCGGTTTTGCTCCCACAAAAAACAACCTTTTCGCAACTGTTTAAAATTATCCCCGATCATTTGCTTGTCAAGGTTAGCGGCAATACGTCTGAGGATGATTTCATCTCCACGGGGGAAACCGGTGCCGAAATTATCCTGAAAAACATTAAAAAATCTAATTGTAATAAAATTTTAGATTTCGGCTGTGGATTATGCCGCATTCTCAAGCCAATGAAATTAAAACTTCCTGGTTCAGATATTATTGGTTTCGATATTGATCCCCTGATGCTGTCATGGGCAGCTTATTTACATGGAAAAGACTTTTGTACTCTTGTATCCTCAACTTTAGACTTTCCTGAGAATACATTTGACCTAATTTACGCGGGATCTGTATTTACCCACATTGATAACACAAGGGACTACTGGTTTTCAGAAATCCATCGTCTTTTAAAACCAGATGGCAAGGCTTTCATCACTTACCAGGATGATACCTTTTTCCATCAACTTGCTGATGATCCGGAATTTATTGATATTACAACAGACGATAAACTGGAAAAGTACATTGTATTTGGAAAGGAAAACGCGGAAGGGGGATCAGACAAGGGTACTTTCTACGAAACCAAACACTGGAATGGCATTCTGGAATATTTTTTTAATATTGAATGCACTGTCGTACAGGGGATATTTCAACAGTCATTTTCAGTTGTCACCAAAAAAGACTCACATATTAACAAAACCGCCGCAGAAAAAAAATATATTCGCGAAATTGAAAAACAGCTTTACCGCTTAAAACAAAAAAAAACAGATAAACCATGGCCCACTCATTAAACTCTGATTTTACCAAAATATATACCGATACAAGGCATAAGTTTCGTTTGAATAGATGAAGAAAACCACTTCATCTATGAAAAAGTGTCTGGCTCTTTACAGCATCATGAAAAATTTTTCCGCATTCCTTAACCCTTCTTCTGACCCGATATCTATAAACGGTTTATCGGTTTTGACTGCCCTAATTTTATCAGAAAGAATAGAGGGGAACACATCTTTTTCCATAGATAGTGGGATGTCATCCACCAGACTGCGGGCCCACTGCGTATCAACACAGTAAATGCCTGCATTGACCCATCCATGTTTAACGCTAGTATTTTTTTCAGAAAAAGAAGTGATTCTGTTTGTATCATCAATAATTACTGAACCGTATGATAACACATTTTCTAGTTTTGATATCAAGACCGCAACGCTGCAACCAGTCTCAATAACTGTTTTTTCAATATCTGATAGCTGTGCGTGGCATATTGTATCACCATTACAAACAAATGTTTGGTCAGCATCTATGGATTGTGCAGCTAAACGGACAGCACCGCCTGTACCCAGGCTTTCATCTTCTCTGATAAATGAGATTTTTATTTTTTTAAAATTATTATTAATAAAAGCTTTTTCAATTTTGTCAGCTAAATATCCGGTAGATACAAATATCTCTTTTATCCCCTGCCCGATCAGGTATTCGACAAGCCAAAATAGAAAAGGTTTACCAGCAACCGGTATAACAGGTTTCGGCAAGTCAGGATATATTTTTTTTATCCGTGTTCCCAGGCCGCCGGCAAGAATAATGGCAGTCGTAATCCTGGTTAGTTTTTTCATATGAGCCCTGATTCTTTAAGGAACATCTTAACTGAATCTGTCGTGGATGGGACATTAAACATAGCATTTATTTTAGAATTATTAATCTCATAATGCTGTATTTCTTTACCATATCCATCTTGCACATCTTTTCCTAACCATTCATAGATACGTTTCAATGAGATCGTTCCAGTGCCGCATATATTAATTATCTCATTTGTTATACCTTTATCCAGTATTGTCTTAATTGCTTTTACCACATGATTGGTATGGACATACTGATAACGGGAATCAGGATGAACCTTTAATGGAACATCATGAATAACATCATATACAGGCCCTTTTGTAAGGCCAGGACCAACGAGCCCTCCCAGGCGTATGATCAACCAATGCTTTCTGCTTCTATTGATGACATACTGCTCGGAAAGCCACTTGTGAAATCCATAGAAAGATTGGAGATTGTTTTGGATATGCGCATCTTCCCTGGTTTGAGTGTCATCTGTAAAATGAGAATATACATCTACGGTTGATATGTATAGATATAAATCCGATGGAAAATCAAAAATTGAACGTATCGTACTTTTAACGGAAAGATCAAAATCAGCAACAGGATTTTTTTCTGCAAGATATTTTTTGGAATTACCATTGGCATTTATAAAAACTTCACAAGGCTTACTCAACCATTGATTATAGTTTTCTCGATCAATACCTGCAATCTTCTCCTGATCTTGAAATCCATTGAAAATAGTTGTGCCAAGGAAACCTTTTGATCCTAAGATATAAATCATAATCTTACACATCCCTGCTTATTATAGTTTTCGATAAACCAATCTATGGTTTCCTTAAGCCCATCAATCAAACTTGTCCGGCATTTAAACCCTATCAATTCATTCATAAGAGTGACATCAAATCCTTTTAACATCTGTCCGTCCGGCTTGTCTGTATCCCATACTATTCTACCTGAAAAATCCATCAGATTTGCAACACATTCATATAATTTTTTTATCGTAACCTGATGTCCGCTTGATATATTAAAAAACTGTTTGCCATCATATTTTTCTAGTGTCTTAACAAGAGCATTTGCCACATCTTTGACGTAAACAAAATCTCTGACAGGACTGCCGGTTCCCCATGCGTGAATTTCTGTGGTACCCTGTAGTTTTGCTTCATGGATCTTTCTTATCAGGGCCGGGATAACATGGGAATCGGTTAAACTGAAATTGTCATGAGGGCCGTAAATATTGCCCGGAACAGTTACAACAGCATTAAATCCATACTGTTCCCTGTAAACTTGAGCCTGAACAATATTCATTTTTTTTGATATTGAATAACCTGCACTTTCAGGCTGCGGATAACCGTTCCACATTTCATCTTCTTTTATCGGTGAAGGCGCGTTTGAGGGATAACTGCAGCCTCCGATACAGGTGAGATATTTTTTTACTCCTGCTTTATTTGCTTCATGCATAACCATTGTCTGCATGATCAAATTTTGATAAAAAAAGTCCGCTGGTCTATCCATGTTTGCTTTAATCCCGCCAACAAGTGCAGCAAGATGTATTACGATATCAGGATTATGCTCAGCAAATAATTGCCTCACCTGCATCTGTTCCAGCAAGTCATAATCATCACTAGACAACAAAACAAGATTTTTATATCCATTCTTTTCCAAGCAGGAAACCAAGTTTCTTCCTAAAAATCCGGTCGAGCCGGTTACTGCGATTATTTTTGTTTTATCAATTTTTGTCATCTTATTGAATAAGCGTCTTTATCACACAGTTACTTTATATCATACAGGATTTTTTAATAAACCAAAAATTAAACACAGCTAAGATTTTTCCGTTTTACGCTTACCACTATCGAAAAACCTAATAAACGCAGCTTTCCAAAGCAGTAATATGCCAGTAATAATAAGACTGTTAATTTCATTAATTCCGGTACCATGACCGGATATGCCCCCTTTCCGGTTATAATAATTAACCGGCACCTGGGCTATACGCAAATCATTAAGTACCGCCCGCATGGGAATTTCCACTTCATAAACAAATTTATCATCACGGAAATCAATGCTATTAATCGCTTTTCGGGTCCAGGCCTTATAACCGGTGGTAACGTCACTGATATTTCTTCCTATTAGTAGGCTGACCCATCTATTCACAATCCAGTTGCCAACGCTCCTGAAAAAACTAAAACTATAGTTCGAGGCATCTGCTCCAGAAAGAAATCTGGATCCGATTACGATATCTGCCTCATCATTTATTAATGGCGCAAGTACATTCGGCAAATTCTCAGGCTCAAACTGAAGATCAGCGTCAAACTGGCAGATGATATCATATGTCGCTCTGCTGATACCGACTTTAATAGCATGTCCTTTTCCCTTGTCATTCTTGTTCCTGATAGGAATAATTTTTGGATTCTTGTCAGATATTTTTTTAGCGATGTCATATGTTTTATCAGTACCACCATGAACAACTATTATCTCCGCATTCTTCATGGTCTTTGAAATTCGCTCAATACAATCGCCAATAGTATCTTCCTCAAAAAGGCAAGCGATAATTATACTTACCGGCGTATCTTTTATGTTGTCTTCAGGGCAGTCTTGCATATAAAGAATTCGTTTTTTATTTATTATCGGTTTTTTAACCTTAGGCGTCATTCAGTTTAAAATAATTTTGTTATAAAACGCATCAAGGCAATAATTCTTTCAGAACATAATAATGCTGGAAACATTCTGAATATCCATATCTTTGTACAAAGCCGAATAAATTTTTTATTTTCACTGAAACTGAGTCTGAAAAGCCGGGCATAAAAATAAAAAATTCGTTCTGGGACTTGGTTGACTTTTAAACCATGATCTTTTTCCTTGATTAGTGTCCAAAGGGCTGTATTATCCAAAACATGCAGTTTGTTTATATTAATTATCGCGGGCTTTGGTATGGCAAGAAGAATGTTAAGCGTTTCCTTTAAATCTTCTTCAGTTTCAAACGGATTATAAGTTATGATATCTGTATAAAAAGAGATCCCTAGTGATTGGAGCTTTTCAGCTGTATCAACATATAAATCGCTCTTGAACGGTCTTTTAAAAACATCACGGTTTATTCTTTTACTGCCTGACTGCAGAGACAGACATACATCGAATACCCCTATTTCTTTTAAGAGGGTCAACTGTTTATCCAAGTTGCGTATTGGATAGATATAACAGGAGAAAGACCGGTTCACCTCAATTGAATACATATCAGCAAATTTTTTTAACCAGTCATACTCCAGAGGGAAAATTTCATCTTCAAATTGTACATTAGTGAACTCAATATTTACGGAAGCCTCTTTTATCTCTCTGATAATATTTTCCGGTGACCGTCTACGTAAAAAATGTTCATTTGTATATAATTGTTTATAATAACTTTCAGCACAATAAGAGCAATTAAACAGGCATCCGCGGGAACCTATGATATGATATCTTCCTGAATAACTTATCTCATTATAATCTTCGGTTAAGGTGTCATCTTCAATTAAAAACTTGTTTTTCGAATCTACATCCTGAAACGGCAGCATATCCAGGTCTTGAATAAGTTCAAAAAGTTCATTTCTGGTAGTTTTTCCTTCTGATCGATAACAAAGCCCCCGTACATCTTTAATATCACGATCAGCATCTATTCTTTCAGCAATTTCAAGTATTGTTTTTTCCCCCTCACCTATGCATACAAAATCAGAATATTCAACACATCTTTCGGCTTCTAAGGTGGCCCCTGGCCCACCCCAGATAACTGGTCCATGGTACTTATCTTTGATTTCTTTAGTAGTCCTGGCAATACGGTTTATTAATGGAGAGGTCACGTAAAAACCGATCAGATCAGGTTTCAACTTTTTAATTAAATTGAACAATATTGTTTTTTCTTCATGTGTTACCGAAGGGCCTCTACAGTATCTAAAAGGGGTGCCATCATGATATATGCCGATCCAGTCAAAATCATCCACTTGTTTCGCCGCTATGAAATATTTATCTTCCTTATATGAATAAGGAAAACCAGGACGTTTTAGAAAAATGATTGATGTCGTGTGGCCTTTTGACTTCAAATATGAAGATAAAATGCGAAGGCCATGGGCATTAATATCATTTATAGAAATAAAAAGTATATTTGCCATTCTCTAAGTATACTATTCTTATATTCAGACGGTCTGTGTTCGAATCTCTAATTTACTTAATAGATAATCACCTTTTATTGTGCCAGGATCAATCCGTAACTGGCCGATAAAATTGTGCGGCACCAATTGAAGACAGCATCTGTTTTTCCCCTTTTTAAGTGGTGCGCGAACACTCTGGACTTCAGCGTGATACGGCATTTCAGATGTACAGAAAAAAATTTGGAGATATGTTGAACCTGGAGCAGTCAGTTCCACTTTTACGATGACAGGGACATCTTCAGGAAACACAACTTCTGGCAAAATACATTGGGGATCACTTCCGTCTGCCTTTATCAGCAGCCCTCTGTTGTCATTAATCGTTTGCACTTGATTAAGCGCTTCAACGCCAACATATCCATTACTCGCGTCTATGCGCAGCAGTGTTTCATCGGAACTGTTAAAAAGGTCATTCACAGTATCAGTATCATATGAAGGAATATCAATCACATCATCTTCATAAATAGTTTCAATGACAAGGTCCGCCTCTGTCTCTTGAAGCATATCCACTACTTGACCTGTTTTAAATTCTTCTTCAAGAAGTATATATTTTTCATACTTTCCAGCTAAGGCGTCTTCAAGAATTGGCTGATACAGATTATCCGCTTCATGTCTGTGCCGTTCTTCACTGCCATTATATCCCCGAAGATCAGATATCTTTATTCCTGAATTGTTTTGCAAATATTCTATCAATTGTTCAGCCCGGGCTTTGTCTCCTGCTCTGCTTAATAGACTGAAAATTCTCTTTTTAAACAAAGGATATTTTCCGGCTTTCACTGCTAAACAATAACGAACATTATGCAATGCAAACCAGGCCCGCTTGTTTTCCAGCACCAGCATCCATTTTTTTAATTCTTGTTCATTTAATGGATTAATCCCAGTAAAGGATTTAATTTTTGACATCAACATCCGTGATCTCAAAATAAAAGGGAACCAACGGAATATTTTCGACTGCCGGCAAAAATCGATAAACTGTTTGTTTTCACTGACTGTAAACTGAAACAAACGGACATAATAATCAAACAGCCTGTCCGGTAATCGTACTGCTTTTCGTGTTGAATCCTCTTTGTGTATAATTGTTTCAACATCCGTGTTTTTAAGTACATATAACTTATTGATATATATTGTTTTCGGCTTAGCTGGAACCTCCATTAAAACCTCAAGTGTCTCTTTTAAATCATCCTCTGTTTCAAACGGACAGTATGTTATGATATCTGTATAGTAAACAAGCCCAAGAGCTTCCAGTTGTCTCGCGACCGCGTAATAGTTCTCCTTTTTAAACGGCCTGTGAAAAAATTCCCTGTTTATCTTTTCGCTGCCTGACTGTAATGAAAGGCATGTATCAAACATACCCGCATCTTTTAAAAGACGTAACTGTCTGTCTAAGTTTTTTTTGGGATATACATAACACGAAAAAGGGAGATTAATCTCTTTTGTATATAATTCCTTATATTCCTTCAACCATTCATAATCGAGTGAGAATATCTCATCCTCAAACTGAACAATCTGAAATTCAAATATTTCTTTAGCGCTTTTTAATTCATTGATGATGCTAAGTGGAGATCTCCTTCTTAAAAATTTCTCACTTTGATATAATTTCTTGTAATAACTTTCAGTGCAGTATGAACAATTGAACAAGCAACCACGGGAACCCATTACATGATATCTGCCTGAATAGCTAATTTCGCTGAAATTGTTTACTAGTGTATCATCCTCTATTAAATATTTACCGTGCGGACTAATATCAGGGAATGGGAGTTCATCAAGGTTGTCTATAAGGGCAGACAGACGGTTTTTTATAATCACATCACCATCCATATAGCATAAATTTTCCACATCATGAAAACCGGTGTTGTTTTCAATGCAGTCAGCTATCTTCGCAATAGTCTTCTCTCCTTCACCTACGCAGACAAAATCGCAGAATTTAAGGCACGTCTCAGGATCAATTGTAGCGCCTGCACCGCCCCAGATGACGGGGAGATCGATACTGCCCTTAATGATTTTCGTTATTTCTGCTATTCTGTTAATTAAAGGCGCGGTTACGGAAATTCCGATGGCATCAGGCTGAATGTCCGTGATGAGGGATATTAATAGTTTTTTCTCATTAGATGTTATCACAGGTCCCCGGGAGTACTGATAGGGCCTTCCATTATGGTCGATACCAATCCAGTCTAACGTTTTTATTTTTTTGGCTTCATTCCAATATTTTTTGTGATAAAACGAATACGGATAGCCGGGACGTTTAAAAAAAAGAAGCGACGATTCATGCCCAGCTTTTTTAACAGCAGCTGACAACATACGGGAACCGTGTGCATTAATATCGTTAACAGAAATGAAAAGTATATTTGCCATTATTTATATGTCGTGTTATCGCAGATTATTTCTGTAGGTAAAATCTTCACGGTTGAGTGTTAAATTAGGATTATAAAAGGGATCCCCTTTAGAAAGTATATCCTTCCATTTTTCCTGGAATATCGCTCTCTCTTTGTTAAACCTTGCCTCTTTTTCAGGTGTGGTTTCATATCCCCTGCTGGCGGATTCATGGTGATATGCTTCGCAATGAGGTGTAAAAATGTTTAAATACCCTCTTTCTCGGAGACGAAGGCAGAAGTCCACGTCATTTAGAGCAATTGAAAAATGTTCTTCATCAAGGCCTCCCTCTTCCACGTAAATATCATTCTTAACCATCATGAGAGCGCCAGTAACAGCGCTAATATTTTGAACACAGTTTAACCTATTCTGATAACCATCAGTGCCTCGTACATGCCCTTTATGGGAATGGCCGGCAAAACCGGCTATGCCGACAATCAGTCCGGCATGCTGGACCTTATCGTTCGGGTAGTAAAGTAAACCGCCAACAGCTCCCACTTCTTTTCGCTGTGAATGCTCCAACATGGTCTCTATCCAGTTACCATTAATAATTTCAATATCATTATTCATTAACACCACGTGTTCCCCATTTGCCCTGCTTACTCCAAAATTATTCAACCCTGAATAGTTAAAAGGGATATCATGGTCATAAAAAATCACGCGGCTATTATCTTTCTCAATCTGTTTCATGAACTGAAAGGTCTTTTTCTCAACGCTTCCGTTATTGATACCAATGATTTCAAAATTTTGATAAAGAGATTTTTTTAAAACAGATTCAATACATTTTCTCAAATACTCAGATTTATCTCTAAAGGATATAATAATACTTATCAGCGGGTTTCCATGCAGTTCTCTTTGTACAGTGTAAAAGCCTCTCCAGTCTGTTTTAACCACCTGAGCTTTAATGTTTCTCCGTTCTATTGCTGCCTCAACCGCCCGTTTCCCCGCGTCAACAGCATGGGGTTTTGTCTTACTATTTTCTCCTACTGAGGTTGAAATAATTCTCCATGTGTAAAGGGGAAGTGGTATATGAAAGATTTTATCCGTCTTTTCAGTGAGCCTTAAAACAAGGTCATAATCCTGAGCGCCATCATACCCTGATGAAAAACCGCCGGTATTGTCAAAGAGTTCTTTTCTGACACTCAAAAAATGAGTAATATAATTATGGGAAAGGAGTAGATCCGGCGAGAAATCCGGCTTGAAATGAAGCGCCTGATCCCCTGACTGCATATTAATCATATGTTCATCAGAGTAAATTATATCAGCATTGGTGATGTTGATGGCCCGTACAATCTCAAATAAAGCATTTTCAAGGATCTCATCATCATGATCAAGAAGCGCTAAATAATCACCGGTTGCCATTTTTACTGCCTCATTTGATGCACCAGATACCCCCCTGTTCGTATCAAGGTATTTTACTTTGATCCGTTTATCAGCTTTTGAAAATCTCTGAATCTCCTGTTTAATATCATCATTTGGTGAAGCATCATCTACAATACACAGTTCCCAGTTGTCATAATTCTGCTTCAATACCGATTCAACCGCTTTTTGAAACCAGATCACGTCAATATTATATACAGGCAGAACAATGCTGATTTTCGGTTTCTGTATAAAATCTTTAATGTCAATATCATCATGCAAAACAACTTTATTGTTTAAAATCAGTTCACCATTGGGAACAATGATATCCGTTCCTGAATAAACGACCCTTACTCTGTTTTCATTCTTATCCAACCAGTAAAAAGGACAGAACGAAAAACCAGAATACCCGTCTGACACACCTGCATCTATCAGGTCCGCCCTGAAAGTTGTTGCGTCACTGGTAGCAACCTTTTTACCGTTAATAATAAGGTCAAGGCTAGCTCTATCAGTATTATCACAGCCCTTTGTAGCCCACCCGCAGACAATAAAACTGTTACCGCCGTCAACCCATCCGTTGTATGTCAAAAATTACTCCTTCTGCTGTAAACCGTTTCTATATGTAAAATCTTCTCTGTTTACAGTCAGGTTTGGGTTATAATAGGGATCACCATCTATGATAAAGTCTTTCCATCTATCCTGAAAATTGTCTCTATCTTTTCTAAACTTTTTACTGATCTCATGCGCTTCAACATCATATATACATTTTTCAGCATGGTATGCTTCACAAAATGGCGTAAAAATATTTAGATATCCCTTATCTAAAAGTCTAAGACAGAAATCAACATCATCCAGAACCGTTGAATACATTTCACCGTCAAACCCGTGGAACATGTCAAATAGTGTTTTCTTTACCATCAATAGAGCACCTGATACTGCGCTAATGTTTTGAATACAGTTAAGTCTGTTGAAATGCCCATCTTTCCCTTTGGAATATCTTTTATGTGCCATTCCAGCATGGCCGTAAATCCCGACAATAATTCCAGCATGCTGAACCGTATCATCAGGATAATACAATTTTCCTCCAACAGCACCGACGTCTTCCCTTTGTGATTGTTCAAGAAGAGTCTCCATCCAGTCAGCTGAAATAATCTCCACGTCATCATGCATAAAAATAATGTGTTCACCAGACGCATGAGAAGCAGCATGATTTTTTACATCCAGATAGTTAAGGTTTAACTTGTTATCAATGATCCGAAGCCTGCTGTCATTCGTGGAGATCCGTTCCAAAATCTCGGTCTGTCTGTTGTTGTCATGATGATTACATGTAACAATTATTTCATAATTTTTATAAGTGGACCTGTTTAAAATCGATCTAAGGCACTTCTCAGTTATTTCACTTCCGTCATTAACCGTTAGAATGATACTGAGCGTTGGTTTTGTGGAAAGATCTCTTTTAATCCGGTAGAATCCCCGTGGATCCATTTTTTTAACACTTCCTGCTATACCCCGCCGTTTCAGCGCATCATGAAGAGCGTCATGCCCTGAATTGACTGCCGATTGTTTTGTCTCTTTATCCAAGCTTACAGATGACGGAACTCTTCGCCACCCATAAAGCACTTTACTGATATGAAATATTTTTTTTGTTTTTTCCGTAAGCCGCAATATCAGATCATAATCCTGGGCTCCATCATAGCTGCCGGCAAAACCGCTGATCTGATCAAAAAGTGTTTTTTTAACAGTTAAAAAATGTGTTATATAATTATGGGATAATAAAAGGTCTGGTGAATAATTCGGCTTGAAATGTAGGGACTGGTTTCCGCCATCGCTGCTCATCAGCATCTCATCAGAATAAACGACGTCAGGTTCTGTATTGTTAATAGCATGTACGACTTCATACAGCGCGTTTTTAAATAGTACATCATCATGATCAAGCAGGGAGATATAGTCACCTGAAGCCATTGAAGCTGCTTCATTAGATGTTTTGGATATGCCTGAATTAGTCTTAAGAAATTTGACTTTAATTCTACTGTCCAATTCAACATATCTGTTTAGTATATTTTTAATCTCTATCTTGTCAGACGCATCATCAACAACACACAGTTCCCAATTCTCATAAATCTGGCTGATAACTGATTCAACAGCATTTTTAAGCCATGTTGTTTTAACATTAAAAACCGGCATCAGAATACTGATCTTTGGGCCGTTCTTAAGAATATCACGACTAAATGGCTCACTTACACTGATATTGCTTTTCAAGACCATCTCACTGTTTGGGACGACAATTCCAGTGTCTGAATATAGGAGATGTACTTTGTTCTCCTTTTCTTGAAGCCAGTAAAATGGACAGAAATCAAACGCTGAATACCCGTCTGAAACACCAGCTGCCTTGAGATCTTCCCTGAATTCAAAAGCCGTACATGTGGCAACTTTTATATCATTAACAATAAGATCAAGAGATACTTTACTATTAAAATCATCAGGATTAACTGCCCATCCATAGATGATATATTCATTTGCTCTGTCTATAAAACTTTTATAATTCAACTAGTTATCATCCTTTTTAAATGGCCGCAGACGTATTCGGAACGATTGAATACATGCCATTAAAATCGCGTGTCTCAATGGTATCAACTTTTTTAACTAACTCCGCACCATCTCCTCGGTCAGTCATTATCTCAACAATTCTGTTATCTTTTTCAATCCCCTTAAAGGAAATCTCATAATACGCCGGCATAACATTTACGTCTGGAATATATATAGACTTACTTAAAAGGTTGCCGTATATTGACTCGAAACGCGGTATCAGCTGAGCCTTTATCTGTAATGTGTCTATGCCAACACTGGTTAAAGCTGTTATTTCTTTTTCAATTTTTCTACCCCTGTTTAAGTACGAGATTACGCATGATACATTGCTGTTAAATGGTTTTTCAAAATTTATCATTATTTTTTTTATTGGCCTACGACCGGTCATCAACAAACAGATATCTATGTGACCCTTTTCTGCAAATATGACCTCCCCGTTTATACCAAGATACGCCTTTTTTATATCAGCAAACGCTTTTTCAATATCATGTCTCATTTTCTTTGTTTTGTTTTTTATTGATTCTGGGTCACCGGACGGTGCGCCTGGCAAAGGATAAATGGTATGAAGATTAGGATCTACTTTCACTGCAGAACAAATCGCTGGAATAATGTTGTCGATTTTATCAAGCACATCACGATCTTTACCTGAATTGAAAAAGGTTTCTATGGCATTGTGACGGGCTCTCATAAAATTGCCATTCTTGAATAGTTTAACATGCATGGGGCTTGACACGATATCAAGGATAACCGATCCTTTTTTATCAAAGTAAATCCCTGGGTCCATACCGGCAGGGTCCCATGCCATTGGCTCAAAACAGTTTCTGTCAGAATCAAAATAGAGACGCCAGTTATGCTTTGTATCGTAATGGATAACCTGAGCAAGTGTTTCAAACGCGCTGAACCGTCCCCACTTATTCAGATCCAGAATCATACCCAATCGATCATGTAAATTCTGGGTGTCAGCGTCACATATCAGGTGGATTAATTGTTCAATCGGTTCCTTTGAAGTATTAAAAAGGCACTTGTTTTCAATGGTTATATTCTCCCATGCACCCGGGAAAAGAAAAAGACGTTCATAAATTTTTGGGAACGGCTGATCTGATCCGATCGCCTCCCCTGAATACAAACATCCGCTATTGCTTCCCAGTCTTTGCAATGTAGATATGTCCATCTGCTCAACCAATCCGAAGATACCTTGCGGTCTCCCGTTTAGGTTAACCCATACCAGTTCCGTGTGAGGTGTAATCAGGCCAAGCGTTTTCGACAGTTCAGCTGAAAATAAGTTTTTAATACTTCTGTGAAGAGGCGCAATCAGATTAAACTTTCGCATCCCTTCATACGTGCGTCCCTTTTTCATTTTTACGCGCCATGATTTTTTAAAATTGGCGTAATGAAAAAGCCCGTCTCCTCTATACCTCAGCTCAGCTTTACATGGTTTCCCCTTTATAAAGATACTGCCGCCCACGTAATTACGGCCGCTGTATGGAAGTTTTGAATTCAGCGTTTTTATACTATTTTCAGCTGTAAATAGGTTGACGTTCCGCAGCCTGTTCTTATGGTTATCTCTAATAAAAGAACGAGTAACTCCCAGTTGTAAGTTTCTGATAAAATGTTTGAATTCTTGTCTTCCTGTCTCCAGAAGTAACGGCGCGGTATAATATCTCACACCAAAATCCTTATACACATGGACTGATCGCCACGCGATAATGATGAAAGATATCACCAGCGGCAGGGTAATCAGCCAGTTCCAATACCAGAACAATCTAATTATTTTTTTAACGCTTCCCATACCAATAAAATTCTTTATTATTATTCCCTAATGTTACTTCCTGCCATGTTTTCCAGCCTTTTATAAAAATATCGGTTGATTCACCGGCACCAATCGACTGCAATTTTTTTCCAACACTATCTGCCAGCTTCATTTTATCGATATAGCTGAAGACAACTGGGAAAACAAAACAGGTAAATTCCCCATCTGACGGTTGAATAAAAACAGTATTGTCTGTTATGTGCCATATAAAATTAGGATCATACAAATAAGCAGAATTGTGAATACCTAAAAAAGTGTCTTCTGACGGCTGCTCAATATAATTTGTTCTTGGATCTGTATCGGAAAACTCAGTGTTGTTTCCATGGAGAATAAATAACGGTTTTTTTATACAAAGCTGTATTTTCTGTGGGAGATCAATGCGGACATTCTTCACATTCGGAGGGAGATCGCATTTAATTTTCATTCTAATATCATCATCCCAGGAAAGAACAGCTTCCTTTTTTTGAGTCTCATTAAATCCCTGTCCTGTATCCCAAAAAATTTCCCAGCCGATTGATATATTTATTTTATCAAATGATGCCAAA
>JANQFQ010000007.1 GCA_028277765.1 Desulfobacterales bacterium
TTTCCAGGCGTAAATCCCGCCGGAATACCGATAAACATTCTTATAGCCGAGTTTTACCGCCCAGGCTGCGCCGTTATGACTCCTGGTACATTTTACAAAACCGCAGTATATAACAATAGTCTTGTTTTTATCACTCCCTAAAAGTTTGATAAAATCATCCTGGGTTTTGCCGGCCGTCTCCTTTGAGACCCACTGGTTCATTTCCAGAATGGGAAACAGGAACTGAACCGCCCCGGGCACATGCATTTTTTTATAGCTGTCTTCATACGGCATGGTGTCCACGATAACCATATCTTTCTTGGAATCGATCCATTGCTTAAGTTCCGCAGTAGTGACAACATCATATCCCCCCTTTTGAACCTCCCGAACGAGTTTCACAGCGCCGGCTTCCTTTTCCACTTCCTTTTCGAACTTATTAGCAGCAGATACAGGAACGGCCATACTAAATATCATTATTCCCAAGACAATCATTTTCAGCAGCGATTTAATCATACCAATTCTCCTTGTTCTTTTCTGCGTATCATTTTTTCGATAAACAGTTTTATCTTTATCGGTTTAATGTTTTTATATCTGCGCCATCCAAATAAAAAGACAACGCCTGCCAGCATCACCAAATCCCGGCAGAGGGTCAGCTTAAGGCCATGAAAAGCCTCTGCTTCAGGATCTCCAGGCCCAAAGCAACCGCAATCAATGTCCAGCCCCATCCAAATGCCATAAGACAGGATGACGACAAAGAGCACTAGTAGACCGGTCATGATCGAAAGACTCCATTCGATGTCAAAAAACAAGCCGATACCGGCTGCAACCTCCAGTACAGCCAGCAATACAGCCACTGGCAGCAGCAGCATTTCAGGGACAATGCCATACGCCTCTATCAGGACAGCAAACGTTACAGGATGCAGCAGCTTGATGAAGCCCGCATATATAAAAATAATCCCCAGGCTGCAACGCAGCAGCCGGTATACGCCGTCAAAGAATCCCACACCATTTATTCCATTCTAAAATAACTATCAGGTTTTAAAATTTATTAGGTAGAGCTGGATATGTCAAAGTGGTAATATTAATAACTTCGACAACTAGGATTGAAAATATCTATAGGTTTCTAGTGAGCTCTGTAGCTCTGCTTGCAGATCGTAGCTTCAGCGTAGTTTTGCCCGCAAATCGTAGCTTGAGCGTAGTTTTGTGGTGAAAAAAAACCGATTAAGATCATTCTAGATACTTGATACTAGTGTCATGTCAAGCCATTAATGTCGTATTGACATTAATGGAAACAGAAGAACTGGGTTTACATAGAAGCCTCTTTATCGAAATCGGGATCGCTATCGGGATCGACTTTTTTCGATTTCGATCCCGATAGCGATAACGATTATCCCAAAATACATCGTTTCATTATTGACACGACACTAGAAACTAGATGCTGGAAACTTAATACTGAACATTGCCTTTAGAGCTGATCACGATTTTTTAAAAATGACAGAGCGAAGCGATACCACAACTTTAGGCACTTTAGCGCACTTTAGGCACTTATTTTACAAGCTCACTTCAAAGATTAAGAAATTCCGGTCCCGGATATATATCTGCGAACCGTTTTCCGTTTGTACTATTTGCTTTATAATAGTCAATACACTTCTGTACTATTTCAATCACCTGGTCTTCATTGAAGATTTCCGGCAGTTCTTCAGCCAGTCGGGGATGCCGACCAAGCTTTCCGCCAAGCATTATCCTGTATCCCTGTTTTTTTTCCTTAATTGTTCCTGTCGGGCACTCCCTTGCACACATACCGCATACAAGGCATTTTGAGGAATCGATCACAGGAGACTGGCTGTCATTATCAAGTGATATTGCGTGGTCTTTGCAGAGATCAACACATGCGCCGCACATGGAGCATTCATCAGTTGTTACTTCCGGCAGGCTGGCACCGATAATGCCAATATCTTTTATCTGGGGCTGGGAACACGCGTTTGGGCAGTCTGCTATGGATACCCGGAATTCATGATGAAACTTCAGATCTCCATCAACTGTCTTCTTGAGAAAACCTAGCAGGTCCTCTTTTTTTAAAAGTTTCTCAATCCTTTTAAAAAGTCTCTTACTGTCATTAGCAATGTTGGGACAACCACCTTGGCCAAAACAGGTATCCAGCTGATATCCCTTGATTTCAGTTTCCATGTTTGAAAGAAAACGCTGACGGGTCGCATTTACCTCAACAAGTGTCACCTTGCTTTTGCCTTCAGCCAGAGCCTCTTTTTCAACACGGCCCCTTACCTTTTTTCTTACAAAAAAAGGGACTTTCTTAATCGCATTTTCTGCTTCAGCGGTCCATTTCATTTATCTATTTTTATGATAAATTCAAATAATATACATTGATGTAAGTCAAAAAAGGAAGGATTTGGGTTTAATTATTTTGCCCCAATTAAATTCCGGTTAACTGCAAAACAGATCTGCTTTGCTAGGCCTCTTTTCACCCCGTTCCGGCCGCCAGATCCTGTCCGCCAGTTTGTCAATCTCTTCTATGGTGGGTTTCCACGTATATTTCTCGTAAAACATTTTCTTTTCCAGACAGGACGTTATATCAATGACAGAATCACGCACATCATACTTCCCATCAAAAAAACCGAGCACAGAATGTATCTGTTTTTTTAAAGATTCTGCCGGTGATCCTTCTTCGTCAAAACGCCATACAGAGCCGTAGACACTGTGAATCGCCAAAGGGATTCTTTCTTCCAGCACCAGGGCAACCATCAGAACGCGGAGTTTCTCGTCCGCATATTCAACCATACGGATTATACCACGCGCAAGGGAACTGAACATGACAATAGGAAGACGTCTTATCTTTCCCTGCTTTTCAAAAGCATATATTCTCAAACCGACTGTAAGGTTTTCATTATCCAGCATTCACATACCAATCCGCACTTATCATCAAAACCATCTGTTCATAAACCGGAAATGTCACCTATTATCTTACCAGTTATCAGGCAAGAAGTATACACTTTAACCTTAAAATTTCATTATTAGGGAAAGCGCTTTTCAGCAGAAATTGAAAAGGAAAAGATAGCTATTAAATACAGACAATTAAGCTATGAGCCACTATATAAAAAACCTTGCTTATCAGCAGACTTTTTCCGGCCAACCATAAATATCGCACTTGTTGCGAAAAGATTTGGCATAAATTTAATAATTTTACCACCCTGGTAGAGATCACTTGAAGAGATAGGAGCGATGTTTAAAATATCTGCTGACGCTTTTTTTATAAAAGCCGAAAAATTTTTTATGGTCATAAACTGGCTTTTAGGTACGCGGAGCCATTCATAAGGTAACCGGTTTCCAAGGGCGTAATTATCCACCATCAGCTGATAACGGACCCGCCAGTTGCTGTAGTTTGGGAAACTGACAATCACTTTTTTCCCAATACGCATCATATAGTCAATTAATTCAAGTGGTTTTATGGTTTGCTGCAGGCTCTGACTCAGGATAACATAATCAAAACTATCATCCTGAAAATCAAGAGATTCTCTTTTTATGGCGCCCTGGTGTACGGAAAGACCTTTGTCACGACAAACCTCAACTCTTGATTTCAGAAAATCGGCGCCAGTTTCTTTAACCTGTTTATGCTCTTTAAGATAATGGAGAAGCTTCCCTTCACCACAGCCAAGCTCCAGAACACGTGATCCGGGCGTAATCCATGACGCGATAATTGTTTGATCAAATCGCATTTTGGTCAATGTTTTTTATCGCCTGTTTCAGTAAAAATATCAAAAAAACACATCTGTGCCGACCAGGTTTAACCGGCCAGAGTAATTGTCGCCACAGGGGTATATAGCGCCGACACGCAGCATGTAACAAATCAATGATAGACTTGTGCCTTAAAATACTTTTCCAGTAACTGCTTAATGTAAAATCAGGATATTACTAAAAAAGCTGTAAAAAAGAACTGTTATCACCCGATAAATTCATTTACTTTATCAATGAACTCGGCAGCGTCTATTGGTTTTTCCATATAAGCGTGCGGTGGATTAACCACTTTGCGGGTATGGATAAACTTTTTGAAATCTTTAGAAATACCTGTCACAATGATCACCGGGATATTCTTTGTCTCTTCTGTTTCCTGAAAGTTCCTGAACGCCTTGACACCTGATTCTTCCGGCATGGTTATATCAAGGGTTATCAGGTCTGGGGTTTCGGATTTTGCTTTTTCAAACGCTTCCCTTCCGTTAACCGCTGTGATGACGTCAAAACCATTGTCTTTTAAAACTGATCCCAGAAAATCAAGCATATCAGGCTCATCATCAATAACGAGAATTTTTTTTACTGAATCATTCATTTTTTTACCTCCTTTTAAGGCTGCGGCAGCTATTTGGCGTTAAAGATGTTTCGAGCAAAAGCCCCCGCAAGTTATTATATAACAACTTGGTATGAAAATGTAACATGCTAAATTATAAAGTGTTTTCAATTAAACGATTGTAGTTAGTTTATCTAAATAAGGTTAATATTGTATCCCTTTGCAGGGATATTTCAAACCGGCCTCTCTATCCGGCTTTTACTGCTCAGTTGGCTTCCTGGGTAATACAATACTAAAATGGGCACCTTTACCTGGAGTTGACGCCACATCAATTTTTCCGCCATGCTTTTTTATAATTTTGTTTGATATAAAAAGTCCTAGGCCCGTTCCTTCGATCCCTTTTGATGAAAAAAAGAGGCTGAATATTTTTTCTTGTGTCTCTCTATCCATACCAATGCCGTTGTCTTTTACATCAGCTATGATATATCCGTCTTGTTCATACACGTCGAATTCAACCAAATGCACATCTTTGTTGACATCCTTTCGGCAGGCGTCAAAAGAGTTCTCAAGCACATTAACAAGGGAAGACCGGACAGCTGCCTGATCAATACTAAATTCTCCCAATGAATCAGCAATGGTAAATTTAAAATCAACAGAAAAATTCTTCGCCTTGTTTTCCATGGTAGCGGCCACATCAGACATGAAATCATTAACATCTGATGGTTCATGCTGAAGCTCCCGGTCCTTGGCATAATAAAGGATATCGGCAATCATGCTCCTGATCCTGCTGACATTTCTTTGGACCATATCCCAACCTTTGTCGATTCTCTCTTTATCATCTTTTTTTAGCCCCGAACTCAGGATATACATCCCCCCATCCAGCGCAGATGATAGCCCCTTGATCCCATGGGAAATAGAGCCGACAAGAAGTCCCAGTGATGTCAGCTGATCCTGGAGCTGTCTAATCTCAGTGATATTTGTTGACATTTCAACCACATGGGTTATTTCACCATCAACATTTTTTATGGGAGCTGTATTCACAAGGACATTATACTGGTCACCAGACATGGTTGTTACCACTTCCTCACTTTGATGTGTCCGGCCATCTTCAAATGTCTGTGTTACAGGACATTCAAAACAAGGTTCATCCCGGTGTTTGTAAACCTCATAACAATAGTCACCTACACCTTCTCCAAAATCATCTCTGAATTTATTGTTGGCTGATGTTATTTTCAGATCCTTATCCTGCAGTGTAATATAGCATGGCGCGACATTAAAAAACTGCTGCAGTTGTTTCTGGGTTTTATGAAGTTTCTTCTGGATCTTTTTGACTCCGGAAATATCTGAAGAAATTTCCAGCACTGCCTCAATCCTTCCACGTTCATCAAATATCGGAGATGTAAAAACATATACTGGTATCTCTTCTCCCTTGAGATTTTTAACTGTCTCTTCACTCTGCTGGGGCTTTCCTGTTTCAAACGTTTTCGCCACAGGACAGTTGTCGCATTTCGTCATCCGCCCCTTGTAAACTTCATAACAGTACTCACCGACGTTCGCGCCAAAGTGTTCCTTGAATAGATTATTGCAGTCAATCAGCTTCATCTCACGATCCTGAACAGAGACAAAGCACGGCATTTCATTAAAATACTTTTTGTAAAGACTGTCCTGACTGTCCTCACAGTTAATTTTTTGAGCTAAATTTTCCATATCCCCTCCCTGGCCTTTTACTGGCTGCCTGACAAAACGGTCTTTTTTAAAAAAAGCAGAAATAGCACAAAATACATTTAAGATAAATTTAATCAAAGCGGAAACCTTCCGCGATTTCCGCTATGATTATTGTCATTATTATTAAGCCGCTTTTTCAAGAAGTTTATTTACCGTCATTACCAGAACATCATTATCAATCGGTTTGTTCATAAAACCTTCAGGAGCCTTGACATCTTTCTGATACATGAGCTGCCTGAAATCAGTTACACCTGTAATAATAAAGACCGGTATATTCTTTGTCACAGGATTCGTCCGCAGTTCACGGTAAACCTGCACACCTGATTTGCCGGGCATTGTAATGTCAAGGGTAATAAGGTCCGGAAGTTCTGACTGTGCTTTTTCAAGACCTGATGTACCGTCTGTGGCAGTAATCACATTAAATCCGGAGTCATCAAGAACTGTCTCTATATATGTTACAATATCCGGCTCATCATCGATTACCAGTATCTTTTTGCCTTTGAGATCCGGTTTCGCTGTTTTCGCGGCCTTTTTCTCTTCCTTAGAAATAACCATTGCCTCGGCTACCAGCTCGCAAACATTGGGAACCGGCAGAAGTTTTGGCTTGCCATCGCCAAAGTCATATTTCAGTTCATACTTTTTTATGAGGTCAGAGAGGCCGTCAACACAATTATGACAGGCTGTCGCGCAGATTGCCGCGCCAGTTGCCCGTATGGTTTCAGCCTTGACCGTGGCAACCTCAAGACGGCGTCCTGAATATTCACCCATTGACATAGCGCCACCACCACCTGTACAGCAGTATGAATCACCGCGGTTTGGAGTCATTTCCCTGAAGTCCATGCATGCCCGTTTCAGAAGGAACCTTGGTTCTTCAGTTATCCCCGCGGAACGGGAAAGGTTACACGGGTCATGATAGGTTACAGGATGGGGATTCTTTGATGGATCAAGAATAATAACGCCTGTGTTTACCAAGTCTACCATTACTTCAAGAAGAGATATGATTTCAAATGGAAGCGGATTTGCCTTGCCCCAGTTGGGAGCTTCCCATTGTGTAGACCGCAGGCCATGCCCGCATTCAGAGATGACCATCTGTTTTACACCGAGTTTTTTCGCGTGGTTATACGCAAGATTTCCCATGTGTCCACCAAGATCCGGTTTGCCTGAAAAAAGGCCGAAATTGGTATTGTCCCAGCCTTCAGATCCCATTGTCCAGTTGAACCCGGCATAATAAAAGATTTTAAAAGCAGCCTGCAAGGGTCTAGGATCGTATTTTATTTCCCTGGGATTGACCACATAAACAAAATCAGCCCCTTCCTTGTCTATGGGGACTTTATAGTCAGGATCTTCCAGTTCATCCTGAAGTTCTTCTTCAACCCATTCAAGTGTATCAATATATTCTTCTTTAGTAATACCCATCTGGTTGCCGATTTCCCACTGGTCCTTCATAACATGCTTAATACCTTCGGGGGCGATGTCTTCATCAACCAGGCAGGAACGCGCGAGGCCGACCAGTATGGCAGTGTCAACACCGAACGGGCAGTTAAATGTACACCTGCGGCATCCTGTACAAGATCCAAAAACCGTATCCATTAGGTCCTGAAGCTCTTCATCTGTTTCCACTTCCCTTCCGTTTACCCATCCAGGAATGATCTTTCCGAGCCAGTCGTTCTGTTTTTTATAGATCGCACGGATTTTATCCATTTTAGCGGCAGGTGTCATTGCGGGATCACCTGTCGCCAGATAGTAATGGCACGAATCATTGCATGTCCCGCAGTGAACACACGCGGCAAATGATAAAGCATGCTGACGGTTCGTACGCGCCTTGAAATTTTTATTAAATGATTTTGCTTTTTCGCTTTTAGCCATTTGTGTCTCCTTATTATATGGTAAAGGTTCTTGTCAGAACATTTTTCCCGTTAATATTAAGTCTCTACGCTTGTATGTTTTTTCGGCCATGTTCCGCGGTGTCCAAAATGCTTCCCCACGTAAAACCTTATAAAAGGGTAATAAACATAATGGCTGATTTTTGAAAACGGTACATAAAACAGAAAAAAGGATGCAAGGCAGTAGTAGTAGAAAAGATATGTTTCACTTTTTAAAGGTGCAGCAAAGATACCAGAGAGCATCCAGATGGTCAGCAGGATAAGGCAGAAATAATCATCCAGTGATGATATCAGTCTCATTTCAGCTGACAAAATTCTGCGAAGCAGTCTTGAAATACCGATAAGAAAACCGAGTATAAAGAAGAGCTGGCTAAAAGCGCATATTACGGGATTCATCATGACTGTTGGAACAAAAGGTACAATAAACGCCCAGCCAATACCAACGGCCATTGCCAGATGAAACGCGCCAAACTCTAAATATCTGAACCAGTGACGCCACTGACTCTCAATTTCCCATGGCATGGCAAGAGTCATAAACGCGTATTTTATCGCCCTGTCATGGTCACCGCGTGCCGGAGTCCCCTCCACTGCAAGCGGTTTCTGAAAAAACTGCCAGATTTTAAATGTATAAGCCAGCACCATAAAAGCCAACCCCCCGTAATGGAGCTGATTCATGACCAGCTTTGTACCTGAACCCAAACTGTCCCAAACAATGTAGTCTCCCATAATACCTCCAGATTTTTTAAGTTAAAAATTTAATATTAATTCCTTTACATCATGGTTTACCGCGAAAAATGCTTTTACAATGCTCCCCCTCAAGGTCCGCTATGGTTGTAATATCGAGTATCTCAAAAAAAACATTAGTAGCCTGTAGCCATGCTTCCCTGAGTTTGCAGTGATCCATCAAAAAACAGCATTCATCATCGCTGAAACATTCATCTGCTTCATGATAGTTTTCAAAAGCCCTGACAACTTCACCAAGTGTAATATCTTCAGGCTTCTTCGTCAGCATGTGGCCGCCTTTTGGTCCCCTTACACTACTGATGAGACCTTTGTTCTTAAGCGGACGGATAAGCTGTTCCAGGTACTTTACAGATATGTCTTGACGTTTTGAAATATCCCCCACTTGAACAGGGCCCTTGTTATAGAAATTTGCAAGGTCAACCAGAATTCTTGTTCCATTACGTGTTTTTGTTGATAATCGCATTAATTTAGGTGAAAATTAGTTAAGTTTTATATCAGAACCATTAGAGATCATTTTAATCTATATTAAATATAAAGAGATTAATTTAATCTATATTAACTTGGTATGATATCTTTATGATAGACTCCAAAAAACCCCGTGTCAAGAAAAATTTAATGAATTTTAAAAAAGATAAATGCTTGATTATATATAATATTTTTCATTTGCAAATTTAATTTCCAATAAATTTCGACACTTAAAAAACAATTTTTTTTAAAAAAAATTGCCTTTCTGGATTTCATATTGACAATTAGAGTACAGTTTATTATATGTTGCGATTTTATTAAAAAAAGTATATATTTATTATTTAAGGGCATTTACAAAATTTAGTAACTCTTGATGGAGATGTAATTTGAAACTTTCGACAAAAAGCAGATACGGTACTCGATTGATACTCGACATGGTGCAAAACAGCGGTAAGGAGGCCGTTCAGCTTAGTGAGATATCAAAGAGACAGGATATTTCCGTGAAATATCTAGAACAAATCATTATCCCGTTAAAAAAGAGCAAATATGTTAAAGGTATCCGGGGTGCAAAAGGCGGTTATGTATTGATGAAATCACCCAAGGAAATTACAGTAGGAGAAATAGTTGCTCTGCTGGAAGGCGGAGAAACCATTTGTGAATGTACGGAAAAACCTAGATCCTGCAAAAAGTCCAAAACTTGCATGACCCGGCAGATGTGGATGGATGCTGCCCAGGCCATGTTTGACAAACTAAATTCAATCACCTTTGATGATTTGAAAAACGGTGAATGCGGTTCGAAAATATAGCACACGGATAACACAGATTTTCACTGATTAATGTTTAAATTATCTTTCCATCTTCCAGATAAATTGTCCGTGATGTCTGCGAGCCCAGTTTGTCATCATGGGTTGCTACGATTATCGTCAACCCTTCATCCTGATTGAGCTTCTTAAAATAGCTTAAAATGTCTCGCGAATTTTCCGTGTCCAGATGTCCGGTAGGCTCATCAGCGACCAGAAACTTTGGTTCAATTGCCAGCGCCCTGGCGATCGCCACACGTTGTTTTTCACC
>JANQFQ010000026.1 GCA_028277765.1 Desulfobacterales bacterium
TAGGTGTTTTTATCGAATTTTCAAAGAACAAATTGTGGAGAAAGTTAAAAGCATTAAAAATTATTGCTTGACTTTCACCGGATTAACTTCGTGGTGAATAAAATATGGATCATTTTTATGAAAGACATCTATCTATTAAATAACCCCATCCAAAACTACGCCTGGGGATCTCCTACAGCTATCCCTGAGCTTTTGGGCCAGCCTGTGACAGGCGAACCCTTGGCTGAGCTATGGATGGGCGCCCACCCAAAGGCCCCGTCAATGGCTGGGGTTGACGGGAAACAGGTTCCCCTTATTAACCTGATTCAAGAAAACCCTGTAGAGATCCTTGGCAGCAAAATCGCTGCTCAATTCAACAATGCCCTTCCCTTTTTGTTTAAAGTCCTTGCAGCCGGCCGGCCCCTCTCTATTCAGGCACACCCTAACAGGAAACAGGCAGAGCTAGGATTTAAACACGAAAATGCTCTTGGCATACCTGTGAGCGCCCCAAATAGAAACTACAGGGATGCCAGCCATAAACCGGAAATTATCTGCGCCCTTACCCCTTTTTGGGCCCTAAACGGCTTTAGAAAAATGCCTGACATCATCGCGTTCATGGACAAGGTATGCCCAAAAGATCTTTTTGGTGAAATCAGTCTGCTGAATACTGGACAGCCATCATCACTTAAGGCATTCTTTGAGGCAATAATGACATTAGACCCGGAAAAACAGCAAAAAATTACAGGTATCGCAGCTGAAAATGCCGAAAACGTATCTGATGAGAATCATGCTTTTGAATGGATGATAAAACTCCACAAGGAATATCCCGGAGATATCGGCCTGTTTGCACCAGTTATCCTTAACCTTGTACGCCTTGAACCAGGCCAGGCCATGTTCCTCCCTGCTGGTGAGCTGCATGCCTATTTAGATGGTGTTGGAATAGAACTGATGGCAAACTCTGACAATGTGCTCAGGGGAGGCCTCACACCTAAACATGTTGATGTGCCAGAACTGTTAAAAGTGCTGAACTTTGAAGAAAGAGATCTTGATATCCTCAACCCCGTGTCTGCAAGCAGGTGTGAAAAACAGTATGTAACATCAGCTAAAGAGTTTGCCCTTTCAGTGATGATGGTGACTGGAAAAGAAGTCTTTACAAGCCCTGATAACAGAAGCGTCGAGATACTCCTATGTACAGATGGAAAAGCTGTCATCAACCAGATTGACGGTGCAAAAAAAATTCAGTTTGCCAAGGGATCTTCCGCCATCATCCCAGCCTCAGCACCGCCGTATACCATTGAAGGAAGCGCGACAGTTTATAAAGCCGCTGTGCCAGTCTAATCCTGACTTCCCTTCACCAGGTCCATAATTTTTTTCTCAAGCACCCCTTTTGTAGCACAAAAGAAATCAAGCGGATACCCTTCAATGTCGATGTAGCCTTTTTGTCTTGAAGTGCAGGTGCATAACGCTGAACTGTCCATTTCATCAGGGCTGTCTATCGGACTGAAATCGCCGGTTTCTGTTTTATGCCTAATAAAAACATCATTTTTCCAGAAGAATTTTATATATATGTTTATTATTGTGGACGTCTCACTCTCCGGCGCCACATACAGCAGAATATCACATTTTAAAGAGGTCTTGCGGTCCATAAAAAAAACGTCACCGCTCTCCTCAAAGTTCGCGGTTTTAAAAGAGGAGGATCCAGCTGACTCATATTCATACCTCAGGTCTTCCCCCCAGACTTTAAATGTCCGTATCACTTTTCCGCAGTCAATATACACTTCAGGTTTTTCAGGAGAAAAAGACATATATATCAGCCGTGTATCCCTCTCAGCCTTTTCAAGTTTGTACTCACTTTCAGAAAGTTGACGATTCAGATGGTCCCACACCTGGACAAACGGCTTGCTGATAATTGTTTCATATTCAAAATTATATGAGGCGGGCGGTGTATAAGAATGGGTAATAACCGCGCTGGGGATACAGCCGATTGACATGAAAATAGTATTCAGACACAAAAAAAATATCAGTTTTTTCATAGCTACCCTAGATTGTGGCATATCATTTTTTAGTATAGATTTCATTGGTATAGCTATTTGTGACCCTATGATTATATAATGAACGATTACCATAGCAGATTATTTTTGTTTTGTGTATATTTTTTTACAATAAATTCAAACTTTTTTAAACTCTTCCTTTTCTATTGGCCCATATTGTGATATGTGAATAAAAATACATTTCACTAGATATCTTGATTAACTGATTAATGCGGGCAATTTGACTTTTACACGTCCGCCTAAAACCTGACAACTTTTTTAATAGAGAGAAAAACTTATGAATTTTGAATTACTACCCTGGCATTGGCTTGTTCTTGGCATGGTGCTTATTATCGCTGAAATATTTGTCCCCAGTTTTACTCTTATCTGGTTTGGATTAGGCGCTATTATTGTTGGTGTTCTTTTTTTGATTATTCCTGGGTTAAACTTCACCTGGCAACTGCTGATCTGGACGATTGCGTCATCTATTTTCACTTTTCTCTGGTTCAAATATATCAAACCTATGATGGGGCACCAGACCAAAGCTGGGATAGCAAAAGAAGCGATATTGGGGGAAAGCGGACAGGTTATTACAGCCCCTGAAGAAGGGAAACGGGGTACAGTCCGTTTTTCAACCCCGCTTCTTGGTGCGGATGAATGGCTTTTCATTTGTGAAGATGATGTGGCCACTGGAGACAGGGTATTCATTAAAGACATTTCAGGAAACACTTTAATCGTTGAAAAACGGTAAAACTGTCAATTTCCATTTAGCATAAACAAAGGGAGGAATTATCATGGGCGGGACTATCATGGTTGTCATTGTTATTTTTGTTCTGGTTTTTATTTCAATTTTTTTAGGTATCAGAATCGTACCTCAGGGGAGTAAGCATGTTGTCCAACGGCTGGGCAAGTATAACAAAACCCTTGGCCCCGGCCTCAATATTATCATACCCTATATGGATAAAGTAGCTTACAAGATCACAACCAAGGATATTGTCCTAGACATTCCATCCCAGGAGGTCATCACCAGAGACAACGCGGTGATTATCGCCAATGCTGTTTCGTATATCAATATTGTGTCACCTGAAAAAGCAGTCTATGGTGTTGAAAATTATATCATCGCTATTCAGAATCTGGTACAGACATCCCTCAGGTCAATTGTCGGTGAAATGGACCTTGATGACGCACTCTCCTCAAGGGATGAAATAAAATCAAAACTGAAAATGGCGATCTCAGACGATATTTCCGACTGGGGCATTACATTAAAGACTGTTGAGATTCAGGATATCAACCCTTCCCAGACCATGCAGAAAGCCATGGAAGAACAGGCTGCCGCTGAAAGGCAGCGCCGTGCGACGGTTACGCGTGCTGACGGTGAAAAAGAAGCAGCAATTCTTGAAGCAGACGGACGGCTCGAAGCATCCAAGCGTGATGCAAAAGCCAAGGTTGTCCTGGCTGAAGCCACCCAGCTGGCCATACAGAAAGTCACGGAAGCCATACAGGACAAAGAACTCCCTGCCACGTATCTCCTGGGAGAAAAATATGTGGACGCGATAAAGGACATGACTGCCACAGAGAACTCAAAAATTGTTCTCCTGCCTGCAGATATCCCTGCTGCTGTTCGCGGCATTATGAATGTGGGGAAATAAAATAAAGGACTAAAGAAAAATAAGCCACGGATGGCACGAATGGGCACTAATGAATTTCACTCAGTCCTATTGTTTTCCCTTCAGTCCTATTTACCCCAACCCGTTCACACCGATTAATATCCTTGACAAACACACTGATATTACGGTAAATCGGTCTTAATAAACACATAATATTTTTTATTGTGGCTGTTTATAAACAGGATTTTACACAATTTATGAAATTGAAACCACATCTTCTCCTTCTGGCTGTCATCCTTTTTTCCTGCGGTTGTTCTACTGCTTTGAACAAAAATTGGTTCCGCCCTTCTCCATCCAAAGCCAGCCAGAGCACAAATGAAAAAGTCAATGATAGAGTATCTGAAGGCTCAGAATCGTATTCTGACAGTATACCAGCCAACGACAATAACGGTGAATTAAAAACCACTACAAATGTAAAACTGAGCAAACAGCAGAAACTGGAAGCAAAAGCTCAGACAGTGCTTGATGAAGCTCTTGAGTATTGCAGAGCCTCCCAGGACTTCTGGCAAAAAGGAGAATTTGAAAATGCCATCCAGGCCCTTGATCAGGCTTATTCACTGATTATTCGTGCTGACACATATGACAGTACAAAGATTATCCAGCAAAAGGAAGATATCCGTTTTATGATTTCAAAACGGATACTCGAGATATATGCCTCAAGACACATTGTCGCAAACGGGAATCATAACGCCATACCAATCACAATCAACAAACACGTTCAAATAGAAATCGACCGTTTTACCAAGGGCCCTGAAAAAAAATTCTTCAGGGAAGCATATAAACGTTCTGGCAGATACCGCAGTATGATGCTGAAGGAGATTAAACAGGCTGGCCTGCCCGAAGCACTATCATGGCTTCCATTGATAGAAAGCGGTTTTAAGACAAGGGCTCTTTCAAAAGCAAGGGCACTTGGCCTGTGGCAGTTCATCCCGTCAACCGGCTATAAGTTCGGCCTAAAACGGGACCTGTATATTGATGAACGGCTGGACCCTGACAAATCAACAGAAGCTGCCATAGCGTTTTTAAAAGAACTTCATCAGATTTTTGGCGATTGGACAACCGCCCTTGCCGCATATAATTGCGGACCGGCAAGAGTCTTGCGCATCATACGATCCCAGAACGTCAATTATCTAGACAATTTCTGGGACCTCTACCAGCGCCTTCCAAGTGAAACCGCCAGATATGTGCCAAAATTCCTTGCTACGCTTCATATCGTCAATAATCTGGAAAAATACGGTATTGATGTTACAGTAGATCCGCCGGTTGAATATAAAACAGTCGATGTGGAAAGAAGGATACGCCTTAAGGATATTAGCAATAAAATCGGTGTGAATGAAAAGGTTCTAAGGGAGTTGAACCCAGAACTCCGTTATAACCTGCTTCCAGAAAGCCAGTATAAGCTGAAAGTCCCACCGAGCATGCAGCAGATTCTCCTGTCCAAGATTAATGAGATCCCTGTGGCTTCACCGCCAAGGCCAGCATATGTGTACCACAGGGTAAGGTCCGGCGAAACCCTTTCAACCATTGCTGAACGGTATCGCACATCCACTTCACGCATTGCGCGCGCAAACAATATCCGGAGAAAAAATTTTATTGTCGCAGGCAAACTTCTAAAAATACCCCAGAAGGGAACATACATTGCTCCAGTAAAAAAACAAAATAAAAAATATAAACGCCCGTCACATCACGTTGTCAAAAGAGGTGATTCCCTCTGGATTATCGCCAGACGATACGGAACTACTACCCGCAAAATCCAAGAACTTAACAACCTCTCTTCTGCAAACTTACATGTGGGGCAAGTCCTTGAGATACCTAGACATAAAAGCATAACAACAGCTTCAGCAGCGTCCGGTAATTTGAAGACCTATGTTGTTAGACAGGGAGACAGCCCTTACGCAATAGCCGTAAAACACAATATGACCCTCCGGCATTTCCTCAGCCTGAACAGCCTAACCGCCAGAAGTACAATCTACCCGGGGCAGTCTTTGCTAGTAAAATAAAGTGCCTAAAGTAAAAGACAGAGAGCCTAAAGTTGTGGTATCACTCCGCTCTGTCAGTTTTTTAAAAACCGATTATCCCGATGATAGCGGGACTGACCATGATACTCAAGATCTAATACCCAGACAAAAAAATTTTAGACATGATAACAGGATGAACAGGATAAAAAGTTGCAACCCGCCAGCATAGCTGGAGGTGAACTGAAATCCAGTCAATCCTGTTAATCCTGTCTACAAAAACAAGAAATGGCAGAGCGGAGCGATACCACAACTTTAGGCTCTCTGTCTTTTACTTTAGGCACTTTATTTTAATCCTTGATACCACACTGATTTAATTGTATAATTACACAGTTAACACGCTATAACTATTCTTAAATTAGTGTGTTTTATACTACTGTTCAGCTCAGGGGGAAATATACATGGATGAGCCATTTGCCTTTAGCGGGGAGGAAAAAAGGGTCGGTGTCCGCAGGAAAGACGACCGGGAGCTAAAGGTCAGTGAACAGAAATTTAAAATGATTTTTGAATGTGCGAACGATGTTATTATTTACCTGGACAACAAAGGTTTTATCCTTGATATCAACAATAAGGTGTATGAGACGTTTGGATATCAACGTTATGACGTGATCGGAAAACATTTTACGAAAATCGGTTTTTTATATTCAGAAGACATACAATTTACTTCAGAATTATTTGAAGATTTTCTTAGCGGGCAGACAATGCCGCTTCTGGAGATAGAAGGATACCATAAAGACGGATCAAAAACCTCTATTGAAATAAACCCAACACTACTGAAACAGGATGGTGAAGTAATAGGCGTTCTTACGATTATCAGAGATATTTCTGAACGCAAGCGGGTGATAAAAGCATTAATGGATAGTGAGGCCCGCTATCGCGAGCTTGTTGAAACAATAAATGAAGTATTTTACACAACTGATGAAAACGGCATTTTTAATTATATCAGTCCTTCGATTAAAGCTCTTACAGGGTATGATCCATCCTATTATATCGGCAAATCGTTTGAAGAATTTATTTACCCTGAAGATATTCCCCTCTTAAAAAATCTTTTACCTGGCATACTCTCTGGTGAAACAGAATATACTGAAAACAGGTTAGTTACCAAATCAGGCAACACCCGCTGGATACATGCTTCCATTACCCCGATTTTTGTTGAGCAACAGCTTATTGAGATACATGGACTACTGACAGATGTTACTGACCGCCATATTGCAGAAGAAGCGCTCCTCAGAGCTTATGAAGAAATGGAAGAGAGAGTCGATATCAGAACCATTGAACTGCAGAAATCAAATGAACACCTCCAGAAGGAGATCGCTGACCGCTCAAAAGTTGAAGAAGCATTACGGGAGAGCGAAGAAAAATTCAGGACTATTTATGAGAATGTAAATGATGAAATCGCTTATCTGACAGTCGACGGTACAGTTATCGATGTAAACGGAAAATGCCAAGACATTTTCGGTTATACCCGGGAAGAACTGATAGGAAAAAACTTTAGGGAGTTCACGAAATTCAGTCCTGAGGTGATGAAGCAGAATGAAGAATACTTTACTGGGCTCGTGGCCGGCAAAAAGCCTAAACTGCTAGAGCTTAAAGCCAAGCGTAAAGATGGAACACCAATTTACATTGAAGTAAACTCCAGGCTCCTGAAAAAGGACGGGAAACCCCAGGGGGTCCTGTCTATCATCAGGGATAGTACAAAACGGAGGGAAAAAGAAGACGCGAGAAGGGAAAAAGAAAAAGAGCTAAGGAACAAGCTGAGTAGATATGTAGCAGAAAGCCTTGTGAAAATCCTGGTTGATTCAGAAGACGGTGTTTTCCCAGATTATGAAAGAAAAGAAGTCACAGTGCTTTTTGCTGATATTCGGTCATTTACAAAGATCACTGAAAAACTCAAAGCCGAGGAAGTGGTCTCCCTCCTAAACCAGTTTTTCAGCACAATGGTAGATATTATTTTTAAACACAACGGCGTCCTCGATAAATTTGTCGGGGACCAGCTCATGGCCGTATTCGGTCTCATCCCCACGGCAAAAACCGGAGCAGACGATGCTGTCAGCGCTGCGTTTGAAATGCAAGAAGCGGTTATAAAACTCAATAAGGCAAGAAACCGGCAGAATAAAGTCAAATACGACATCGGAATCGGAATCAACACTGGCAGCACAGTGGTTGGAAACGTGGGCGCGGAAAACAGGATGGATTATACAGTGATCGGTGATTCCGTAAATATCGCTGCAAAACTTGAAAAAATTGCATCTGGCGGAGAAATCATAATCGGCGCAAACACAAAAAAACAGATGAAAAACAGCTTAATGACCGCATTCCAAAAAAAAGAAATCAACATTCATAAAAAATCAGAACCCGTCTCATACTACCTGTTGAAGTGTAAAAAATAAAAACTTTTCACCACAGGGGCACTGAGAGGAAAAAAATATGACTGAAATTCATTAGTGCCCATTCGTGACATCCGTGGCTAATCTTTTCTTTGCGTGATCAAAGCTTGATCAAAATACAACAAGAGTATATGATGTTTTTTTTTTAATGATATTGTTTTTCCGCGCATAAGGAGATTGATCATGAAAACCGATTTTAAGGCTAGCTGTCTACCAACGTTGATTGGGAGTCTTCCCGTGGACAACCATGAAGATGCCACAAAGCTTGTATTGGAATACACACCGGAAATCCCTTTATGGGTGCAGTTGCCGGTCTATAGACAAGAGGGAATGATAGAGCAGTTTTTGCCGGGCATACCTGGACTTACAACCACAGATGACAAGTTTTATATAGATACTTCCGACGAAAACTTTGAAGCTGACTACCTGTTGTTTTATGAAGAATATCTAAAGGTTACAGATGGACAGGATGATTTTTCGGACACAAGATTTTCTCTGAAACCAGACATTGCCGCAGGCTTTTTTGAATTTATCAGACAGGTTGAAAGGCTGCCTGAATCCCCTGTTGGCCTTAAAGGACAGATAACCGGACCTGTAACCCTTGGAACTGCAACACGGGATCAGGATGGAAAGGCGATATTTTATGACAGCCGCCTCAGAGATGCTGTTGTCAAACTTGTCGCCATGAAAGCGCGGTGGCAGGTCAAACAGCTTTCTGTGTTTAATTGCCCTGTAATTATCTTTTTTGACGAACCTGCGCTTACTGGATTTGGGTCATCAGAGTTTATCAGCATTACACGTGAAGATATTGAAGTGTGTTTCAGCGAAGTAATTGACGCTGTGCATGATGAAGGCGGACTTACTGGAGTTCATGTGTGCGCCAATGCTGAATGGCCCCTGGTTCTTGAGTCTGCTGCTGACATAGTGAGCTTTGATGCTTACTCTTATTTTAACAGGTTTCTTTTGTATCCTGAGCAGATAAAAAACTTTTACACAAAAGGGGGTATCCTTGCCTGGGGCATTGCCCCGACTTTAAGCGTACAGGATCTTGAAAAAGAAACCGCTGATTCTCTGGTATCCATGTGGGAAGAAAAAGCAGGGCAACTGGCAGACCTTGGTATTAACCCAAAAACAATATCAGAACAGTCCCTGATAACACCCAGTTGCGGTACAGGAACCCTGAGTCTGGCCCAGGCAACCAAAGCCCTTGAACTCACAAGGGATGTGTCGGCAATATTAAGGGATAATATTTAACCTGAATTTTTTCACCACAAGGACACGAAGACCACGAAGAATAGTTTAAATCGCTTCGCAAAAGACACCAGCTAAATATTTGGTGATGAGTTAATTAAGTCAGTAATGAGCCATGAA
>JANQFQ010000046.1 GCA_028277765.1 Desulfobacterales bacterium
GATCAGTATTGTTGAGGATAACGGCAGTTTCGTTTCGCAAATAAGCACTATCATGCGCTAAATCAAACTTGTCATTAAACTGATACCCTTCAGCCATAAACAGCGCACATAATCTTTCAATATCGTTTTCACGCACTAAAATATCTAAATCCCCAAACCGCCTCAGTGCAATATCACCAAAAATTATTTCCGCCAGTACCGGGCCCTTAAAATGTACACAATCAATATTGTTCTGTTTTAGGAGTTCCAGAATGTTTAGAAATTCTTCTTTTACATAAAGATTTCTAGTTGTGTTGCCGAGATATTTCATCTTGAGCATTTCAAATATATCAGCAGGCACTTTTTCTCTGCAGACAGTGCTCAGGCTTTTATACACTAGGGGAATTACCCTGTGTTGCGAGGCGGTCTCAACAAGAAAGAGCCAGTCAATCCCCTTGTCTGTTAATTCATTTATTTTATTAGAAATCACTTGACTGACAGTTGTTCGGGAACAGCAGATCACAAGTTCAATTTCCGCTGTCCATTTTTTATGTTCTGTCATTAAAGTATGACTTCCCCCTACACTTTAGGCCGATCCTTTTCCAAGCATTCAACTAATTCAGCCATGGTGAAAAACGTATAGTTTTCACATAGCATTTCAAGTTTTGGTAGTGTTGTTTTCAGATTAACATAGGATTTGAACTTTCGAACTATTGAGAGAGGCAACCGGGGATGATCAGGATCGATTTCGCGGGGATGGAGATAAACAATTAACGGCTGATTATTTTTATGGAGTTTTTTAATGCCCCATTTAATTAATAACTGCGGAGCGATTCTTAAGTAGCCGCCACCAAACAGACTAAGTCTTCTCCCAAAAATATTAACTAATGACATTGGTATTTCAGACAATAGGCCATAATTGGTCTTAATATGATAAGGGCCAGAGGTTCTTGTTGTTACACCGCCATGCCCCCTGGGAGCTGAAAAGACGCTTGAATCATACTCGTGGCCAACTTGTTTTATTATATCAAAAGCCCAAGGGATTTCATCGGTTATGCCAAACCCAGGAGCTCTAAATCCTTTTATCCTTCCACCTATTATGTTTTCTAAAACCTCTTTAGCTTTAAGAAGATCATCTCGAAATTTTTCTTTCCCAACTTTATATGCTAAAAGATGCCCATAGCCATGACTGGCGATTTCGTGACCTTCTGCTTTGCACTGATTAACTAATTCAGGAAATTTTTCAGCCATCCACCCTAGCCAGAAAAAAGTGACCCTTATCCCATAATTTCTGAAGTGCCTCAAAAGCTTAGGGATATTATCCTGCGTTCGCAAAGGTAGTGTGTCCCACTGTAAAATTTCAGGGGCCGCAGGAGAATCTAAAATATGAAACCAGTCTTCCACATCAACAGAGATGACGTTTTTATCATAAAAATTGGTCATGAAATACAATTCCTTGATACTAGAAAAATTTCCTGCCGGCGTTTACAAAGGCTTTTCGATCAGAAGATGTTGGGAATGAAAAATATGTTGCGTCTTCATCCGGATTAGGTTTCTTAACAACCTTATTTTCTTTAAACAGTTGGATAGCTTCAATCAATACTTCCGCTCCTGCTTTTTTTGACTTGGTCACCAAAGAATCCCAAGTGTCATCTGGGTCAATAATAATCTCCTTTTGTAAAATTATGTCACCATTGTCCAATTTGTTCGATAATTCATGTACTGTTACAGCTGTTGTCTTCTCTCCATTTTTCATCGCCCAAAATGCTGGCATTAAGCCTCGATACTTTGGCAACAGCGCCCCGTGAACGTTAATACAGCCATCTGGAATTAAATCCCTGACTTGTTTATTTATTATTTGTGGACAGCTAATGGACACCAAAAGAGTTGGCTTATATTTTTCTATCAAATCAAAAAAAGGTTTGCTGCCCACTTTCGCCACATGGTGAAAAGGAATATTGAAATATCGTGAAACCTGTTTTACTGACCAGAATCTTTTATTTGGCGTCGAAATGTTTAATGTTGCATAAAACTTTGCCAGCAAAACTCTTTTAACCATAATAAAAGTTCCATAAAATCCAAAAAATGACAAGTGCTTTATGAGGCCTTTTAAAGGACTGCCATGGGTACTCATCGCCGGTGACGATACGATGCAAACAACTTCATCCCCATAAACACTACATACTTTCGCAAAAGAAGTCGGCAGATATAAATTTTCGTCTTGTGTGAGTATTATTATTCTCATTTTCCCTTTTATTCATCCTTTTTGTTATTTTTATGGGCAATCATTTCAGCTAAAATATAAGCAAAAAAAAGCGGCCCATCCTCATCTGCAGCCGCCCCTTCCTATCTCCGAATTCCTAAATCCGCCAATCCCTCATTCTGGGCGGGAAAAGCCCATCCTTCTATACCGCTCTATCCCCTAGTCTTTATCCCCGCCAAACAACGGCAGGATCTATGCTCCGCTACGACCAGCATCTAGGATCAAGTATCCAGGATCATGTCTATAATTCCTCAATCCCGAACACCCTAAACACCTATTTTTTATTCTCATACAACCACTGAGAAACAGTACTCCTGAGATATGCGATATGGCGGAGTGTACGGCCTTGAAGCTTCCCCCCTTTAAACATATTCTTTGAAACATACATTACCCCAATATGCTCACCTTCATGCTCAAGAGGAAGCCTCATATACATGCGCTCCTTTGAGTAAAGCTCTTTCTTGTTTTTAGTCTTTTCATTTAAATGCCAGCAAAAACCTTTGCCCTCTCCATTTATGTCTATTTCAATATAATCTACACAGATTAATTTGGCAGATTTAATAATATTCTCCCAGAACTGCACTTCTGTCTTAGATTCAGATATCTCAATCTGGCTGGAAAAAAACATTCTGCTTTTACGGCTGATACCCATCTCAAAAGACACATCCCTTCCCCATCGAAGAACTCTGTCCACATTCATAAAGTTCAGGTATCCGAGTCGCTGTATACCGACAATAGCACCCACGGCAAGCAGAAGAAGAAGCATGGCTGTTCTGGCATCATTGGAATAAACCATGGCCATTGCCACGGCCCCCATAAGAATCGTTATCCCGTAGAATATCAACACAACTCTTTGCTGTGTAAGACCGTAAGCCAATAGCCTGTGATGAACGTGATCACGGTCAGCTCTGAATATCTTTTGGCCGAATACAAACCTTCTCACAGTCGCCCATAAAACATCCATTAAGGGAAGACCGAGCGCTATCATGGGGATCAAAATACTAACAGCGGTCTGCCCCTTAAATGATCCAACAATACTCACAGTCGCCAGCATATACCCAATAAAATAGCTTCCTCCGTCACCCATAAATATGGATGCTGGATTATAATTATATCTCAGGAAGCCAAGCGTGGCGCCACCAAGGGCGGCAAGAAGAGTGGCAGGAACAAATTTTTCATCAAGCACACACAATATCATGAGTATTATACAAACAAAAAAACTTACTCCAGCCGCAAGACCGTCAAGACCATCAATAAGATTTATAGCATTTATCACAAGCACAATCCAAAAGACAGTCACCGGCAGGGCTAACATTTCTATAAATAAAGGGGAAAATCCCGGCACACCGATAACATTTATTTTTATGCCCCCTGCAAAGGCTATAATGCCTGCAATGATCTGAAAAGCCAGTTTTCTCAGGGGAGACTGCCCTTTGATATCATCAATAAAGCCGAGTACAAAGGCCACAACAGAGCCACACGCGAGGAAAATAACACGCTTATCCTGTAAAACTGAATCACTTATCTCTGTTCTTAAATATAAAATTGGTATAAAAGCAAAAAAATAAGCGAGATATATTGCCAGACCGCCGATACGGGGAATCGGTTCAGTATGCACCTTCCGCTCTGAGGGCCGGTCAACAAATTTATATTTTTCACCCAGCCATCCTGCCAGAGGCGTTAAGAACAGTGAGCCGAGCAAAGCGCAAAGAAATATGGCGAAAATTGTGCGCATAAGAAACTTTATTTAAAACTTCTTCTATCCTTCAATCGCCTTATATACGTAAAGACCAATCTCACCGGCCTCAACACATAAAGCAGAAATGAAAACTGTGGAGGCAACGGAAACTTTTCACAGTCTATCTTTGTGGGCGTTATGATACGGTTTTCTTTCAATATAATAGTTCTGGATTTGTACTGAATCCAGGTCTGAATTCAAGAATGTATTAATAGCATCTTCAGGCGTACAGACAATTGCATCACCATGCAGGTTAAACGATGTGTTTAATACACCGCCTACGCCTGTCTCCTGCTCAAATACCTTTATCACCCTGTAAAATCCTGGATGAAAATCCTGATCAACAACCTGTGGTCTTGCTGACAGGTCAAAGGGATGAAGGCCTGCGATAATATCAGTGTGAGCTCTTTTTGTTGTTTCAACACCTATTGTCATAAACGGACAATAATAATGATCTTTTATCTTTAAATACTTTTCTCTCCAGTCCAATAATATCGCCGGGGCGAAGGGCATCCAAAAATCTCTCATTTTAATAGCTTTATTAATCCTGTGAATAACATTTTGTGAACGGGGATCAGCAATGATGGACCTGTTTCCCATTGCCCGCGCACCCCATTCCATCCTGCCTGTCATCCGCCCGACGATTTTACCTTTAGCCACTTCTTTTCCAACCAGCTGGTCAATATCATCATGAAAAGATATGGCATAACCTTCACTTGGCAGAAGGCGATCAATCGCGCTTTTAACATCATCGTTGGAATATTCCGGACCCCAGTATACCATATCAAGGGGCTTTATCTCCTGATGATCATACCCCTGAGTCAGGGCAGCCATAATCCCTGCGCCTATTGAATTAGATTCATCACCGCAACTTGGAAAAATAAACAACGAATTCACGTCATCTAAATTGAGAATTTTTCCATTGAGCTTTACATTCATAAAGCCGCCACCGGAAAGTGCAATATCATGAATGCCGGTTTTAGAAATCGCGTTTTTCACCCAGGCCAATACGATCTCTTCAAATAAATCTTGAACCGCTCCGCTAATGTTATCAAACCGTTTTTGAAAAAGTTCTTTCTTGAACAAATTAAAAAACTGCCACTTCCACTTCCCGCTTGTATTAATAATCTGAAGTGGATGTTGCCTGGAAATCCTGTAATATTGCCGAAACAGTGACACCAGTTCACTGCGATATTTTTCATCAGCATAAGGCGCCATGCCCATAACTTTATATTCATGAGACATCGGCTTCATGCCCAAATGCTGTGTAATCTTTGTATAGAACTCACAAATTGAATTGTAATTAAAAAGACCGGCAATTCTTTTAATTTTTCCGTTTTCACCAATATTGACTGAACCGCAGACACCATCGCCTGAACCATCCAATGTTATAATTAAACACTTTTCAGGACGGTGCCAGTTGGTATAATAAGATGTGGCAGCGTGCAGGAAATGATGCTCATAAAAATCATACGGGCACGAAAACCCGAGTGCTTGTATACGGTTTATTAGATCGTTACACCTTTTTTTCGAAGTATACTGACCTATCGCCTGAACAATTTTGATATTTCTTTCTTGCTGAAGAATATATGACGGCAATACATTCACAAGATAGCCAAATAATCTTTTTGTCCACAGAGGGCGTTCATACGTGCTGTTCCCGATCAGCGGCATGAGTGAGCTGAAACCAATTGCGTCGAATTGTTCAGGTGTCTTCTTTGTAATCTCAAGACATTTTTTTATTGACAGCTCTGGGAAACCCTCCCATTCTTTTTTCCGATTCAGCCGTTCTTCTGAAATACATGCCAACACCTTACCATCCTCCATAACGCAGGCAGTGGCTGTATGACCATCATGAATTCCTAACGTCAACATTGTTCATCCTCTTTTTCATCATACGCCTGCGTACAAATTCTCCTGCAAGCATAAATATAAAATTCAGTGCGCTTTTATAAACCAGCATCGCCCTTGACCGATCATAAACAGATCGCCAGAGCCATTCAATCCCTGCGTTCTGTACCCAACGCGGCGCTCTTTTTTTCTCGCCAGCGAAAACATCAAAACCACCACCAACTGGCAAAATAACAGAAGCATTAAGCCTTTTTAGATGATCATCTACAAAATATTCCTTCTGTGGCAAACCAAGAGCGATGAGAAGAATATCCGGTTCTGACAACGCTATTTCTTGTATTACATCCTCTATCTCCTCATCTTTAAAATATCCGTCCCGCTTTCCTGCTATTCTAATTCCGGAAAATTTTTTTCTGGCCATATCAACAACTGTGTTTAAAACATGAGGTTTTGAGCCGAGAAAAAACACTTTAAAACCATGTTTATCTGCCAATCCCAAAAGGTCTTCCATAAAATCTACTCCAGTTATCCTTTCAGGGATGGGATCTCCTAACAGTTTTGTGGCTAGGAATATCGGGAAACCATCAGCGATATTAATCGGGCTGGTCTTAATATAAGCGGCCATTTTCCTGTCTGTCCGCATTCTAACAAACTTGCTCACATTGATCGCCGTGATATACATGTTTTTTCTGCCATCTAATATCCACGTTTTAACATTATCCATGAGTTCTACTTTTGATATTTTACTGACAAAGCAGTCCCCTATCCAGGACTTCTGGATCACGTCATTAATGCTATTCTTCTCCTGCCCTTTCATCATTCAGTGTTCCTTTCTATTTTTTCATGATAAAGACACTCTGTAAGGGCGTGAAAAGTCCATGCCTGACCCCATCGGATATATGGAATTCTGTTTGTTATACTTGGTGTTTTCTGAAAATAAAAATAACCCTTTTCATCTTTCATGTTATTCTGCATCCAGGCTAGAATCAACCTACAAATATCCTTATACGCTTCCCCGCACCCTGAAAAAAAAACAAGTGCCTGTGAAGGCGCGTGAATATCGATTGGATAAACACGGTTATGGTAATACTTAGGTGTGCCGTCTTCTAAAAAAAAATTGTCCCTATAAAAAACGATTCCATCCTGGTACTGTTTTTTGTATTCCTCTGCAAATCCCTCTTCAAAAAAATATCTAATACTCTGGAGATTAAACCCAGTATGAAAACTGTCGATCCACCCCTGATAATCTGTTTCCGCATAATACCATGCCCCATCTCCCCGCTGATACTTCATGCTGTATCTAAGGCCAGAAAGAGCCGCGGATTCCGCAGTCTCGCTTTTGTCATATTTGTTCAGCCGGATTAAAAGAGACGCGCCAAGAAGACTGGCATTGTGGACCGCGATTTTATCTATTGGAGTGTAGCTGAAGCAAAAATCATCTTCTTCAACTTTGCGGTTCAAATCATTCAAAATAAAATTTCTAATAGGGAGTGCCATTTCAATTGCCCGGTTAATGCCGGTAATCCTGTAAGTATCAATCAATGCGTGACCGATAAAGGAAGAATTGACAATAGTCGGCGTATATCGGGGCACATAAAAGGCCCGTGACTGCCAGTTAAAATTATATCCCCAGCAATTCCCCGAATAGCCTTTACTCTTTGTCTCATCAAGCAGATCAAGCAGCAAGTTGATTCTTTCAAGATATTCCTGTCTTTTGTCAACAGCATACAGTTTTGCATATCCCCATAAAAACAGTCCAAGCGCCTTTGGATTCAGTCCTTTTTTAATACCAAGGAGAACACGTATATTAAACGGAAGCCTTTTTAGAACCTGTATAAAAAAAATTCGCGCATACTTTAAGTTACATGTCAGAAAATTGAGTAAGGGACTGTTCAGCGCATCATAAGGATCGTAACCTTTAAACGCCTCAGCTTCAACATAACTTCTAAGCTTTCTTATATCTGATTCTATATCCATAAAAACATAATAGCCACAGACCCACACAGACAGACACAGACTTTTTTATTCATCCTTCAATTCCAAAATTAATCAATCCATATATCATTTAACCCTTTGATCCTTAAATCCCCCATAGCTTCACAGGCTGTGTCACAATTAATTTCGTGCTCGCGCGCGAGACAACATTGCAGGTTGGGTTGAGCTGTTATGGTTTTGTTGGGTTAAAAAACGTAACCCAACCTACTGAATTGTATATATGTGAAAAATTGAATAGAAGCGAACCCAACATGATAGTTTGATGAAATAGGATTATGAAACAGCCTCTCAGCTACAGGGGGCTATTCCTATTACTGAAAGACAGTACGGTAAAAGTTGTTTATGTGAACAGATTTTTTCCTTATCTGATCAACTGCAAACACAATGACATATAGCACTACTGTGCTGACGATCAGATTAATGACATAATACTGGAAATCCGACACCCATCTACTGATGATTAAATATCCTATCCTGACGATTAACATCTGTACCAGATAAGCAAGCAGGGTATAGCGTCCAAAAAGCAATATCCATTTATTTACCTTTGTCCCTTTTAACAGATCGCTAATGACCAGAAATGATATGAACCAGAAAAGTGTTTCAAGCAGAATGACAGCAAAATTAACCAAACCCGGTGCCGCGATCATGTAATAAAAACGCAGTTTAAAAATAAGATAAAAGCATAGTATAGACGGGAATAAATATCGCTGTCGCCATATCCACCTGAAGGTCTTGGTTAGCATACCGGCATTATATAAAACACCTGTCAGATATCCGACCATTCCAAAACCCCAGAAAGCTATCATATCGCCATAACGTCCTAAAACAGCAGCAGTCGCGATACAGAAAATGATGACCAGCATTGAAATTCTGTCTATTAATAAGGAAATGATGATTAAAAAGATAGTAATATAATACAATATTTCAAACGCTGCCAGATCACCTCGAAGAGTCAGTATGATATTGTTAAAAAAATCCGTTTTTGACGTCACAGAGACAAACAGCCGGTTAACATTGTAAATAAAACCAGTGCCATATAAAACAAGATTTGAGCAAATCAAAATTAGAAAAATTTTTCCCGAGCGTACCAGCAGTCTTTTGCGAACACCTGTTGAAGGATTCTGAATTTTAGGGAGGTAATAATAACCGCATAAAAAACCGGTTATGATTAAAAATGCAGAATGAATAAATTTTAACAATATTTTTACGGTATAAAGGTCCTTAAATGTTCCCCTGGTCATTGACGAACAATGGAACATCACCATTATAATGACAAGCATGCCCTTGATGATATCGATATGCTCATTGCGAGAGGAATTATTTGAAAAATTAACTGACATTTTTCAATAGCGGTTAAGATCTCTTCAGATTTGTACTACGTATCTATAGCAGAAGCCATATAACCGGTAAATGAGCGAACTGTTCATCTGGATCATCACATCTTTATTGCCTGTCCGCTTCGAACAGATTCAAGAGCTGCAAAGCAAACATGGGAAGTATTCAGAATTTCATCAATTGGAATTGGAGGAAGGCTGGTCCCTTTAACAGCATCAACAAAACGTTTAATTTCCTCTTTCTGCCCCTTGTCCTGGCTAAGCAGCCTCTTTTCCCTCTTCCTCCCTTTTGTATGCATAATAAGCGACCTGAAATCATCAATAATAGCGGTGCATCCACTACAAAATATTTCAACCCGTTCCTTGGGGAGACTCTTGTCTCCATTTGCCAAATAAGAAATAGTTCCTATTGATCCATTCTGATATTTCATGGAAATATTCAGGACATCGTTCAGGTTGTTTGGATCATCCATTGCTTGGGCATTTACAGAAACAGGAAGGGACCCATTAATAAACGTCAGAAAATCCACGAAATGGCAGACTTCTCCGACAATCCTGCCACCCCCTATCTCAGCATCCTGTATCCATGAATCTGGCGGAATAATACCAGCATTTATTCTGTATGACATGGCCATGGGACCTTCACTGAATTCTCTTTTGATCCTTTGTGCAAAAGGAGCAAATCTCCGATTATAACCGACCATCAATAGCGGAACTGAAGGCTGAGAGTTGCGGACAGAGTTGTACATGTCGGTTATTTCTTCTAATTCTTTAACCGTTATGCATAATGGCTTTTCAACAAAAATATTCTTCCCGGTTTTTAAAGCCTTTATTACATACTCAGCATGGGAATCATGCCTGGTCGTAATAAATATCGTGTTTATATTTTTATTCTCAAGGATTTCATTTTCATCACCTGTACAGAACTCAAAACCAAAACGGTCTGCGACAGTTCTTGAACTCGTACCTTGAGCAGTCAATACCCCTTTTAAAAGGATATCACTTCTCTTTGGTATATTTGGCAGGAGATGACTCTGGGCGTAGCTCCCAGCACCGATAAAAGCGATGGAAACCGTTTCCGGACTCAGAGACGAACGCTGAGATCCAAAGGACCTTAATTGGATTCTGCTTTCCAGACTCCCAGGGACATACGGCTCATATTTTATTAGAATACCTATAAATAGTTCTGATTTATTAAGAATAATGTCATAAGCCGTTGGTGCGTCGTTAATGCTGAAAAGATGTGTTGTCAGATACCCAAGATCAATCTTCCCTGAAAAGACCAAATCCTGAAAGGCCTGCATATTCCGGTTTTCAGTCCACCGGACATATTCAGGTGGATAATCATTCCCCTTCTCTTCATACTCGGGATCATAACGCCCTGGACCATATGAACAGGACATCTTTACCTGAAGTTCCTTTTTATAATAATGCGGTTCTCTGTCAAATCCGGTCGGCACGGCACCAAGGACAACAACCGTCCCCTTTTTCCTAGAAATCGCTCCTGCAAAGTTTATTGGATCAAGAGAAGCGGTGGCTGCGGAAATGATAACAGCATCACATCCCAGGCCATCAGAAAATTCCTGAATGCGGTCCACAATTCCTGCTTCATCACGGTTTAAAGCAAGATCAACACAGTGTTTCTCTGCAACATCAACCATTGCCTGATCAATATCAATGCCCACCACCTTCACTCCTGATGCTTTCAATAGAATGGCGGTCAGCTGCCCGAGCAGGCCAAGGCCGATAACAGCACAGGTTTCACCAAGTCGCAAATCAGCTTGCCGGACCCCCTGCATAGCAATCGCTCCAAGTGTATTGTAAGCTGCCGCCTGCAAAAGGCGATCAAAATTCTCTTTATCGGCATCAGTTTCTTTTCCCCCAGTCCTCAGTCCTAAGTCCTCAGTCCTTTTTTGCAGTTTTACACACAGTTTCTCCGGCACAGCAACATATTCAGCATGCCCGGCCGTAATACCTCCGCATGCAACCAGATTCCCAACATGAAAATCTCTCACATCTTCTGCCACATCAATCACTTCACCAACACATGAATATCCAAGCGGTGAATATGCGTCCAGTTTTTTCATTACAGCACGGTATGTCTGTAAAGGCCCCTGACTTTTAAGGGTATCGATCACCTGCTTCACCTGTTGCGGCCGCTCCTTTGCCTTGCCGATATACCCCTTTCTCGCGGCTTTCACTGTGCTCCCTTCAGTTCCCGCGCTGATAAGGGAATAATGATTCTTCACCAGTACCGTTCCGGGTTTCAAAACAGGAACCGGCACCTCAAGGATCTTCATTTTTCCAGTTTTCAACTTCTGTGTTAACTGTTTCATAGTATCCCACAAACCACTGTTGCCCAAATTAGACTTGAATGTATATGAACTACCGATACTGTCTGAAAGAATCTTCGAACGGATAGTCCGCTGGGATAAAATCCTTCTCACAGAGATTCGCGTTCCAGAATTCTTCAACTTGTTTTAAACGATCTTTTTCCAAAATTATTTTCTCAGCACAGCAAGAAACGATCCCCGCAAATCTTCAAACAGATCGAATCGGTTCATTACCGACATCAAGACGCTCAGGGTGATAAATACCGGCGGAACCTTGGAAAACCAGATAGGCGGGGGGTCAACGGACATGAACTGTTCAACTTCAAACCCTGTCCGTTCGGCCGCCGATATCAACGTTTTTTTTGAACATAGATGGTAATAAGCCGGAAAAGGCATTTTGTCTTTGTCCTTGAGAATTTTCCATGCCGCGTTTTTTAAATACCCTGGAAGTATTCTCTCTATGATCGAAACATAATGCCAGCGCTGGGACGCGATGATGATCAACGTGCCCCCGTCCGAAAGCGCGTGATAAAAATTCTGAAGTACCCGTTCGGGATCATGCAGATGTTCCAGGGTGTTGACGCTAAATATCAGCTGGAATTCTTGTCTGGATTTAAAACCGTGCAGATCACCGATGATAAACTCATTATGGATTTTGTTTTTATCCTTTACAGCGGAATCAATATCCATGCCCACTGAAAATTTGTTCTCCAGGTCCTTTTTTTCGATATATGGATTCGTGAACCCACAGGCCGCGTCCAATACCTTCCCGTTTATTTCACCGATATATCTCCTAAGTATAGAGTGATATCTGTTTTTTTCATATTCCCAGATATCCTCATTAAACATCCTTTTGAAAAAATGATGGGACCACTTTCTCGCGTTCATCAGTCGATAAACTCCTTGTGCCATAGTTCAAGAGTCATGAGCTGCCATAATTGATTGGCATTATATTCCCTGCCGGAAAAGTGATCGTCGATCAATTTCGAGACAAATGGAAAATTAAAATAGCCTCTTTTTTTCACTGTTTCTTCAGAAAGTAAATCCAGTGCCATTTCCTTTAACCTGCCTTTCAGCCACGCCCCCACAGGTGCACCAAATCCGGCTTTTTTCCGCCATACGATTTTCTTAGGCAGAAATCTGTCCGCAGTCTTTTTGAAGATATACTTTCTTTTACCATTTTTTATCTTGTAGCAACCGGGTATGGCCGCAGCTTTTTCGATAAAGAGATGATCCAGAAAAGGCACCCTAACTTCAACCGACGCAGCACTGCTCATCTTGTCTGTATACATGAGGTTCAGATTGGGAAGAAACGTGAACAAGTCCAGGTTCATCATTGTCTGAAGTTGATCGTCCATTCCAAGATCATCCAGGATCCTGTTATGGATATCGAATATGGCGGGCCATTCAAATTCCATCTTCAGCAAACCGCTCAGTTCGTCCTTTGAATAATACGTGAGATATGCCAAATATCTCTCTCGGAAATTCAGGTCTGCGCTTTTTAAAAACTTTTTTAAGTTTCTGATAAACGTGCTTGAGCCTGTGGAAAATTTTTCAACCGTACCTGATAGAAGCTGCTTTCTGATAAATCCCGGCAGTATCTGATATTTTTCAGCCATGAAATTGGCCAAGTACCGGGGATAACCGCCGAAAATCTCGTCCCCTCCCACACCTGAGAGCATTACTGTACAACGCTCTTTCGCGGCCCTGCATATCAGATATGTGGTCACCGCTGCAGGATCCGCCACTGGTTCATCCATATGCCAGATCAATTTCGGCAGCAGGCTGACCACATCCGGCGCCAAGAGCAGTTCATGATAATCCACGTTCAGTTTTTTGCCAGCGTATCTAGCGTATTCAAGATCTGAAAGGATCACGTCTTCTGAAAGCGCCTCTGAATCAAAACCGGTGGTATATGTTGTCACGGGCTGTTCCGAATGCCTATTCATACAGGCAACGATGAAGGATGAATCAACGCCCCCTGACAGAAATGCACCAAGAGGCACATCACTGATCATCTGCTCATCAACGATACGAAGCAACTCAGTATCAATCATGTCCACCCAGAAACTTTCTATAGCAGTGTTGTCCCGTGTCCTCAAGTCGGGATGCCAATATTGTTTTTTTGACATGCCGTTTTTCCCGATTTTCATGATAAAACCGGGTTCCAGTTCAAATATATTTTCAAACAAGGTGGCTGGAGCGGGAACCCATAAAAAACTCAAATACTTCGGCAGCATAGGTATGTTAACGCGGGCTGATATTCCCGGGAATTGAAGGATCGCCTTTATCTCAGAAGCAAAAATATAATAGCCGGAAATGTTGCAGTAATACATCGGCTTGATCCCTGTGTGGTCCCGTGCCACGAAAAGTTCTTTTTTTATTTCATCATATATAGCAAAAGCAAACATCCCCCTCAACCTGGACACGATATCCATGCCCCACATCTCGTAACCGGCCAGGATAACCTCGGTATCCGAGTTGGTCCGAAAAACAAATCCTTTATCTTCCAGTTCGGATCTCAATTCCAAAAAATTATATATTTCGCCGTTAAAGACGATGACTGCCATGCCCGATGGAGAGGCCATGGGCTGATGCCCGTGCTCTAGGTCGATAATTGAAAGGCGCCTGAATGAAAAACCGCAGTGATCAGAAAGATATTTTCCTGCATCATCCGGACCGCGATGTTCCAGCACGTCGCCCATTCTCGATAGGACGTCATTAACCCCTTCGGGCACATCTCCTCCTGGATGGTAATATCCCGCGATACCGCACATCAGTTTTTCAAAGCCCCATTAAAAGCCCGGGACATCTTCTCCACCATTTTTTCTTCCGTGAAATTACAGAGATAATGTTCCCGGTTCTGTTCACCCATACGGCGCCTCATTGCCGTATCTTCAAACATCTCTATGATTTTCTCCGCGATCTGCTGGGGATTCCGCTTTTCCACAATAAATCCGTTCTCACCGTCAATCACATATTCCGCAATCGCCCCCTGGTCTGTTGAAATAATCGGCAGCCCAGCCGCCATTGCCTCCACGATCACCCAGGGGTGTCCTTCAAAAGGATAACAAGTCGGAAAAACAAAGACATCGGAAGAAGCCAACAGACCGGTCTTCTCTTCCCCGATTACTTTTTCCTTTACCGTTACCCGCATACCTGGATTGTTTTCAAGGATGCGGTAGAACTCATTTTTCGTCACGTCATCATGCCAGGAGCCTGCGAAAACGGCCTCAATCCCAGGGCACTGTTTTTGGACGATGAGCATCCCCTTCAATGTGTCGAGGATGCCCTTTGTCGAGATAAAGTTCGCCAGATATATCACGCGGAATTCTTTTTTATCGTCACTTAATTCCGACGCCATCCTGAAACTGCCGCCATTAGGCACGACAAATATCTTTTTCTCTTCAAGGATATCCGTGAACAGATGTTTCAGCGACTCTCCCAGAACGATCTGACCGTCAACAAGCCTGTGAATTTTCTTTACAAAAAACCGTGTCAATCTGCTGGATGAATCAAGCCAGTTCTTGAAATAACCACCCCTCAGATGGCACAGCACTTTCCGGCGAAACATTTTTGCCGTCAAAATAAATCCCGCATCCCGAAAATAACCGATGGTCGTCTGACTAACGGGAATGTAAACCATATCGGGCCAACGGGTGATGAGCATCCAAAACAATAAGACATAATGCTTGAAGGCGAGATATATATTCCTGAAATCAATGGCACCGATTTTGTCCAGATCCCTGTGGTCAGATGTGTTCAGGTGGACCAGTTCAAAAGCGTCTTTAAGATTTGATTCGAGTATAACCGCCGTAGCTACGCTCGGCCCCATATAGGGAGGAGGAAGCGGACCTAAAAAAATTATTTTCGGTTTTTTCATTAGCGATTCTTTGGTTCCCGATTGAAATGGCTGCCCCCAGTATCAGGTAGGCAATCCACTGGAATGACGTATAAAGCACCACGGTCAATGAGATGCCGATAACTAAGACCGACACAATCGCCAGCATTGAGGTCATTTTCAGTGCTGTGGTGACCTTCATCATGGATATTTTATACAGTACCATGAACTGGAACAGCAGATAATATATCAAGCCCAGCCAGCCGATATGCAGCAGCAGGAAGAAATAACTTGAATGTGCATTCGAGCTCAATCCATGCCCGAAACAGATCTGCCACGCTGAACCCTTTTTGATTTTCCGCCAGATCTCCTGCCATTTGCCGACGCGTCCGGTAAACATGGTCCTGTAATCGGTTTCCTGCATCAGTTCGGATACTTTTATTGGTTTATAAATTTCTTTAGTGGTTTTATAAGCGGCTTTCTCTATGTACGGCTGTGAAAGCAGCGCCACAATAAGGGCCAGCGGCATGAATCTGATGGCAATTCTCTTGTACTTATAGAAAAAAACGATAAGAATTATAAATGCGGCAACGATCATGGATCTCGTCCCGCCCACAATAATCAGGAAGATATTGCATCCTATAAATCCATACAAAATTTTCCTCAATTTCAATCCCACCTTGTCGGAGGAAATCAAATACGCACAGGCGAATATGGATACTATACTGACCATTCCGGAGGAACCAGGATCGTAATAGAATCCAGAATAGCGGAACCCTCTTATGGCCGAATGTTTGAAATTCAGGATCTGAATATCCGCCTGCCCGCACAGCACCTGGAGAAGGGAAGCCAGAACCGGAATAAGCGTGGATATGAACAGCAGAAAAACAACTGTATCAAAATGCTTTTCCTTTTTTATATAGGCCAGCCCGATTAAAAATCCAAACAGCATGCCCGACTGTCTGATTAAAAGGGGCCCGTCAATATTGACACCGTTGAATGTCATGGCTAGGGTTGCCCATAATAAATATATAAAAGTAAAAAATAAGGGCCAGAACTCACGGCGTTTAATGTGCCTGATGCTCAAGATAGAAAGGATAACAATGGGGAAACAATAGATTTCAAGAAGATTGAACATATCGGATCCGTATGATTCAGGTTTTACGATCCAGAGGGAATCGAACGTCAGTTTTATCCCAAATATCATTAATATCGCTTCCACCGGTTTTACTGCCGCTTTAACCGACAAATAAAATATGATTATAATACCTCCTAAAAATGAAATGTCCATGGAATAGGATGAAAACATGAAAAGGAAGATGATAATTATATTTATTAAAATCGTTTTCTGAACAATATGTTTATCTTGGACATCTAACAGCATCGTTTTTATATATTATTTTTTCCTGTAAAAATTACTGATGTGACAAAAAATATCACTTTAATTTATTAAGACACAACCTGTTCGGGAGAAAATGATTACTCACAAAACAAATGCCCTGATTTTGCCAGATGATAATTTGTTTTATCAATGTATGCTTCCTGCCGGACACTGTAGATCTTATAATCATACCCCGTTAACAGATCCACAATATTCATGGCATTACTTTCCCCGTGAGCATCCGATATTGCATGCATTTCTATGAACAATTCAGGATGTTTCTTTTCTAAAAGATTTTTCATGCCGATCAGGCACTGGAATTCATAACCCTCTGTGTCTATTTTAATGAAATCAGGCAGCGGTAAATTGTTTTGTTGTATATAAACATCCAGGGGAAAGACATCCACCTCATAAAATCTGTTATTCCCCTGTTGCATGAATTTATCAACAATTTCGCTGTTCAGGGAGCCCGTCCCGATCTGATCCGCATGAACAACCATGGTCTCCTTCGACACTTTATCACCCACTGCAATCGGATGTACTTCTGTATTGGCAAACTTATTCAATTCAAGAATCTCTGAAACCTGCCGGGCGGAATCCGGATTGGGTTCAAAACAGAGAACAAATCCTTTTGATCCCACCTCTTTAGCGAATAAAATACTCATAATTCCTATATTGGCGCCGATATCATAGACAATCTTATCTTTTAAATCCGCCTTTGAAAAGAAAATCTCCTCCTTGTCCTTGAAAAAAGGCAAGAAGCCGAAACCGCCTTTCCGCTTTAATCCTTTTGCGGGACCGCTCCGGATGGTATACGTTATATTTGAAAAAAAAGGTCGAAAAGGTATCAGCGAAAACTGAACAATCCGTTTCAGTATGATCTTATGTTTTCTTTTCATAAAAGTTGTTCACCGCTTTTGAAAATTGTTGAACCATGTTATCCATGGTAGCTTTTTGGTGTATTGTTTCAAACGCTTTTTGCCCCATTTTTTCTCTATTTTCTTTATCTTGTATCAAATCGTTCATCAATCCGGCCAATTGCCTAATGTTCCCCTTTTCAAAACGCAATCCATTATCATTGTGGCTCAAAAGTTCTGCATCAGGCCCTTTTTCATCCGCGCAGATGATTGCCTTACCTGCAGCCATAGCCTCATTCAGAGACAGCCCCACTAAACCGGGGAACACGCAGAAAACACAATTCGCGTAAAGCATTTTAGATGCCTCCTCGGAAATCGCTCCCAACAAATGAACATTCGTCAAATTGAGATTGTTTACCTTTTCTTTCAATTCATCAACATCAGGTCCATCACCGGCAATAAGCAGTTGAATAGAATTATTATTAATTTGTCGAAATGCTTCAATGAGGTCTCCCACTTTTTTCTCTTTTATTATCCTGCCGATGTTATAAATATAAGGCGTTTGGTCTGTTAAAATCCGCTTCACATGTTCATCATTGATTCCAGAATATGCATTCACATATTTCTTTGAAAGGATATCGTCAACATCCACAGTATTCTGTGCTACCGTAATCCTTGCAGGGTCAATACCGTACATGAGTAAAGACGTTATGCTCTCATTTCCGTAGACAATATAAGCGTTAGCCATCGAAAGAAAACATTTCTTTATTAGGTATCTAATTTTTGAGATCTCTTCCGTCTCATCCGGCCAGCCCTTAAGCCATAGGATATTCTTTTTGCCTAAAAACTTTCTAATTATTAAAATCAGAAAGCTCGATACCAGTCTCACCGAGCCTTCAAAAATAACCAACGGGTATCTATTGATAAGACCATTTTTTATCAAATCCCTCTGGAATATACAGGTCCAGGCCTTGAAAGCCCTTAGCTTTCGGGCAAAAGGATAATCCTCATTGTGAATGAGGCCAGACCCGCCGGACACCTTTTCAGGTGTTCCATGAAATACAGTGATATTGAGATGCCCGTTCTGTTCTACAAATTTTTTATAAAAAAGCGCCCTGTAATGGGGAATTCTCCGGATGACAAATGCCACATGATTATCGGAATTGTTGGTTTTAGAATTATGCGGTTTCATTTCTTCTAAAATCGGAAATATTTATTTTGTCCGCTTGTG
>JANQFQ010000050.1 GCA_028277765.1 Desulfobacterales bacterium
AAGATTAACACATTGAATGACCATGCTTTTATTTCGATTTTGAAGTTTAATTTTAATAAAATCTGACACTGTCTGTAAAGTCAAATCTAGACTTTTACAAATAAATAAACCACTACTCGATTTTACAATGTACGTAAAATCAAGTAGTGGTTAGGATGTTTATCTTTTAATGGTGTCCGTGTTTATGGCATGTTCAAAGTTTTTCAAGTTATCCATTTTGGCATTGATAAAAACAGCATTTTCCACGTCAGCACCTTTAAAATCGGCATTCTGCAGGTTTGACTCTGTAAGGTCAGCTTCGGAAAGTACCGCGTCCTGAAGAATGGAATGTGACAGGTTGACCTTGCTTAGATTTGCACCGCTTAAATCTGCACCAGAGAGATTCGAACTATACATCACAGACCCGGACAGGTCCGCGCCCGATATGTCGCATTCCTCAAGAATAATATTATTGATATCAACCTCCTTCATTATAACGCCTGAAAGTTCTGCGCCGGCTAGGTTGATACGCAACATTTTGGCTCCGCTAAGGTTTGCCTCACTTAATATGGCTCCCTGGAAGTTTACGTTATTTAGATCCGCACCTGTCAAAACCGTGTTGCTGGCATCGATACCCTGAAGTTTCATGCCTCTCAGAGCCGCCTTATCCAAGTTGGCACCTGCAAGAATAATACCCTGCACATTGGCAAGTGTGAATAGTTTAGCGCCCGCCAAAACAGCATTCGACAGATTTGCATTCTTCAAAACACATCCGTCCAGTTTCGCGCCGGTGAGGTCTGCATCACTCAGATCACAACTGCTAAGGTCAGCATTGGTCAGGTTCGCCCCTTTCAGATCCGCGCCTTTTAAGTTCGCATGATCAAAAAAAACATTGGTCAGGTTTGCGTTACTCAGGTTTGTGTTAGAGAAGTTTGAATATACAAGAAAGGAATCCTTAAAATTAACATTGTTGAAGTCTTTTCCTGATACGTCCTGCTCACAAAGATTTTTCAGACTTAGGTTACGCGTCGTTGACAGCAGCAGATCCACTTCTTCGATGGATATGGGGTCTTTGCTTATCCTGCTGTCAAGTTTATACACATCAGCCCTGCGCATCATTTTAACTTCGATGTTGATACTGTGTCTTGCTTCCGTACCTTTGCTGTCTGCTACTGTAACCGTTATTGTATGCTGTCCTGATGATAATTCTTTTGTTTTAAATCCAGTCCCAGACCCAATATATCCGTCAATACTCGATGTCCAGGTGAACCAGCTGCTCTTTAATTCTTCCTGGAAGTTGTCCGCGTCTGCTTCAAACTGTATGGGCCGGCCCTGGGCAAAAGGCTTGTCTGTTACCGCAGGCAGAAATATTATCACTGAGGCCTGACTCGTAGAGCTGGCCTGATCATCTGTATTGCTGCAGCCGGAACATAAAAAAAATGCAGCCGCAGTGATGATCATGATAAATGCAACATAGTGTTTTAAAAAAATTGATTTTCTCATAACTTTACTCCTTCAAACAATATAATTTATAAGTTAATACAAAAAGTTTGTATTATTAAACAGTTGTTTTAATTCTGGAATACGGAAGAATTTATAATAGTTTAGTGTTTCATATAATAAGGTCAGATAGGCTGTCAATATTAATCTGATTTATTTCTAAAAAAGGATTTAATAGGTATTATTATATATTAATAAAAAGAATTTAATTATTCTTGACATGAATTTATGAGTTGTTTATAAATCTTTTTTCTTGTGTGGTATGACAGGCTAAGGAGAGTTGATCATTATGGGGCTGAAAGCCATTCTGCAGCAGAAAAAGAAAGCAATTGTTAAAGACTGGATTGATCTTGTCATAGATACCTATCCTGGTGATTCTTCAAAGTTCATGAAAAGTAAAGGTGACCGGTTCGCCAATCCTGTAGGGAGCACTATTTCCCAGGGGCTGGATGCGCTTTTTGACGGACTTCTTAATGGCGACAGCCGTGAAAAAATGATGGACATGCTCGACCCTGTCGTAAGGATAAGGGCGGTCCAGGATTTTGCACCTTCACAGGCTGTTTTTTTTATCATTTATCTTAAAAAGCTAATCAGGGAAAAGCTGAAAAAAGAGACTAAAAAAGATAAGATCGCTGATGAACTGGCGGAGCTTGAATTTAAGATTGATGAGTTGAGCCTGCTTGGGTTTGACGTTTATATGGGGTGCAAGGAGACCCTATTCAGCATCAAGGCGAATCAGGAAAAGACTAAAATTTATAAGGCGTTTAAAAGAGCTGGTTTAGTAACCGAGGTTGAGGAAATCGGTCCTGAACCCGGTGAGTTGAATATATAATTCTGAATGTGGCCGGCACATTGCCTGCTGAATATGCTGTTATGCTTTTAAAGCGGTGGATTCATGTCCGGCCGGACAAGTGAGGTAAAGGTAAATGAATTCAAGTTACATTTTTTCCCTCATACTGGTAATTATCTTATGCGTAGTTGCTTATATGGGCGGTAATGCAGAGGGGCTGAGATTGGTTTTTGGTGTCATGATTCCCTACCTTGCGGTTTTCCTGTTTGTCTTAGGATTTCTCAGGAAAGTCCTGGGCTGGGCTAAATCTCCTGTGCCGTTCAGTATCGCATCTACTTGCGGGCAGCAGAAGTCAATGCCATGGGTGGAGCAGAATAAACTGGATAATCCGTCAACCACCTTTGGAGTCATCATAAGGATGTTTCTTGAAATTGTCTGTTTCCGTTCACTTTTCAGGAATACCAGGATGCGGTTTCATAAAAGCACTGACGGGGTGAAGATTGCTTACGATTGGGAGATTTTCCTCTGGGCAGGTGCCCTGGCGTTCCATTATGCGTTTCTTGTCGTCCTGCTGAGACACTTAAGGTTCTTTTTTCAACCTGTGCCCTGGTGCATTCAGGTCATTGAGTTTTTTGACGGATTCTTCAAAATGGAATTCGTGGGAGAAGTCATTGATATAGGAACTCTGCAGATAGGTCTTCCTGGAGTCTTTGTTTCAGGGCTTATCCTTCTAGCGGCGGTCATATTCCTTTGTCTGCGGCGGCTGATGAGTCCCAAAGTCAGATATATTTCCCTTGCCTCTGATTATTTCCCCCTGTTTGTGATCCTTGGGATTGCTGTAACCGGGATCGTGATGCGGTATTTTGCTAAGATAGACATTGTCGGCGTTAAGGCATATACAATGGGACTGGTGATGTTTAAGGGTACCCTTCCGCCTGAAAATGTGGGGGGCATTTTTTATATACACCTGTTTCTTGTCTGTGTACTTCTTGCCTGTTTTCCCTTCAGCAAGCTGATGCACATGGGCGGCATATTCCTGAGCCCCACAAGAAACATGACAGGGAACACTCGGGAAGTCAGACACGTAAATCCATGGAATTATCCTGTAAAAACGCATACCTATGAAGAATACGAGGATGATTACAGGGATAAAATGATTGGAGTTGGTCTTCCAGTTGATAAAAAGGAGTAAAACATGTCAGATCTACCAGATGCAGATGAATTCATAAAGATAGATCACAGTACGCCATCAACAGGATGGATGGACACTCCGGCTAAAATAAGACCGGGGATGTACTGTTATGCATCCAACTACAGGAGCGTGGAAGCCCTGGGCCTTCCTAATGCAAGGCGATGGAACCCACTTGATGATGACTGGCAGATACCTGATAACTGGCAGCAGATTTTTCTTGAAGGGCTTCAGGAGCGGCTCGATAAATTCCGTTCCCTGAAAATATTCATGGATATCTGTGTCAGGTGTGGCGCCTGTGCGGACAAGTGCCACTATTTTATCGGGACCGGCGATCCTAAAAATATGCCTGTATTGAGGGCTGAACTTCTCAGGTCTGTTTACAGGAATGATTTCACAACCGCGGGGAAAATTTTTGGCAAGCTTGCCGGCGCAAGGCCCCTTACCCTGGAGGTCTTGAAGGAGATATGGTATTACCTGTTCCAGTGCTCCATGTGCAGGCGATGTTCAGTTTTCTGCCCCTACGGTATAGATACTGCTGAGATTACCCTGCTCGGCAGGGAACTGATGAATCTCCTGGGGCTGAATATTGACTGGATTGCCACACCCATCGCCAACTGCTATCAGACCGGAAATCATCTCGGTATCCAGCCGCATGCATTCAAGGATATGCTCGATTTTTTTGTGGAGGATATCGAAGAGATAACCGGTGTCAACTGCGAGCCCCAGTACAACAAGAAAGGGGCGGATATCCTGTTTCTAACACCGTCAGGTGATGTTTTCGCTGATCCTGGCACCTATACGGCAATGGGCTATCTAATCCTTTTTCAATTTTTAAAAGAGAAATACGGTCTAGACGTTACCTGGAGTACATATGCGTCAGAAGGCGGAAATTTCGGTTTTTTCACTTCACACGAGGTAATGAAACGTCTGAACGCTAAAATGTACGCAGAAGCCAAACGGCTTGGTGTGAAATGGATCCTCGGGGGTGAGTGCGGCCATATGTGGCGGGTCATTCACCAGTATATGGATACAATGAATGGACCGGCTGATTTTATGGAAGTACCGGTTAATCCGGTGACAGGGACTGTGTTTGAAAATGCGAGTTCCACAAAACTGGTCCATATCGCCGAGTTCACAGCAGACCTGATCAAGAATAATAAACTCGACCTGGATCCCAGCAGGAACGACAATCTGTCGGTCACGTTCCATGATTCCTGCAACCCATCAAGGGGCATGGGGATGCTGGACGAGCCCAGATATGTAATTCAGAATGTATGCAACAATTTTTATGACATGCCGCCCAGCACCATCAGGGAAAATACTTTCTGCTGCGGCAGCGGGGCAGGGTTGAATGCCGGAGAGGACATGGAACTGAGAATGGCCGGCGGTCTTCCCAGGGCAAACGCTGTAAAGCATGTTCATGAAAAACACGGCGTAAATATGCTCGCGTGTATCTGCGCAGTTGACAGAGCGGCCCTGCCTGATCTCATGGATTACTGGGTCCCTGGTGTCGATGTCATCGGTCTCCATGAACTTGTTGGAAACGCAATCGTTCTCCCGGGTGAGCAGGAGAGAACGATGGACCTGCGCATGGAACCGCTCCCTGGAATGGAGGATGAAGCTGATGAATGATAAAAAGTTAATCATCATAGGGTTACTTATCTTTTTTGGTGTATGTTCAAGCGTATGCTGGTATAACTGGCTTTCTGCCGCTGAAAAAGGTGCACCAGAGCCGTTGCTTTCGGAAAAAGCAAAAGCAGCTGGATATTGTGTGGTGCCGAAAGATAAGATGAAAGCCGAACACATGAAGATTCTTGATCAATGGCGTGAACATGTGGTCCGGACCGGAAAAAGAGAATATGTTATACCTGAAACCGGTAGGACATTTAACATGAGCCTGTCCACTGGGGAAGATTCATGCATGGGCTGCCACTCCAACAAGTCGGAGTTCTGCGACAGATGTCATGATTACGCGTCTGTCAAGCCGTACTGCTGGGACTGCCACCTTGAGCCAAAGGAGAAAGAATAATGGAGAAGAGCAGAAGAAGCTTTTTAAAAATAGCAGGGGTTGCCGCCCTGGGCGTTGGGTTTACTAAACCCACTTTGAACGCTTATGCATCCAGCGTGGTTGGGCCTCATCCCCAGATAGGCGACAAGGCCCTTTCAGCTCACCACTGGGGTATGGTGATCGATACCAGGAAATTTCATTCTGAAAAGGACCTTGAACCGATTGTTGAAGCTTGTCATAAGGCTCATAATGTGCCTGACTTTTCAGATATGCCGAATGCAACGTCAGCAGAGAAAAAACGGCATGAGATCAAATGGATTTGGGGCGAGCCTTACCATAATGCGTTTACAGATAAGGAGAACCATTACCAAAGCCACCGGATAGAGCACCTGTCGTTTCCTGTGTTATGCAATCATTGCGAGGAGCCACCATGTGTCTTGGCCTGTCCCACAAAGGCGACATTTAGGCGTGATGATGGGATTGTGCTCATGGATTTTCACCGGTGCATTGGCTGCAGGTTCTGCATGGCAGCCTGTCCTTATGGATCGCGGAGCTTTAATTTTGTTGATCCACGCAGGGCTGAGAACTTGAAGGAAGAGACCTGCCCTGACTTTCCAACACGGATGAAGGGGGTTGTGGAAAAATGCAATCTCTGTGCTGAACGGCTGGCAAAAGGTTTGCAGCCGGCATGTGCCGAAGCATCAAAAGGTGCTATCGCAGTTGGCGATCTTGGAGATCCGCATTCCAATGTAAGGGTGCTTCTTGAACACAATTTTTCTATCAGGCGCAAGCCCTCTCTGGGCACTGAGCCTTCAGTTTATTACATAGTATGAGGTGAATATGCTTGAGACAGCTCTAAAAGGAAATAGAACGTACTGGGTATGGCTGGGAATACTGGCACTTATCATAGGGGCTGGTTTTGTGGTTTATCTGCAGCAGTTTAAAATCGGACTGGGGATTACCGGGATGAGCAGGGATGTGTCCTGGGGATTTTATATCGCGCAGTTTACATTCCTTGTCGGTGTTGCAGCCGGAGGGGTGATGATTGTGCTCCCGTATTACCTGCATGACTACAAGGCCTTTGGGAAGATAACTATCCTTGGTGAATTTCTGGCTGTGTCTGCGATTTCCATGTGCCTGATGTTCATTATCGCTGACCTGGGGCAGCCGATGAGGGCACTGAACGTTATCCTGCACCCAACCCCCCGATCCATGCTTTTTTATGATATGATCGTATTAAACGGCTATCTTTTCTTGAATATTTTTGTGGGATGGATCGTACTCCAGTGTGAACGGAATTCTGTTCCACCACCGAAATGGATTAAACCGTTTATCTATATTTCAATCCCATTCGCGTTCGGTATCCATACGGTAACAGCGTATCTGTACTGCGGTCTTCCGGGCAGACACTTCTGGCTGACGGCCATACTGGCGCCGCGGTTTCTCTCTTCAGCCTTTGCCGCCGGCCCGGCCTTTCTGATCCTGTTATGCTTTATTTTAAGAAAGTTTACCTCCTTTGACGCAGGAGAGAAGGCGATCCAGACGGTCTCTAAGATCGTTACATACGCTATTATTGCAAATGTGTTTTTCTTTGGATGTGAGGTGTTTGTGGCCATGTACAGCGGTATCCCCGGACATGTTGTCCATCTCAAGTACCTATTTGTCGATGGCATCCTCGCACCGTGGATGTGGACCTCAATGGCACTTATGCTTCTAGCGATACTTCTGCTTCTTTATCCGCCAACGCGGCGTAATGAAAGCGTACTGATTGTGGCATGTATACTGGTTTTTGCCGGCACATGGATAGACAAAGGGCTCGGCATGATCTCCGGCGGTTTTGTTCCAAATCCTCTTCACCAGATGAATGAGTATGCACCGACCGGTATGGAGCTGATGATTACTCTCGCTGTATGGGCAGCTGGGTTCTTTATACTGACGGTGCTTTATAAGATGGCGGTGACGGTGAAGGAAGAAACTGCCTGACGCTAAGCCGAATATTATAAATTTAAAAGGGCTATTCCGATGGGGTAGTCCTTTTTTATATACTAATGGTGATTCTTTTTCACCGACACTTTATTCATATATTCTATAAAATTAAATGATTATAGCGATCCAGCTCTATGGCTGAAGCAGGATGGTGGTTTTTACTAATCAATAATTTGTTCTCTATTTCTTATAAAAAAATAGAAAATAGAGAACAAGCCGCAAATAAGATAAAAATATGAAAAATCAATTATTTATCTATAGCTAGCGTATTATTTTGTTCTCTGTAGATCCCACTATTTTTCCCTAAAATGCAAAAAAAACTTGACAGGATGTTTCCTCAACGATATGTGAGGAAAAAAGATCTGGGAAAGCTTTAATTTTTTACCTGAGAGTTCAGAAAAAAAATGACACAGCTTAAGAAAAACAAAAGCCAGTATGGCAAGGAAAAGGGAGCAGGCAGAAGTCGCATCTTTTCATCTGACAGGTAAAAAGTCCAGATCTTTTTCCCTTTTCAACGAATGCACGTTTGACTGCTCCCCTCTTGCTAAAAAGGGCTAAGAGCTCAGAGCGGCGAGAATTGAGTGAAGAATAAAAAATGTTCACTACAAAGTCATGTGCCTTATGGTGAAAACTTAAGGAGAGGAAAAATGATTGAAGCTATTGGGATACACCGGCTGATGTATATGTCATTAATCGTACTTCTGGAAACAGTTGCTGATTATCTATGCTGTAAAGAGGTTGAAGAAGTTTATGCTGCAGATGATTATGAATAAGGCTTTTTTTTACCACGAAGCGCACGAAGGACACGAAGAAATGATGTTTTTTTTTGCTTCGCGATAAATAGCGACTGTTTTTGTAGGAATACAAAGAATAGGAATGAGGTATGAATATTATGAGTAAAAACAAAGGAATCACAATTTTGCCCGCAGGGCATAAGAACCAAACCCTTCGTGCTCTTCGTGTCCTTCGTGGTGAGGCTTCCTTGTGGTGCGGTTTTGTGGTGAGGCTTCCTTGTGGTGCGGTTTTGTGGTGAGACTTCTTTGTAGTAAGGATAGCTAGAATATTTATAATGTTAACCACTTATAACATAATACCTGATTTTAATAGGTATTTCTACCGTGCAGAAATGGTCTTGACAAAGGGTGTTTTTAGTATAATTTATATGGTTTCAATCATTCAAATAAAAGAGGATAAGCAGGGATTAGCTAGACATTATCAATAAGGACTTGAAAAAAAAGAAGTGTCAGTGGTGAAAAAATGTTGTCTGGAGATCCAAAGAAAATGTTGAGAACTAATATGACATATTTTGTTCTAATTCTGTTATACGTTTCAAGCGTAAGCATGAATTCTCTTGCTGCGGAGGAAGCAGGTCCAGGATATGTCACTCCCCTGCATGTACAATACAGCTTTACCCTTCAGAACAGGACAAACAAGGGCTTGCAGGATGTACAGTTTTGGACCTATGCGCCTGTAAAACAGACCGCGACCCAGAAATGCACCACAATAAATACATCACACCCGTATACCATGGTTATTGATAAATATGGCAACCAGGTCCTTAACTTTACATTTAAAAAATTTCCGCCTTACGCAACACGGCTGATTACAATCAATGCCGACCTGTTAATGTCAGATACACCAAACATCATGCCAGCAGAAAACATGGAAAACTATCTTAAACCTGAGAAATACATCGAATCTGACAACCCGGAAATTATTAAAAAGGCAATGGTGTTAAGGAAAGATAATACACTTGATACAGCCAGGAACATTTTTAACTGGGTATCTGGGTCGATACAATATTCAGGATATCAAAAAAGGGATCTTGGCGCGCTTTACGCTTTTTCAAAAAAAAAGGGAGACTGTACTGAATACATGTACCTGTTCGCCGCACTATGCAGGGGCAACAACATCCCGTCACGGTGCATCAGCGGTTATGTTTGTCAAAACAACACTGTTTTAAAACCCGCTGATTTTCACAACTGGGCTGAGTTCTATGAAAAAGACAGATGGTACCTGGCTGATCCTCAAAAGAGAGTGTTTATGAAGGATGCATCTGCATACGTGATCATGCAGGTTATTAATAGAAATGAAGACAACCCCATGAAAGGGCATAGCCGTTTCAGGATTAAAGGCGATGGGATCAAGGTGAGAATGAATTAAAGGCGGGTTTGATTGGTTTGATTGGTTTCATTGGTTTTGTTGGTTTGATTGGTTTGATTGGTTTGATTGGTTTTATTGGTTAAGACATTACAGCACAGTGAAAATAATTGTGTGATGAATATAAATATTAATGGCAACGATAAATAGATTTGAGGATTTGGAATGTTGGCAGG
>JANQFQ010000064.1 GCA_028277765.1 Desulfobacterales bacterium
TGCCGGAGGCAGGTATATGAATAGCAATTGTATATTGCTGAATGCTGACTACGGTTTTCTGAACGTTGTTGACTGGAGAAGGGCCATGTGCCTTGTGGCAAAGGGCAAGGTACAGGTACTCAGGTATTCGGAAAAAATCGTTAGAACAGCTGAGGGGGTTATCTATAAAATACCAGCGGTTATGAAGCTGATCAAGCTTATCCGAACCCTTTATAGAACACGGGTCCCGTTTTGCAAGAAGAATGTTCTGATCCGGGATGGATTTATGTGCGCCTATTGTGGTAAGAAGAGGGAACGGCTGACTCTTGATCATATTATCCCACGATCAAGGGGCGGGGCTACTGATTTTGACAACTGTGTTGCTGCATGCAAATCATGTAACAATTTAAAAGGGGACAAAACACCCAGGGAAGCTGGGATGCAGTTGGGGATAAAAGTGTATCAGCCGACAATTTCAGAGTTCCTCAGACTGAAGGTGCAAAAACTGGGTATCAATAAAGTTTTACGAGAAATAGGGATATATTGATCAGACGTATATCAGAGCGTTATCTTTTTCTACCTTATACAATTTTATTATGAGTGGAGATAAAAACAGAATATATGGCGTTGATCTTGGCACCACCTACTCTTCAGCAGCATATGTAGATGATTACGGCAAGACGGTAGTCGTGCCGAATTTGGAAGGGAAGCTGATCACTCCGTCAGTCGTTTTTTTTGACGGTGATGATATTGTTGTGGGTGAGGTGGCAAAGGAGAGCGCCAAACTGTATCCTGATGAAGTTGTCAGTTTTATCAAGCGGTCCATGGGTGAAGAGGACTTCTTTTACGAGACAAACGGCAAGACATACAGAGCTGAAGAGATATCAAGTTTTATCATCCGAAAGGTCGTGCAGGACGCTGAACAGCACGTTGGAGAAGAGATAAAGGATATTGTTATTACCTGTCCTGCGTATTTTGGTATCAATGAAAGGGAAGCCACTCAAAAGGCAGGTGAGATAGCCGGCTATAATGTCAGGCAGATTATTAATGAGCCGACAGCAGCAGCCATTGCATACGGCATTACTGAAAAAGAAGAGAGCAAGGTCGTGCTGGTATATGACCTTGGCGGAGGAACCTTTGATATTACGATGATTGAAATCCGCAAGAATGCAGTTGAGGTTATCTGCACGGGCGGTGACCATAATCTTGGCGGAAAGGACTGGGACGACCGGCTGATTGTCCACCTTGCAGAAGAATTCCAGAGCCAGACCGGGACGACGGATGATATACTGGATGATCCTGATACGTGTCAAGATCTCCTGATTGCTGCAGAAAAAGCGAAAATGGTGCTGACAAATAGGGAGAAAGTTCCGGTTGCAATTTCACATAAAGGGGAAAAGGTTAAAGTTGAGGTCACAAGGAAAAAGTTTGAGGAATTGACACTATCTCTTCTTGAAAGAACCATTGAGTTTACCCATGATATGCTTATTGAGGCTCAAAGGAAGGGGTACACTTCATATGATGAAATCATTCTTGTGGGCGGATCAACACGGATGCCAATGGTCACAAAACGTATTCAGGAAGCATTTGCACTCAAACCGAATATGTTTGATCCAGATGGTGCGGTAGCATGTGGAGCAGCTCTGTTTGGCTGGAAGCTGACCATGAACCGTGACCTTGCCAGGCTGATTACAGATGAAACAGCTAAACCGGGTGAGCAGTCGACTGATTTGATTGTCAAGGATGCGGAAGAAAAGGATGAATTGGAAAGCATCATTGTATCAGCGGACAAGAAAGTTCTAAACGATGCAGCCAGGAAGCTGGCAGAAGAAAAGGGGCTTGATCTGCACGCAGTTCAGCGGTCCCTGACAAAAGTCACGGATGTTGCTAGTAAAAGTTTTGGCATTATTGTTAAAAATTACGGCAAGGAAGAGGAGATTTTTAACCTGATCCTGAGGAATTCGCCGGTGCCGGCAAAGGTAAAACGTCTTTTCTACACTGCCGCAAATGATCAGAAAGAGGTTCTGATTAATATCATGGAGACCGAAACCGGCGAGCAGAGTATCCCTATGACAGAGGTGTTTGATATTGCATCTGCTTCGATCGGCACAGCAGTACTAACACTCCCTCCAGGCCTGGAAAAAGATTCTCCCGTTGATATCAATTTCAGTCTGAACAAAGAAGGACGTCTGATCATAACAGCTGAAGAGACTGAATCCCACCAGAAGGTCGAAGTTGTTATAGATAACCGTGCAGTTATCCAGGGCAAAGATCTGGCTAAATCAAAATCCAGATGCCAGGATATGGTTGTGCATTAAATAACGCAATCTAAGGTTTTAGCCAGACACTTTTATTCAAATATTTACAACTGGTTCTCAAACGTATACAAATATTAAGTGCCTTAAGTTATAAGTTACAAGTGCCTTAAGTAAAGGTATTCTGCCAAAGTTTTCTACAATAAGGGCATAAATATCATTTTAATAGATAAAGCTAGAAACTTCACTATTCAAAACAGCTTTATCTTAATTTGCGGTAGAGTGAAGCGAGAAGTCAACTTAAGGCACTTGTAACTTATAACTTAAGGCACTTTTCTTTTTTATCTTGTTTTTCACCCCATAAATTCAATATATTATATAAAGATCTAAAATTTTACTTTTTTAACTCTAATTTCTAAGCTTAAATCAGAATTCATAACATGAGTGATGAAAAATACAAAGTGGTTTTTAAGGGCGATGTTTCTGATAAGGTCTCCGTATTTGACGCGCGGAAAAATTTTGCCGCGATTTTCCAGGCGGATAAGAAAACATTGGACAAAATGTTTTCAGGTACCAGAATAGCGTTACAAAGGAACACGGATCTTAAAACATGCCGCGAGTATGTTAAAAAATTAGAAAAATCCGGCATATTATGCGTGATTGAACCAGAAGAAGAGGAAGAGGGGGTAGAAAAAATGAAAGAGAAAAAGCCCCAGGAGAAGAAAGCACGGAGTAAAAAAGCAAAAGCATTAAAAAGGCGTAGTAATGAGATCAGCAAGCTCGAACTCCTGCTTTTAACCTTATTTTTAGGCTGGACCGGTGCGCATAAATTTTATCTCAAGAAATATATTCAAGGTGCGTTATGCCTGATTTTCATATGGACATTAATTCCACTTGCGGTGTCATTGTTTGAATTCATTTTTCATTTGTGTACCTCCCAGAAAAGGCTAAGGGAAAAATATCAGCACAAGGGGTCTTTTGAAGCAGTTATGGTGGTTGCTTTTCTTGGTTCCATGTTCGTCATCATCACTGCAACCATTGCAATGTCTGCTGACGCTAATGATATTACCACTTCTATAAAAGAAGCTATAGATTCTATATATATCCTTATTTATAAGATAGAGAATTTTAGGGAAAAAGTGAAGGATACTTTTAAAAAGCATAAGCCTGATCCTAAGGAAGAAGGAAGAGGAGGTGGTTCAGGAGAGATTCTCCGAGTAGGGCCAGAGAGTTTAAGGTATAAACACAGCATCATATATGCTTAAATCATCCTTTTATGGTTTTATGCAATAAACCTTATTTACGCCATACCACCTTACCATCAACAATTGTCATTTTAATTTCAATCTCCCTGATTTCATCACTGGGCACAGATGCGGGGTTTTTGCTGAGTACTATGAAATCAGCAAGCTTCCCTTTTGTGATAGAACCTTTCAAGCCTTCCTCAAATGAAGCAAATGCAGCAGAAGACGTAGACAGCCTGATTGCTGCTTCCGGCGAAATGCCCTGGTTTTTGGAGAGGACATTTCCCGTTTCATCCTTACGTGAAACCGCAGAAAAGATCCCGGCAAGATTGTTCGCAGGAACTATGGGACAATCTGAGCTTCCGGCTACGTGAACACTTTTCTCAAGCAGGGTTCTAAAAGGGTAAAGATGTTCCAACTGTTTAGTGGGAACGGTATGACGGTAGCGTTCTCCATTAAAGTATATGAACGGCGGCTGTGATACCACAACTATCCTGCTGGCAGCAAGGCGTTCCGCCAGTGTCGGAGGACATATAGAGCAGTGTTCTATGCGATGACGGTGATCCTGGTTCGGTATTTTGTCAAGAGCGTATTCAATGGCTGTACAGGCGGCTTTAACCGCTGTTTCTTCGATGGCGTGCAATGATGCCTGGGCGCCTGTTTTATGTATGTCCAGTACCATGTTATTCAGGTCATCCTGGGCAGGATGGATCCTGCCGGTAATTTCATCCAGAATTATTTTAACACCGCTGAAACGGAGTTGGTTGCTCTCACTATCTTTGGGGAAACCTTTTTTTCTGAGTTTCATAAAGGCGTCATAACCGAGCATCATGTTAACCCTGGAAGTTAGCAGTGCTTCATTTTTCCACCTCTTAAAGAGGTCCCATCTAGATTGATTGTTCCCTGCAGATGTGTCATGTACTGAAGTGATACCCTTAGACAACAGTACTTGATCGGCAAGCTGAATTCCTTTTTTCAGTTCATTTTTTCCTATGGGGGGAATTTTTCTTGCGAGGAAAACGCCCATCTCAAAAAAGAGCCCGCTTGGTTCTCCTGTTTCAAGGTCTCTGTCAATGATACCGCCCGGAGGTTCAGGGGTCTGTATGGAGATGCCAGCAAGCCTCATCGCTTTTGTATTCAATACATGGGCATGGCCGGAACGATGGGTTAGTTTTACAGGATGATCAGGTACTGCTTCATCAAGGTCACGGCATGTTAGATGGCGTTTTTCTTCAAGATAAAACTCATTATATCCTTTGCCTCTTATCCACGAGTCACCTGGTGTAATTTCAGCCTGTTTTTTCAGCATTGATTGGATATCTTTAATAGAACAGACATTGTTGCGTGGGGAAAGGTTCAGCGTGACTAAACTTCCGGCAAGGGCGTAAATATGGCAATGGGCGTCAATAAAACCGGGCAACACAGTCCGCCCTTTACAGTCGATAATCCTAGTTAGTTTATCCTTAAGAGCTTCCGGAGAATCATCAGAAGAAACCGCTGATATCATCCCGTCCTTTACTGCAACCATCCGGGCCACAGGGTGCTCTAGATCCATTGTAACTATATTGGCGTTATGGAGAATTAAGTCAGTCATGTCATTATTCAATAGTCAAAATACAGGGAGTTTTGCAATATAAAAAAAGTAATCAGTATCTCTGCTAAAAAGAAGCAGGATCTACACTTGGCTACGACCATCATCCCCGCTAAAAAGAGACGGGATCTATGCTTCGCTACGACTAGCAACCAGTATCTGGTAATCAGTTACCAATCCAACAAATGAAGCCAATTCAACCAATAAAATTAGATCGCTGTCTATTTTGTTTAAATCACACAGAATCTTGACTTCGTGAGCTCATTTAGGCATATTTAGTATGTCAAATTAATTTATCTTACCGGGATTTTGAGAAAGATCTAATTTCATGTCAACATTACGCGAACAACTTATACGTATTCAGAAAAAAAATTACCGGCGGAATATCAAACTTGTCCGTGAGAGCTTAAGTGCCAACCGGGCAATTGACAGGTATGAGAGTGAATACAAGCGTTATGTGAAAGATTTTCAGTCCCTGTCAAATAAAGCTGAACTGATAAAGAAGGTAGTATCAAGCGATGTTGTTTTTCATGGTGATTACCACACCCTACGGCAGTCTCAGCGTTCGGTCTTGCGTGTTCTTCGAGAGGTTCACAGTAAAAGGGAGATCATACTCTGCCTTGAGATGTTTCATGGTACTGACCAGGCCCATATAGATAGGTATATATCAGGTGAACTTATAGAAGAAACTTTTTTAAAAAAAATTCATTATAAGAAAAAATGGCCCTTCAATTGGGACAACTGGCGCCCGATCATTGATTTCTGCCGTGAGAATGACATACCGATTTTTGGCATTAACACAAAAGGAGAAGACGGGATCAAAGGGCTCAGGGAACGCGACAAATATTCTTCCCGGATCATCGTAAAAAAAATGATCCAGCAACCTGAAAAACTGATTTATGTTGTTGACGGTGATTACCACGTGTCACCTAACCACCTACCGAAAGAAGTCGAAAACCTTATGCGGCAGCTTGATATAAATTATAAACGGCTGATCATTTATCAGAACGCTGAAAATCTTTACTGGAAACTCTGTCGTATGAATAAGGAAGAGATAGATGTCCTTAAAATAACAGATGATAGTTATTGTGTTATGAACACGATGCCAGCCAATAAGATCCAATCATATCTCAACTGGCTGGAGTATTCAACAGATGCTTATTACCCTGTTCACAGGGATTGGGAGGATGATGAGTTCGAACGTCAGGGTACGACAATTCATGACATGGCGGAAACGATTGCCTCGATTTTGGACATGGAACTGCCTGAAGACCGCTTTCAAAAACTGTCAATATACTACGCGAGCGACCTGAATTTTATGGATGTTATTAGTGATATACAGGGATTGAAAAGCCATGTCAGAATTATCAGGGACAAAATTAAAAGAGAAGAAGGTTTTCTCCTTGAATACACGACCTTTGGTGAAGATAGATACCTTATCTATCTTCCGAATTCAAGCATCAATGTCGCTGCTGAGGAAGCTTCGCATTACGTTAACGCGCTGATGAGAGGGCGCATTCTAAATGATCTGAATTCTTTTGACAGATTTTACTGGAATGTGATCACAGAATGTCTTGGTTTTTTCGGCAGTAAGTTCATCAATGAAAAACGGAAATCTCAAACAGAGTATTCTTTAAGAAAGTTTCTAGGGCAGGTGAAATATGGTAAACATCAAGATATTGATCCGGTGATTCCGGATGCAGGCCGGGCGGTCTTACAGCATTTATATCTGCAGAAGAGAACGGAAAATTCAATAGAGTATATTAAAAAGTTTTATCGGCAGTATAAAAGCAGGTCAGCCATGCCGGTTGTTTTCAGCACACAGCTCGGCTATATGCTGGGAAACAGGCTCTATTATGCAGTAAAAAAAGAAAGGTTCCCGTTAAGTAAAATTAGGCAATTATTCAAGGAACCTTTTGACAAGGCAGGGGAAGCATTTAACTGTTATATGGAAATCAGCAAAAGAGTAAAGAAGGTAAAACCTGTAAGTCAGTATTGAATTTTTAATTTTTCGATGGTTATTAGACTAACAATATCTGTCATGCAATGAATTGTTAATTTCAATCATTTATTAGCTGTCACCCCGTTTGATTACAATTAAAAATGAGTCATTCCTTTAAAAAATATCAACAAACACTAATTTCTTTTTCACTGATTATTCTCATAATAATTTTTTGCAGGCTCCCGCAAATAACTGTTTCAGGAATACACTGGGATGAAAGTGTCTATATAAACATGGGAAATCATCTGCTTGACGGTAATTTGCCTTACATAGAATTGTGGGAGATGAAACCTCCTGTGTTATTCATGTTTTATATGATATGTTTAGCCCTGTTTGGTAAAACAATAATTGCTGTCAGAGTCGGAGGGATTATTATATTATCGTTGTCGGCATACCTGATTTTTCGTACACACAAGCATTTGCTCGGCGGAAAATATTTACCTTTTTTAACAGTTTTTTATTTTACGATATTTTCCTGCAATCCAATTCTGGATGGTGTTGCCGTTATGGCTGAGCATGTAGCTTTACTCCCCCTTAGCTTTGCAATATATTTAATCCTGCAACGCAATCTTATGGAAAAGGGAATGCCAATATTTCATTTAGGGCTCATAGGCTTCCTTCTTAGTATAGCAAGTTTAATTCGATACGAATTAGCTTATTTTGCCACCGCTGTAATGTTTCTTTTACTATCATTATTATTCAACAAGAGATCAGACAAAAAACTGTTTTTAGCATTGATAATAGGTTTTTGTATTCCTTATATCACGACATTATTAATTTACAGCATCTCCGGTAATATTAGAATCCTTTATATCACTTTAATAAAAGTTCCCTTTTCTTATAGCAGAACAGGTTTCCCAGTAGGAAAAAAGATTATAGAAATGATCTGCAAGGATATCAAATCTAGCAACTTTTTAATTTGGACGATGGTTTTTGTATTTCCATTAGTGATTATGCACAAATATTCTAAGAGCCCTTATGTCGCAAAGAAAATATTATTGTTCAGATTGACCTTTTTATTGGTAGTTATGATGTTTACCCTGTTGCAATTAGGTCAGTTATATGGCCATTATATGCTTAGCTTGGCTCCCATTGCTGCATTAATAGCAGGATTATCAACCCACTTACTCCTGCAAACTCGTCTGAGAGTCTTTGTAGTTTTGCTCATTGTAATCGGAACATGCCTCTCACTTACTCCTTTTTACAAGCAGTATAAATCCCACTATTCATATTATTTAAAAAACAATACTTTTGACACCGGCCTGGATGTAAAAGTTGCTAATCATATAAAGCAGTATAAAGTTAAGGGGGAATATGTGTTTTTTTCCACTTCAACTCTCGGTTATATGCTTACAGGTTCAATATCACCAACAAAATATATTGATCCATCAACAATTTTATTTAGTGATATTATAAAAACAATTGAAGGCGATGATGCCACTTTTATAAAAGAATTAGAGAAAATATTTGCCAACAAACCCGTTTTTGTGGTTTTGCCTGGGTCTATACCCTCTTCACAAGACCATAGTGATCCTAGAATCATCGAACTTGAGAAATTTATTATGAATGAATTAAACCAAAATTATATTTTTAATAAAAAAATTGAGAATATTTATATCTTTAAAAGGAAAATAACAGAGAATGTGAGTTAGAATTCAATAATAGATTCAAGCTTCCTGATATATTTATAGTTGCCCCTCAATTTTTTCTGGGGTTGATCATGTTGATTCTCAGATTATTTGGATCTAAATTTTCTGATTATTTTTACGAAAAATAAATTTATTCAAATTATATGAACAAACCGTCTTCATCATATTCACTATCTTCATCGTCGTCAAATAACTTTTTCACATTGATTGCTCTGAACTCATAATAATAAGTTTCATATAAAAAGTCTTCAAGTGCCTTAACCATTTGCCATAATTCAAATGCGCGTTTCGCTTCTTCAGATGGTTTCATTGTTTCCTCCTTTAAAATATTTCTGATGACGCCAGGCGCACATGCTCAGCGGTCACCAGCTTTGATTTGTCGCCAGCCGCGGCAATGAGGCCGCCCCTTGCAAGATGATTGGCTTTTCTTAAAAGACCGCCGGAACCCTGGTGTACGGCGGTCACAGCCGCTTCTTCGAACAGGTTCTTTTTTATGCCGCAGATCTTCAAATGATGCTCCAGGTATCGCTTCATGACATCCGGGCTGAGACCTTCCAGATGACTTCTAGTGATAATTCTCGATGCAAGAGGCGCTGAAGTGTGGTAGGAGAGCTTATCCACAAGGCTGGATTGACCGGCAAGAATGACAGGCAAAAGCCCCCTGGTATCCTGATGAAACTGTATGATTGTATGCAGTTCCGCAAACACTTCCAGACGAAAAAGGGATGCTTCATCAATAATCAGCATGGCTTTTATTTTGCGATCTTCAACCAGATCCATAACAGCCTTTCGGATCAGGCGCGTCATGACCGCCTTGGAGTTACTGGACTGGTACATGCCGAGTTCGGCTGCAATCTGACGGTAAAGGTCCAGGATGGAGCCGGTTGTGGCGGTGACGTAAAAAGTCTGATATTCCGACGGATGCAGTTTGTCCGCGGCATATCGCAGGGCAGTGGTCTTGCCGCTGCCGATCTCCCCGGTTACAAGACCGACTCCGCCCAGGTTTGCCACATAATCAAACCGGTCTTTAACACCTTTGAGCGCTTCTGTCTGAAGGATCTCTTTGGGTGCCAGATCAGCTGCAAACGGCTCTTTCTTTAATCCAAAGAATGTCCGGTACTTTTTATTCATGATTTATCTCCTTTAAACAGCTTTCCGCTTTTATATGACGGTTTGCCCGAAGAGACATCCATCTGTGCATTATTGTTCTTGTCTCTTTTAACACGATAATTTACGTACAGATTCACCAATGCCGCCATGCCATAGGTCTTGCCCTGATACCGGACTTCAACCTGTTCCGGGGATTCTTCATGATATAAAAGCTCTACCTGTTTGCCGATCAGGGCGATGGGGCCTTCATACAGCCTCCCGTTCAAGGTGATAGTCCTGTCTTTGGCCACACGACGCCTTGCGACTTTACGGAAATGATCTTTAAGATCTGCCGGGGCATTGCGAAGACATTCCATATTGTCGGTAAATCGTGCAAACGGTGTCATGCCGGTAGAGGAATGCTTCCGCTGGTGATAAACATCATTGAGCCACAGATCAAACGCCTCGTTTATCTCGGTAAGCGTGTTTCCCGTAAACCCGGTCAAAAATCCACCGCGAACGGTTTTAAAAAATCTCTCGATTTTACCTTTTCCCTGGGGCATATACGGCTCAGCATGAATTAATGCTATCCCTAAAGACGCGGTTATTTCTTCCAGATGTTTGCTGCGGTATGCTGGGCCGTTATCCACATACAGCTTCCGGGGAAGGCCTCTTTTACTCAAGGCCTGTTCAAAAGCATTTAAAAACGATGCCAGCCGTTCTGTCAGATAAAACTCGCCGTGGGGAACCAGGCGGGAATGGTCATCCATAAAAGCAATCAGATAGGTCTTGCGCATTCTGTCATCTACAAGCACCTTTGGACCGTGCATCACATCGCTTTGCCATATCTCGTTCGGCAGCGGCGCTTCAAATCTCCGGCGGTCTCTTGGCGTGACGGCATTGTTATCCATCAGCCCCTGATGATGCAGAAACCGGTATACGGTCGACGGGTTCAAGCAAATGCCGGGAGTTGCCAGCTTCCGTTTTTTCATCTCGCTGATCAGATTGAAAACGGTTGCGTCAGGCAGCTCTTCCTTCAGCCGCTTTAATGAAAGACACGTATCTTCATCCATGGCCCGGCTTTGTCCCTGATCGCATCGGTCCTGCGGATACAACGACTCCAGGGTGCCGTCATACATCCGTATCCATCTTCTGATGGTCCCCTGGCTGATCCTTGTCCTGCCTGAAAAGGGAATTTCCCACTTGCGGGAACACTTCTCCCTCAAAAGCAGTCTTCTCTCCTTTCTTGTCAACCGGCTTTTGTTGACAAAGTCGCTGATCACCCCAAATCGGAAAATCCCTACCTGCTTTTTTCTCTCTTCGATCATAATTTTGTCCTCCTTTCGCTGTTTTCTTCCCTATACAGCTAAAATAAAGACTAAAAAATGACACTGTTCGGTAGGGCGGTATACAGGCAAAAAATATCCCGGATTAAATAGTCCGGCTCACGGGAATTACATCCTGCATGATCAGACGATCAAACACTTCCGGCAGATCCGGACCGGAATTACCAAAATAAGCCGCAGCTTTCCGCTTTAAAGCCCTGAACCAGTGATTCTGACGACTGCGGGACAACCCGGAAAGCCACCGCTGGTCCCTTACCTTGCCCTGTACGCTTTCTCGGATTGTTTTTATAGACGCCTGAAAACGCTTAAAATAACCTTCCGGCCTGAGCCGGATGACGCATCCACAACAGGGACACCGGTAACGTCTCAGCAGTAGCGCTTCTTTAAATCCGTCAAAATATGCCGGAACATAGCCGTGCCCCCAGACATGACTGGATCTGCATCGCGGACATGGATAAGGATGGGGCCAGGAATAATTTTTGCCTTTTTTGAAAAGCTTCTTGAGAATTGTTTTAACAAAGATTATCATAAGCCTGTTTTGTGGGCTGTCTCAGCCCGGTTTTTGTGAGGGGCGGATACTTGGCCGTGACAACCTTTCTCCGCCCCTCTTTTAAACAATAAAAAAGGTCTCAGTCAGTAACTGAGACCCATTTAATTCGATAATCTTTGTCTTTCTGTCAAATGATTCTAAAAAATATTTTGTTTAGCGGTTCCAACAATTAAAAAATCAACAATCATATCGGATATAATCCAATCAAGTCTTCTATCATTAGTAAAACACTGACATTCACTTCCATCTCTAAGATATATTTTTTCTCTATAATATTTTAAATCATTATAGATTTCAAAAAATGATTTATTCACACTTATCTCTCCGAGTTTTTCTTTTAAATGATTGCAATTATATACATTGCCATACGGATCAATTGTTAATGTAAAAATTCCTGCATAACATTTTACTGACTTATTATATAAATTGTTTGAAATGTATTTTTTTAAAGTTCCGCATTTGATATTCTTTTTTTTCATCAGCATATCAATTTCATTTATATCATCTAATGATAGAAAGTTATCATTTTCCCCATGATAATCTTTTTCTGACATTTTTGAGTGAACTGGTTGATACAGTATATGGTCTGACAATTTCTTATAATCGTCATAAGAGTCAAGAAAATCACTATAGTTTTCTGGTGTCATGACAAATCTTAAATTTATCCGAGGTCTATTACGTAAAGAAATGATTCTTTCTAAAAAGGTAGAAAGCTTTATTATTTCTGCCTCAGTCAAAGCGTTGATACCAATAGTATAGGAGTATACTAATTTGCGATATTGATCCCATACATCTGGCAACAGCAAACCATTCGTATTAATGTTCACCAGAACTTTTTCTTTTTTTAAAAGCTTTAGAACCATTAAGAGGTTTTTGTATAGTAACACTTCTCCTCCGGTCAGCGACACGGATAATGCTCCGATTTTGCCAATATCGGAAATAATCTTTCTAACCGTTTCTTCTCCAGGAAGCATTGCATCTGACATGGCCTTCTCGCGGTCACAGTATTCACATTTCTTTTGACAATCCCATGTGATTGCCCACAGGATACTGATGGGTTTTAAATTTAAAAATATTTTTTTTCTTCTTGTGAGAAGATATCCTAGATAGGTTAATCCGCTTTTAATTTTGTTCAGAAGCATTTATATCCTATGGATTTTTATTATTGCGGCTATAGACTTAAACATCTTATGTGATATGCCAGGATGAAGTGGTATATTTATATGATTATTAACTGCTTTTTCAGAATTGATACATTCCGTACCCCCATAGTTGCAAAATTTTCCAGGTCCTGCATCACAGCCTATCTTATTTAGTTTTTTTATCAGTTCTTTTCTATTATTAACAAGAACAGGATAGTGAAGGTAATTGAAATAATCAGTGTTTATTTCATTGCCGGGGTCATTCATCAGCTTTTCAAAAAAAACAGCGTTTTGTGAATATATATTTTTTATGATTTCAAATTTTTCAAAACTCTTTATTCCTAGACAGGAATGGTAATTTTCCAGAAAATCCTGTGAAAATGTTTCTGGATTTATTCCTGCCCTGTCTTTTTTTACATCAAAATTGATATTTCGAATATATTCTTTAAAGAAAAAGAATATAATATTAAAAATGTATCTATTAGAAGAAATAACGATCTTTAAATTTTCAGCCAGGTCACGAACGATGGGAAGTCTGCTCATGCTTGGACTGCAGTGATTATTTTTAAACTTTTGTATATCATGATAAAGTTCAGAGCGGTCTGTAACTACAAATCCTCCTATTATAGTTGTAAACTTCTTCATAATACCAGTACTGAATATGCCTATATCTCCACATGTTCCGCAAAGTCTACCACACAACTTTTCATTCTTGCTTTCAATCTTTGATCCAAATGCCTGGGCAGCATCTTCAATTATCAGAATGCCTTTGTCTCTGCACAAAGATATCAGTTCTGAAAAATCAACAGCCTGGCCGTACATATGTGAGATTAACACAGCCTTTGTGTTTTTATTCACAGCATTAACAATATTGCTGATATCAATATTAAAACCGTTTTCTTCAACATCAACGTATCGAAGTATAACGCCGGAAGGTTTTAAATAATCTATGACAGCTGGAACATTATAGGCTGAAATAATAATTTCAGAGTCTTCGTCAAAAAGAGTCTTCATAATCGCAAATAAAGCAATCCTTGCCTGAGGAAACAGGACGACATATTTTTTTCCAAAATATTTTTTAATCTGTTCGATATAACTGGGGGGATAATACGTTGAATATCTGCCCAATACTTTTATAGATCTGTATACGGCTGCAGATAGGGAAATAGATGGTATAAATCTTGGAGTTATCATTTCCTAAAGAAATATTTAATTAAAAAAATCAGTCTAAGTGTTTTTCTTTGATTATAAACCGGGGCCTTTTTTTTACTTCGTCATGTATCCTTACAACATATTCACCGATAACTCTTAGAGACACCAGCTGAACACCACTAAAGAAAAATATTGCAATAATCAGAGTTGTGAATCCCTTGGGGGTTATTCCCAGAAAATATTTTTCATAAACAGTATAAATTGAATATAATAGACAAAGAAGTATAATTACTGTTCCGGCTCTGCCCAATAGTTTTATCGGAACATGACTGTAGCCGAACAGGCCATCAGCAGCAAGTTTTTTCAATTTATTTAAGCTGTATTTTGGCTGTCCATGATGCCTCGGTGATCTTTCATATTCAAATGGTGCCTGCCTGAACCCAACCCATGAGCGGATGCCTCTTATGAATAAATTATGCTCGTTTGTTTCAAGCATGTGATCACGCACCTTTCGTGTGAATAATGAAAAATCACCGCTGTCTATAGGGATTTTTATATCACTAGTAATTGAAAGGATCCTGTAATAAAGCCAGTACGAAAACTTTTTAGGAAAGCTCTCTTTACGTTTTTTTCGGACACCATATACAATATCATAACCTTCTTTTAATTTTTCAAAAAAAGTTGCGAAAAGCTCAGGCGGATCCTGCAAATCGCCGTCCATTATACCGATATAATCACCTTTGGCATAACTAAGGCCGGCAAAAATAGCTGTCTGATGGCCAAAATTCCTCGAAAAAGAAATAACTTTAAACCGATTATCCTGATGATGACATTCAAGCAATTTTTCAAGACTTCTGTCATTGCTTCCATCATCAACACATATGATTTCAAAATCTTCAGAAAATAAAGAAATGCTCTCTTTTGTCCGAGAAAAGAGCTCATCAATAAGTTTATCTTCATTATATATAGGTATGACAACGGAGATCATAGAATTTTTACTCCTGTAATTTTTTGGATAACATCATATCGCTAACTTTTCCTCGCTACAATAAAAAGAGAACTGCCAAAAGGCATATTTAAGCCATTAACTATCATTTTATTTTCAATCCGATTAAGTCCCAGAAACAGAGCATTTACAGGGCCAGGTAGTAGTTGCAGGTCTGACTTGACATCTTTTTTAATTTTAAAAATCAGGAAAAATAATTTTCTGATAAGTATTAATACAAATAGATACGGCAATCTGTAGGTCGCGGTTTCAATATTAAATCCAATTTTTTTTAACTCAGCCACAAGAGCATCCCTTTTGTATCTTCGTAATGTAGAAACGACAATATCATGTTCCCTTTTCAAACAGTTAAAAGCGGTAACATTAAGAATAAAGATCCCTCCAGTATTTAAAGCGTGGAAGATCTTATGCATTACTGCAATATCATCAATAATACCTTCTTGTGCAAGAACATCTAGGCTTACAATAGCGTTATAATGGTTGGGACAATATTGCCAGTTGTTTAGATCTCTCAGTTTGACGTTTCTTAGTCCTTTTTTTTTACAAAAGGATATAGCTTTCTCTGAAGAATCAATACCTTCAATAGTCCCATACCTTTTAAGAATATCCAGCATCCCTCCTGTGCCACACCCTGCATCAAGTATTTTTGAGCCTTTTGAATTAAGCTTTTGGATATAAAACTCAACAAGCTCATGAAGGGCTTTATACCACCAGTAGCCTGTTTCAAGCTTATAAAGTGAATCGTATTCGCTGAGTTCCAATATAAAAAAATCCTCTCATGTTAACTTCTGTTCAACTTTCATACTTTTCACATTGACAGCTCAAATAATATCGCAAATTGATGTTTGCGCAACAGAAATCTGAAAAAAATAGTGTCAAAATGTAGAAAAAGTGAGGGACATGTCCTAACGGGCAGTTTAATAATGAGGTGTTATGAAAAGCTATCATGGGAAAAAATCTGTTATGATAATCATAGCAAAAAGGGATATAGATACGGCATAAAAAATCGCTGTTATTGTCCATTCGATGATCCTGGCCTCTGGTTTTTTAAATAGAAGAAATAAGGTCAATGTCGGGATATAATATCTTGTGTCAACGATACATAAAGGTAGCAATAGCAGCAGCCAGAAAGGGTACAGCATATACTGTGATTTTTTATAAAAAGTACATACCATAATTGATAAGAGCGCCCATATGATAGGAATAAAGTTTAGAACTTTAATCGTTAAATTAGATTTGATTGCTTTGATAGCAATATTTGTTAATACGAAATTCGGTTTATTCGTTACATGGTCAGGGTGAAACATGGTCATGTAGATACAGAATAAAGTAAAGCATATTAAAAGTAGCCAAGGTTTCTGTTTTAGCCGTGTCAAAATCTTTCGTGTGTTTGCGATATTCAAGGGAAGAAATAGAAAAAAGAAAATATTTAAAGAGAAAAACACATTTTCGACACTTAATATTAAAGGATATGCTTGTTTATCTTTATATGCCACACTACCATTTATCAAGACGAATAGGACAAAGCATAAAGCTAGAGCAAGAAATGGCCAGCACTTTTTTATATGGCATTTAATACCTTTCATGTTAAGGCTGAAACTGTAGTTATCAATATATATCATTAAAAATATCATTGCCGCCCAGATTATATTTGTTTGGCGTACGACGACACCAAGACCACAGAAAACTGCTGCTAAAGTAAAGCTGCTATTTAAATAACAGTAAAAAGCAATAAGAACGAACAGCATTGATAGCGAATCTGTATAAACTAGGAATATAAAAGGGAACAAGACCGGGAGCATGAAATAGTCTATTGTGCGTTGGGGCGCATTTTGCAGATTTAGTTTTTTTGCACACAGGTAGAACATCAGCGCAGAAAGGATACCGTATAATGTTGTGAGCAGACGGACTCCGTTTAATGTGTCTACCTGGAAGATTTTGGCAAACAGATAGGTTATTGCATGATAACCCGGAAGCATGGCCAGCATGGGATCATATGTGAATGAACCATTCAGAAATCTGTAGATTACGCCAAAAAAACGGAATTCATCACAAACAAAAAATCTTCCACGTATAAAAAAATGTGAAAGGACAGTTGTTACAATAATCGCAATGAGGCTCCAGTATAGTGCTTTTTTTTCTGCTGAAAGCCATAATATTCTCATGTGTGTTGACCAGTACTTGATTTTATACAGTGTAAGATTTCATCTTATGCCTGTAACTAAAGGCATTTTTTTACATAGTAATAGTTTAGCTCAGGGATAGCATCTAAACGAAGTTTTCCGGCAAGTGTTTTTTTTACCTGCACGGTCCAGTCACCTTTCATCTTTTTAGTTAATCCCGGGATTTCATCAAACATAAAATCTGTCAGTATAAGAAACGCTTTACCATTAATACTTTTATATTCCCATTTGCCGCTGTTTGTCAGGTTTTCAAATTTTATTTTCACATAAACAAACTGTTCACTATCGGAATCACTGCCATAGACGAAAATACCGTCTGGTTCCTCAAGTGAGGAATTAAAACGTTCTCGTGTGCATCTGATATAAGATTCTGTATAAGTTCCGTCAGGATATAATTCTACAAAACAATTTGTAATTCTCATGCTCGTTTCGTATTTTCCAACAACATCAGTCTTTTCAATGGGGCCATGTTCTGTGCATCCTGATATGCTTACAAGTGCAATTAGAAGGAGAACTGGTAAATGTTGCTCATAGAATATTTTACACATCATAATTCAACCAAATGTTATCAAAATGTTCAGATTAATTGAATATCGCAAACAACGACATTATTTATTAATATTTGAATTCATTATATTGATCAAGGAATTATTTGTCATCCCGCATGACTCTGGTCTGTTTTATTAAAATGATTTCAGCGTGGTTTAAAATGATTAAGGAATTGCTTCTATTCATTGTTTATGCATTGCATTATACGGTTGTTTTAATATATATAAATATCATGTGATTAATTATTATAATACGTTGATATGATTTCTATAGTTATCCCGACATATAATGCAGAAGGTACCATCGCAAGGCTTCTTGATTCTATAGTGATTTCTCCGGACTTTGGCGATTGTGAAGTCCTGCTTGTGGATGATGCCAGTGAAGACCGGACTGTCAGTATCGCTTCAGATTATCCAATAAAAATCATAAAAAACGATGTTAATTCGGGCAGCGCAAAATCAAGAAATGATGGTGTAAGAGCGGCATCGGGAGATACAATCATTTTTTTTGATTCAGATATTATATTACACAAAGACACATTAACTAAATTGATTTCCGGATTTAAAGACAAGGAAAGCGGAAACGCCCTAATAGGGATTTATTCCAAAAACTCCGCCAGTCCAGGTTTGATAGCTGAATATAAAGCTCTTCTTGATTTTCATCACTGGCGTCTTGTTGAGAATGAAAGTGTTACCTCTTTTGAGCCGCGGTGCGCGATAATAAAAAAAGAGATATTTGAAATTGTTGGAGGTTTTGATGAAAAAATTAAGGGAGCTGATGTTGAAGATTATGAGTTCGGATATCGGCTACTTGAAATCGGAGAAATTTATGTTGATAAAACCATACAGGTTGATCATCATTTTCCTGCCAGCTTCTTGACAATAGTAAAAAATTTTTTCAGTCGTGGTACTTCATGGATGCAGCTTTTTCTATCAAGGAAACAGTTCGACAATGTTGTCACAACAAAAGGAGCCGGTCTGTCCTGCGGGTTTGCTTTTTTAAGTATTATTTTTCTGCCAGGGATAATAATTACTTCCTTTGCTAAAGTGTCATCTGTTCTTTTTCTTATATCATTTCTACTGTATCTTCTATTTTATCGTGACTTCTTTGTTTTTGTTTTTAATGAAAAAGGGATCATTTTTTGTATTAAGGCAGCGCTGCTTCAATATATATTAAGCTTGGTGCTTGGTTTTGCGGCTGTTAAGGGGCTTTTTCTATACTTTGCAAAGGGATCTGCTCGTGCATAACGCTGAAAGAATAAAACGTCTTGTCTCGGCATATTTTTCTGATTATCCATCATATCTCATTTTTTTTGTTACATCACGTTGTAACGCCCGCTGTAAAATGTGTTTTAACTGGGAAAAACAGAACGGAGAACAGGTAAAGCGGGAACTGAGTCTTGATGAGATTTATAAAATTTCAAGGAATTTTAAAAATTTGCTACAGCTTACGGTAACAGGCGGTGAACCCTTCCTGAGAAACGATATACCTGAAATCGCAAACTATTTTTATTTAAACAGCGGCACGCGACTTTTTACCATTCCTACAAACGCTTTTTTCCCGGAAAAAATTGAAGAAGCTGTATCTAAAATACTTCAAGAATGCCCCTCATGCCTGTTAAATGTTGGCCTCTCCCTTGATGGTATAGGTGAACAGCACGACAGTATTCGACAACTACCCGGTAGCTTTGAGATGCTTTTAAAAACCTATAAGCGTCTTCATGAGTTAAAAAAGCATCATAGCAATTTTTATATTAAAATCACGACTGTACTGTCAAAATACAATCAGCATGATATGGAAGACCTGTTTAATTATGTTAATCATAATCTGGTTATTGATGATCATGAATTGTTGCTGGCCCGTGGAAATACACGTGACCGGTCAGCTGACGATGTTTCGATATACCGCTATAATGAACTCCTCGCAAAGGTGGAAGCACATGCGTCAAAAAATTTAAAAAAAAGAAGCTATCAGTTTTCACGTATTTTTTACGGCTTATATAAGCACATGAATCATGTATTGTCAGAAACAGTCATAAAAGATAAGATGGTTTATCCCTGTTTGGCAGGAAAACGACTGGTTGAAATCTATGATGACGGTATAGTAGCGCCTTGTGAGATATTAGATACCATAAGTGCGACAAAGAATGCATCTATGGGCAATATCAGGGATTTTGATTATGATATCAATAAAGTGCTGAGTTCACCTGCTGCGAAAAATTTGCTTTCAAATATTAAGAAAACAGAATGTCACTGCTCCTTTGAATGTGCGATTTTAACCAATATTGTATTCAGCCCGCGCGCATACCCTCGTTTGCTAAGATGTATGTTTTCTTAACTTGTATATTATCATTGTCAAAGCATCTATTCTTTCTCTTCCTTCTTTAACACGCCGCTGAAGAAAATATCTTTGAGATCTTCATAGATTTTTTCGTTGTCAATATCTTCTCCGTGCAATGCCAGCATATAATCCGGACTGTATTCCATAATTGCCAGAACGATGATCGCCAGCATCCTGGCATTTATGTCGCGAAGCAGTCCGGTTTTGATACCTTCTTTAATGCTGTTTTCAAGTACATCAATTTTTCGATAGATGATCGCGTTTAGACTGTCTGTAAATTCATCCGGATTATAGGCTGCAGCGGTGCGGAGCATGGTAATCATTTTGCTCCATGAGGGATTTATTTGATACAGCACATCTCCGAGTTTATAAATGGTTTGGGAGGAATTTTTGTCTAGTTTAGAGTAGATTAAGCCGAGTTCTTCCGCCTCGGTTTCTACCATATGCTCAATACATTGGATAAACAGATCTTTTTTGTTATTAAAATGTTTATAGAAAGTGCTTCGACCAATATTAAGATTATTGGTCACATCTCTGATGGAAACCATATCATACCCCTTTTGTTGAAACAGGGCTGTTGCGGATTTGATGATTTCGGTTTTGAATTCCTTGGTTCCCACATGAATTTCAGAATCATCTTCCCCATCTTCTTTATCAACCAGGTCGGTAACCTCTTTGATCTGGGCAAGTGTCATGTTCCCTTTGCTCTGAATTTTTTTGATCAGTTTAATCCTGTTAAGGTGTTGCTGAGTATATAGTGACTTTGTTTTTCTAATTTTTATAGCAGATGGAAAAAGTCCTTTTCGGATATAGTATTTGATGGTGGAAACCGGAACCTGTGAAGCTTTGGCAAGTTGGGAGAGGGTCATTTTTTTGGGAACGTTTTTCATTGCTCTTTTTCCTGTATATTAACTATCTAACTAAAAAGACTTTTCTCTGTCAAAATAATATTTGCACATAAAGAAATTTCATCATTTTTATGCGCCATTAATACGGGATAAAAAAATATAAGTCAATAAGTATTAAATAATATAGAGTATTATTTAATTTCCCGGATCGATTTTTGGTGTGTAAAGAATTTTATAGTTTTTTCTTGACAGGTATGAAGGATGCATGATATCCAAAAGACCGTATGGTCCATTAAGTACAATGCAGGACCGATATGTCTTATTGGGATTGTAGCTGTCTATATTATTTTCTTAATGATTGAAAGAAATGGATAAACATAGTGTTTAAAAAACCAACGCGTCCATTGTCTTTTGAACGGACTGGCCTCTGATGTTTATCGTTTGGTGTTTTTATAGCATAAAAGCGAAACTAAAATAGTTGTTGACATTGGAAAGTTGTGCATTATACTGATATCACTTACATTTCACGCAGAATGATAACTTGCGGCTGTTCAGCAGATTTACTAAGTTATTTTGGTATCCAAAAAAAAATTATATCGTTTTTTATAACTTTTAACGACATTTGAAGGAAGGGACGATGACTGGAATATGCTCTTATGGCGGATATGTGCCACGATACCGAATGAATCGGGGTACGGTTGTTGAGGCTATTGCCTGGTTCAACATGGCCATTATGGCCCATATGCAGGGGGAAAAAGCAGTAGCGAATTTTGACGAGGATGCGATTACCATGGCTGTGGCGGCCGGCATTGATGCCTTGAAAGGCGTTGATCGTTCAACTATTGATGCTGTTTATTTTGCGTCATCCACAATGCCTTACAAGGAAAGGCTGAACTCGGGAATCGTTATCCCGGCCCTCAATGTGGCGGACCAGGTGAGAGCAGCTGATTTTAGCGGAGGTCTAAAGGCAGGCACCACTGCATTGCTTTCCGCTTTTGAAGGTGTTGCATCAGGAATGTTGAATAATGTTTTGGTCACTTCAGCTGATTGCCGTTTGGGAAAGCCTGCAACCAACCAGGAGATGATTTTTGGTGATGCTGCTGCAGCCTTTGTAGTCGGTGATAAAGATGTTATCGCCGAGTTCAAAGGTTCTTATTCTGTTACCTATGACTTTTGTGATCACATACGTTTAAATGATTCAAACACGGACCGGCAATGGGAAGAGCGCTGGATTCGCAGTGAGGGATATTCAAAGTTTATTCCCGAAGCGATTAACGGACTGCTGAAAAAATTTAAGCTGAAAATTGAAGATTTTGTCAAGGTGATTTATCCCTGTCATCTCAGGGGGGGACGTAAGGATATAAACAAGGCATTGAACATAACACCTGAAATTGAGCAGAGCAATCTTCAGGAAGAAATTGGTGATTCAGGAACTTCTCACGCACTGGTTATGCTGGCACAGGCGCTTGAAGACGCGAAGCCCGGCGACAAACTGCTTGTTGCAAGCTTCGGCAGCGGTGTTGATGCTCTTTATTTTGAAGTGACGGAGAATATTAAGCAGAAGAAAGGCAGCATCGGTATTTCAGGTCATCTGGCCAAAAAAGAGTCCCTGGACAGTTATGTAAAATTCGCGGTCTGGCGGGATCATTTGTCTCCGGATGTGGGCCTGAGGAATGAGGTCCCGGACTTTACGTCTTTTTCCGTACTATGGCGGAGGCGAAAAGAGATCCTGGGCCTCTGGGGATCCAAATGTACCGAGTGTGGTGCACCGCAATGGCCACCCCAGAGAATATGCGCCAATCCTGAATGCAGCGCTACCGACACAATGGAACCGTATCCTTTTGCAGATAAAACCGGACGCATCATCAGCTATACAGGTGATATGTTCGGCCCCAGTCTCGATCCGCCAAGTCTGGCTTGCCGAATGGAATTTGAAGGGGGCGGTAAAAACATGTTTGATATCGCGGACTGCAAGATAGAGGATCTTTCTGCTGGAAAGGCTATGGAGATGACTTTCCGTGTGAGATACAGCGATAAGACCAGAAATATTATTGGGTATTACTGGAAAGCAACGCCTTTACAGGAGGTGAGTTAAAATGGCTGAAGGGATAAAAGATAAAGTCGCTATACTGGGAATGGGGTGTACCTGTTTTGGTGAACGCTGGGACGCGGGTGCTGAGGATTTAATTGTTGAGGCGTTTACTGAATGTCTGGAAGATGCTGGTATTGAGAAAAATCAGATCGAGGCCGCTTATGTGGGAACCTGCTATGATGAAGCGAACATCGGCAAGGCAGCGGTTGGCCAGGCCGAAACGCTGAAACTTCCCCATGTTGGTGTTACACGTTTGGAGAATTTCTGTGCTACAGCGCAGGAAGCGCTGCGCGCCGCGGCCTATGCAGTGGCATCTGGTGCCTTTGATTTTGTCCTGGCGCTAGGGGTAGAGAAACT
>JANQFQ010000081.1 GCA_028277765.1 Desulfobacterales bacterium
AAATTTGTTGAGTGGATTAAAGACACTTTTTCCACCAGTAAAAGAGACACAGAAGTACCTGCTTCCAAAATATTCCTACCGGAAACAAAATTGATAAAGAAAGCTGTCTGCGGGTATTACAAGGTCAAAGAAGAAGATCTTTATAAAATAAGGAGAGGGATTGAGAATGAAGCGCGAGACATGACAATATATATGATACGCATGCATTGTGAAAAACCGCTGCTTGAGATTGGCAGGGATTTTAATCTGAAGAAGCATAGTTCAGTAGGGGCAGTAATAGAGCGTGTGAAAAAAGGTCTACGCAAAGACCGAAAAAAGAAAAAACGATACGAAAAATTAATCAAAATAATCTCCAAACGTCAAACGGAGATTTGATCCCTTTTCGAGATTTTTGCCCTGTTTCATAATTGTTATCCGGCAGGTATTTTATTACAGCACTTATAAGGCTGTCTTTTTTTCCGGTCTCATATTAATTCTTCCTTGTACATTTTTTTTGAATGTACATTATTTATGTACATTTATTAATAGTGTACATAAACTAACCCGCGAAACAAAACTATAGTTAATAAATAATAGTTGACAAAAAGAAACTATAGTTTTATTATCTATACAGAAAACGTTAATACGAAGGAAAAATTGTTATGCGTCCAATTGTATCGGAACAAGATCCATTACGCTATCCGCTGAATGAACTTTTGGGCACCGGGGCACATGTGAGGCTGCTTAGAGTCATGGCGAATGAAGTAGACGGCCCTCTTACACCTTCGGATGCTGCCAGGCGCGCTGGCCTGACTCTGCCCGGCGCTCAGAAGGCACTTCGTAAACTCTATAAGTCGGGTTTCATCTCACGTGTGGGAGGCGGTCGAAAACATCAGTATGAGATTCGGAAGTCGGACAGGCTCATGCAGATTATAGTAGAGCTATTCCAGGCGGAAAAAGACCGGTATGAAAACTTGCTCACTATAATTAAAAAGGAAATTGAGAACATTACACCGTATCCGCACGCGGCATGGCTTCAATCGACTTCTGAAAGCTTTGGTGAACCGCTTTCTTTAGGACTGCTGCATGAAACCCGCCACCTGACGAATTATTTGCGTAAGTTGCGGACATCACTCAATCAGGTGGAAAATGACTTTGATATTACAATTGAACTTGAAGGATATACAAAAGCGGATATTCCCGTTCTTAAGCTAGATGCATTGACCCTCCTGTATGGAACCCTGCTGTCACCTGACAATTCCGCTCAGCAGCAGGCAAAGAATTCATTGACCCACCTGGAAAAGGATAAACATCTGCACGAACTGTCTCGTAAATTAGCAAAAGCCATAGAACAGGATACTTCCCTTGTAAAGCGCGCAAAAGATCATATCGATCAATTACTGAAAAAAGATCAGGGAACAGCTACAAGGGATTTAATGGAGTGGCGTGACATTTTGAATATGTATTCAATTCAGCGCCTGTCAAAATTTTTCACTTCATCCAGTGAACGGTCCAATCGTTTACGCCAGAGCAATCCCTTTTTTGCAGTTTTAAACCCTGACGAACGTAATCAGCTCAATCTATGATTTAAAAAGGATAACGATGACACGAGACCAGCTTGAACACGCAATCCGGGCAGCCTGTGATGTATCAAAGGACACCGAGTTATGGATATTCGGTTCTCAGGCAATTTTAGGAGAATTTCCGAATGCACCGGAAAGCCTTCGTGCATCAATTGAGGTTGATGTTCAACCAAAGAACCGGCCTGAAACCGCTGATGCCATAGATGGCGCGCTGGGTGAACTCTCTATGTTCCACCAGACACATGGTTTCTATGTCCATGGAATACTCATTGAATCCGCGAAACTGCCTGATGGCTGGGAACAAAGAGCTGTATCGGTCAGTGATCCGGAAACTACAGCCGGAAATACCGGGTGGTGTGTTGAAGCTCACGATCTTGCTGCCAGCAAGCTTGCAGCTTACAGGGAAAAAGACAGAGAATTTGTCCGCCTGCTCCTTATTGAAAAAATGATTGAAGCAAAAATTCTCACAGAAAGAATAAGCTTACTAAACCTTGAAGAACAACTGCAGGAGCGCCTTCTTAATTGGATAAAAATCACATCCGGGGAATTGCACGATTAAAGATAAATCCATTCATGCTAATCCCTTGGTCGCCAAAAAATCTCTAAGACCTCGAAAGACCTGATTAGCTTGGCCGCCGTATCAAGTTTTCAGTGTATAATTAGATGGTGATAGTAAATCCAGCCTTCGGCACCATTAATAAAATTAAAACCGCGGTCTGAGAAGACTGCGGTTTTTTTATTATTTAACAAGGAGGCACAGGATAGACAGGATATTTTTTGTCCGCGAATTTTCGCGAATAGGCGCTAATGAAAAATTAAAAAGGAGCGAAAAAACTTTGTGTGTCTTTGAGAAACAGTGCGTCGGAATTAAAAGAATGCATATCGTATCCGGGACTGCCCTGATGGGAAAAAATCGCGATCAATTCAGATATGAACATATTGATCTTCATAGAAAAAAAGTATAAAGAATAAATAACAGAGTTGATACAAAACAAAAAAGTAATTAACATGCTCAATGAAAAAATTGTAATTATCGCGAGGCCGAATGGTGCAGGCAAAACTACCTTTGCCCTGGAATTCTTACCAAATGAGGCGGGCTGTCCGATCTTTGTCAATGCCGATTTAATTGCCGCCGGTTTTTCACCTTTTTTACCGGAATCAGAAGCAGTGCGTGCCGGGAAGCTCATGCTTGAAGAAATCAAATCTTATGTTAATATAAATGAAAGTTTTGCTTTTGAAACCACTTTGAGCGGACGCGCTTACGCGCGGATGATTCCGGAATGGCAGACAGCCGGATACAAGGTAAAATTGATTTTTTTGTCTCTGCCCAATGTTGAGATGGCAATTGACCGTGTTGCCGCACGAGTCGCCCAGGGAGGCCATAACGTGCCTGAAGATACAATCAAAAGACGTTTTTCAGCAGGATTGGATAATTTCCATAATCTCTACAAATCAATAGTTGACTCATGGATTCTTTATGACAACTCACAGGAGAAGCCGCACCTGCTTGATCAGGGAGGTTTAGAATGACTGAAGAAAAAAACAAAATTAAAGATGAAGATCTCAAAAAAGCCGAAGCCGCTTTACGAAGGGCCGCGGCAAAAGCACGCGAAATAGCCCGTCAAACAGGGACACCGCTTGTGATTTTTAAAAACGGGAAGATTGTAAAAGAAAAAGTTGTCTAACAGGACAGCTGAGGACAGATTCCCCTTGGCTTCAGAAAAGCTCTAAAAAACCTTTAAAACCCTGAAAAACATAACAAGCTTGACCGCTGCAACAAGTTTACAAAGAAATATCAAATAGTTATTGTGAGTCCGGCCTTCGGCACCACACACAAATATTTAGTTATATCATGTGGTTATAAATATTTACGGGCAAATTATTCTACATCAGAATTAGTTATTACCCTCTTTATTGCCCTCTTTTAAGGGTATTACCCTCTTTTCGTCCACTTGGCACCGGGCCCTCGGCCAAGGCATTCAACTTTTCCATGTGACTGCAGTTGCCGAAGTACTCGTCTGATCATATCGCGGCTTACACCGGGACAGGAATTTTCAAGAGCAGAAAGTGTAAATATACCATCCTGCTTGTAGACAGCATCATGAATCAACTGTGTCTTTGAACCCCGTGGTGTCTTAATACGGTCTAAGCGCTCTTCGAACTCAATATAGGCATCCTTTAAAATAAACATGATATAATTGATAAAAGGCCAAGGGTCATGACGGCCTTTATGCCAATCTATGGAACTCTCCTCAAGGGTTTCATAATACCGCTCCTTATTTTCCTCGATTAACCGCTCAACGCTGATATACCGACCCACTTCAAACCCGAGATGATATAACTGTAGAAGAAGCAGCAAACGCGAAACCCTTCCATTCCCATCCCTAAAAGGATGAATACATAAAAAATCAAGATTGAAACCTGCTAATGCAATTAATGGATGAACCCATTGTTCAGTCATACATTCATGCCATAATTTTATCATTTCCCGCATATATTCATTTGTCTTAGATGCCTTGACTGTTTTAAACCGTATCCGCTGCCTTCCATCCGGATATTTTTCTATAATATCGCCGTCTTTTTCTTTATAACAACCCGCATCCCAAATTTCACCCCGGATAACACGGTGAATATCAATAATCGTTTTCTCGGAGACAGACAGCTTTGAACCTTTTTCGTGTATCCGTTTCAATGCCTGACGATATCCACGCACCTCTTCTTCATCCCGATCTCGTAAATGAGATTTCCCCAATATCACCGGCCGTATCCTTTCAGGAGCGATATGAATACCTTCAATCCGGTTCGAAGAAACGGAACTTTCAATAATTGCATGTTCTTTTAATACTTTCAATTTCTGTGGAACCTGTTTTATAAACATGTCCTGCCGACCTTTAGCCTCTGCCAGATAAGCCATATACCAGGCACTGCCAGCCGGTATTGTCTCTGGTAAATCTGAAAACATCATTAACGTCTTCATGATCTTTTATCTCCATATTCTAATTTACAGAATATAAATTAATGGAAGGTATTATTACATTAGTATTGCACTGAAAATAAGATGTAAAGAAAATTAAAAATTTTATTGATCTATTTCATATCCAATAGCTCTGTATCCTTTTTTCCTTCGATCATACATTCGCGCAAGCATGAGAACTTCAAGGTCGGCATAATCATCAGTCTCAATATTTTTTTCATCGACAATACCGTTTCGGTAGAAAGTTTTTCAATATTGTCAATATCTATTCCGAATTATTTCATCCCTGCACGAATGATCTTTGCGAAAGATTTCGCCATTCTGTCGACGGCGGATTCATCGGGAATGAGAAATGTCATTTTCAGTCTGCCCTCTTCGTCTTTTTCCATACTGCCGGCAAACTTTCGTTTCAATTCTTCCGCAAGCTCATCTGTCTCCGGTCCATCCGCCTGGGGAAACATCTCACCGATAAACGTGAAAGCCGCGTCTAGCATCCGGGCACCCGCCACAGACATCCTTTCTTTCCGGGCAAGCGCCTTGGATGTTTTTTCAACATCTTCCTTCATGCTCTCATCCACAGGTGCTTCTGGTTTGTTGCCGAGAAGTACCTCCATGCGTCTTTTCAGCTCTTCAATACCGGTCGATAGATCCACATGAGTTACTGTAGAATCGGGATCCAGCACGGCAAGCGAAAGCTCATGTTTTGCAGAAAGAGTACCCAGAAGACTTTCTTCAAGAGTGTCTTCGGTCACGAGCAGAAAAACATGAACGGACCTTTTCTGCCCCATCCGGTGCGCCCTGCCGATCCGCTGTTCCAGAACAGCTGGATTCCACGGCAGGTCCACGTTTATCACGGTATCAGCCGCCTGAAGGTTCAGCCCTGTGGATCCCGCGTTCGTGGTGATGAAGAGTTTGCATTCAGAATCATTTTGGAACCTCCGCATCAGGTCCTGCCTTTTTTTCTGGGGTACGGACCCGTCCAGCCTTACATATTTCATATTCTGATTTTCAAGTATGGGCTCAATGAGATCCAGCATGGTGGTCCATTCGGAAAACAGGATGATTTTCCTGTCGTCTTCATGATTCAGCCGATATAGGAGATTTTCCAGCTCCTTAAGCTTGGTGGAAAATCCCCTGCCGGTTTTTTCCACCAGAAACGTGCTGTCAGCGCACATCCTGCACATCAGCAGTGCTTTCTGAAGACGCAGCAAATCCATTTCAGTAAGATATTTTTTCGTAATAATGGTCTGAACAACTCTCTTATGACTGTTATGAAGTTCAAGTTGTTCCTCAGTCGGCGGAATTCGGATAATTTCCGTAGTTCGAGGGGGGAGATCCTTCATGACCGTTTTTCGGGTTCGACGCAGAAGCACGGGCTTGAGCTTTTCTCGCAATTCATCAAGGTTTTTATACCCCAAGGGTTTCCCCTTTTCATCCACGATCCTGTATTGGTTGTAAAACCGGAACGCCGGCCCCAGCCTGCGGTCATCGATAAATTCCACCACCGAGAAGAGTTCGTCAATCCGATTTTCCAAAGGAGTTCCGGACAGTACCAGCGCGAAAGGCGATCGTAAAGCCTTTATGATGCGGCTGGTTTTGGTCTCCCAGTTCTTGATCCGCTGGCCTTCATCAAGTATGATAAGGTCCCACTTCACCTTTTCAATGGAAAGAATATCCCTGAGCACCTGTTCATAATTGCAGATAGTAAAAAAGCGGTCATCATCATATTGGGCCGCCCGTTCATCCGCTTTCCCGAGAACAACCCGGCTTGTCCGGTTGCTGAATTTTTCGATCTCGATACGCCATTGTGATTTCAGGGATGCCGGGCAGATCACAAGCACTTTTGAGATGTCCGCGTCTTTTGCTAATAGTTCCGCAACACCGATTCCCTGGATAGTTTTTCCGAGCCCCATGTCGTCGGCCAGAACAGCGCGACCCGCTCCCACGGCAAACGCGATCCCGTCCAGCTGATACGGCAGCAATTCAGATTTTAACAGTGTTTTTCTGAGATGATGATTTTTCGGGTCTTTTCGGATTTCATCGACCTTCCCTTTCACACGTTTCCGGTAAAGAAGCCTGCTGATATATTCCTCGGCATCCGGATAAATGATCACCCGGCGGCCTGATTGTTCAAATCGTCGGATAAGGCGGATCAGTCTTTTGACATTCCGGATACGACGGTTTCTAAACGGTTTAATCAGTTTTCTTTCATCAGGTTTGATTTTTTCAGGAACGAGCATCCGCAACTCAATATCTTTTCCATATTTGATATAAATGCATATATCCGTAATCACAGCAGGTGTTTCGCGGACAGATTTGTTAAATTTCCATTTAACCCTGTTCAATGCGTAAATGATATGCTTGCAGGTCCCCAGCGTATTTTTTCTGAAATCAGGACAGGAACAGTAGGATTCTCCCCTTTCCCATCCCCTCAATGCCACGCGGTAACTTTTTCCGGACGCGCTATTCGTTAGGATATAGTCTGTCCACAAACTGTCCGGTTTAAGGATTTTCAATCGCATTTTTTCCTTTTGCGCTCTTTCCGCCCGTTCCGCAACAGCCTGCTCTACAAGCTCCGCATCGCTCATGCTTTCAACAGGAATCTTTTCAGGCGGAGGAGCAGACAGGCCGAGGGAAAGTTTTTCCTCAAGTATCAAGGAGAGGGCCGCGCCCTTGTGCGTGCACGGAGCTTCGCAATGACTGCATTCAATCTTCAAACGCGGTTTTTGGCCGGGGCCAAGACGGATCGAAACCGTAGCATCCCCCAGATCAAGTCTGAAAAGGTTTTTCCTAATAGTAACCTGCTCAAAAGGATCAATTTCATATTTTCCCCCGTCCATAATGAGCTTTTTCCCATTGGGACCCAGAAGCCTGCATGCCTGTGAGTAATTGAGATGAGAAAGTCTGTCTTTAAGTGCCGTCATATCTTTTCCTTGTCGAAAAAAATGTATGTATTGATGTATATCCAGCCCTTCTGAGGGGCTACCAAAATTCCTTTATTACAACCCCTAACTGTTTCGGTCAAATGATATATTTTAATATGTTGATATATGGAAGTTGATTTTAAAATAATTGATTGAAAGCAAGAATATAAAAATAAAGAACTCACAACAAAAGGCGGCCTGGTACTACACAAAGCGCGCCAACTAAAATTCTTAATTGACGTTATAGTACCCGGGTTCGACTCCCGCCGCCTCCACCAGCTTTGTCTTGTAATTTCAATTGGTTATGTTTTTTAAAAGCTACCGAAATGTGTAGCGGATGTGTAGCGGCT
>JANQFQ010000090.1 GCA_028277765.1 Desulfobacterales bacterium
TCTTTTAAAAAGAGGGGAGCAAAACTTCCCCCTTTTGCAAAGGGGGATCGAGGGGATTTTTGTATAAAATTGTAAGTATTTCACGCTTCGTTGTGATCTCACGAACATGGCTGTTTATGATAAATGCGGATTAACCATCTCATCCATCTGTTCCTGTGAAAAACTGTATAATGTATTACAATTGTGGCACCTCACCTCAACCGGAAAGGGGCCCTGTTCTGCCATATCCAAGAGTTCTTCAAGAGGAAGCATGGAAATATAATCGCCAATCAATCTATCTGAGCACCTGCAAAAAAACTCTACCCTGTAGCTGTCCAGGATTCTCGGACCGAATGTTTCAAACTCACTGTTAATAATATTTTCAGGATCCATGTTCTCTGCCGCCATATCACCCAGGGAAGGCATATCAACCACCGCATTTTCAAGTCCTTCTATTATTTCCTCTGAAACTCCGGGCATGACCTGCATAAACAATCCGCCCGCGCCCCTTACTCCTCCTTCCTTGTCAAAACTGATACTCAGGTTAAATACCGTGGGAGTCTGCTCAGATGAATAGAAATAATGGGCCAGATCCTTTGCAATGGTGCCATATCGAAGTTCTGTCTGCCCCGTGTACGGTTGTTTTAAATCTTCCAGATATTTTGTTATAAATAAAAACCCTGCCCCAAAAAAAGGAGTAAGATTAAAATCTTTAAGGGGCTTTTCAACCGGTATTGGGACATTCTTTAAAAAACCACGAACTTCACCAAAAGCATTTGTCTCAACAGAAATACCCTTGATCGGCCCTGAACATTCAATCCTCATTCCCAGACGGTCGTTTCCCTTAAGATTTGAAGACATTAAGCCGGCCCCAAGATAAGCATGCCCAAGAGCAAGTGTTTCAAGGATGCCCAGGTCAAAGCTGGCGCGCATCTCCTTAATCATCCTGGTGCCGTGAACAAACGCCCCCCTCACTGTATCTTCAGCAAGCATAAATGTGTACAACCGGTCTCTTGCCTTCGCTTTTAGACCGTCTTTTAATGTCTCGCCGGGAAACTGCTTCTTTATCATACCCTTTGTTCCTGTCATGAAAAGAATAGACCGCAGCTTATATACCAGAAAAAAACCATCTTAAAAACACAAAAATCACTGAAAAATCAGGACAGGAGGTGTTTACTATCGGATATTATTTGATATTTTTCAAAAAATGTGTTTTTTTATACATATGAAAAAGATAGTTGTCATCATTATATTACTTGCCGCAGGTTCCGCATCCGGGTATCTCTATTATGACTGGTATAAAATTACTAATACCACCACGGAAGAACAACAAGTTGATCTGTATTCATGGACCGACAAAAACGGGAAAAAACATTTTAGCAACAAACCCCCTCCTCAGGACGCAAATAATATCAATACAATCAAAGGAGTTAGAGATCCTGGCGAACCTATTATTACCAGGATAAAAACCCAAGCCCTTTCGTATTTCAATAAAACAAAAAATGATACTGCTAAAGCCCTTGATGAAAGGAAAAAAAGAAAGGAAAAAGAGAAAAAAAAGAAGCAAAAAAAAGATTGGTCAACCAGTAAGCCCGCTTCATCCCCTTCAGAAAAAACATATATTTCCCCTATTAAATCCGGCGGGAAAAAAAGGAAATCATGACGCCGGAGACGGTAAAACCGGTCCGGTTTACAGCCTTTTTTAATAAAAGAATACTTCTAAAAATTAACACATTTAATTACCGATCTGATATTTGACTAATAAGCATTTTTCTGTTAAAATATTTATTTAAAATATAAGAAGAAAAAGCCAAACCCATTGTAAAATGGGGACGGAAAGCTAAGGGACCGCAAAATGTGGTTAGCCTGGCTGCCTTAACACAGTAATCAGCCGGGTAAAAAACTTATTCAAGTTTTCCCGGCTTTTTTGATTTAACCAGGTAAAAAAAAAGATTTAGGAGAATAAAATGAACGGATATCAAATACTATTTTTAATTGTTTTAAGCGCCATTGCTGTCATAAGCGCTTCAATAATAATGTTTAAGCTATTTGGTGCTTCACTGAGGTTTAAATTCATGCTGGTTATCGCAATTACGTCAGTAATCGTATACGTATGTGGTGCCTATGTTTTTTATCATGATTTCTCCCTTCTCCGTTTTGGAACTATTTGTGCATTAATCGGAATCACTAGCCACCTGACCATGATACAATTTTTAAAATTCCAGCTTGATCCCATAAAGCGGGTACTTGAGAGCTTGGAGGCCATGTCTCAGGGTAATTTTACAATAATCGTGGATGTCAAAACCAAGGACGAAATCGGACAAATTTCTGAGCGGTTAAACAAAATGATAACAGACATATCTGTTCTTATTAATACATTGAAAAATAACTCATCCCATAACTTTAAGATGGTCGAAGACCTGAATTCCCTGGCCGTCGATCTTTCCGATAATGCTGACAACACTTCCCATAGAGCTGAATCGGTGACATCTTCAGCCCAAGCCACAAGTACAGACATGACGGAGGTAGCGTCAACCATAAACCAGGCCTCAGAAAACCTAACCCTGATCGCGGTCGCAGTTGAACAGAACACAACCGCGCTTAACCAAATAGCTAAAAGTTCCACAAAAGCAAGCACTTCATCTGATAAAGCTGCTGACCAGGTCAGCAAAACATCTGAAAAAATGGCAGAGCTAGGAAAGGAGGTTCAAAATATAAACAGAATAACAGAAACCATCACCGAAATTTCCGAACAGACCAATCTCCTGGCCTTAAACGCGACCATTGAGGCAGCCCGAGCAGGTGATGCAGGCAAGGGTTTTGCAGTGGTCGCAGGAGAAATCAAAGAACTGGCCCGGCAGACATCTGACGCGACAAACAATATAAAGGAGATCGTCCAAGGTGTGCAAAACAAAGCTGTCAATACTGTAAATGAGATTGAACAGATAACTAACGCTATCAGCAGTAACAACGAAATTATCTTGAATATTGTATCAGCTGTTGAAGAACAGTCTGTAGCTACAAAGGAAATCGCTAAAAATGTGAGTTCTGCCTCGCAGGGGATGAAGCTTGTAAATGAAAATGTCACTAGAAGCCTTTCTGTGTTGGAACAAATTACTGGTGATATTTCCGGGGTTAACCAGGATGCCGGTGAAATTTCCAATAACAGTTCACAGGTAAAAAAGAGCACACAGAAGCTCTCAAATCTGGCTAATCAGCTGTGGGAAAGCTCTGAGCAGTTCAATGTGTTGAAAGAATAAAGTTTAGTCAAACTTTATCTCCACAGGCAGCGGGGACTCTTTTCTGGCAAGCTGTCTCAGTTTCTCTTCCTCGTTTTTCAGGATGTCAAGAAGCATCAGTGCTTCTCCGGCTTTAAGAAGAATACTTTTTTCATTACCATCCCTTGTGGTAATCAAAAGTCCGTTGTCGTTTATCCTGATCTCAAATTTTTCCTCTGCATCTTTCATAATTTTCTCCAAAATTAATCGAAAACCATACTCACCACGAAGGACACGAAGACCACGAAGAATAGTTTAAATCGCTTCGCAAAAGACACCAGCTAAATATTTGGTGATGAGTTAATTAAGTCAGTAATGAGCCATGAA
>JANQFQ010000107.1 GCA_028277765.1 Desulfobacterales bacterium
GGAACTCAGGTTCGCGATCAGGGAAGGCGGTCGTACGGTTGGCGCCGGCGTTGTCAGCGAAATTATTGAATAGTTAAAAGGTTATACAGGCATGAATACGAAGATAAGAATAAGGCTGAGAGCATATGATCATAAACTGCTTGACCAGTCTTCAATGGATATTGTTGACACAGCAGAAAAGTCAGGGGCAAAGGTTGTGGGGCCCATACCGCTTCCTACGAAAATTAATAAATTCTGTGTGCTGCGGTCACCCCATGTTAATAAGAAATCGCGTGAACAGTTTGAGATGCGGACTCATAAGCGGCTTCTGGATATTCTTGAGCCGACCCAGCAAACGGTTGATGAATTGATGAAACTGGACCTTTCTCCTGGGGTGGATGTTGAAATTAAACTGTAGCAGAGGGATGTAAAAGAACCATGAGTAGCGGAATGATTGGAAAAAAACTTGGAATGACGGGGCTCTTTTCCCCTGAAGGAAGATATTTGCCTGTTACAGTAGTGCAGATGGGGCCCTGTGTCATTACACAAATAAAAACAGTTGAAACGGACGGTTATAATGCGCTTCAGCTTGGATATGGTGATAAAAAAGCATCGTCTGTTAACAGGCCGCTGGCCGGCCACTATAAAAAGAGTGGCGGGAAACTGTTTGCTTTTACGCGTGAATTCAGGGTTGACAGTACTGATGAATATAAACTCGGACAGGATATAAGCCTGGAGATCTTTGAAATCGGTGAACGCGTTGATGTTACCGGGACAACAAAAGGCCGCGGGTTTTCCGGTGTGATAAAAAGACATGGTTTCCATGGCGGCAAAAAAACACATGGCAGTCACAGCCACAGAATACCCGGTTCGATTGGGTGCAGTGCCTGGCCTGCAAAGGTTATCAAGGGGAAGAAACTCCCTGGAAGGTATGGAAACGAACGAAAAACAGTTAAAAATCTTGAGATTGTCGACATTATGGCTGATAAGAACCTGATCCTTTTGAAAGGAGCGGTTCCAGGGGCTAAGAATGGTCTTCTGAAGATTAATAAGCTGAAACAATAATGAAACGATAAAGGTTAATACAGGCGGTTTGTTTTTAGTTAAATTATGATGAGGAATATTATGGCTGTCCTTGATGTTCAAAATATAAATGGGAAAAAAGTATCAGAGATAGATCTTGCTGACAGCATTTTTGATGTGCAGGTAAAGAAGAATGTTCTGCATGAAGTGGTCGCCATGCAGCTCGCCAGCAGACGCTCTGGAACAGCGTCTGTAAAGCACCGGTCTGATGTGAAAGGGAGCCAGAGAAAGCTGTTTCGCCAGAAAGGAACCGGGCGGGCGCGGCGTGGTAATATAAAAGCGCCCCTTCTTAGAGGCGGCGGTGTCGCGTTTGGACCTGATCCAAAGAATTATGCCTACAAGGTTCCTAAAAAGAAAAGAAAACTCGCCCTGAAGATGGCCCTTACAAGCAAACTTCAGAGTGAAGAACTGACTATTATTGATCAGATTGATCTGGAAGAGGCGAAAACCAGACGGGTAGTGGAAATAATTGAAATGCTGGAAACAGATAACGTTCTTATCGTCACAGAAGGGAGGAACGAAAACCTTGAACTTTCCGCGAGAAACCTACCTAAGGTTAAAGTGCTCAGGAGTGAAGGTTTGAATGTTTATGATATACTTAAACATAAGGATCTGATCCTGCTTGAGCCTTCTATCAAGGCGATTGAAGGGAGGTTCGAGAAATGAAGGATTATGTTTTAATTAAAAGGCCCCTGAATACTGAGAAAACAAATATTCAGCAGGAGACATTCAACCAGGTTTCCTTTGAAGTTGATCGAAGGGCAAACAGGGTTGAGATCAGAAAGGCGGTTGAGAAAACGTTTAATGTAAAAGTCGCTTCTGTACAGACCATGCAGGTCAAGGGCAAGGTGAAACAGAGGGGCCGGGTTGTTGGCAAAAGAAAGGACTGGAAAAAAGCGATTGTAAAATTGATGCCGGGTGAGCGGATCGATTTTTTTGAAGGTGTTTAGTGCCGGATTAGCCGGTTTATATACAGTAGAGACCGTGAGGGAAAAGAATGGCTGTTAAAAAAGTAAAACCAACATCTCCGGGACGTCGTTTCCAGGAGTATGCCACATTTGAAGAAGTGACCAAATCAAAGCCGGAAAAGAGTCTGCTGCGGAAGATAAAAAAGAGAGGCGGCCGTAATACTCACGGCCGGATTACGATCAGACATCGTGGCGGCGGTCATAGGCGCCATTATCGTGTGATAGATTTCAAACGGAATAAGGAAGGTGTTCCGGCAAAGGTGGCGGCAATAGAATATGATCCAAACCGAAGCGCGAGAATAGCGCTTCTTCATTATGTTGATGGTGAGAAGCGTTATATTATCGCACCGCTTAAGCTTGCTGTTGGAGATATGGTTCTTGCTGGGCCGGGTGCGGATATTAAACCGGGGAATGCTTTACCGTTAAGCAATATACCCCTCGGCACCCATATACATAACATAGAACTTAGAATCGGAAAAGGCGGACAGATTGCAAGAAGCGCTGGATCATACGCCCAGCTTATGGCGAAAGAAGATCCATACGCTCTGATAAAACTTCCCTCCGGTGAAGTCCGGAAAGTACTGCTGAAATGCAGGGCGACCATCGGCCAGATAGGGAATACGGTTCACGAAAATATATCCCTGGGAAAGGCCGGGCGAAAAAGGTGGCTCGGGAGACGACCGAGAGTACGCGGGGTTGCCATGAATCCGGTTGATCATCCCATGGGAGGCGGTGAAGGAAGATCTTCCGGGGGGCGTCACCCATGTTCCCCGTGGGGTATGCCTTCAAAAGGGTTCAGGACACGTAAGAATAAAGGGAGTGACCGTTATATTGTTAAAAGACGAAAAAAATAAATTTTTATTAGTATAAAAAAAGACAGAAAAAACAGGAGTATTTATGCCACGGTCGTTGAAAAAAGGTCCGTTTGTTGATTTGAAACTTAAAAAAAAGGTTATGATGGCCCAGGAAACACAGAGTAACCAGGTTATTAAAACATGGTCCAGGCGTTCAACTATTATTCCAGAGATGGTCGGGATTACGCTGGCGGTACATAATGGTAGAAAATTCATACCGGTATTTGTTTCAGAGAATATGGTGGGACATAAGCTTGGTGAATTTTCTCCTACTAGGACGTTTTACGGACATTCAGGTGATAGAAAAAGTAGAGTGAAGTAAAGGGTTTCATTATGGAAACTAAAGCAATAGCAAAATATGTACGAATTTCTCCGATGAAAGTTCGTAAGATAATCGGCGGTATAAAGGGAAAGCCTGTTGAAACAGGCCTTAACAAACTGAGGTTCATGCCTCAAAAAGCAGCGGGTCTGGTTGAGAAGGTAATACGCTCTGCAGTGGCAAATGCTGATCAGAATAGTGATGTAGACGTTGATACGCTTGTGATAAAGAATATCCTCGTCGACCAGGGGCCGTCTCTTAAACGGTTTCGCGCAAGGGCTAGGGGCAGGGGATCAAGAATTTTAAAAAAGACGAGCCATATTACGGTGGTTGTGGCTGAGGAACAAGTTTAACAGGGAGGACATGTATTGGGTCAGAAAGTTAATCCAATCGGCTTGAGACTGGGCATAGTTAAAACGTGGGAGTCAAAGTGGTATGCTGACAAGAACTATGCGAATTTTATCATTGAAGATCATAAGCTCAGGGAGTTTTTAAAGAAAAAACTATACCATGCCGGTATCTCCAAAATTGAGATTGAAAGGTCGGCTAAAAGGGTCAAACTCCGTGTTTTTACTGCCAGGCCGGGAATCGTTATCGGTAAGAAGGGCGCTGAGATTGATTTGCTTAAGCAGGAGCTGAACGGGCTTGTTTCGCAAGAGATTATGATTGATATCCAGGAGGTCAGAAAACCTGAGGTTGATGCCCAGCTGGTGGCGGAAAACGTGGCAAACCAGCTTGAAAGGCGGGTCGCCTTCCGCCGTGCGATGAAGAGAGGTGTGTCGTCTTCAATGAGATTCGGGGCACTCGGTGTTAAAATTATTTGCGCCGGACGGCTCGGCGGCGCTGAAATGGCCAGGACCGAGTGGTATAAAGAGGGCCGGATCCCTCTTCACACACTAAGGGCTGATATCGATTATGGGTTTACCGAAGCTAAAACAACGTATGGTATTATAGGGGTTAAGGTTTTTATTTTTAAAGGTGAGATTTTAAAGAAGGACCAGGAGAAAACTCACTAGGGTAGGAAGAACAGGAGCAAGGACATGCTGAGTCCTAAGAAAGTAAAATATAGAAAGAGACAAAGGGGCAGAATGAAGGGGCTGGCGCGCCGGGGATGCGCGCTTACATTCGGTGAATTCGGCCTTCAGGCTGTTGAATGCGGATCAATAACGTCCAAGCAGATTGAAGCCGGCAGGATCGCTATGACCCGTCATGTAAAACGTGGTGGGAAAATGTGGATAAGGATTTTTCCTGACAAACCGTTTACAAAAAAACCTGCAGAGGTCAGAATGGGAAAAGGGAAAGGCGCAACCGAAGGATGGGCAGCGGTAATCCGTCCTGGCAGAGTTCTTTATGAGCTTGAAGGTGTTCCCCGGGATCAGGCCCGCGAGGCGCTCAGACTTGCTGCGCACAAACTTTCTGTGAAGACAAGATTTGTTGAGAGGAGTGAGTTGCAATGAAAGCAGGCGAGATAAGAGATATGAGCCTTGAAGAGATGAATCAAAAAAAGGCAGAACTCCAGGAGGCGTATTTTAACCTTCGTTTTCAGCATGAAACAGGCCAGCTTGAGAACCCGAACGTTATGTCTAAAACAAGAAGAGATATAGCTAGAATAGAAACAATTATAAAGGAAAAGCAAACGACTCAGGGAAACAGTTGAAGTTATGAAAAAGCGAGGGATGAAAAGACAGTTGGTCGGGATGGTGGTCAGCGATAAAATGGATAAGACCGTTGTTGTCATGGTTGAAAGACTGGTAAAACACCGGCGCTATAAAAAATATATCCGAAGACGCGCAAAGTTTTCTGTACATGATGAAGATAATGGCTGCAAGACCGGTGACAGGGTTTTAATAACAGAATCCAGGCCGCTCAGCCGTACAAAAAGGTGGCGGGTAAGCAGGGTCGTTAAAAAGGCGGTTTCGTTATAAAGCTGAGTTGAATATGTCCTGCTATAGCGGGATTCAAACGAAACTTATGCCATTTTTGGTATAATAAGGATGAGACGATGATACAGGCAGAAACAAGGTTAAATGTGGCGGACAATTCAGGAGCCAAAGAGATATATTGTATTAAAGTATTAGGAGGATCTAAGAGAAGATATGCGAGCATAGGAGATATCCTTGTTGTTTCTGTAAAAGAGGCGATACCGAACGCAAAGGTAAAAAAAGGGGATGTATTAAAGGCTGTTGTTGTCCGAACAAAAAAAGAGGTGAGGAGGCCTGACGGGTCGTACATTAGGTTTGATGATAACTCGGCGGTTCTGCTGAGCACGGGAATGGAGCCCATTGGGACCAGAATTTTTGGTCCTGTCGCCCGTGAGTTGAGGGCAAAGAAATTTATGAAAATTATTTCGCTGGCACCGGAAGTGCTGTAGGAAAATGCTCAGCGGGGATTTGTGTTATGAAGAAAGATAAGTGCCATATCAGGAAAAATGACAAGATTAAGATAATTTCCGGAAAAGAAAAAGGGAAAGTCGGTAAGGTAACCAGTGTCAACAGGAAGAAAAACCGTATTTTGGTTGAGAATATCAACATGGTCAAAAAGCATACCAGGCCGAGTGCGCAGAACAGGCAGGGCGGGATTGTTGAAACGGAGAACCCGATACACTGGTCCAATGTGATGCTGATGTGCAACAAATGTATGAATCCTGTGCGTGTTAAGATACAGAAGCTTGAGGATCAAAAAAAGGTGCGGGTATGTAGGAAATGCAATGAGCAGATAGATGCTTGATTGCCGGTGTATTAATTGTAGAGGAAAAAGATGTCGCAGTTTAAAACCTATTATGATGAAGAAATTGTCCCCAAGCTGATGGACGCTTTTAAATACAATAATGTCATGCAGGTTCCGAAGCTTGACAAAATTGTACTTAACATGGGCATGGGGGAGGCTATTCAGAATATAAAGATTCTTGATTCAGCCGTGGAAGAATTGAAAATAATTTCAGGTCAGCACCCTGTGGTCAGGCGAGCGAAAAAATCTGTCGCGGCGTTTAAACTAAGGGAAGGAATGCCTATCGGTTGTATGGTTACCCTGCGCCGTAATCGGATGTACGATTTTTTTAATAAGCTGGTGAATGTTGCTCTTCCCCGTGTTCGTGATTTCAGGGGGATCTCCGGAAAAGCGTTTGACGGGCATGGAAATTATTCCCTCGGTATCAGGGAGCAGATAATTTTTCCTGAAATTGATTATGATAAAATTGATAAGATCAAAGGGCTGAACGTTACCATTGTTACCACAGCCAGAACAGATGAAGAAGGGAAGAAACTGTTAAAACTAATGGGAATGCCGTTTAGAAATTAGGGATAGGTTTACTGGTAACGCGGTGTTGCCTGAATGTCAGCAGGGAGGAGAAGGTTTGGCAAAAAAATCACTTAAGATGAAGGCCTTAAGAAAACCGAAATTTAAGGTCCGGGCTTACAACAGGTGCCCGTTATGCGGAAGACCAAGAGGTTTTCTGCGGAAATTCGGAATTTGCCGTATATGTTTCAGGGAGCTTGCTTCTATTGGCAGATTGCCGGGTGTAGTTAAATCAAGCTGGTAAGTGTTATCCATGCGGTTGGTTTCAGCGGCATGGTGATAACGATCAACCTCTATCGGAGAAAAAAATGACAATGAGTGACCCTATAGCGGATATGCTTACGAGAATCCGTAACGCAGGGAAGGCAAAATTCAGCAGTGTTGATATCCCTGGATCTAATGTCAAATATGAGATGGCAAAGGTGATGAGAGACCAGGGCTATATCAAAAATTATAAAATTATAAAAGATAGTAGACAGGGTGTTTTGCGTATCTACCTCAAGTATGATGGAAATAATGACCACGTGATTTTCGGACTTAAACGCGTAAGCAAACCGAGTAGACGGGTTTACGTAAAGAAAAAGGATGTCAGACCCTTGTTGAACGGTATGGGCACGGCGATACTGTCAACATCCAGGGGGATAATGACAGATAAACAGGCGAGGGTTGAAAACGTTGGGGGTGAGGTCCTCTGCAATATTTGGTAGGAAAGGTAAAAAAGATGTCTCGAGTTGGCAAAAAACCGATATCGATACCTGACAAGGTAAACATAACGTATAAAGACAGAATGATAACCGTAAAGGGTGACAAAGGAACCCTGACCAGAGAAATTCATCCTGAGGTCGATTTAGACATATCGGACGGAATCATAAATGTGACCGTAAGTTCGGAAACCAGGCAGAAACGGGCTTTCCAGGGACTTGTCCGTTCTCTTGTGTCAAATATGGTAAAGGGTGTAAATAAAGGGTTTGAACGTAAGCTTGAGATAAACGGCATAGGGTACCGCGCCGAGCTTAAAGGAAAGACTCTGGTTTTCAACCTCGGTTATTCCCACCCGGTTAATTTTGACCTTCCGGAGGGTATAAAAGCTGAGGTCGATAAGGCGGGTGTTGTCCTTTCAGGGATAGATAATGAGCTTTTGGGACGGACCGCGGCATCGATAAGGATGTTAAGGCCACCTGAACCGTATAAGGGCAAGGGAATAAAGTACGCTGGGGAGCATATACAGCGGAAAGCTGGAAAGACAGCGACTGGAACTACTGCCTGATAAAAAAGCTGTTTTTTAATGTGAGCAATTGAATATACAAGGGTGTTAAAATGGGGACCCAAAAAAGTAAAAAACTAAGCAGGCAAAAACGGAAGATGCGGATAAGAAAAAAAATTAGCGGGACTCCGGAATGTCCCCGGTTATGCGTTTTTCGCAGTTCACGGCATATTTATGCGCAGGTAATTGATGACATAACCGGTAATACGCTGGTTTCTGCTTCAACCTATGAAAAGGATGTAAAAGAAAAATCGAAATTTGAGAACAAGGTAGCGGGTGCTAACTATATTGGAAAACTTGTTGGTGAACGCGCCGTCAGCAAGGGGATAAAAAAAGTGGTTTTTGACCGGAACGGATTTCTGTATCATGGCCGTATCAAAGCTGTTTCAGAAGGTGCGCGTGAATCAGGGCTCAAATTTTAACGGTCTTAAATTAAAATAACAGGAGGCGTGTCTTTTGCACAAACGAGATAAAGATAAAGATAAAGATAAAGATAAAGATGAAGAACTATTAATTGACAGGGTTGTTCATATTAACAGGGTTGCAAAAGTTGTCAAAGGCGGCAGGCGTTTCAGTTTTAGCGCTATAGTCGTTGTGGGTGATGGAAAGGGGAATGTCGGATACGGTCTGGGTAAAGCAGGTGAGGTGCCGGAGGCAATTCGCAAGGGGGTTGAAAAGGCTAAAAAGACCATGGCGAGTATCCCTTTGATTAATGGCACTATTCCGTATGAAACGATTGGCAGATTCGGCGCGGGCCGTGTACTGCTTAAGCCTGCATCAAAAGGGACAGGTGTTATAGCGGGCGGCGCTGTTCGCGCGGTACTTGAGGCAGCCGGTGTGCAAAATATTTTAACTAAATGCATGGGATCACACAATCCCCATAATGTAGTTAAAGCGACTCTTTCCGGTCTGTATCAGCTGCAGAGCAGGGAACGGGTAGCTGCAAGGCGCGGAATAGATGTGAATGATTTATAGCTGTGTTGAATGCCTCTATAGCGGCATTCAAACGAAACTTATACCTTTGAGGTATAGGATGTGTGTAACGGAGTAAAGAAAAATGGCTGGTACGATAAAAGTGACACTGATAAGAAGTATGATCGGGAAGCCTGAAAAACACCGCAGAATTTTGCGCGGCATGGGGCTGACAAAGATGCATAGGACAGTTGAACTTGAGGATACGCCGTCAATCAGGGGTATGGCAAAAAAAGTGTGTCATCTTGTCAGTGTTGAGGAGAACAAGTAATGAAGTTAAGTGAATTGGCACCTTCTCGAGGGGCGAATAAAAAAAGAAAACGTGTTGGCCGTGGTAATGGATCAGGTGTAGGCACTTATTCCGGCAGAGGGAATAAAGGGTTTAACTGCCGTTCTGGCGGGGGTGTAAGACCTGGATACGAAGGCGGTCAGATGCCTCTTCATAGACGGCTTCCCAAGCGCGGTTTTACGAATATTTTTAAGAAACAGTTTGCGATAGTGAATATAAAGGACCTTTCCAGGTTTGAAAAGGGGAGTGTGATTGATGAACCAGCCCTGCTTCTGGCCGGACTTGTGAAAGGGAGGCGTGATGGTATTAAACTTCTCGCCAATGGTGATATAGCATATCCGGTTACTGTCAAGGTGCATAAGGCAAGCAGGAGTGCAGTGGAAAAAATTGAAGCCGCTGGCGGCAAGGTTGAGGTGATCTGATTATGATTGGCGCCGGCTATCAAAATATTTTTAAGATACCTGAGCTGAGGAAGAAGATCTTAATCACGCTCGGTTTTCTGGCCGTATACCGGATAGGTGTGCATGTCCCCACTCCCGGAATTGACAGTGCAGCCTTGCAAGAATTTTTTACTGCAAACCAATCCGGAATGCTCGGCATGTTTAATATGTTTACCGGCGGCGCCCTTGAACGGCTTTCGGTATTCGCGTTGGGCATTATGCCTTATATCAGCGCGTCAATTATTCTTCAGCTGTTGACAGTTGTTGTTCCCCATCTTGAGCAACTGTCAAAAGAGGGGGAGCAGGGCCGGAAAAAGATTACACAGTATACCCGTTACGGCACGGTTTTACTCAGCATAATACAAGGTTTCGGAATTAGCATCGGCCTTGAAGGGATGCAGGCTGTCATTGATCCTGGATGGTCCTTCAGGATTATGACCGTTCTGACATTAACAGCTGGTACGGCCTTTATTATGTGGCTGGGTGAACAGATTACTGAAAGGGGAATTGGGAACGGTATCTCGCTCATTATATTTGCTGGGATTGTTGCCAGGCTGCCGAATGCAGCGTTGAGTACGTTAAGGTTTCTTTCAACCGGCGATATGAACATTTTTACAGTAGTGATCCTGGTGGTATTTATGGTTTTGGTTGTCGGGGTTATCATTTTTTTCGAACAGGCACAGCGGCGGATACCGGTTCAGTATGCAAAAAGAGTTGTGGGGAGGAAGATGTATGGGGGGCAGAGTACGCACCTACCGCTGAAGATTAATACTTCTGGTGTTATTCCGCCGATTTTCGCTTCATCTATTATGATGTTTCCAGCTACGGCCGCTGGATTTATTCAAATTGAATTTATCCAGAATATCGCGCAGTCATTAACACCGGTTAGCCTGCCGTATAATATTTTTTATGTGGCATTTATTGTCTTCTTCTGTTTCTTTTATACTGCGGTGACATTCAAACCGGACGATGTGGCTGAAAATATGAAGAAGCAGGGAGGATATATCCCGGGTATAAGGCCGGGTAAACCGACTGCGGATTTTATAGACAAGGTGTTAACAAGAATAACACTTGGGGGCGCCATATATGTTTCAGCTGTATGTGTTCTCCCGACGTTTTTAATTGCGAAATTTCATGTGCCTTTTTATTTTGGAGGTACAGCCCTGCTGATTGTTGTGGGGGTTGCTATAGATACGACCTCTCAGATGGAATCGCATATGCTTACGCGTAATTACGAAGGGTTCCTGACAAAAGGCGGTATTAAAGGGAGGGGCGGCAGATAAGTGAATAGCCGGAAGCTTATAATAATGGCGGAGGAATCATAATGGCTAAAGAAGAACCGATTAAGGTAGAGGGAATAGTTCTTGAGACATTACCAAACGCTATGTTCAAAGTTGAGCTGGAGAACAAGCATCAGGTTCTGGCTTATATTTCCGGGAAGATGCGGATGCATTTTATAAAAATTCTGCCTGGTGATACGGTCACACTGGAGCTGTCACCATATGATTTGACAAAAGGTAGGATTACGTACAGGTCAAAGTAAGGTATCTGTCTGGAATTTATATGAACGGATACAGGGAGATGGAAGATGAAGGTTAGAGCGTCAGTAAAGAAAATATGCAGCAAGTGCAAGATCATCCGAAGAAGAGGGGTTGTGCGTGTGATCTGTGAGAACAAACGTCACAAACAGAAACAAGGTTAGAGGAGGGTAAGAATTGGCTAGAATTGCAGGCATCGATCTGCCCAGGCACAAACGGATAGAGATAGGGCTGACGTATATTTACGGAATTGGACGGAGTACCTCCAAGCGGATACTCTCCAGGCTGAATATTAACCCGAACACTTATACGGATGAACTGACAGATACGGAACTTAATGAAATCAGGAAAGTTATTATTAATGATTTTGTAGTAGAGGGTGAACTTAGAACAAATGTATCAATGAATATAAAACGGCTTATGGATTTCGGGTCGTATCGTGGGCTTCGCCATAGGAAGTCTCTTCCTGTTCGAGGGCAGAGGACCAGCACAAACGCAAGGACTCGGAAGGGACCAAGACGAACGGCTGTTAAGAAAAAAGGTGGAGCTAAGAAAAAATAATCAACGCAGGGACTTTTTTACATGGCAAAATCGACCAGAACAGGAAAAAAGAGAGTTAAGAAAAATATTCCAAATGGTGTTGTTCACATTCAGTCTACGTTTAATAACACTATTATTACTATTACGGATGCGGCAGGGAATGTTATTGCGTGGTCCAGTGCGGGTGTTCAGGGATTCAAGGGATCCAGAAAAAGTACGCCTTTTGCCGCACAGCTCGCAGCTGAGGATGCGGCAAAAAAAGCCATGGAACATGGCATGAGAACCGTGGAAGTATATGTGAAAGGGCCAGGAGCAGGCCGGGAATCAGCCCTTAGGGCTTTACAGTCAGCCGGATTTAATGTCGTGATGATAAGAGACGTTACACCGGTTCCCCATAATGGCTGCCGGCCACCGAAGCGAAGAAGAGTTTAATCGTTTTTGATTATTTTTTGTTTGACAGTTATTAAAGGAGGACGTGTTGGCAAGATATAGAGGTTCGGTCTGCAGGCTATGTAGACGTGAAAACCTGAAGCTGTATTTAAAGGGTGAAAGATGCTTTTCAGAAAAATGCGCTTTTGATAGGCGGAGTTACGCTCCAGGGCAGCATGGCCAGAGGCGCGGCAAATATTCTGACTACGGAGTTCAGCTTCGGGAGAAACAGAAAGTAAAGCGGCTATACGGATTGTCTGAGAAACAGTTCCGCCTTTTCTTTCATAAGGCTGATCGTCAGAAAGGTATCACGGGTACTAACCTTTTAGTGCTGCTAGAGCGGCGACTGGATAATATCGTTTACCGGCTTGGTTTTACCAATTCACGTACCCAGGGGCGGCATTTTGTAAGACATAATCACTTCAGGGTTAACGGAAAGAAGGTGAATATACCGTCCTATTTAATAGAGGTTGGAGATGTGATCGAAATTAAAGAAAAGAGTAAAAAGATTCAATGCGTTGAGGAAGCGCTTTCAGCAATAGAACGAAGGGGCGTTCCTCCATGGCTTGAATTGGAGAAGGATAAATACAAAGGAACGGTAAAAAGTTTTCCTGTGCGCGAAGATATAACAATGCCTATACAGGAACAACTGGTTGTTGAACTTTATTCAAAATAACCGGCTGCTGATTTGGATAGTATTTTCATATCTGATTTTTCATAAAAAATCTGGAGATAAAATATGTCATCAAATGAATTAATGTACATGAACTGGCGTGAAATGATTTCACCGGAGAAGGTCCAGGTAAACAGTGATTTTTCTTATGGTAAATTTGTATGTGAGCCGCTAGAGCGAGGGTTCGGCATTACTATCGGGAATGCCTTAAGGCGTATCATCCTTTCCTCCCTTCACGGTGCTGCCATTGTTTCTGTTAAGTTTGATACCGTTATGCACGAGTATACGGTTATACCAGGAATTTATGAAGATGTTTCAGAGATTATCCTGAACATGAAAGAAGTGTTATTGAGGGTGGATGATCCTGAACCGAAAACCATACGGCTCAAAGTTGAAGGGGAAACAGAGGTTACAGCTGCTAACCTTATCAGTGATGACGGGAGTGTTGAGATTCTGAACAGGGATTTGCATATAGCGTCACTGTCTGGAGGCGCGAAACTTGATATGGAGATGACTGTAAAGACCGGCAAGGGGTATGTCCTTGCGGAGTTTAATAAGGATGAAGATGCTCCTGTTGGAACAATACCGATAGATGCTGTCTTCTCACCCATAAAACGCGTCAATTATACTGTTGGAAACGCTCGTGTTGGCCAACGGACCGATTATGATAAGCTTACACTTGAGGTCTGGACAGATGGCAGTATACTTCCTGAAGATGCTGTCTCTTTTGCGGCAAAGATTCTTAAAGAACAGATGACCATATTCATTAATTTTGATGAGGATATTGAGCCAGAGCCAGAGGTAGAACAGGATGATTCCCATTCTAAGAAATTCAATGAAAATCTTTACAGAACCGTTGATGAACTTGAACTTTCCGTTCGCAGCGCGAACTGTTTAAAGAATGCGGAGATAGTTAAAATATATCAGCTGGTACAGAGAACCGAGGCTGAGATGCTTAAGACCAAGAATTTTGGGAGAAAATCCTTAAACGAAATCAAGGATGTACTTTCAGAAATGGATCTGGCGCTCGGTATGAAGCTTGAAGGTTTTGTACCTCCTGATGAAGATGCAGAGGAAGGAGAATAATCGATCCATGCGACACAGAAAAGCCGGATTGAAGCTTAACAAAACAGGGAGCCATCGGAAGGCGATGTTTCGGAACATGGTTACGTCCCTGTTTAAGCATGAGCGTATCCGTACCACCGACGCTAAAGCCAAAGAATTAAGACGCTGGGCTGACAAGTTAATCACCCTTGCGAAAAAGGGAGACCTCCACTCAAGGCGTAAGGCGCTTTCTATTATAAGAGAAAAACAGGTTGTTCACAAACTATTTGAAGAGGCCCCTGAACGGTTTGCCAATGTGAATGGCGGGTATACAAGGGTTGTCAAAGTGGGATTCCGGGCTGGTGATTCAGCACAGGTCTCAATTGTTGAACTTGTTACACCAGAGGCCAGCACAAAGAAGAAAAAAGGTAAGGCCAAGGCTGCACCAGAGACAACCGCGGAAGTCCCCACCAAAGAAGAGAAACCAGAAGCAGTAGAAGCAGCGGTTGACCAGGAACCTATAGCAGAAGAGGATAAAGTTGACGCATCTCCTGAAGAGGCGGAAGCTTCAGATGAGGAGACAGTGGAAGCAGCTGCTGAAGAAGGTGAAACCACTGAAGCGGCTGCAGAAGAGAGTGCATCTGCGGAAGCTGAGGCTGAACCAGAAGTTGCGGTTGAGGAGCCTACTGCTGAAGAAGAACAGCCTGATGATGCTTCAGCGGACGATGCAAAGGAAGAGGGAGAACCGGGAAAAGAGTAGTCTTCAATCCGAAAACCTCGGACAATATATATTAAAAAGGCCGTGTCTGAAAAGATGCGGCCTTTTATGTGTTCTGACCAACACTTGATTTTACATACAGTGTAAGATCTTAACGTGTCTTGTTTGTTTTAATATCTATTTAACGGAATTGCTTTGAAAAAAGAACCTAACACTGCCTGTAAAGTCAAATCTAGACTTTTACATTTTATGCTTCATATCAGTGTCATCCGTGTTCTATTAAAGAACGCCATCAGCCCTTGGCGGTCGGGCGTTCTTTACATCATACAGCTTTTTATCTGCTTCTTTTAAAAGGGTGTGGTGGCTGTCAAACTGGCCGTAGGTGGAAGCCACACCGTAACTCATAGACACTTTTATTGAATAGTCATCGACTTTTAATGGGTTGTCTCCTAAAAATTCCTTTATCCGTTGCATGAGGTTACCCGTTTCGTTCGGGTTTGTTTCAGGGAGGATAACCACAAACTCATCCCCTGCATACCGCGCTACAACATCAGACTGGCGGCACATTTCCATCAGGGTGTCGGCAACATATTTCAAGACGTCATCTCCCCGCTCATGCCCGTAGGTATCGTTTATCTGTTTGAAATAATCAAGGTCAAGGAAGACAACGGATAGAACGTTTGAATACCTGTCCGCGCGTTCAAATTCCCTTTCAAGTGTCTTTTCCATTACCCTTCTGTTCAGGAGGCCTGTAAGGGGATCATGAAACGCCAGAAATTCCAGTTTTTCATGGGCGGTAACATTTGACAGGCACTGGGACACGACAATTGCCAAGTGTTCCAGGTCTGATGTGTCTAAAGAGGGTTCATACCGGCCTTCAGAGGGGTCAGCTTGGTTTAGGCTTCCGATAATTTCACCATCCAGGGATATGGGCGAGACAGCAATCGATTTTATGATACTATTCATATTTTCCGGTTTATTGATCAGTCTAGATATGTCTTCGGAAAGGATATCATAATAACGGCAGATGTCATCATTGACAAGTACTGGTTTATGGTAGTCCAAGGTCAGATTGTTGAATATCTTCCTGTCAATCATATTCACCCTGTTTTGAAGGAGGTCTGCTTCTTCAAGTGATTTAAGGAGATTGGGTACCGCGCTATCTTCGATAATTGAAATCCATACATAGGGGATCTTAAACTGGTCTTCAATGGCCGACAGTAGCGTACTGAAAAAATCCTTAAATTTTAGTATTTTCAGAATTTTTTTGTGGACCTCCCGGAAGTTATTAGTTATCTGTTCATTCTCTTTAAGAAGCGTTTGATAAAATTCATCAGAGGGCATAGTGTTCCGTACCTTGCAGTAGTGTTATTGTCGTTCTATACTCGCAGAAATTCTCTGTAACAAATTATGAGAAAACGTATGCAGAAGTCAACGGTAAAGATGATGAAAAACCAGATAGTTTCGTCTAGTTGACATTAAAGACGATATTATCTAATCTCTTTGCTATACGCACAAAAAAATGCCGGGAAAGGGCTTTGGATTGAAATGGATTATAGATCACGTCGAAAAAAACGCGGTTATAAATCGCTTCTGTTTAAATTGAGCATAATTTTGTGTAACACGATGATTGTATGCCTTGTTCTTGAAATAGGGACGAGAATATATGATTCAAAGCCGATCTTTGCTTTTACAGATTATTTGTCACAGACTATACGTGATTTTCAATCAGGGCTTCCTATACAGCATGATCCTTATCTTGGATGGATTCCAGAAGAGGGTTATTCCGGGATTGGCAATTACTGGAACAAACTCGTTACCATTGAAAAAAACGGGATTCGCAGTAATGGGAATCAAGATATGCTTTATAATACTTCACCAGTACTGGCTGTGGGAGATTCAAATACGTTTGGAGACGAGGTTGCTGACCATGAGACATGGCCTTCAATTCTTGAGAGAATGCTCGGCAGGAAAGTGATTAACGCGGGTGTGTTCGCATATGGCCTTGATCAGACGTTTATACGAGCTAAAAGGCTGTTGGCAAAATATCAGCCAGACACACTGATATTCAGTTTTTTAGGGCCGTATAATTTTGACCGGTGTGAACACCGAGTATGCAAGCCGTATTTCAACATTTCAGAAAACAGACTCATGCTGATGAATACACCGGTCAGTGACGCATTGGTAAGAAGAAAAATCCATCCAAACAAATTGTTTCGGATATTAGGTTACAGTTATTTAGTCCACAAAATGATGATGAAATATAATACAGGTGTATGGATAACCGGCAACAGGTATACTCTGGATAAGGCGCATGATAAAGGAGACAAGGTGGCTTGCTTGATATTTAAGGAACTCCCTTTACTGGTTGAAGAATACAATATAAAAAATGTTTATGTTTTAGTTTTGTATGAGCCGGACACAAAACCGTCAGATATTGCCAGACTGGATAAAGTTTTAATGCAATGCGCTACGGACAGCAGACTAAACATATTAGACATAAGGGATATCCTTTCAGCTATAAAAGAAAAAGACCGGAAAAAATACAGGCAGCTTTGGGGCCAGCATCATATGCTGTTTGAGGGTAACCGTCTTGTGGCGAAATTTGTTTATGATGCGATGAAAGGGAGTGATTAGTTGTAAAGTAAAAAACAAAGTGCCTAAAGTTGTGGTATCGCTCCGCTCTGCCAGTTTTAAAAAGTCGTGGTCGTGATCGGGTTGGAATAAGTTACTATGTTGTTATCCAGTATCTAGTATCCCCGCTAAAAAGAAGCGGGATCTATGCTTTGCTACGAACAGCCATCTAGTATCCAGTTGTCAGTCTTCAGCACTCAGTCCTGTATGATATCCATTAAAGGCTTGAGATTTTAAAGAAAAGTAGGTAATATTTGAGAAATCTCCAAATCATTATTGTTAAATAACAAACAGGTATTAACATGACTTATAAAATAAAAATGATAGCAATGCTAGCAATCCTAGTAGTAACCCTCAGCGGTTGCGCTGAACTAACATCAACAAAAACCCTTCCAAGAGCAGTCAGGAAATTTGAAATCCCGACCATCGCGGTTCTCGATTTTGAAAACAAGGTGCAGTTTCGTTACAGATGGAACCTCGGCCAGGGGGTGCGCGACCTCCTGGTTGATGAACTGGTCAAGTCCCGGCGGTATACGGTGTTAACCCGTGGAGAGCTTGACGCGGTTGTGACCGAGCTCGAAATTCAGGGAAGTCCCCATTTCAGGAATCAGGGCAAGGCGGCCAGGGGACAGTTGAAAAATGTTCAGTATCTTATAAAAGGATCTGTCACAGATTTTTCGCATGTGGCGGGCGGCGGTCTCCGTGCCTTTTGTTCCAAGGTTGGACTGGGCGGAAGCGGTGAAGTGGCTACGGTTTCAGTCACGCTCTATGTTATCGAGGTGGAAACCGGTGAAATCCTTGCCAGTGAAAGCCTGAACGGCAGGGCGTATGCTGGTGAAGTTGAGTTTGAAGGCTTTTATAGCCATGTTAGTTTTGGCGGTAAAGCCTTTTACCGCACACCCCTGGGCAAGGCAACAAAAGAGGCCATCTCCAAATGCCTGAAAAGTATTACCGAAACGATCGGTCGGAATATGTGGTATCCGCGTGTGGTTAAGGTGGATGAGAAAAGTCTCGTTATTTCAGGTGGCATTGACAGGGGATTAAGAAAGGGGTCCTTGTGGGCCGCGTATGAACAGGGGGAGGCATTAATCGACCCTGCCACCGGGGATGTCTTGGGAAGGGAGAAAAGCCAGCTTATCGGTATAATCAGTATCACAAATGTTAAGGACAAATACTCCATAGCAGAGATCATAAGCGGGCAGTTTAAAGTAGGACAAAAGTTTAAGCCTTATCGCTCACAAGGGAGGTAAGAATTTATTGGCCACAGACATTGTCACGCAAAGACGCAAAGTCTTAATGGGACACGGATTACACTGATTTTCACGGATTAACATTTTTTGTCCTCTAATCACGCTGAGAGAAACGAAAAAATAATATTTTTCATTGATTTTTTAGAAATGACAGAGTGAAGCGATACCACAACTTTAGGCACTTTGTTTTACCCTCCAATCGATGTCATCTGGGTTGATACTGATTTACTGCTTTTCTGAGACACCTTATGTTTTCCTGGTTTGGCTTGGACGGCTTTTAGGATAATATCTGCGATTTCTCTGTCAGAAACACCTGATCTTAGAGGCCCTTTGAGATCTTCCTGAAAGTCTGACAGCAGGCATACCCTTAGCTGGCCGTCTGCTGTCAGCCTTAACCGGTTGCATTTATCACAAAAGTGCTGGCTGATGGGGCTTATGATTCCTACCTCTCCCTTTGCCCCTTCAAATTTATACCGCTGGGATGGGCCGTCGACTTTACCGCTTTCCAGGGGAATCAGTTCGCCCAGTTCGCCCAGAAGTTTTTTAATTTCCGGCGCGAGCATGTGACGGCAGTAATTCATCCGCGGATTTCCAATCGGCATATATTCTATGAAACGTATATGAAACGGATAGGAAAAGGATAGCCTTGCAAGTTCTAAAAGTTCATTGTCATTTATCTCACTCAGAACAACCGCATTAAGCTTGATCGGCGCAAAACCAGCTTCAAGGGCCTTGAGCACGCCATTCCATGTCTGATCGAACAGGTTGTGTCCTGTGATTTTTTCATATTTTTCTCTGTTAATTGTATCAAGACTGATATTGATCCGTTTAATGCCTGCAGTTTTAATCCGGTCAATGTTCTCACGGAGAAGAACACCATTGGTTGTCAAGGAAAAATCAGAGATACCGTCAACTTCGGTTAGCTGTTTTAAGAAACTATAGACCCCTTTTCTTACCAGGGGTTCCCCGCCGGTTACCCTCACTTTTGATATACCGAGTTCCGAGCAGATATTAATGACACGGAGGATCTCTTCATACCGGAGGATCTCTTCATGTGAAAGTTTTGGTTTAAAACGGTTCGGCACACAATACATGCAATTTAAATTACAACGGTCTGTAATAGATACACGAAGATAGTTCAGATTCCGGTTATAGCTGTCAATGAGTTTCATTTATGATCTGCTTTTTTGAATTTTTCATGGTATGCAGGGACATCTATCATAGGGGGGCGCTCAAGCCCTTTGATTGTGTAAATATCAGATTTATAGTCATTCTCCACCAGGTTATATTGTATCATTGTGTCCAACATCTGTTTTTTAATTTTTATCAGCCCCAGTTTTTCAACACGGTCCCAGAATGTTTTTAAAATGACAAACGCCATTTTACCAAGCGATTGGGTATCCTGATTCCTGTGCACACGTTTTTCTAAATCAACTTGGGCTATCACGTCAAGTCCCCATTTTTCATAAATGTCAAGAAGCATGCTGGTTTCAACACCATATCCAATGGGGAAAGGGATTTTTTCAAAAATGTCGCGAAATCCAGCATATTCACCTGAAAGCGGCTGCAGAATCTGGGTGAGTTCTGGGAAATAGAGTGAAAAAAGCGGCCGTATGACCAGCTCAGTGACCCTGCCCCCTCCTGTGGGTCGCATCTTGTTTTTGCCTATGGCGATGGGGCGGTCATAAAATGCCTTGGTATACTTAATATGATCTGTTATGAGAAGCGGCCCTATCAGGGAGTAGGCAAACCTGTGATGTATGTTTGTTATATCAGCGTCAAGATATACGATAATGTCGCCTTTTGTAATGTATAGCGCTTTCCAGAGGTTTTCTCCCTTGCCTTTAAAGTCTTCAAGATCAGGCAGAATTTCAGAAGCCTTGTAAACATCTGCGCCGTAAGACCTGGCGATTTCCCTTGTATTGTCTGAAGAGCCTGAATCGATAACCACAATTTCATCAAGAAGCGGGTAGTGGGTCATTAATTCAGATTTCATTATTACGATTTCTTTAGCGATTGTTTTTTCTTCATTAAGTGTAGGGAGGCAGAGGGATATGGAAAGGTTTTTCTTCCTTTTTTCTTCAACAAGCCGCCCAATATTCATGAAGTTTGAATAGTGAAATGTGTTTTTTATCAGCCAGTTACCGCTCATCGCACACCCCTTTATCTATTGCCATCAAAACCCCGACGATCTGGGCGATCCCTGTAAACATGGGATCAATCTCCATTTTTGCGTTCACAAGGTGATAATTTTCTCCTTTTGTAACACCGAGCGTTACTGCAGGGATTTTGCGTGACAGAAAAATCGATAGTTCTGATTCACTCGGTGTGCTTACAGGCTTAAGGTTGAGTGTTTTCATTATTTCTACTGTGTTTTTTACGAGAGGATGATTGTATCTTAATCGGGAGGAACTCAGAGTGCTGATGGTTTTGAGCTTAAGGTCAACTTGGGTTTCATGGCTTATACCGTCCACTATATCATTGATATCTTTGAATATTGTTTTTACCATTCTATCAGAATCACTTTGTATCTCAAACCCTAAGGTGGCGTCACACGCTATCAGTCCATGCTTGTATCCCCCTGATATTTTACCGATAATTACTCTTGAACGGGGTTTTTGTGGCAGACGCATCTTAAGGATCTGTTCAATTATCTGGTGCAAGATAAGAATGGCGTTCGGCTTGAACTTGTGCACCACATCACGCCCTTTCATAATATCACAAATGATTTCACATCGTTTCATGCCGTCTGTGGCATAATTAAGTCTTCCGAGTTCCCCCCCTTCAATGCAGACAGCACCCCTCACAGGTGTTTCCCATGTTTTTAAAAGATGTCTTATACCACGGAGGTTCCCCTTGCCAATGGACTGGATAACACCCGCAAGTACAATGTCGGATTCAAACCGGATATCCAGGATGCGAAAAACTTCTGGTAAAGAGGCCAGAACACCGACGCCCACTGCGTTATCAAGGATGCCAGGGCCGGTGATAGAATTTTTTTTGACCATAAAATTATGGTCAATATCTTTTTCAAAAAAAGTGTCAAGATGAGTAACCGCAAAAATCGGAGGTTTCTTATCAGAGGTTCCCCTGATAAGCCCAATGGGATTCTGGTACCCATCAGTAGTACACTCGTCAACACCGGTTTCAACAAGCCTTTCCATTAACTGCTGAGTCCGATGCTGTTCCTGAAATGTGGGGGAGGGGGTCTGGCCGATAAAGACAATATTAGTGATAATTGTTTCTTTGATTTTTTTAACCGCGTTAACAAAAGACGGCAGTTTTTTAATGATTTCTTCCATTTACGCTGCCTATAGTTGTTTGATCCAGGATAGACTGCCCGCATGTCTCAATAAGAATTTATTAGACTAGCAAAATATAGGGTGGGCTGCGCTCACCAATGGTCTGACGGTAGAGCAGAACCGGAGCAGCCGGTAAATATGAAATAATATATTACAACAATCCGGAAATTTAAATCAACCTTTCTTTGTCTGGCATGTCGATTTTATTTGAAAAAGGGTCAAATGGGGTCAGTCTGCTTGACTTATTTGTCATTCTTTGTAATTATATATAATACTTGCGATGAAAAAGAAATCAAGACATATTGCTGATCTGGTTAAGATGGATGCCCCTTATGCTGTGATGGATGAAGTCAATGCTATTATGCTGATGGTTTATCCGGATTTTGACTTTAATCCTGTAATGCGTGTATTTAAGGATGTAGAAAGTCTTTTCAGCGGTAAATATCCAGGACACCGTAGATGTAACACAAAGTTTCATGATCTAAAGCATACCACAGACGCCCTCATGGCCGTGGCCAGGCTTGTTCACGGGGCCAGTATTGCAGGTATATTACTAAAAAAAGAAAATGCTAGTTACGGTCTTATTTCAGCATTATTGCATGATACAGGCTATATACAAAAATCAGATGAGACAACCGGCACTGGCGCGCAGTTTACGACTGTTCATATTCAGCGGAGCATTGAATTCCTGAGCAAATACTTTAAATACAGGGGGTTACCATTAGAGCATTATGAGGATTGCTGTAATATGCTTAGATGTACGGATCTTCATGTGAGTCCTAACGATGTCACGTTTTCTTCTCCTGATATCGAACTGCTCGGTAAAATGATGGGAACAGCTGACCTCCTGGGTCAGATGGCGGACAGAAACTATCTTGAGAAACTCCGATACTTGTATCATGAGTTTTTAGAGGCAGGAATCACTGATTATGATAGTGAATTTGACCTACTATGTAAAACACCCGGTTTTTACGCTTTTATTCAAACCCGTCTTACAGATACGCTCGGTTCAGTTACAGACTATCTTCAAGGTCATTTTAAGGCGCGGTACAATATTGACAGGGATGCATACAAGGATTCCATTGAGATCAATATCGCTTACCTGAAAACGGTCATAGAGGCCCATGACAGCAACAGCTTTGCCAAGGAGCTGAAGCGCGGCAGCCTTGCCATCCAATTATAACACTTCTTTTTTCTCACCACGAAGAGCACGAAGAACACGAAGAAAAGATGTTTTTATTTTGCTTTGCATTAAACAAACCCTTCGTGTTCTTCGTGCTCTTCGTGGTGAAAATTGTCTTTATGTGGATTATTCGGCTGTCTCGGCACCTAGTTGTCCGCATGCTGCGGAGATGTCAGTCCCCTTGCTGTAGCGGATGATGGTTGTATAGCCGCTGCTGTGGAGGACATCTTCAAAGGCACGGATAGCAGATTCCTCCGGTCTTTTAAAATCACTCCCTTCATGTTCATTAAAAGGTATGATATTAATTTTCGCTTTTACAGGCCGGAGAAGTTTCGCCAGTTTCCTGGCCTGGTCAGGGGAATCGTTTACTCCTTTAATCAGGATATATTCAAAGGTTATTTTTCGCCTGTGGGGCAGGGGATAGTTTGCACAGGCGTCTATTAATGCTTCAATGGGAAATTTTTTGTTAACCGGCATCAGCATGCTTCGGGTATCATTATCCACGGCGTTCAGAGAGACCGCCAGGCTGATTTTCGTGTCCCTGCTGAGATCGGGGAAGCGGTTTATCAGTCCTGCAGTGGAAAGGGTAACACGGCGGGTTGAGAATTTAAAACCAACATCTGTATCTGTTATAATGCCGAGGGCAGAGATCAGGTTCCTGTAATTCGCGAGGGGTTCCCCCATACCCATTACAACGATATTAGTAAGACGCAAGGGATCATCCATTGTTTTTTTAATATCCCTTATCTGCGCGAGTATTTCGCTGGCAGTCAGATTCCGCTTAAAACCTCCCCTTGCAGTCATGCAGAATGCGCAGCCCTGTCCGCATCCGACCTGGGTTGAAATACAGAGCGTGTAGTGGTTTTTTTCAGGCATGAGCACGCTTTCGATGAAGTTCCCATCTTCAAGCTGAAACAGGTATTTGATGGACCCGTCGCTGGATATTTGTTTTTTTTTAATATTCAGCCGTTTTATGGAGAAGTGTTTTTCAAGAAGCTCCCTATCTTTTTTGCTCAGGTCGGTCATTTCAGCAAATGTGTCCGCGTTCCTGATATATGCCCATTTAAACACCTGATCAGCGCGGAAAGATCTTATTTCATGTTCCTGAAACCATGATATCAGCTGTTCCTTTGAGAAATCTTTTATATCGTTTCGGCTCATTTGGTCTATGCCCCTGCATTTTATAAGAATCTGCGGAAAAATCCAAATTGTTTTGGCTTGACATAACATTAGATATGTATTAATATCAAGAGTTTTTAATAATATAGAAGTATATGAATATGTTTGAAAATTTGAGTGATAAACTTAATCAGGTCTTTAAAAAACTCAAAGGACATGGTAAACTAACAGAAAAGAATATTGAGGAAGGCCTTAAAGAAGTTCGGATGGCTCTCCTTGAAGCTGATGTCCATTATAAGGTTGTCAAAAAATTTATAGCAGATATTAAAGCCAGGGCTCTCGGCACTGAAGTGCTGGAAAGTCTGACACCGGGCCAGCAAGTCATAAAGATCGTCAATGAGCAGCTGACGGAATTGATGGGATCCAGTCACGAGGATCTGAACTGTTCGGGCACGGCCCCTGTCTCGGTTATGCTTGTGGGACTGCAGGGTTCTGGTAAGACAACAACGGCCGGGAAACTTGCGGTTTTCTTGAGAAAAAAAGGGAGAAAACCTTACCTGGTTCCGGCAGATGTGTATAGGCCTGCAGCCATTGACCAGCTGCAAAAGCTGGGTGGTCAGCTGGAAGTGTCGGTATTTCCATCTGACCCGGAAATGGATCCGGTTCTCATCTGTTCAGAGGCGAGGATCGCGGCACAGCAGGAAGGGTGTGATACCCTACTGCTAGATACAGCCGGCCGTCTGCATATTGATGATGAATTGATGGCTGAACTAATCCGTATCAAAGAGGCGGTTCAGCCCAGCGATATTCTTCTTGTGGCTGATGCCATGACCGGCCAGGATGCTGTGAATATTGCCGGATCGTTTGACAGCACCCTGGATATTGGGGGTGTCGTACTCACCAAGATGGATGGTGATGCCAGGGGCGGTGCGGCGCTTTCTATAAAGGCAGTAACTGATAAGCCGGTAAAATTTATCGGTGTGGGCGAGAAGCTTAGCGCGCTTGAGCCTTTTCATCCAGATAGGATGTCCTCAAGAATCCTTGGTATGGGTGATGTCCTGACCCTTATTGAAAAGGCTCAGGACATGGTTGACGAGAAGAAAGCAGCTGAGCTTGAAAAGAAGCTCAGGAAGAGCGAATTTACCCTTGAAGACTTCAGAGACCAGATGGTTCAGGTCCGTAAGATGGGGTCTTTAACCGACATGATAAAGATGATGCCGGGTATAGGGAATATAAAACAGCTTAAAAACCTGGAGGTGGATGAACGGGAACTTGTTAGAGTGGAAGCTATTATTAATTCCATGACTCCCCAAGAGAGGCGGCAGCATAATATTATTAAAGGGAGCCGGAGAAAAAGAATAGCAAAAGGGAGCGGGACCAGCGTTCAGGACGTAAACAAGTTGTTGAAAAATTACACCCAGGTGATGAAAATGTTTAAGAAGTTAAATAAGGGCGGCATGCGGGGATTAAACCGCGGTATGTTGCCGTTTTAGAAGGAGAAAGGTAAAGAATGTCAGTAAAAATCAGATTGTCAAGGTATGGGGCGAAGAAAAGACCGTTTTACAGAATTGTTGTTGCTGACAATGATTTCAAAAGAGACGGAAGATTTCTTGAAGCGGTTGGCACGTACAACCCGCTTCCTGATCCAGCAGAAGTGACGATTAAAGCAGAAAGAATTCAGTACTGGATGGACCAGGGAGCCAAACCGTCGGACACGGTAAAAAGTCTTTTGAAAAAAGAAGGGTTTTACGCCAGCACAACATAACAGTCTTTTTGTCCCGAGTTCTCACCATCCAATAAAGGAGATTGTGCTATGAAGGATATGATCACATACATCGCAAAAGCTTTGGTTGATAATCCGGACGCAGTATCGGTAGCTGAAATTGAAGGAAATCAGACTTCTGTATTGGAACTCAAGGTGGCAAAAGAGGATTTAGGTAAAGTTATCGGCAAACAGGGGAGGACAGCCCGGGCCATGAGAACCATACTCAGTGCAGCTTCAGCAAAGCTGAAGAAGCGGACGGTTCTTGAAATAATCGAGTGAGCTAATGGAGAGAGACGGTTTCCTTCCCATTGGCAAAATCGTTGGGGTCCATGGTGTAAAAGGTAACCTGAAAATTAAGTCCTATACTGAATCTCTTTCCGCATTTGAACCCGGAAGCCGTATTTTAGTTGAAAACAGACGGGGAACAGGAAAACATTACACAATAAACTGGGTAAAACCCCACCAGCAGAAAATTCTTCTTGCATTAGAAGAGATAAATGACCGTGATCAGGCTGAAAACCTGACAGGATCTGAACTCTATCTTGACAAAAAACTCCTTCCAGAGCCCGAAGACGGGTCTTTTTACTGGTTTCAACTTATAGGTAGTGACGTTTTTTCATTAGATGGAACCCTCCTTGGCAGTGTTGAATCAATAATTCCCACCGGCAGCAATGACGTTTATGTGGTTAAAAACAAGCAGACTGACAAAGAGATACTCATACCCGCCATTAAGTCGGTAGTGATGGAAATAGATGTTGAAAACAGAAAGATGATAGTTGATTTGCCGGAAGGGCTTTAAAAATAAAGTGCCTAGAGTGCCTAAAGTGCGCTAAAGTGCCTAAAGTTGATGTATCGCTTCGCTCTGCCATATTAAAAAAATCGTGGTCAGCGACCAAAGGGAGCGGTGGTCGTGATCGTGATCGGATTTTTAAAAATAGTGTATGGTGTAGAAGGGGCAGGGTTTCCCAGCCCGATAGCATTTATCTTGTTTCTAGTCTCCAGTTTCCAGTATCTAGAAATAAAGTGCCTAAAATGCGCTAAAGTGCCTAAAGTTGTGGTATCGCTTTGCTCTGTCATTTTTAAAATCGTGGTCAGCGTTAAAGGCCGTGATCAGTATTCAGTAATCAGTTTCCAGTATCTGGTCTCCAGTTTCTAGTTTCTAGAACGTAGTAGGTTGGATAGATCCGAAATATTTTAGTTGGGTTGAAAAACGCAACCTACGATTTTCGGTGTTTATTGAATATGGGTGTTGAACAGTCGAAGCTCAACATGACACAAATCTCCCCCAGCCCCTCTTTGCTAAAGAGGGGAGAACAAATCTTCCCTCTTTTTCAAAGGGGGATCGAGGGGCGAGATGGTTTTTATCATTATAAAGGTTCCCCCCTTTTTTAAAGGGGGGTTAGGGGGGATTGTAAGATAGCAAAAAAATAAGATGAATTTCACCGTACTCACCATATTCCCAGAACTGATCCAGCCGTTTTTTTTTCACGGCATTATCGGAAAAGCTATAGAAAACAGCATCCTTTCAGCTTCTACCATGGATATCAGGGATTTTGCCAAAGGGAAGCACAGGGTTACGGATGACAGGCCGTACGGTGGTGGGTGTGGCATGGTAATGAAGCCTGAGCCGCTTGCTGGTGCGATTAGGGCAGCAAAGGAGAAAACGCCCCAGTCGTCTGTGATACATCTGACACCCCAGGGGCGGCCCTTCAGCCAGAAAGTGGCCCGTGAACTTGCGGTGCTCGACGGAATGATACTTGTCTGCGGCCGGTATGAAGGTGTGGATGAACGGGTATGTCAGGGTCTTATTGATGATGAAATATCCATCGGTGATTATGTGCTTACAGGCGGTGAACTCGCCGCCCTGGTGGTTATTGAAGCTGTGGCGCGGCTTGTCCCCGGTGCCTTGGGCGGGGATCAATCAGCTGAAAAGGACACGTTTGAAGATGGCCTTATTGAGCACGCCCATTATACAAGGCCGGATGAGTTTGAAGGCGATAAAGTTCCCGGCGTTCTCCTGTCCGGCAATCACGCTGAAATAGAAAAGTGGCGGCTTGAATCATCGCTTAAGCGGACGTTCCTGAAAAGACCGGATCTGTTTAAGGAGAAAAAGCTAAGTAAACAAGAGAAAGAGATATTGGAGAAATGGCGGGAGCAGATCAGGCAGATAATAGAAAGAGGTTAGTATAAAGTGCCTAAAGTTACAAGTTGCAAGTGCCTTAAGTTGTGGTATCGCTTCGCTCTGTCAGTTTTTAAGAAACCGTGGTCGTGATCGAAAATTGTGGGCACAGCCACCCTACATTGTACTTTGTCAGTCACGCTATCAGCGTGATCGTGATCGGATTAGAAGCAGTTATCAGTGAACAGTAATCAGTTATTAGGAAATAGCGTAGGGGTGGGTTCATAACCCGCCTAACCGTGGAGATAGCAGGATAGGGTGTATGGGTGGATTTACCCGCTGGAGGCTTAAGTCTTTTTGTTTTTCGTTCTATTTACGAAAATCAAAAAAATCTTTTTCCTTCGTGCTCTTCGTGTGCTTCGTGGTAAAAAAAAATATTTAGGATATATCCGCGAAATTCCGTGTGCTATAAAAAAATTATGAACAAATTATATATCGCATTACTTCACTACCCGGTGGTCAACAAGACAGGGGAGACCATTGCATCGGCAGTTACAAATCTTGACCTCCATGATATTGCAAGGGCGGCCAGGACTTATGGTGTCTGCGCTTATTATGTGGTTACCCCGCTTGAAGACCAGAAGGTGCTTGTTAAAAAGATTGTGTCACACTGGGAGGAGGGTTTTGGCGCGGCATACAATCCCGCCCGGAAAGAGGCCCTTGGGACAATCCATATATACGATACCCTGGAAGCAGTTGTTGATCATATCACCGGCATTGAGAATGAAGCTCCAAAGACCGTGGCCACAAGCGCGAACCTTTTGTCCGGGAGCATCAGCTATGAACAGATGCGTGAAAAACTGAAATCCGGCAAGCCGTATCTCCTTCTTTTTGGTACAGCCTGGGGCTTTCCAGAAGACTTTTTGGCAAGGGCTGATGATATATTAGCGCCAATAAAGGGGTGTACGGATTATAATCACCTTTCTGTCCGTTCAGCAGCATCGATCATCCTGGACCGTCTGACAAGCGAATATTCTTGACAAACATCTCATCCAGGGTTATTAGTTAAAGTCTTTGTTCTCCTATGCCTGTTCAGGAGCGGCAAGGACAAATAAGTGAATGATTTTTGGAGTTAGTTATGGAAATTATTGAGCAAATAGAAAAAGAGCAGATGCGTCTTGACCTGCCGGATTTTGATCCAGGTGATACGGTAAAAGTCCATGTCAAGATAAGGGAAGGCGAAAAAGAACGTATTCAGGTTTATCAGGGAGTTGTGATAAGCAAACGGAACGGAACAACAAACGCGTCATTTACTGTCAGGAAGATTTCATATGGTATCGGTGTGGAGAGAATTTTTCCCCTTCATTCCCCTACTATTGATAAAATTGAAGTGGTAAGCAAGGGACGTGTCCGACGGGCAAAAATTTATTACCTGAGAAAACTGATGGGCAAGGCTGCCAGAATTAAAGAAAAACGCTTTAAATAAGCCCTATTTTTTATGCAACGTAAGGGTAAAGTTCTGAGACTGGACACAGGATGTGGGAATTTGAGAATAAGGCCAGGGAAAAAGGCTTTTCCATAATAGCTGGTATTGATGAGGCCGGCAGGGGACCCCTTGCTGGCCCTGTTGTTTCTGCATCAGTAATCCTTCCTGAAGATTTTACAAACACAGACATAAAAGATTCCAAAAAACTGACTGAGAAAAAAAGGGAAACCCTTTTCAATATTATTGTCAGCCAATCTGTATCCACAGGCATAGGGATCGTCGGTCATGAAGAGATTGATCAGATCAATATCCTGCAGGCGTCTCTCCTGTCCATGGCAAAAGCAGTTAAAGATCTTGATTGTTCCCCGGATTACCTGCTCATAGACGGTAAATTTACCATAACATCCAACTTTCCTCAAAAAGCGATCATCAAGGGTGATTCCTTAAGCATATCTATTGCCGCAGCATCCATTGTCGCGAAAGTTACAAGGGATAGGATAATGAAGAAATATCACGAGGAATATCCCCAGTATGGTTTTTCAAAGCACAAGGGATACCCCACAAAAGCCCATAAAGAGGCTGTTAAAGAATTCGGCCCCTGTCCTATTCATCGGCGGACGTTCAAGGGCGTGAAGGAGTATGTATAAATAAGTGCCTAAAACTAAAAGTGCCTAAAGTTATAAAGCTGAGTTGAATAGTGTCGTTTACTATTCATACGAAACTTATGCCTTTGTGGTAAAAGTGCCTAAAGTTGTGGTATCGCTTCGCTCTGTTATTTTTAAAAAATCGTGGTCGTGATCGGGTTAGAAGGGTTACAGAGGCAGGATTTCCCTGTTGGAGGCTGAAAACTTTTTGTTTTTCGTTCTGTTTACGAAAATCAAAAAATATTATTCCTTCGTGTCCTTCGTGTGCTTCGTGGTAAAAATGTTTTAGGATATATCTGCGAGCTATAAATTTTACGTCTTAGCGCCTTTGCGTGAGGATTGAGATGGCAAACAAACAGCAGCAGTTTGGGAAAGATAGCGAGGACCTTGCAACAAAGCATCTTAAGAAGAGTGGGTATAAAATACTCCAAAGAAATTACCGGTGTGAACTGGGTGAGATCGATATCGTGGCAACGGAAAAGGGTACGATCGCTTTTGTTGAGGTCAAGGCAAGACAAACCGGATTCTTTGGTGACGCCAAAGCAGGTGTGACCCCAAAAAAACAGAAGAAGATTTCCATGGTCGCCCTTTATTACCTGAAAGAAAACGGAAAGAGCGATGTAAATGCCAGGTTTGACGTGGTTGCCATTGACAATAGATGGGGGGAGATAGAAGTTGAGATAATAAAAAATGCGTTTGAGCTTAGTTATGGATAAACATAGTGCCTAAAGTGCCTTAAGTTACAAGTGCCTAAAGTTGTGGCATCGCTCCGCTTTGCCAGTTTTAAAAAAGCCGTGATCGTGGTCAGTCCGGATATTATCGGGGCGGTGGTCGTGGTCGTGATCGAAAAATGGTGGGCACAGCCCACCCTACAATGTACTTAAGTTAAACATAGTGCTTAAAGTTATAAAACTGAGTTAAATAGTGCCCCGCTTTAGCGGGATTCATATAAAACTTATGCCTTTGTGGTGCAAGTGCCTTTCTTGTGTTATAAAAAAGTATTCGTGTTTATTCGTGTCATTCGTGGCTAAATGTCTGTGTTTGTCCGTGTGTGTTTGTGGTAATATTTGCAAAAATATCATTTTTTTCTTGCCAGACGACATGTTATACTATATAAATCTTAGGTTAATTTTGATGAATAAAATAACCATCTGAAATATAGAAAAAGATGGAAAGAAAGGGGCGATAGCGTTTGAAGGAAATTCAAGTCAGGGTTATTGATAATGATGTTGAAAGAGCAATGCGGATCCTTAAAAAGAAGATTCAGAATGATGGTCTTTTTAAGAGGCTTAAATTAAAGAAAAATTATGAAAAGCCCAGTGAATACAGGCGCCGCAAGATGCGGGAAGCCTTAAGAAGAGAGAGAATCGCTGCTTCACGAAGCCGCAGAAGACGATAAAAAACATTAACTTTAAAAAGCCCGGCAGGATATATGGTTTACTGCCGGGCTTTTTCTTTGCTGCCTTATGGACAATTAACATGGATATACAGGATAAGCAGGATTTAAATTTTTTTTTATCAGTGTTTTTAAAACTTAGCGCTTTAGCGTCTTTGCGTGATGTTAATCTGTGAAAATCAGTTAAATCCGTGTCAAATTAAGACGTTGCACCATACACCGTAGACCATATACTATGAAACCGAACAACGCATATATTGACTGTCTTAACGAAATGTACGGTCTCAGGCGGTTTGGTATTATCTTGGGCCTTAACACGATTAAGACTATTTTAAAGAGCCTGGGCAATCCCCATAAAACCTATAAATGTATTCATGTGGCTGGGACCAACGGCAAGGGATCTATTGCGTCATCCCTCTCTTCTATCCTTGTGGCTTCAGGATATAAAGTCGGCCTGTTTACTTCTCCTCATCTTGTGCGGTTCAATGAAAGGATCAGTGTAGACAACCAGCCTGTCTCTGATGCAAGCGTTATCCGATCATACAAAGCAGTAAAGCAGGCGGATTACGGAAAACGGGAACCAACGTTTTTTGAATATTCAACGGCAATGGCCCTGTATGAATTCGGCAGGCAGAAGGTTGACTGGGCTGTTGTTGAGACCGGCATGGGTGGCAGGCTTGATGCGACCAACGCGGTAACACCGGCAGTGGCCATTATTTCAAATATATCCCTTGAGCATCAGTTCTATCTTGGAAATACGATTGCTGAAATAACCGGTGAAAAGGGGGGGATCATCAAAAAACAGATTCCCGTGGTCACAGGAGTTAAACAGAAGCAGGCAATTTCCGTGCTCGAAAAGATCGCCCAAGAAAAGCAGGCCCCATTATACCGATACCGAAAGGATTTTAGAGTACGAAGGCAACAACACAAGAAGTTTAATTATTACGGTATTGATCATACCTGGCGTCAGATGACCACCGGTCTTCTGGGAAACTATCAGGTTGACAATACCGCCCTGATACTTGCTGCTTGTGAAATTTTAATGAAAAGGGGCGCAAAGATTTCTCTCCAAACCATAAGGGACGGCCTTGAGCAGAACCGGTGGCCGGGAAGGCTTGATGTGGTTTCAGAAAAGCCCTTGGTCATCCTTGATGGCGCCCATAACCTTATTGCAGCGAAAAATCTCGCCAGGTTTTTATCAGATAATCTTTCAGATAGAAAGTTGACCATTGTCACAGGTATCCTTGATGATAAACCCTATGAAACCATCCTCAATGCACTGCTCCCTGGCTGTACCAGGGCTGTCCTGACACGGCCGAAGATTGACAGGGCATATGCCCCTGAAACCCTGCTTCCTGCTGCTAAAAAGATAGTAAAGGATACAATCGTTATTCCGGATGTGGGTGATGCTGTGAAGCACGCGGTTGAGACATCCGCACCTGAAGACACCATCTGCATCGCCGGTTCCCTCTACGTGGTCGGCGAAGCAAAAGAATTCCTTGAAACCGGCGATATCCAATTCAGCAATATGTTTTGACTTGTACAAAAACTCTTTTCACCACGAACACAAAAAAAGATTCACCACGAAGGGCTCGAAGAACACGAAGAGGTTTTTTTGTTTCGCGATAAATAGTACTGTTTTGTGGTGATACATAGAATAGGAATGAAGCATGAATAGTGTGAATAAAAATGAAGTAATCACTTTTTTGCCCGCAGGGCATAAAAACAAACCTCTTCGTGTTCTTCGAGCCCTTCGTGGTGAATCT
>JANQFQ010000156.1 GCA_028277765.1 Desulfobacterales bacterium
AGCCGCTACACATCCGCTACACATTTCGGTAGCTTTTAAAAAACATAACCAATTGAAATTACAAGACAAAGCTGGTGGAGGCGGCGGGAGTCGAACCCGCGTCCGGAAATATTCTGCAATGGCGTCTTCATACATAGCCTGAACTCTTTGTTCGCGATTTCAGGTCTCCTTCAGGCGGGATACGAGAAATGCTAGCCTGTTAAATGTTTACCAGCCGTGATACAGGCAGGCAGGGCTGGCTATCCTGCTAATCGACGTCCACCCCGGGATCGCAGGAAAGTCCCGGTAGGACGTTAGCCGTCTTAAGCGGCTAAGGCGTAATTATAATCATCTGCGATTATATTTAGATCCGCTGTTTTACGAGTCCTGCGGAAACTCGGTATGCAGCCAGAGCTTCTTTATCCCCGTCGAAGCCGTTTCGCCCCCAGTTTGTAAAAGAACCGAATTGAATTTTTAATAATGCGCTTTTAGTTGTGCATTATAAAATAATTTTGAGTATCATAATATAAGCCTGAATCTAGTTTTTGTCAAATAAACCTTAACTGGTTGTTGAAAGTGCATTAAATCAGAATGTTAACCCTGTTCGATGGGCAAGTCCCCCACACCTCAAATTTTCGTCCCTGGCGTATCGAAACTGCGATACCCTTCCGTTCACTCCAAAAAGCCGCAGAATTTGAAAAATATTTAAAATCGCATTCCGGCCGGGCTTTTGCATCAAAACATTTTTAACCAACCCATGCCATCTTCTTAAAAGCCCATTTTTACCCCAAAACTGGCTTTTTAAGGCCGAAAAACATCCCTTTTTTAAATCTAAGTTTTGATATTATGACGATCTACGCAGCCCAACCCCATGTCTCTGCGTATTTTTCTGTCCTATAATTTGACTTACAGATGAATTAACAATAAATAAGTAAGAAAGGAACGCTTTACCTACCGGCATTATGTTTTCCGAACGGAACATTCTGTCTTTTCAGGGGGCAACTCACAGATATGTTAAGAATCAGACACTACATTCACCTTGCCCGGCCACACCAGTTTCTGAAAAACGGTTTTGTGTGGCTCCCTTTGTTTTTCGGCTTTAAACTCCATGACAGCCAGGCGATTTTACAGGTATTGTATGCGTTTGCAGTGTTTTGCGCCGCTTCCGGCAGTATTTATGCCGTAAATGATGTGGTTGATGTTGATGAAGACAGGAAGCATCCGCAAAAAAAAACACGCCCGCTGGCAAAAGGAGAAATATCAAAACCGCAGGCCCTGGTTTTTTCATGTTTTTTAATGTTGTTGGCCCTTATTGCCGGCGGCCTGTTATTGCCGATAGAATTTCTTGCCATAATATCCGCTTATCTTCTTGTCAATGTGGCGTATTCCTGCGGATTAAAAAAACTGGCACTATTTGATATAGTCTGTATCGCTGTCGGTTTTTTACTGCGCGTCTTCGGTGGAGGTATCGCCGGGGGCACGCCTGTAAGCAGGTGGCTGATAATGATGACATTCCTCATGGCTCTTTTCCTGGCCCTTGCCAAACGCAGGGATGATATACTGCTGAAACAGGATGGCCTGCTTTCGCGCCCGTCTTTGTCCGGCTACAATCTTGAATTCGTGTCCCTGGGCATGGTCACCATGGCCTCGGTAATTATCGTCTTTTATATTCTGTATACCGTTTCACCGGAAATTATGGAAAAGCATGGCACGGACAAGCTCTACCTGACCGGTTTCTGGGTCATTATGGGGCTCTTAAGGTATATGCAGATCACCTTTGTCCTGAAGCGCAGTGGATCACCTACTCGTGTTATGCTTAAGGACTTTTTGCTTCAGGTAATAGTTGTTTTATGGATCCTGAATGTTTATTTCCTGATTTACTGACATGTACTACAGGAGGGACCTTTTTGAATAATGGGGATTTAAAAGGTTCATGACAGGTTCGTATCTGAAGGATAATATTGAATTCAAGTCATGGTAGCAGTGCCACCCGCAGTCTCGGCATGTATTGCCGAACTCGGTTTCTTCAAACCTGAAACCTTCCTCAAACACATTATACCGGCTGTCCGCTGACAGAAAAGCTGTACAGCGTGCGGCACTTCCGTCTGAATCAAAATAAAAAAACAGCCTGCCCGCGTAACACGGTTTCCCTTTTTCCGGATCAATCAAATGCTCAAGGTGAATAAATGAGTTTAATATCGGCACCCCCTTCTTTTTTGATTCAATAATTTTTCTTACTGCCGCTTCATTCTTTCCAACCGGATTTCCCTGTTCGTCCATAATGGGATTAAAGGAGATGCTGACATTGTTTTCCATGGCAAAATCGAGGGTGGTGTCTATATTCTCAATGTTTGACTTGTCCAGATTGCTTTGAATAAAAACATTTTTATTGAGTTTTTTAGCTGTCATTACTTTTTCAAAAAAAAGCGTTTCATAATTACTCGAATACGCCTCATTCACGCTAAGTGTCAGGCTGTCCAGAAGGCGGATGAACTCCATTCTTTCGTTTATCATTAATCCATTGCTGGTTATAAAGACATAAGGGATTCTTTTAACCGCGTAGCGGACCAGTTCCTCAAGATCCTTCCTGTAAAATGGTTCTCCCCCGAGAAGCGTCAGTTTCAGGGTTCCGTTTGATGAAAGAAGGTCGATTAATCTTTTATACTGATCAGCAGTCATATCGTCCTTATCATTATTCCTGTTATAACAATAATGACAGGAAAGATTGCACCTGTTTGTGATATTGACTTTCACAAAAAGCGGCGCTGCTTTATTACTTAATCTCGCCAGCAAAATCCTGATTACTGTTTTAATTAATCTCATTTAGAATTACAGTGCTTCTCCGGTCGTTTAATATTATCCTTATTTTTGTTTTTTCGTTAATGTATGTCAACTTTAAAAGAGAGGTTCAACATGCTTCCGTAAAATTAAAACAAGCGGCTCAGGACAATTATGCTTTGACTATTTTTTTTAAACGATGATAAATTGTGTCCTGCAGTAAACACGTTTTTTCGGGACATTGTGAATTCCCTGTAATCTTTAAAATCATTTTTTATGGTTCACAAAAAAAAAATCAGCCTGCTATCTCTTTTTCTCCTGGCTGCGGTAAACATTGCCTGCCTGATATTAGTTTTGCCTCAAAATATCAGCAACCCGAACTTATGGAACGATGAATGCGGTTCTTTCTGGCCCTCAAAAGGAATAGCTTACTTTGCTCCTCCTCTCACGCCTGAAGGAAACGTGCTGAATACTGTCAGGCTCCACCGTGCTGTCAATTTCGACCCCTGCGGCTTTTCTGTACTGCTCCACTACTGGTCCGCCATAAATGCATCTCCATCTTTTTTGCGCCTGCTTCCGTTTCTTTTCCTGATAACTTCAGCGCTGTCAGCCGCCGGGATCGCATATTTGCTGACACGGTCAATTTTTTTATGCTTTGCCTCTCCATTATTGATATTTGCTTTTCCGGATATCCTTTATTACGGTTTTGAGTTACGGGCTTACAGTATGGACTATTGCGGTATACTCTTAACAACCTTAATGCTGATAGCCGCGGCAAAAAAGCCTTCAAAAAAGTTTTTTTTTCTTGCGGGGTTATCCGCCGCGTTCTTCCTTACCGGCAAATATAGTTTTTTCTTTTACATGGCGGCCTGTTCATCAATATTATTCTGCGGATATTTGCTGAATGGGTGTAAAAAATCAGGAGCTGTCAGGCTGATGATGTTTTCTGTTCCTGTCATTATAAGCATGTCGCTGATTTATATAACATCATTGAAAGCACATATTTTTCTCGTTCAGAGTCCTCCCGGATATATCTCCGGCTCTATACTGCAGGGCAAGGACCTGTCCCAGGTATTCAACCTGATAAAATTAAATTTTTTTTCAAAAGAAGGCTTTCCAATTTTTTTGTATTTAATATGCTTTTCTGTGATAGCTTTATTTTCCATAAAGAAGTCCAGTTTAAAAACAGCCCCTGTTTTTTTTCTGATCCTTCTAATTGAGCTGATCACCGTCACGGCATCATGTTTTGGAAAATACTGCTGGAACATTCAAACCAGGTGGAACCTTTACCTCCAGGCGCTGTCCATAATATCCGTTATCGCGCTGATAGCTGAAATCAGAGTTTTATTGTCACGCCGCGGGTTATTTGATAAAAACAAAAAATCAGCACCGGCCCTGACGGCTCTGATTATAATGTTTTTCAGTTTGTATTGCGTGAAGGAGGCATACTCCTTTAAATATATACCTGAAGATTCAACTTACGATATTCTGTCCTCTCTGGATGGAAAGACATTGGCTGAGAGCAGATTTTTTGTACCCTGGCCGGGTTCACCGCAGGTTAGGTATCATTTCGAGTACGGTCCGTTTAAAAAACATACTGGATTTTATCCTGGAAATTTTGTTTTCGGTTCCAGGGAGCTTTTTTTCAGCGACAGCCCCATAGGCTTGATTGACATGGATATTGATTTTATCATTTTCCCATATACCAACAGGAAGCAAATCAGGGAGTTCAGGGAAAGAGTCTGCGTTACCATGCAGGAAATAACGGGTTATCCGCCTTCAAGAATTTTCAGGGTCATAAAACAACAGGACCGGTCAAAAAAATCATTTTAAACGGATATTCCTTGCTTTTTACAGAACTGAAGCTCTTAAAGCCCGTATTAAGGCCCATAACAATGGGCAAGTCCCCCATTTCTCCATTTTTAGGTTATTTATACAATTGTTTCTATTTGATTTTGCGATAATAAACAGTACCAATTTCTTTTTTTATTATAAGCGTTTTATCTGTAAGTTCCGTAATATCATGTTCAGCTTCCATTCCCCATTTATTAACCAGGAGTTTATTCCCTGACAATTTATATTTGTATTTATATTCGCCCGCAAGAATTTTTCCATCTTTGGTAAATTCCCATATATACTGGTATTTTTCAGGTATTTCCTCAATTTTATTGCCTTCTGTAAATGTTCCACCTGATTTTGCATAAGCAAGCCATTTACCCACTATTTTTGAACCATTATTGGCTTGCGCAATATTTGATAAGCAGAATATTATAACTGCAAAAATGAAACAGGTTTTCCGCATGTTTTGATCTCCTTTGAAAAGTATAATCATAAATAATAAAACTGTATAAATTAAGCAGGAAGGATCATTTTATTTGCCCTTAACAGCAACTTTTTCCGCCATATTAATCCCTGATCTAAATATGGATACCATTTTTTTGTCGTTAGTATGATATCCAGATGTCTTTGTGGTTGCCTGTCTGATGACAAATACTTCCACATCACCTTCAATTTTGAATTCCTTGGTGATATCCCGCGGCTGCGCATAATTGTTATAAGCGTCTTTTAAGCCGAAATCTTTTTTCGCCACAAGCACAACGTAAAAGTAAGGATAGGATGTGCCGTTGACGTCATTAGTGACAATCTGCCCGTAAAGCCCCAGAAAATCTTCGTGTTCATTTTTCACGCTTACCCTTATTTTAACGTCATCTGGCATTTTTACCTCATCCCCTGTAATTAGCATGTAATAATTCACCTTGTGGTTGATAAGGCTTGACCCGGCCATTTTCACGAGTTTTCTGAATTTCTGGATTTTCATTATCAGGATCGGTTTGGTTAATATGGATCTTATGCCGGTTATCCAGTGAGGGAGAAGAAGGATTACTGCATCCCAGGCAATGGTATTTAACGTTTTATTAATTGTCATGACCGCCCCACCTATGGGTATTGCCACAACAACCAGGGTAACAACACCCATCCAGTGGGTAACATCGATAGCACTCCTGTCCCAGACCTTCATATCCTTGTGCAGCTTTTCAACATCGTAAAGCTTGCTCTTGTCAACCTTTTCCCAGCTTGAGGATGGCGAATATTTGCCGGCTTTCACCCTGTTGTCATAACCTTTAACAATCAATAGCAGGTTCCCCGCGAGGATCAGCCAGCATCCCGGGAATAAAGCATAATCCATGGCATACTGCGTTACAAAACCAGCAATAATAAACATAAAGCTTAGCAGTATCCGCCAGATATAAGCCAGGGACTGCCATATCCTGAAAACAACGATCCCCTGCTCCTCCTGTGTCAGATAAAGAAATGACATATCGATTTTCTCCTTTTTACTTTTATAGCACACGGACAACTCGGATTTAACCGATCCCCGCGGATAATATTCCTTTTCCCGTGCGTCTTTGCGCCTTTGCGTGAGTCAATTCCCCAAATCCCATATGCCGCCAGTAAAGGGGGCATCCTCCGTTGCAGATATGGAAATCATCGCAGGTTCTGCAGTGGGGATGGGCAAGCAGCTTCTTCCTGTAGTTTTTAGCCCTGTCCGACTGCCACACGCTTTGAAAATCATTTTCCAAAAGGTTCCCCACGCTGTCGTCATATGATGCGCACGGAAGTACATCGCCGTTCGGCCCCACGGATATCAATCCATCGCAGGCACTGCACCCCTTGTTCCCAAGGCCGTGCAGAATTGAGTTGAACATACACATGGGTACGGGAGAATACCACATAAACTCAACCCCCTGTTTTTTGCTCTCCGTAATCACCGCCTTTATATGTTCCCCCACTTCCATATACGCGACAGCAATATCATCATTGACAGCTCCGCTCCCAGTTGGAATGACTAGGTTCATACTGAACCTATCACTGTTGAACATCTCCTTGACAAAACCAGGAAATGCCACGCATTCATGCAGATTTGTTTTTGTAATGGTGGTATTTGTATGGGTTAGAATTCCCGCCCCTTTCAAATGTCTAACACCAGCCACACTCTTTTTAAAAGCACCGTTTACGCCCGTAATTGTGTCGTGCGTACCTGCAGTGATCCCTTCAATACTCACCTGGGCTGAATCAAGGCCGCTGTCTGCGAGCACCCCGGCAAGATCTCCATTTATCATTGTGCCGTTCGTAATCAGGTTCACCCGCAGACCGAGCTCTTTGGCATATTGAACAAGGTCAGGGAGGGAGGATACAATGGCGGGTTCGCCTCCCGTGAAACTGACAGATGGCACCTTTGCCTCATGGTACAATTTCCAAAGGACTCCTTTTATCTCCTCCTCGGTCATCTCCAGGGAACTCTTGACCGGATTGGCCGTACAACCGCAGCCCGCGTAACAGAAGACACATTTCAGGTTGCATTGGTACGTGAGTGCCACCTCGGAGAGCACAGGATACTGGCTGAAATGCATATCAAAGGGGACCACCTCAACCGCTGGATTTTCCGTAAATTCATCCAGACAGCCTTCCAGGCTCTGTTTCACCGCGAGCATGAAATTGGCGATATCCTCTGTCTTTTTTCCGTTCCTGCCCATGTCATCCAGTAGTCTGCTAATCGGCGTACCGTCAATCAAAGATTTAAGGATGAACGCACCCGTGTCATTAAGCTTCTGTGCGTTATTGGGCCTTTTTATCAACAGGTTGTCTTCCAGCCGAACATAAATATACGGCCTGACATTTTCAATAAATTCATCTACCCAGGACAGATCAATTGGATTATTATTTTTGTTTATATCCATAACAATTTTACCATAAGGAAATATTTGAATTCAGGCATTTAAAATCTGATCTCCAAGGCTACTATTGTTAACAGAATAATTAAAAGTGAACTAAAATTACTAACATTGATGTATCGTTTCGAGCTTCTGTTTATTAAAATAAAAACAGCAGAATTCCTTCACTTAAGGCACTTGTAACTTATTCCAATCCGATCACGACCACGACTTTAGGCACTTTTATTACATTGTAGGGTGGGCTATGCCCACCATTTTCGATCACGACCACGATTTTTTTAAATGACAGAGCAAAGCGACACCACAACTTTAGGCACCTGTAACTTATAACTTTAGGCACTTTATTAGCGTACTTTTTTAAATCGATTACGACCACGAATTTTTATAAATGGCAGAGCGAAGAGACACCACAACTTTAGGCACTTTGTCTTAATGAGACCCTCCACTCACACACGCTGAATGGCACGCAGAGTGACATGCTGAATGACACGCTGAGTGGCATGCGGAATGACATGCGGAATGGCACGCATCATGGCAGACATTCATGTCAAGACCCATGTCTGTGCTCACAGCGCCTTGAATAATATGGTCCACGTCAACCGGGATATCAGTTTCATGCCTGTATGGATCCCGGTCATAATTATATCTATTGTGATAATACGGATGCCTGTTGTGATACCAGTAATACCAGTCCTCATCCGTATTCCTCTGCTTTACATTTTCCTGCCCGTCCATGCCGGCTTGTATCTGTTCAACGTAATATTGCTTAGTAGCGTTTATATCCGCGTCCCATGCTTTTTCCTGGATATTTTTCACAGCAGTGTTCATAAGGTGTTCTAGCTCGTACTGGGAAAAAGCGCCGTCATCAGCAAGGGATTCATAAAAAACCCGCTCGTATGGATCGAGCTGTTTAGGATCTGGCGTTTTCAGTATCCTCACCCTCAGGGGAGATTCCGAAACAACCTGCATATATCCTTCGGCAACCATGGAACCGAGCATAGCGCTGAAAATCCTTTTCAGGGGCATTCCTAGGTAGAACGCTGCCTCAAGAGTTGTAAGATCTTTACATACTTTACCCGGTTTTCGAAAATTGGAAAGCACAAGCTTGGGGGGTTTCCAGTTGAGGTTATCCCAGCGGATATTATCCATCCCCTTATGAGCGATAACCATGGACTTCTGCTTGCTGATCACAATGAACCCGAAAAATACCAGCACCACCACAATACCGATACCGAACATCTTTTTTTCAGACAGTTTCAGCTTAGACTTTTTAACCATTTTTGTTCTACCGGGCTGGGCAGCAGGAGCGGACCTGGGCTTAGCTGTTGAAGCGCCTGGGATATCGAACCATACAGCTGGCATGTAAAACTGGGTCCTCATGTCAAACCGATTGCCTGGCCTGTCTTTGTGGAAAACAAGCTGGAGCCGGGACCGGGGACCGGTCTGATAATCAATAAGGAACCTGCTGTTTACCCATTTTTCGGTCAAGATGAGCTGGTTTTCTTCTACATGCGCTCTCCCGTCAACCTCCCCGGAAAGTAGGTACGGTGTAAGCACTTTCAATGTATAATGATCCTGGTTGCTTGCTTCGTCCCACATAACCGGAGACCAGTTAAACACCACCAGTTCTTCGCCATCATTTGAAGTTGTCTCTGCCAGATACCCGGCAACAGCAAAGTCTGTCGCAAAATAGAACACATAGGTGATCATGCCGGATGGCACACCGCGGCTGTTTGCCAGCACAATATCCCATGTGCCGCCGCCCACGGATGAAATATCCAGCCTGTAACGGTTGCCATGTGAATCAAGAGCATAGGAATCCTTTGACACCATGCTGACTCTCAGGCGGTCATTGCCTTGAAAATAGAATCCGCGCATAGGCCCTGACAGCACCCTATATTGAACCGTATAGGCAACAACCGCCTTTCCGGTGGCTTTAAGGTCTACCCCCGTCTCCACAAATACGATCTCACCCTTTCCCCCAAAGGCCACGCTGCTTAAAACAGAAAGAACCAGCGCCGTAGAAACCAGCAATTTTTTAATCATTTCTACCGTCTCCCACAAGAGGTTTTTAACCATCATGTTCGTTTTTTGGAATGAATCTGTTTGTCTCTTTGCTAATGTAGATCTGCTATCAGTGATGGATAAATTACAACTTTTTTCTTTGAATATCAACCTGGTTCTTTACTGTCATATGAATTCAAGGCTAAAAAGGATTTAATTCTCCTTTTGATCTCCCATATCAATTTCTTCATAAAATGTTCCATATTACAATATTATTGAATTCCTACCCATTTTTGAATAAAATAAAGATATTCAACTGCTTTTGTGACGCACAACTGATCCTGATGCTCTATATATTTGAATTACTTCCTTATTAACAGGAAACAGGCATTATGGTTAGAAAAGCAGCTATCCTATTCAATAATTTCCAGAATTATTTTTTAAGCGGGCTTGACGGACATTCTTTTGAAGTCCGGAAAAAGATGAAATACCTTTGCGCTACGTTTATTTTTGGTCAATTCATATTGGTATTTGTTCTTTACGGACATTCTATGATGGGGGGATGCATTTACTGATTGGAGACTCCTTAATCCTTGTGGCCGGCATATTCATACTGATAAATTTAAAAAGAGGAAGACCGGTATCTGCTGTAAATTCAATGCATTTAATGATACTTACTTTTTTCATACACAATGTATACGGGGATTTTGTCTGCGATGATGTGAAGGAATTGGGACGACTGTTCGAAACCATGACCTTCCTTGTATTAGGCCTCCTGGTTTTAAACCTGGTCGCCCTGAAAAGAAGCCAGCTGATTATTTTTGCGGCGCTATCTGTTGTAACGGTAGTGGCTCACACCTCAGTCCTTATTTATCGGTTTTATGGCGGCCAAATATCAATGTATGCGTTTGGATTAACATGTTCAGGTGTAATCGTCATTTTCGCAACCTGTTTTGTAACAAATCTCTCTTTTGCATTGCATAGGGAACTGATCAAAGAGGTTGAAGACTTTCATACCGATCTTGAAAACAAGGTGACCCTGAGAACAAAAGAGCTGAGGGAGACAAATGAAAGCCTGGTCAGCGTAAAAGACGCCCTGTGGGGTGAAATGGAGCTGGCTAAAAAAATTCAAACCGTACTTCTCCCTGGGAAACCTGGAATGCAGGGATATGATATATCCGCCTGTATGAAACCAGCCGATGAGATCGGGGGAGATTATTACGATGTCATCAACACCGGGGAAAGGGACTGGTTGGTTATCGGCGATGTGTCCGGACACGGTGTTACCGCCGGCCTTATAATGATGATGGTACAGACCTCTATCCACTCAATTCTACAGAAACACCCCGACATGTCCCCTTCTGATTTGCTGGAAGCTGTGAACCCGGTTATTTCAAGAAATATTAAGATGCTCGGTGAAAACAAATATATGACGATTACCGTTCTTGCCTGCCATGATAATGGAAAATTCTGCTTTTCGGGACTCCATCAGGATATTATGATTTATAGAACCGGTTCTGCATCGGTTGACCGGGTGCAAACACACGGGATGAGGATCGGTGTGGCAGAAAAAAGTACCGACATGGTCAAAGTTGAAGAGACAACTATGGATGTGGGTGATACCATGCTCCTTTTTACTGACGGAATAACAAGAGCCGTTAAAGAAAAAAGCGATGATAATAGAGCAGATAACAGAAGAGAGAGATTCTCAAGTATAAAACTTGAAATGATTTTTAAAAGCCTTGGAGAAAAGTCATCGGCAGACATTACAGCAGGGATAAGAGATGAAATGAAAGGGTATAAATGCGATGATGATGTGACGATGATGGTTATAAAACGAACCGATTAATATCTGGTTATAATGAAACAGGATGGAAAGGAAACAATGATGAACAATTTGAAGTCCGGATCTCTTGAAATCGAAGTCAAAGAAAGCAACGGCAAGGTATCTGTGTTATGGAAAGGAGTAAGTGATGAACGGGATCCATCATCCTTTCTCAATCCCTTTCTAGATCGTGTAACCAGGGTTGCAAAAGGTGCGGAATGCGATGTTGCATTTGAGAAGCTTGAATACATGAATTCATCCACTGTTCAGCCTATTGTTCAATTTATAAAAAAACTGAACGAAAATGAAATCAAAACACTGATCACATACGACGCCGGTTCAGACTGGCAGCCGGCTTCATTTAAAGCCTTGGTTTCACTTTCTAAAATGATGCCCTATATTTCCGTTAAAGGGAAGTGAGTATTTATGTCAGCCTTTATTTTACCCCACGCGTTAATTACCCATGCTGTGCCAAGGGTATGGGAATGGAAGATGAAATAAAGGAGTTAACCGTGAGTAAAGATATCGTTATAAAACACCGTATTTCTTCTGTTTGGGGCACCGCGAAAAATATCATGAATGAAGTTGAAACCGCTTTAAATAAGAGTGGCAAAGGTGTAGGCTATGCAGGTAAAATGGTCACGGCTGAACTTATTGAAAATGCAATTAAATATGGAAGTCATTCAGAGGCGGAAAGAGGGATACTATTTTGTATGAACTTCAAAAACAACAAGATAGTTATCGAAGTATCAAATAGAATCAACAATCAGGACGACTACGACAACCTTGTTGAGCATATAGATATAATAAATGCCACTGACGATATCAAGGGGCTTTATGTGGATCGACTCAGGGTGCGAATGGAAAACCAGCAGAAAAAAACACAGCTCGGCCTATACCGCATAGCATACGAAGGCGAATTCAATCTTGCCCATGAATATGAAAACAATGTTGTTACGGTAATTGCGACAAGAGAAGTTTAAGCTTATTTGTTGGTGGACATAGTCCACCCAACGATGGCTTATAGATGCAAATGTTTCAGTCTCTCATTCCTTCCCGAAAAATCGGTAAAATCCCCACAATATCACCCCGCCAAAAAGAGATATTCCTGCGCTGACCAGAAAAAGGAAGGACGATCCTTTGAGCTCAAAGAAGAGGCCGCCAAGCATAAACCCGGCTGTAATACCAAGGCCGAATGTAATGGCATTATTAACTGCCTGGCCAAAGGTTTTAGCGTCTTCAGGGAAAAGCCGGTCAATATAAAGGATGCCGGCCATGTGAAACGCGCCATATGTGACCGCGTGAAGGAGCTGGGAAGCGAGTATCAGACCTGCTGTTTCCACATAAGCGATAATAACCCATCTCAATGTTGACACTACGAAGGAGAAAACCAGAACCCTTTCCAGGGAAAAGCGTTTGAACAGCCGGGCTGAATTTATCATGACAATAAATTCAGCAATCGATGCCAGGGCCCATGAGATCCCGACAAACGTTTTGTTGAAACCCAGATTTTCAAGGTGGATGGTGAAAAAGCCGTAATAGGCCCCATGGCTTGTGAGCATCAGAAAAGAGCAAAACAGGAAGATAATGATCCGCCTGTCTTTAATATGTTTCATGCCCACGGACGCACCAGGTTTTGCCCGCTGCATTGAAATATCAGGGATCTTGATAGAAATGGCCGACTGTACCAGGGAGCCGGCAAAAATCAGCACAAGGATCATCTCTATGGAGAAGACATCGATCAGTCTGCCGATCAGAAAACAGATGATAATAAAGCTAATCGTGCCCCAGCCCCTTACCTTGCCATAGCTTTTTTTCTCTTTCCCGAGGATATCCATAGCAAAAGCTTCCAGAAAAGAGATCAGAGGCGAATAAAATATCCCGTAAAAAAAGCTGATCGCCAGCATCAGCCAGAAATCGGTGGTGTAAACAAACAGAAGCCATATGGCCGTGCTGACAAAATTGAACAGGACATAAATCATTTTCCGGGCCTGGAACCGGTCCGCCAGGACACCCCATAAAAGCGGAAAAATTACCGTGGCACCAGACCTTACAGCTGACAGAACGCCGATCTGAAAACCGGTAAATTCCAGGTGATAGCAGTAAAGGTTGAAATACGGCAGAAATATGCCCAGAACGCCAAAGTATAAAAAATACTGGGCAGAAAGGATAATCCGGTTCGATTTACCGCTGGTCTCTTCTGGTGACATAACGTTTTACATATGACATAAAACCGCATAAGTAAAGCGATGTGATTGGAATCTGGATGGTGAAAATAAAGCTAAAAACAGTCCCAGGACCGCATTTGATCATTTTGAACGTCGATAATAATATATAGTCTTTACAAATTTATACCATATATGCTACTTTACAGCTTTACATCAGAAAGAATATTTTATAGAAAAACCAATCATCGTTTATCACAGACAGGAGTTTAAAAAAATGGACTATATAAAAATAAGTCTGAAAAGCGATCTTGATCAGGCAGGAGCAGATTTCAAGAAAACCATTGAAGATATGTTCCAGTCTATGAACCCCATGTTCTCACTTTCAGAAAGAACATGGAAGCCCTTGATGGATATTTACGAAACTCCCGAAGAGATAATTGTCATGGCTGCCATCGCTGGAATTAAAAAAGGCGACCTGGAAGTAGAGATTAACACAAGGGCCGTCAGAATTAGGGGGAGAAGAAGTTTCATGCTGCCAGGTGAAAAAACCAAGTTCTGTCTCGCGGAAATTCAGTACGGGACATTTGAACGCATCCTGTTTCTGCCCGCCCAGATTGTCAGCGAGACAGCCACCGCAACTTATACAAACGGATTTCTTCAGATCCGCATGGCAAAAAAGCCTATTGATAAGCCCCGGAAAATACCTATAGAAGATGAAACTGGAGATCTTTAATATTATCGACGGATAATCCTTAAGTGGATTTTTAAATATATTTCGGAGGTTATTTATGAACGACCAGCCATCACCTGATTTCAGTGTTGAAAATGTACCTGATGTCCTTCCCATTCTGCCTCTGGTGGATGTTGCACTGTTCCCTAAAATGGTTGTACCCATTGTAGTTATGCAGAATGAATATGTTCAACTTATTGATAACGCCATGACCACCGACAGGCTTATAGGGCTGGTGGTCGCAAAACCGACTGATGAAAAACAGCGGTTTACGGCTGATGACCTGTATTCTGTCGGGACAAGCGCCCTTATCCTGAAAATGGCAAAGGGTGAGGAAAATAAGGCACAGTTGATGATACAGGGGCTTGGGCGATTCAAGGTCACAGAGTATCTGGAAGGCCAGCCGTATCTTCAAGCACAAGTTGAAAAGATACAGGATATTGTAACAAAAGATACCGAGACAGAAGCATTGATGAAAAATCTCATCAACATGTATCAGAGGATTATACAACTCTCTCCTGGTATGCCCCAGGATATTGGAACAATGGTGTCAACCATTGATGAGCCAGGTATCCTTGCTGACATGGTCACCTCTACCATCAACTCCTCCCTTGAAGAAAAACAAAAAGTCCTGGAAGTCATCGACACAAAGGAAAGATTGAAACAGGTTACAAAACTGGTGAGCCACCAGCTTGAGGTTATTAAAATCGGTAAAAAGATCCAGACCCAGGTAAAGGGGGATATGGACCAGAAACAAAAGGAATATTATCTTCGCCAACAGCTTAAAGCGATTAAGGATGAACTTGGTGAAAAAGAAGAGACCAATGCAGATGTTGAAGAATACAGGATGAAAATCGCTGAAAAAGAGCTCCCTGAAGAGGTTGAAAAAGAGGCGAACCGTGAGCTTGATCGTCTTGCCAAGATGCATCCCTCTTCATCTGAATATACGGTTTCATCAACCTATCTTGACTGGCTGACAATACTCCCATGGTATGAAAGCACCAAGGACAACCTGGACATCAAAAAAGCGCGAAAAGTTCTGGATGATGATCATTTCGGCCTTGAAAAACCAAAGAAAAGAATCATTGAATACCTCGCTGTACGGAAGCTTAAACCAGATTCAAAAGGTCCCATCCTCTGTTTTGTAGGCCCTCCTGGCACAGGTAAAACCTCTCTCGGGAGATCCATTGCTCGAGCCCTTGGACGCAATTTTATCCGTGTAGCCCTGGGCGGTGTAAGAGACGAAGCAGAAATAAGGGGGCACCGGCGCACCTATGTGGGCGCACTCCCTGGCAGAATCGTCCAGGAAATCAGGCGCGCAGGATCAAACAATCCTGTGTTCATGCTTGACGAGATAGACAAGGTCGGCAGCGATTTTCGTGGAGATCCGTCATCAGCTCTACTGGAAGTCCTCGACCCGGAACAGAACTTTTCCTTTGCAGACCATTACCTTGACCTGCCGTTTGACTTGTCAAAAGTGATGTTTATAACCACCGCCAACATCCTTGACACCATACCCCCGGCCTTGAGAGACCGTATGGAGGTCCTTGAACTGCTTGGATACACCCAGGAAGAGAAAATCAAGATTGCCAACAAGTACCTGATCCCCAGGCAGCGGGAAGCACATGGCCTTAAAGCGAAACAGCTTACTATATCAGCCGGTGCTTTGAAAAAAATAATATCAGGTTATACGCGTGAGGCTGGTCTGCGTAATCTGGAGAGAGAGATCGCCAATATATGCCGTGGTATCGCTACATTGGTTGCTGAAGGGAAAAAAGGACCCCATTCGATCAAACTTGAGGATATACATGAATTCCTCGGTCCAATCCGTTTTACGGCTGAAGTAAGCTCTCGAACGCTGACACCCGGAGTAATCATGGGCCTGGCCTGGACCCCCGCGGGCGGTGAACTTCTGTATGTTGAAGCCACATCCATGCCAGGGAAAAAAGGCCTTACACTCACAGGACAACTGGGTGATATCATGAAGGAATCCGCAACAGCGGCCTTAAGTTTTATAAGGTCTAACGCGGATGCCTTGAAAATCCCGGAAAACTATTTTGACAATCACGATATCCATATTCATGTTCCGGCCGGGTCTATTCCAAAAGACGGCCCATCCGCCGGCGTGACAATGCTTTGTGCGCTTGTGTCCCTGATGACAGGCAAAACAGTCAAGAAAAACATGGCCATGACAGGTGAAATTACACTGAGGGGTCAAGTGCTCCCCGTGGGCGGCGTAAAAGAGAAGATCCTCGCAGCACACCGAGCAGGCATCAAGACCATCATCCTCCCGGATTGGAACAAAAAAGACCTTGAAGAGATTCCACCAAAGGTTCAAAAATCAATAAAGTTCCACTTTGTCAAAAAGATGATGGATGTGCTCAAGCTTGCTGGAATTAAAAAATAATAAAAGGAAATAATGCTCTCACAATCCCGATCAGATACTACATGTATCTCCGCACACTTGTCCTTGTTTGCCATAGCAGCGGTTTTATTCTTTTTAAGCCTTTCCGGATGCGTGAAAAACTCGCCGCCACCCTTACAACCGGGCCAACCCAGGCCCTACAAAGTTAATGGCAAATGGTACCAGCCCTTTTCCGAATCTGATAATTTTACGCAGGAAGGGATCGCTTCTTGGTACGGAGCGGATTTTCACGGAAAAAAAACATCAAATGGTGAAATATACGACATGCACGCCATGACCGCTGCCCATAAAACCCTCCCACTGGGTACTTATGTTTTGGTTCATAACCTTGAAAATAACAAAATGATTGAAGTCAGGATCAATGACAGGGGGCCGTTTGTCCGGGGAAGGATTATCGATCTTTCCTTTAAAGCGGCAACAGAACTGGGAGTTATAAAAAATGGGACCGCAAGGGTTAAAATAGCTGCCCTCGGCACCGACCCCAAACCAACGGTAGATGCCAAAGCACCCGGACAATATCATGCCGGCAACTATTCTTCCGGTAAGTTCTCTTTCCAGGTAGGCGCCTTCAGCAGCCGTGAAAATGCTGAAAAAATGAAGAAAGACCTCGAAAAAACTCATAAAAACGTCCATATCGCTGTTCATGATGATGGGGCCAAGATTCTATACCGGGTTCGCGTGGGCAGTTACAGCTCTCTGGATGAGATTGTGAATGATGAAAAAATCCTTATAAATAAAGGATTTAAGGATATGTTTATTGTCGCGGAGTAACACCACAATATTTTTTCTTTTCTAATCACCACTAAAAATAGAATTATTCCACACTTAATCTTGACACAAACAATAGGGAATTGTATGTACGAAATTTATCCCCTGCTGTATCCTGGCTCTATTCTTCCAGAATTGAACTTCTCGGGATTTAATCTTTAATTATTTAAGACCCTTATCTTGAATAGTAGGAGGCAAGATGGAAATGATTCGAGATTCAATTATAAAATGCCTTAATGAAGTTTTAGATGAAGATGAACTTGTTGCTGAGCTGAACAGCATAATAGACGATGAAGGGAACAGGGCGTGCCAAGTAATTTTTCACGTATTGACACATCTTGATCTTCAACCTGAAGAGGCCATGGATACATGGCACAGAATTATTACTCATCGTGAAGGAATGAGTTCCAAGATGGAAAGATCTGTTAATCTTCGTACCGCCATATGCGATTATTTCTGTTCCGTAAACCATTCTTTAAAAAACCCAAAAGTGGTTGAAATACATGTGTTTGAAAAAACATTTAAAACCTCAAGATATGACAGTCTCACAGGGCTTTTTAACAGGCTCTCTTTTGACGAGGAATTATCCCGGGAAATATCTCGGGCAAGGCGTTATGACACCGATCTGTCTCTCCTGTTTTTTGATCTGGATGATTTTAAAAAAGTCAATGATATATACGGTCATCCTGTTGGGGATATGGTCCTTAAAAAGGTCGCAAATACAATAATGAGTGGTAAGCGTACCGAAGATATTGCTGCCAGATACGGCGGTGAAGAATTGGTTCTAATTCTGCCCAAAACAGGAAAAAATAACGCGTTAATTGTGGGCGAGAGAATCCGTGGTGAAGTGGAAAATATGAGACTGGAACATGAAGGAGAAAAAATCACGTTAACTATAAGCGGAGGACTTGCCTCGTATCCGGTTAACGCCACGGATGCGTCCGAGCTGATTAAGTGCGCGGACAATGCCCTTTACCGTGCCAAGGGTTCAGGAAAAAATAATATTGCTTTATATTCTATTGACCGAAGACGTTTTTTGAGGATTGATTTTGTACAAAATATCGAAATCAGAAAGCTTGGTTTTAACGACACGGGCATCATAGATGTCATGGCAAAAAACATTTCCGTTGGGGGTCTTCTTTTTGAACACAATGTCAAATTTGATCTTGGCACAAGAATCCAGCTGAATGTTCCCATAGATGAGGAAAAACCACTGCTTATTGTAGGAACGGTTATCCGGGTGGAAACTATCAGTAACAAGATGTATGATATCGGCATATCAATTTCACTTCTTGATATGGACAAGAATATTAAAAAGAGAATTGTCCGATGGCTAAACTTTAAAAAGAAAGTTTCAGAAATAGAGCGCTGAATATAAGAAAAGATCCAGCTCGTAAAATTACGATGTAAACGAGATCCTTAAACCAGATAAAGACAAATCTTTTTTCTCCTTGTTCTTGTCTCTGGCACCATACCCCATCACAGCCAGCTTATATTATTTGTCAATTGTCAATTATTTCCTGCAATATCAACCCATTACATTCTTTAATTTTTTTTGACAAACAAGCTGAATTGCTTTATAATAAAATAAGTTTAGTCAGCCAAATAGCTTCTGAATTAAGGCTTAGCTTGCCCCGCTGCCGGTTTTGAATTGTTTCAAATGATTATATTCCCACAAGGCTGACGCGCATAATGTATTACCATACAATTTACTGCCCATGATGAACATGGGTTTCTTTTCCAGCAAGGAGCGACAAATGAATATGATAGCACCGGAATGCCGGCGAAAGCATAAACGACATAATTATGTGGCACCCATTATGATTTTAACGAGTAATTACGATGATGTTTATGACCAGAAAAAGTCCTATTATACATACGCGACTATGAATAATTACAGTACAAGTGGCATGTATATTGAAACAGACTATGCTATACAGCCTGGCACAAAAATCCTGATAAAAACCATATATAATTCTTACGGGGAAGCCACCCCTGAAAGTGATTGCCTTTATAGAGCTGAAGTTGTCTGGTGCAGACAGGTTGATGATGCTGAGCGTATGCGTTTCGGTATGGGAATAAGGTTTTTTAATATTGAAACCGGTCCAATGTTTCCTGTGTAATAAGGTTTAAAAGGGAACCTGTTTGCCTTTGCCTGATAGTTGGGAACTTTCTTCTTTTTTCCTGCATATTTATTCCAGCACTATTAAACCGCATTTCTCATAATCATTTTGTAATCCTTAAAATAATTGCCTTGACCTGAAATCTCCTTTTGAGTAAAATGTTGGGTAAATAAAGAATCTTATCAGTTTTTCATTTCGACTTGTTACTAAACTGGGGATAGCTGTTCTTCTAAAGTACAGAAAAAAGTTTCAAACAAAACCCTTAGATTTGTCAGATAAAATGGCTGGGTATTTAGACGTCATAGCCGGATTACCGTTTTTTTTAACTATTTGAAAGAAAATACTAAAAGAAAGAAATCCTTAGGCGCACTTTTGTTGCCAAACGGTTTCAACTACGTCTGTATATAAACAGGAGTAAAAGAAATGACAGAAAAAAAGGCAAAAAAGTTTAAGCTTCACGAATTCAGGGCTATAAGTCATGCCATTTCAACATACGAAAATCTCAATATGCTTATGGTTCATATCGTTGAAGGCGTATGCATGACATTTAAAATTAAAGGTGCTTGTGTCCTTCTTTATGATGACAGAGAAAAACAGCTATTTATTGTCAGCAGTCATGGCATTAGCAAGAGATATTTAAATAAAGGGCCCATATTTTGTGATGACAAGCACACAGCCTTTAATACAGGAGAACCTGTTTATATTGAAGATATGCAGAAGGATGATAGGGTTCAGTATCCAGAGGCTGCTGCCGAGGAAGGAATCGTGTCAATGTTGTCAGTACCGATAAAATGCCGGAGAGTGTCAACAGGGATTGTACGGCTGTATCACAGCGAACCAATGAATGTCCATGATGAAGACATAGAATCCCTCTGTGTTCTCACAGAGCATCTGGGGCTCCTGATAGAAAATAATGGATTGAAAAATTTTCTTGAGGGCTTGAAAATCTTGATGGGAAGCCTCCCTCTTAGACTCCTGGAGAACAAGGAGTAATGACAAACAAAGTTGTCATGGATACCACTGATTTTTCTTCAATCGACCGGGGAGATAAAATATGTGTAGGAGGGAAAACATACGAAGTTTTCGGCCATGCACGTGAACTCAGGTTCGGAATGGAGGATCCAAAATTCTGGGTAAAAAGGGCCATTGATATTGAAACACAAGAGAAAAAAATCATCAAGTTGGCTTTTTTTGAATCTTTTATAACTAGGCTAGCAGGTGTAGAAATCAGGTGCTTTAGAAGTCCTGAAAAAGAAGGGAAAATTCTTAAGCTTGTAAATGGCCAAGCCCATTTCATGCAAGGAGAAGCATTTAAAGATGTAGAGGGCAATAACGTACGGGTTCTGGATGTAATCCGAGGACCATCGTTTTTGTCTTATATCGGTTCTGTTAGAATGAAATATGATGTTTACTTTAATACGGTTTTACCTGGAATCCTTCAAAAGCTCGTAAGGGCGTTTGAGGCTATCCGATTTCTCCATGTTAATGGTTTCAGGCACGGTGATGTCCGAAACGATCATATTATTGTTGAAGGCCATTCCGGTAACTATATTTGGATAGATTTTGACTATGATTTTGAAGCCACTGAAAACCCTTTCAGCCTTGATATATTTGGACTAGGAAACATACTGATCTACGCCATTGGAAAAGGTTTTCACAACTATTTCATGATAAAGAATGACCAGCGTAAATACGGAGACTTGATTAACAACATTAAACCAGATGATTTTTCACTTTTAGACAAACGTAGACTTGTAAATCTTAAAAAGTTGTACCCGATGATCCCCAGGACCCTTAACAATATTTTGATGCATTTTTCAAGGGGTGCCGAAGTTTATTACGAACTTGTGGACGAAATAATTGAGGACCTCAACAGAAGCCTGCAGGCGTTTGCCGATATAAGGGGGGTGTAATTTTGAAGAGTTCTATATTGGTAGCTGTAAATGATTCCATGAGTTCAAACGCAACAATCGATTACCTGATTAACATGGCACTACGCCCGGAAGATGTTCATATAACCCTCTCCCATGTCTTTATTAAACCCTCAGCAGGTGACGAGCTTATGGGAGAAAAATTTATGAAAGAACAGCCAAAACGACTCCTCAAGGTTCTGGAAGACACAAAGCAGAGGCTTGTTGAGGGGGGATACACTCCCGACAATATTACCATAGAACTTCTATCAGAGCATTTTGATACAGTGGCGGACGGGATTATCAGCACTTTTAAAAAAGGGGAATTCAATATGGTCGTCATCGGCCGTAAGAGAATGTCCAAGGCTGAAGAATTCGTTCTTGGGGATCCCAGTATTAAGCTGGTCCGTGCCCTGGAAGGGACCGCCATCCTGGTGGTAAAGATGAAATAAACACATATTGAGCAACTGCCTAGAAAGAGGGAATATAATAGCCTACAAGCAAAGGAGGATCGGAATGGCGATAAAAGTATTTATCAAAAGGAAGGTGTCGGATGATAAGGTTGAAGGACTTACACCACTTCTTAAACTGCTCAGGGCAAGGGTCTCGGATCAACCCGGTTATATTTCAGGAGAAACGCTCACCAGGCTGGATAACCCTGGTGAACGCTTGGTGATATCCACTTGGGAAACTGAAAACGACTGGAATGCTTGGTTGAACCATTCAGAAAGGATTCATGTCCAGAATAAAATTGATAACCTCCTGGGAGAAAAAACCGAATTCGCAATTTATAGGTAACGGTCAACCAACGTTAATATATATAATGGATATACCCTATCAATCTTAACTTCTGAAGGGTTTCGATATTAACAACATCAATAAGTAAAAAGGTGAATTATGTCAAACAAATGGGTATACTTATTTAAGGAAGTAGAAAAGGCTGAAAACCATGTCAACGGAGAATGGGAAAATGTCCGGGGGCTTCTTGGCGGAAAAGGCGCAAACCTGGCGGATATGGTCCGCATAGGCGTTCCCGTACCTCCGGGATTCACTGTAACCACAGAAGCATGCAACGCTTATCTTACCTCAGGCCGGATATTCCCAAACGGCATGTGGGAACAGGAGCTTGAGGCAATCAAAGAGGTCGAAAAAGAGACTGGTAAAAAATTTGGGGATAGCGAGAAACCACTTCTGGTCTCATGCCGTTCAGGTGCAAAATTTTCAATGCCTGGGATGATGGATACGGTCCTCAATATCGGGCTGAACGATCAAACAGCCAAGGCGATGATAAAGCTAACGAATGATGAACGATTTGTCTATGATCTTTACCGCCGCCTTGTTCAAATGTTTGCCAGCGTTGTTATGGGAGCACCGGATGAGTATTTTGAAGATGTTATTACCAAAACAAGAGAGAGGGCCGGCGTAAAAACTGATTCTGAGCTGTCAGCAGAAGATTGGAAAGCTGTTACCAATGAATTCAAGTCCCTGTTCAGACGTTTTACCAACCGGGATTTTCCGTCAGATCCTGAAGAACAGCTGAACCTTGCCACAGAAGCTGTTTTTAAAAGCTGGCACGGAAAGCGCGCCGTTGATTATCGAAACGCAGCCGGAATCGCCCATGACCTTGGGACAGCAGTAAACATTCAGACTATGGCCTTCGGAAATATGGGAGATAATAGCGCCACTGGTGTAGCCATGACAAGGGACGGGGCCACTGGTGAAAATCGCATTGAAGGGGATTACCTGATTAACGCGCAAGGTGAAGATGTTGTTGCCGGCATACGATTGACAGAAGATCTGCCCCTCCTTGAAAAAGAGATGCCTGATGCTTATTCCGAATTTAAAGGGATTTGCGAGAAACTGGAAAAACATTACCGTGAAATGCAGGACGTCGAATTCACCATTGAAAAGGGAAAACTATGGATGCTGCAGACTCGGGACGGGAAGAGGACTGCCCAGGCTGCGGTAAGAATTGCGGTGGATATGGTTGAAGAAGGCCTGATAACAAAAGAAGAGGCTGTTAAACGGGTTGACCCTGACCAGGTAGACTTTTTTCTGCATCCCCAGTTTAGCAGGGAAACGGTCAGTCAGGCAAAATCATCAGGCAAAATGCTTGGAACCGGCTTGAATGTTTCCCCTGGCGCAGCTTCCGGTATTGTCGCACTTGATGCTGATATTGCCGAAGCATGGTCACATGAAGGCAAGCAGGTCATCATGGTCCGCCCTGAAACAAAACCAGATGATGTACATGGTATGCTGGCTGCAGAAGGAATCCTTACAAGCCGCGGCGGTCGGACCAGCCATGCTGCGCTGGTTGCGCGTCAGTTTGGCAAGCCGGCTGTTGTGGGGGTATCAGCGCTTGATATCAACATAAACACCAGGCAGATTATTGTTGGCGAAAAGGTTATTCTGGAAGGCGACTGGGTTTCCATAGATGGCACAGCCGGAGAATTATATACAGGAAAACTGGATACCGTGGTTCCTGACATTAAAGATCCCTGGCTCATGAAACTCCTTTCATGGGCTGATGACATCCGGACTCTTGGCATATGGACAAATGCGGATTACCCGCGTGATGCTGAACGCGCGTTAAATTATGGCGCTGAGGGCATCGGACTCTGCCGGACAGAACATATGTTTTTCGAAGCTGAAAGACTCCCTTTTGTTCAAAATATGATCATGTCAGAGCTCCCTTTTCAGCAGAAGGAAGCCCTTGATGCGCTGCTCCCTTTTCAGCGGGAAGACTTTGCCGGGCTCTTCAGGGTGATGGATGGTCTGCCGGTAATTATCAGACTGCTCGACCCGCCCCTACACGAATTTTTGCCGAATCATATGGATCTTGTGCATGAACTGAATGATCTGAAAATTCGCCTCAAACACGCGGGGACAGTTGCTGAAATTGACCAGCTCTTGGACCAGGTCCGGGATAAGCGGACTATTCTTAAACGGGTTGAAAGCCTTCAGGAACAGAATCCCATGCTCGGCCTTCGAGGAGTCCGTCTTGGGCTCCAGATTTCTGATTTAACTATTATGCAGGTGCAGGCTATTTTTCAAGCCGCGTGCATGGTCAAAAATGAAGGGATCGACGTCAAACCTAAAATCATGATACCCCTTACCAGTCATGTGAATGAGCTCCAGCGCCAGCGTGAAATTTTGGAGCGTGAAGCAAAAGAAATCATGAAAGAACAGGGACTTGATATCGATTATAAATTCGGGACCATGATCGAGATTCCCCGTGCCGCTCTCACGGCTGATGAGATTGTAGAGCATGCTGAGTTTATATCATTCGGCACGAACGATCTTACCCAGACGACGTTTGGTATTTCCAGGGATGACGCGGAATCCGGCTTTTTAATTGATTACCTTGAGCAAGGCATCCTTCCTGAAAATCCTTTTGCCACAATCGACTACAAAGGCGTGGGCGAACTCATGAAAATCGCTGTAACCAAGGGGCGTAATGTCAGGAATGAGCTTGAATGCGGTATATGCGGTGAACACGGTGGTGAACCAAAGTCAATACAACTGTGCCACGAGCTTAACCTTAACTATGTATCCTGTTCCCCTTTCAGGATACCGGTCGCTCGGCTTGCTGCCGCGCATGCTGCGTTGAATGGTAAAAAATAATCAGGCTATACTGTTTTCATCAGGCGAATTAACCGAATCCAAATAGTCTGGACATTGTGTGTCCTAGAAGAGGATAAAATATTAACGCTGATGCAACCTAGTGCCACCTGGGCATGATTAAAGTTAATGTATTGCGTTGCTCTATCTTCTTTTAAATAAAAATGGAGGCATGCCACCACTTTAGGCACTTTTTAAAACCCGATTACGACTACGATTTTTTAAAAATGGCAGAGCAAAGCGATACCTTAACTTTAGGCACTTGTAACTTATAACTTTAGGCACTTTGTTTTTCACTACACAAGGCACTTATAATAATGAACTTAACTGAAGCTGTCCGTAACAGAAGAAGCATTAGAAGCTTTTCACCCGAACCTGTACCGAAAAAGATAATAAAGGAACTAATTTCAGAATCCATGTGGTCGCCGTCATGGGGAAATACACAGCCATGGGAGATAGTCGTAACATCTGGTCCGAAATGTGAACAATTTAAAAAGGAGAACCGGGAAGCTTTTCTGTCAGGTGTCAAACCTGAACCTGATATACCAATGCCTGAGGACTGGCCAGATAGGCATATGGACAGATACCAGGAGGTAGGAAGAGGCATTCTGACAGCACTTGAAATTGAAAGGGATGATGCCGTACGCAGGACAGAATATTACGGCACTATGTTTTCGCTGTTCGACGCACCCGCTCTTGTAGTGATCACTGTTGACAGAAAGCTTTCTATTGAATACGCGCTTCTTGATACAGGCATCTTTCTTCAGACATTCTGCCTCCTGGCACATGCTAAGGATCTCGGCACTTGCGCCATGGCAGCGTCTGTATTCTATCCGGAACTCCTCCGCAAACATTTTTCCATCACAGAAGAAAAGCGCATTGTCATGGGTATCGCTCTTGGTTTCCCTGATTCCGGTGATCCTGTTAATCGTTTTAAAAGAACCAGGACTGATGCAGAAGAGCTCATTACATGGGTTAGTTAATCAGTCAGAATACATCATTAATCAATAGATGGTGGGCACAGCCCACCCTACGCGGACAAACTAGCATCTAGTATGCACTCAGTCCTATCTTTTTCCCTCAGTCCTCATCACTCAGTCCTTTTTATCATATTGACAACACCCTTCAATTTGTCTTTAATATGTTTTTTTATAATATTCAGGAGCCTATGATGCTAAGTTTCAACATGTCTGAGGAACAGACCATCACACGGGACACGGTCGCTCGGCTGGTTAAAGACCTTATTATTGATACTGCCCATGAGATGGATGAAGCTGGGAACATTCCGGAAGAATACATTCAAGCTGCCTGGGAGCTTGGCGCTTCAATAGCGGCAATCCCTGAGGCATACGGCGGATATGATATGGATTATTCGCCAATGATGAATGCCATCATCCTTGAAGAATTGGCCTATGGTGATATGGCATTCGCTGTCGCGGCTACCCTTCCATCCATGTTTATTTTTCCGGTCTATGAAATGGGGACTGAAGAACAGAAAAAGAAATATCTACCCCTTTTCTGTAAGGAAGCTTATACCCCCTGCACCTGCGCGATCAATGAGCCGGGCTTTGGATTTGATCCCCATAAACTTAAAACCAAAGCCGTAAAAAAGAACGGATCTTATATATTAAATGGTGAAAAATGTTTTGTTCCCCTTGCAAAAGAATCATCGCACTTTCTTATTGCCGCGTCTTGCGACGGGGAAAACAGCTTTTTCATAGCAGATGCTGAAAATGCCGGTATAAACATTAAAAAACCAGAGAGAAACCTTGGACTTTACTCCCTTAAAACATATGAAGTAGCCCTAGACAACTGCGAAATACCTGCTAAAAACAGGCTTGTAGGAAACAGCGACTGTAATTATGATAAGATCATTCAAAAAAGCGCCATTGCCATGTCCGCTATCGGAACAGGTGTCTCAAGAGCGTCTTATGAATACGCTAGGGACTATGCTAAAGAGAGGATACAATTCGGCGAGCCGATCGCGCACAAACAATCAATCGCTTTCATGATCGCTGAAATGGCTTATGAGGTTGAGGCCATGAGATTGATGACCTGGAAAGCCGCCTCCATGCTAGAAAACGGAAAGGACTGCCAGCGCGATTCGTTTCTTGCCCGTCTATATGCAGGCGAAATGTCCATGAAGGTCACAGACCATGGAATCCAGGTTCTTGGTGGACACGGTTTTATCAGGGAACACCCTGTAGAAAGATACTACCGTAACGCGAGGGGTGTGGCGATACTGCATGGGATGGCGATTGTGTAGGGACATATAATTAAAGGATTGAATGAGCGGGATATCACTCCCTGCTCATCCAGCATCCAGTATCTAGTATCTGGTTTACATTCAGTCCTGTACCGTCGCCTTGACGTCTTTAAAAAAATTAGTGCCCATTCGTGGCTAACATACAAATTGGAAGGATAGAATATGATTAATTTAGAACTGTCAGAAGACCTTAAGCAGTATCAGGAGGACATGAAGGTTTTCGCGGAAACAGTTTTTCGACCTATCTCTAGAAAATATGATGAAGCAGAGCATGAATATCCCCAAGAGCTTGAAGACCTCAGGGGGATGAAGCACTTTGACAGGAAGAAAAAGTCAGAAAAACCAGCGGACAAATCAGAACCGACCTCGGGCAAAGCAAATATGAGAGGAGTTATCTCTTCTGAAGAGATCGCATGGGGAGATCCCTCTTTTCTGATCTCAATACCGAATGCCGGCCTTGGAAATGTTGCCCTGGTTACCAGCGGATCTGATGAACAGTTTGAAAAATACGGTGATAAGTGGTTGGCCATGGCCATAACAGAACCGAATGCCGGGTCAGATTCAAAGGCCATGAACACAACAGCGAAACTGGACGGAGATGACTGGGTGTTAAATGGGGAGAAGATTTTTGTCTCCTGTGCTGACCGTTGCGACGCTGTGGTGGTAATGGCAACAACAGATAAAAGCGCGGGCAAAGAAGGTATACGATCATTTATTGTTGATAAGAATTCTCCCGGATTTACGCTGGAAAAGCTGGAAAAAAAGATGGGCCTGCGTGGCTCAGACACAGGCACCTTTTCCATGACAGACTGCAGAATTCCCAAAGATAACGTGCTGGGCGGATTTGAAAAAACCAATAAAAACAAAGGGTTTAAGGGCACCATGCAGACGTTTGATACCAGCCGTCCCATGGTTGCGGCAATGGCGATCGGTGTAGCGCGTGCTGCCCTTGATTACACCCGTGAAGTCATGGCAGAAAATAGTATTATACCGGATTATAAAAAGGGCTCAATTAACATCAGCAGTATTGAAAAAGACTTTTTCCTGATGGAAGCAAACCTTGAGGCGGCCCGTCTTCTTTCCTGGAAGGCCGCGTGGATGGCTGACAACAAAAAGCCTAACAGTACCGAAGCTTCCATGGCAAAAGCAAAAGCCGGCCGCCAGGGCGTTCTGATCACCCAAAAATGTTGTGAGCTTTTAGGCCCCATGGGCCTTTCCACAAAACACCTTGCTGAAAAATGGCTCAGGGATGTAAGGGTAATGGATATTTTTGAAGGCACGGGCCAGATCCAGCATTTGATTGTTGCGCGAAATATACTGGAACTGTCAAGTACGCAGCTTAAATGATATGTTTTGAAGAATATCCAGAATCTATCATCTAGGATCCAGCAATCAGCATTTAGCACAAAGGAGAAACCATGTGAAAATAATCGTAACCACAAAACGTGTCACTGATCCTGACATAAAGGTCACCGTAAACTCCGACGGCACCGGTATTGACCTGCAGGATATGACCTACAAAATGAATCCGTTTGATGAGATCGCTGTTGAAGAAGCGGTTAGGATCAAGGAGAATTCTGGCGGAGAAGTTATCCTCCTGTCAATCGGTCCGGCTGGCTTTCAAACCGAAATCAGGGCTGGTCTTGCCATGGGCGCAGACAGGGCCATCCAGGTAGAACATGATGATTATGTAGAGCCCTCAGTAGCGGCCCGTATTTTTAAAAAAGTAATCGAGCGGGAAAGCCCTGATATTGTACTCATGGGGAAACAGGCGGTTGACGATGATGCAGGACAGACAGGACAGACACTGGCGTTCCTGCTCGGATGGCCCCAGGCCTGTTTTGCGTCTGAAATCAGCATTAATAAAAACAGTGCTGTGGTCAGACGAGAGGTTGACAAAGGAATCGAAACACTTGAAGTATCTTTACCGGCAGTCATTACCGCGGATCTCCGGCTCAACGAACCTCGTTATCCCAGCCTGCCCATGATCATGAAATCAAAAAAGAAAAAAATTGATACGCTCTCATTTTCTGAACTGGCCGCTGATATTGAACCCCGCGTTAGATATCTTTCAATGGAAAATCCAATGGAACGGGAAGGCTCATGTGTTCTGTTTGAAGCCGTAGATGATCTGATAAATGCACTTCAAACAAAAGCCGGAGCCATAAGGTAGGAGGGATACCATGACTAAAGTACTTGTGATTGCTGATCATTATAACGGGAAACTGAAGAAAAGCACCCTTTCAGCCATCCATTTTGCTGGACAGGCCGGCGATTTTAGTATCGCCGTCATTGGAAACAATGTAGATCTGGTAGCTGACGAACTTAAGCTGTTTGGGGCTGAAAAAATATACATAACGGACTCCCCTGAGCTAGAGCATTACCTCGCACACGAATATTCCGCAGTAATAGCCGATCTCGTATCGCATACAGGTGCTGAATATGTGGTCATGTCCACTTCCACCACCGCAAAAGACCTCATGCCGGTAGTGGCTGCACGGCTTTCCGCTGGTATGGCAAGCGATATTATCCATTTTAAAAACGGAAAATTCAAGCGGTCCATGTACGCAGGCAACGCTGTAGCGGCCATGGAAATTACGACCCCAATAAAAGTTGTAACCGTTTTAGATACGGCTTTTCCAAAAGCCGAACCCGGCAGCACTGAAAGCCCAGTTGAAGTCTTCACTACTGAAATCTCAACTGGAAACGCCAAATGGATTGCCATGGATGAATCAATCAGCGACCGTCCTGAACTTACGGAAGCGAATATCATTGTCTCAGGGGGCCGAGGTTTTAAAGATGCTGAAAACAAACACCTCATAGAATCCCTTGCAGACAAATTAGGAGCTGCCATTGGGTGGAGCCGTGCAGCAGTTGACGCAGGCTGGGCACCGAATGATCTCCAGGTTGGACAGACCGGTAAAATTGTAGCACCTGATCTTTATGTCGCCATCGGCATTTCAGGCGCCCTACAGCACTTAGCTGGAATGAAAAACAGCAGGGTAATTGTGGCCATCAACAAAGATGAAGAAGCCCCGATTTTCTCCGTTGCTGACTACGGCATGGTCGCCGACCTATTCAACGTCCTCCCTGAAATGGCTGAAAAGATCCCTGGGCAGACAGGATAAAAGGTTTAATCATCATACTTCCTTAGCACATCTGTATAAACCGGCTGACGCTTATCCCTTCTTGCCAGGATACATTCCGGCAGGTTATTTGTATGCCCCAGCAGGATCTGGTTCCTGTTTTCCAGTTCTATTGCCGCCTGAAGGCCTGGTACTTCAAGATTTGCCCAAAGGGTCTGCTTGGTCATGGCCACACCAAAAGGACTAAACCGGCACATATCTTCGGCAATATCCAGGGCTGTATTAAGACTTTCACCGTCCTTCACTACCCTTGACACTAGGCCAATTCTTTCTGCTTCGTCTGATTTTACAAGACGTCCGGTCAGCATGATATCAAATGCGCGGGAAGCGCCGATCAGTTTTGGAAGAAGATAGCTAATTCCCATTTCAGTGCTTGTCAGGCCGTTTACAATACCTGTGCTGTTAAACACAACTGATTCTTCAGCAATACGAATATCCGCACCCAGAGAAAGGCACAACCCACCACCATAAGCAATCCCGTTAATTGCCGCGATAACCGGCTGGGGCATGGCCCGCATTTCAGGCACGACTTTTGAAAAATGCTCTATGGCCCGCATAGCAATTCTCGGTATGTCGAACCCATCCACTCCTGGAATCAAATCATGGTCATCAAGGTCAAGGCCGGAACAGAATCCCCTACCCTCACCAGTAAGAACCGCTACACGTGTATCATTATCAGCTCCAACTGTTTTAATCGCCTCAGACAAATCCGTCATAAGCTCAACAGACATAGCATTAAGCTTATCTGGCCGGTTCAGCTTGATAACACTGATATGCTTCCGCGATTTTTCTATAAGTACTGTTTTCATTTTCTTCCTCAAACGTTCTAACTACTTTTTTTAGCCATGAATGACACGAATTAGCACTAATTTGTTTAACTCAAAGACACCTTTTTTTCTCATCCTATCCTGGCAACAGCTCATTCAACCGGTCCACAGCCTCAAGGTATTCTTCGATCATATCTTGTATGATCTTGCGTACTGGTTTAACAGTATTTGTGGACCCGACTATCTGACCGCATGGGTTAAAGTTGATATCTTTTGCCTTTTCAGGGTAATGGTGCCCCCGGATAACAGCTTCAGCTGTCACCATCCACTGAAGCGGCATGCCAAGAGGATCTGGTGTCTCTTTGCTGTCCCAAGTCTCTGTCCATTTGTTTTTCAGCATCCTGCACGGCTTGCCTGTCCATGCACGGGATCGGACCGTGTCCCTAGATGTAGCGTCAAGATAAGACTGCACCTGGGGCGGTGGACAATCTGATTCCGCTGTCGTTAGCCAGAGTGTACCCGCCCATACACCTGCTGCACCCATGGCCATGGCGGCAGCCATCTGCCGGCCGCTTCCGATCCCTCCTGCCGCAAGTACCGGTATCGGAGCCACTGCGTCTATTACTTCAGGCCAGAGCACAATACTTCCCACATCACCTGTATGCCCGCCCCCTTCACCCCCCTGGCAGACAACTATGTCAAGACCGGCTTCCTTGTGTGAAAGCCCGTGTTTTACACTTCCGCAGAGAGCAGCTACCAGCCGTCCGGAATCCTGAATTTCCTTAACAACATTAGCCGGTGGTGTGCCAAGAGCATTGGCTATAAGCCTTACCTTGTCGTGCTTGAGCGCTTCCTCTAGAAGCGGACCTGCAGTGGTCTCGGTCCAGCCGATCAATTCTCTTACCACCTCGTCTTCTGGCAGCTCCGGCACACCCGCGTCTTCAAGTATCTTTCTGGCAAACGCCCGGTGCTCATCCGGGACCATGTCGCGGAGCTGTTTCTCCAGTTTTTCTTCAGAAATATTCTCTCCTTTGCCCTGGTACTTCGCCGGGATAACAATATCAACAGCATAAGGTTTCTCTCCCACATGCTCATCTATCCAGTTAAGGTTGGCTATCAGCTCATCAACCGTAAATCCAACAGCCCCGAGTACACCCATTCCGCCTGAATTGCTCACAGCTGCAACAACATCCCTGCAGTGTGTAAAAGCGAATATAGGATACTCTATACCAAGTTTTTCACAAATTTCCGTACGCATCTTTTTTCCTTTTTCATTCTAATCTTACGCCAAGTCGCAAAGGCGCTAAGTACATGAGCAGAAAAAACCTGCCCCTAAAATCCCCTAATTCCTAAATCCCTCAATTCCTAAATCCCTATCCCCCAATGCCGTGAAGGGCTAATTTAGATTAAAAAAGCAGGCAGTGTCAAGAAATCAGAGCAGAAAATCAATATACTAAAGAATTTTGATAAGATAGTAATAGAATCTTAAAGTGCGCGTTAACTGCAAGCAAGAGGCATCAAAATTCCCACTCCACTCCAACAAGCATCCCCGCCAAACAACAGCGGGATCTCCGTTTCACTACGACCAGCCATCCAGTATCCAGCATCTAGCATCTAGCATCCAGCATCTAGCATCCAGCATCCAGCATCTAGCATCTAGTATCCAGCATCCAGCATCTAGCATCTAGTATCCAGCATCTAGCATCTAGTATCCTGTTCTCGCCACTTTACCCCGGCAGCAAATCATTCAGCCGCTCCAGCGCCTCAAGATATTCCTCAATCATGTCCTGTATAACCTTCCGCACAGGTTTGACCGCATTTGTAGAGCCGACAATCTGACCGCAGGGATGAAAAGCGATATCTTTTCCTTGTACTGGGTATTGTGTTCCCCTGGTAGCACATTCAGCTGTTGCCATCCATTGAAGTGGCATTGGAAGGGGATCCGGGGAATCTGGACTGTCCCAGATTTCAGTCCATTTACTCTTCAGCATTCTACAGGGCTTTCCAGTCCATGCCTTTGACAGAACAGTATCCCTTGATGTTGCATCCAGATAAGCCTGCACCTGCTCAGGATGGCTGTCAGATTCTGATGTTGTCAGCCATAATGTACCCGCCCAGACTCCCGCGGCCCCCAAAGCCATGGCAGCTGCCATCTGCCGACCACTTCCGATCCCTCCTGCCGCGAGGACTGGAATGGGTGCCACCGCGTCAATCACTTCCGGCCAGAGTACAATACTGCCGACATCACCGGTATGTCCACCCCCTTCACCTCCCTGGCAGACAATGATATCCAGGCCTGCCTCCTTATGGGATAATGCGTGCTTCATGTTTCCACAAAGAGCCGCAACAAGCCGTCCTGAATCCTGGATTTCCTTGACAAATTCCGGCGGTGGCGTCCCCAAAGCATTCGCTATGAGCTTTACCTTATCGTGCTTAAGTGCTTCTTTTAAAAGCGGTCCTGCTGTTGTCACCGTCCAGCCAATGAGCTCCCTTACCACCTCTCCTTCCGGAAGTTCAGGTACGCCTGCGTCTTCTAGTATCTTTCTGGCAAATGCCCGATGCTCATCCGGTATCATCTCGCGAAACTGTTTCTCCAGTTCCTCTTCAGAAACCTCCTCCTCATCCTTGTCTGGAGAATTCATAGGTATAACAATATCAACAGCGTAAGGATTATCTCCCACATGATCATCGATCCAGTTAAGGTTGGCTATCAGCTCATCAACCGTAAACGCAACAGCGCCAAGCACCCCCATGCCGCCAGCATTGCTTACAGCAGCGACAACATCCCTGCAGTGGGTAAATGCGAAGATCGGATATTCTATACCCAGTTTTTCACAAATTTCCGTACGCATGATCGCTCCTTTGTTGTTTGTTCACATCTTATTATCATTACAACCGTTCATTCTTCCTAAAAGACCTTTATGTTGCTTTTAACACCGCGATCCTAGATGCTAGATCCTGGATGCTAGACAAAAACATGGTATCCACTTATCTAGTATCTATAAAACTTCTTTTAGCTTCTCCATAAGTACTGGTACTACTTTTTTATAGTCCGCGGCGATTCCGAATTTAGCGAACTTGAATATTTGGGCGTTTTCATCTCTGTTGATGGCAACGATATTCCTTGCCCCTGAACACCCTGCCATATGCTGTATCGCGCCTGAAAGGGCAACCGCTATGTAAAGATTCGGGCCGACTATTTTCCCGGTAAGGCCTACCTGGTGGGGTTCGGTGATGTATCCAGCATCAACAGCCGCCCTTGTGGCACCAACACCAGCATTAAGCACGGCAGCAAGCCCGTTTTTAATATATTCTTCAAATTCTTCAGTCGAACCGATACCTCTTCCGCCGGCAACTACGGTTTCAGCTGTTTCAATGTTTGGCCCTTCGGTCTCTTCCAATACTCTTTCCACCAATGATATCTTTACTGCTGAGCTATCTACGCCTGCTGGAATTATTTCTATTGCCCCCTGTCTACCCTCATCAGGTTCGGCCGGATCCATAACTTTCCGCCTTACCGTGGCCATCTGTATACCGCCCTCTTTAAATGAATAGGTGGCCAGCACGTTCCCTCCGGAAACAGGTTTTTGAACCAGCAGTCCCTTTGTATCCGGGTCAATCTCAAGTCCGAGGCAATCCATTACAAGGCCCGCTTTCAGCCTGAAGGCGAGCATTGGTGCAAGGATCCTTCCGGTCATGGACTGGCCCAGCAGCAGAATCCCCGGCATCCCTTTATCAGTAATCAGTTTTTCGATTATCGATGCATGGGAAGCAGCCTCAAACTGCTCTGTGGGCGCATCTGTAACCAAATACACTGTGTCAGCGCCGTAAGAAACAGCTGTTTGACCGCAGTTGTCCGCGCTTTTATCAATAAAGACAATGGATAACTTCTCCCCCAGGGCATCCGCGAGAATTCTCCCTATGCCTAACAGCTCCAGGGAAACAGAAGAAGGCTTATCTCCATCAACCTCTCCGCATATTAAAACACCGTTGTTTTCCGTCATATAGTTACCTCTATATAATATTCTCGTTTTTAAGCTTTTCAACAAGCATACCAGCTGCCTCTTCAGGATCCTCGCTTGTCATGAACTCACATGATCCTCCCAGTTCAGGGATGTTCAGCTCCTTTACAGCGGTTTTCGCGCCTACAGCACCGATCATCTCCATATCCGCCTCTATGTCTGCTGCGGTCCATGTCGGAATTTTCCTTTTTTTTGCTTTAATTATGCCTGGAAGGGGTGCAATCCTCGGCATCAGCGTTTCATCACTGGCGATGGCCAGTACACATGGAAGCGGCAGTTCAGCGACATCATGGCCGTTGTCTATCAGGTATTCTATCTGGACTCTATCTTCTTTTGACGCTATCTTTGTTACCGGCATAGCAACCGGAAGGCCGAGTATTTCAGCTATGCCGATACCCACCTGGCCCGCGTCCCAGTCAGCCGCCTGAATCCCGCATAAAATCAGATCGAATTCCCCGATTTTTTTTATCGCCATGGCAAGGCTGTAAGAGGTAGACCAGCTGTCCCCCCCTTCAAAAGCCGGATCATCCAGAAGTACTGCCTCATCAGCGCCCATGGCAATGGTCTGCTTAAGGTCCTTGATAACGCCTTCGGGTGAATTGACAGCCAGGCTTAAAACAGTCATGGTCCCGCCCGTATTGTCCTTTATCTGAAGACCAGCCTCAACCGCGTTCTCGTCAAATGGACTGATGACAAGCGGAACATCTTCCGGCAAAACAACCTTTTTTGCCTCATTATCAACACCATAGGCTGAAGCGGGTGTGTCCGGGTAAGGCACCTGCTTAATGCATGTAATAATATTCATAATCATCTATCTCCTGTTTAATAAGCGTTTCAACGGACTGCATACAATGAATATCTGGACTATCTAGTCCATATTTTCTGGACTAAATGATCCAAGCTTATTGTAATCGGCGACAGCGATATTTGTCAAGTAAAAATTGGCCATATGCACTAAAAAGGCTATATTTAGAACAATATCCGTTGACATGTCATATTTTTTATTTTATGTTTCCGATAGGTCAAAAATTTAAAGTGGCAAGGCATTTAAGGCCTTAAACTAATAACAGATAGTAAAATATATAAAATCAGATACCTAAAAGGAGCGTGGCGTGGTCCAGAGCAACAGTCTAATGACAATATCTGAACTCTCCGATCGTTCAAACATACCTGTATCGACAATCAAATATTATATACGTGAGAACCTCTTACCCGGCCCCCGCAAAACAAAAGGCACAAGGGCGTATTACCATTATCATCACCTTAATCGGCTGATGCTGATACAGAAAATAAAAACAGAAGGGAACATCTCTTTAGATAAAATCAAAGAAATTATAAGCATGATCGAGGAAGGTGAAAGAAAAAAATGGGAAGACGGCAGCATGGAAGACCAGGAAGCAAAATCAGCCATCATTACGTCAGCTATCTCCGCGTTCAGAGATAAAGGGTATGAAAAGGTCACTATTGCAGACCTTGTTGATGCAGCACAAATCGGTCGCAGCACTTTTTACAAACATTTTAAAAACAAAAAAGACCTTTTTATTGAATGCCTAAAGAAAATCATCTTTTCCGAGATGCAGAAAAGTGAAAAAGACGTCATCAGGGAAGAAGAAATCCTTGAGGTTTTTGACAAACACGCAAAGGCCTACTATAATGCAAACCCGATTTGGCTGGATATGGTTAACCAGCTTAGGGCCGCTGCCATAAATGATCCTGAAGAATTCGCGGATCAGCTAGATGAAGTGATACATTTAAAGATCGACCTCTTGAAAAGAGGGCTTGAAAACGGGATCAGAACCGGCTTATTCAGGAAGATAAACACATCCCTCATGGCAGCAATGCTCCTCGGCTTGCAGGATTACAACGATTATTTGATGAAGGAGCAGGAAGGGAAAACAGCAGCCGACCTATTTGATGAAGGCAAGGATATTATTCTGTACGGGATATTGAAGAAATAAAGGAGTAAATTATGGATTTCACATTAACACCCGAACAAGAACAGTTTGAAAAGGAGTTTAACGAATACCTGGATAATAATCTGACTCCTGAAGTATTGGCAGAATCAGAACTGTTTTTAAACATGAACGAGGATACGGATCCAGGAGAATTCAACCGGGGCGAGTATGGGGGACCAAAATCTAAAGCGTTTATCAGGCAGATGGGGGCTGATGGATGGCTTGGCGTTGGGTGGCCAAAAGAATATGGCGGCCAGGGTCGGTCAATTATGGAACAGAATATTTTTTACGAAACCATATGGAGACGCAGGGCGCCTTTTCCCGTGCTTACCTTGAACGCTGTGGGGCCAACATTGATGAAATTCGGATCTGATGAACAGAAAAAAGAATTTCTCCCTAAAATCCTGAAAGGGGATCTTGAAATCGCCATCGGCTATACTGAACCTGACGCGGGCACTGACCTGGCTTCTCTCAAGACAAAGGCGGTCCTTGATGGCGATGATTATGTTATCAACGGCCAGAAGGTTTTTACCAGCATCGCTCATATAGCCGACTACCTATGGCTTGCGGCGCGGACCGATCCAGATCCGTCGAAAAAACATAAGGGGATTTCCATGTTCCTTTTTGATATTGACACACCCGGAGTCAGTCTCGGGCCGATTTATACCATGGGTGGACACCGTGTAAACACCGTATACCTCGAAGATGTCAGAGTACCCAAAACCTGCCTCGTGGGAGAAGAAAATAAGGGATGGGCCATTATTGTCGGCCAACTTGAACATGAAAGGGTCTCCCTTGTTCCGTCTTCACCCATGACAAGGCGTGTCAATGACACTATCCAGTGGGCCAAAGATCACACCATCGACGGAAAGCCGGCAATTGACCACCCTGGTATCAGGGAAAAGCTCGCGGAATTACTGGCGGAAATTGATATCCTGAAACTCCTGAACTATCAGGTTGTTGATAAAATTTCTAAAGGTAAACTGTTCTGGGCAGAATCATCCGCTGTAAAGGTTTTCGGCACAGAACTGAACATAAAAATAAACCACACCCTGCTGGATCTGATGGGGCTTTACGGTCAGCTCCAGATGGGTGATGAACTCGCGCCCCTTGACGGTCTGGTTGAAACCCATTTCAGAGATGACCTGTTGTTTATCTTTGGCGGTGGCGCAAACGAAATACAAAAGGACATTATCGCCATGGTCGGCCTGGGAATGCCGAAATCACGGTAATTTCCCTAAATTGGAGTACATGATCAGGGATTGCAGTTTATCAAAAAAGTGAAGAGCTAATGAAAATTAAATCCGAAATCCGAATATCGAAATCCGAAACAAATCTAAAAAACCAATGTTCAAATGACCAAAACGGAAACACTTGGCAACTGCTGTTTAGTGAAAGATGCGTAGTACCAGACGTTTTGAATTTTGGATTTTTGTTGTTCGGATTTGCTTCGGATTTCGTGCTTCGTGCTTCGGATTTTTTTCTGTCGGTTAATTACAAAATTTCAATACTACTGATCTCAAATAATAAGCACTGTTTTTAGTGTAACGGAGGATATAGATGGATTTCACATTTAGTGACGAACAAGAAATAATAAAAAAATCAGCCCGTGATTTTTTCGCGGAGAACTGTGATAAAAAAATGATAACTGAGCTCGAAAAAAGTGACACTGGCCATTCTTCTGATCTGTGGAACAAAATGGCCGCGCTTGGCTGGCTAGGCACTATCATTCCTGATGAATACGGTGGTGTAGACTGCAGCCTTCTTGACTTGGGCGTTATTTTTGAAGAAATCGGCAGGGCAGCCGTTTCCTGCCCTATGCTCTCAACTCAGACCGCCATTCTTTCAATCATTCAAGGCGGAACAGAGGAACAGAAAAAGGACCTTCTGCCCAAAATCATCTCCGGAGAACATGTGCTGACCATGGCGGTAGAAGAACCAGAAGTGAGCTATGATGTGAAAAATGTATCACTTAAAGCTGTAAAAAATGGCAGCTATGCCTTAAGCGGCACAAAGCTCTTTGTCCCGTATGCCGCGTCAGCTAACCGCCTCATCGTCGCGGCCCGTACTGGAGAAAAACCTGGAGATGAAAGCGGTGTGTCTCTGTTTATTGTCGATAAAAACAGTGACGGGATAAGCATGACGCCGATGAAGACCATGGCAATCAAGCAATTCAAGGTTGATTTTGATCAAACACCTGTCTCTTCTGAAAATGTGCTTGGCAGCCTTGATAACGCGGTCACCCTGTTGGAGGATGTCCGAAAAAAGGCGACAGCCCTGCAATGCGCCGAAATGGTCGGTGGGGCACAGATGGAACTGGAAATGACATCAGAATATATGAAAATACGCCACCAGTTTGACCGGCCCCTCGGAACATTTCAGGCTGTTCAGCACCGACTTGCTGACATGTATATCGGTGTACAAGGCGCTTGGCTCGCCGCATACAGAGCACTATGGTGCCTGAGTGAGGGGATGCCGGCTGACCGTGAAGTCTCTGTTGCAAAATATTTTGCGAACAGGACGTGTCAGGATGTCGCTTTCAGCGCGCAACAGCTACACGGCGGGATCGGTTTCAGCCTTGAATATGACCTGCATTTTTATTACAGGAGAGCAAAAGCACTCGATCTTCAGCTTGGGCATAAAGATATCCATTTGCGCAAGCTTGGCGCAGCGATTTAGAGCGCAAAGCTTGAATAACAAAACATAATAACGGAAAAAACGGTGTTTCGGGGATTTAAATCCCCTTGAACACATCTTTCTTGTTCTCATTTCTTGACACTACCTCCTTCTTTAATCTACATTAGCAAATCAAGGACTAGCAAATAACATTCGTGCCATTAGTGTCATTCGTGGCTAAAAAGTCTGTGTGGGTCTGTGGCTAATATTTTTCAGCTTAGATCAACGATTAGAGGATAGCAATATGACTGAAGAAAAGAAAGAAGGCGCTTTAAGCGGCTACCGCGTTCTTGATCTTACAGACGGGCGCGGCACATACTGCACCCGGCTCCTTGCTGACATGGGTGCTGAAGTTATTAAAATTGAAAAGCCGGGCGGTGGCAGCGCCAGGAGTATCCCACCATTTGCAGGAAACATGCCCCACAAGGAAAAGAGCCTCTTTTTCCTTTACAGAAACACGAATAAAAAAGGCATTACTCTTAACCTGGAAAATCCAGACGGGAAAGCCATATTAAAAAAACTGGTAACATCAGTTGATGTGCTCGTGGAATCTTTTGATCCGGGATTCATGAAAGACTGCGGTCTCGGATATGAAACCCTTAAAGCGATAAATCCCGGATTGGTTATGGCCAGCATTACAGGTTTCGGTCAGGATGGACCGTACAAGGACTGGAAGGGATCGAATATTGTTGATTTTGCCTTGAGCGGCGCCATGATCGGATCAGGTTTCGGTGACGGCAAACCGACTGCCTTACCAGGTTCTCCGGGCGATGATGCCGCGTCTGTGTTCGCAGGCGTATCGATCATTACAGCCCTTTACGTTAGGGGAGAAAGCAGCGAGGGCCAGTACATTGACGCCTCTGCGTACAAAGCCTCACGTCATTTCCTTTACCCCTGGGGACTTGTCATGTGGCATTCCAATTATGAACCAGACAAGCCCCTGCCTGGACCAGAAGGGCGCCTGGGTGCCGCTGTTTATCCTGTGTTTCCCTGCAAAGACGGTTATATCAGGGTCGTGGCCCTAACTCCCAGGCAGTGGGAGGCCCTGCTCAGGGTCGTGGGCGAACCGGAAGTGCTATGCATGGATGAATGGAAGGAATTCTACTACAGAATCGGCAATGCAGATGTTCTATTTGCGCTGATGACGGAATTCACGGCCGCTTATACAATGGAAGAACTAACAGAAATGGGTCATAAAGAAGGGGTTCCCATCGCCCCCATATATGATACCAGCGGCTTTGCAAACAGTCCGCAGACCAAGTCGAGAAACTTTTTTGTAGAGCTTGATCACCCTGTGATCGGCAAATACAAATGTCCTTCACCACCATACAAATGGTCGGTTTCACAGTGCGCCGTAACACTTCCAGCGCCATGCGTGGGTGAGCACAATGAAACCATTTTCTGCGATGAGCTTGGCTACTCAAACATAGAACTCTCCGCGCTAAGATTTGCGGGTGTCATTTAATAAGGAGGCTTACATGTCTAAATACCCACTTGAAGGTATCAGGGTCATCAGCTTTGGTGTGGGGATCGTTATCCCTGACCTGGGTAAGACACTCGGACAGCTGGGCGCTGAGATCATCAAAATTGAAACAAGCACCTACCCTGATTTTATGAGAACGATCGTCCCGGATCCAAACAACAGCCCGGGGTTTAATGAATCAAATCGTAACCACAAGTGCTTTGGCGTGAATCTCACTGCTGACAGGGGAAAAGAACTCATTCTGGAGCTGATAAAGACCGTCGATATTTTCGCGGAAAACTACCGCGGCGATGTTATGGAAAGACTCGGCCTGGACTATGACAGTGTTAAAAAAATAAACCCGGAAATTATATACATTAGCTCCCAGGGATTTGGAAAAGGAGGTCCGTACAGCGCCCATAAGGGTTACGGCCCTACACTTTGCGCTGCTTCAGGTCTGATTTCATTATGGGCCCAGCCCGATGATGAATTCGGATGCGGTGGCACATTTCCCCATCCGGACAATGCTGTTAGCTGGCAGGGGACCTTGGCAGTGCTTGGCGCTCTTGACTACAAGCGGCGGTCAGGCAAAGGACAGTTCATCGATATCTCCCAGGCTGAAGTCTCCGCCGCGCTTATAGGCGAAGCCATGCTTGACTATACCACAAACGATAATGTCCAAAAACCGGTTGGCAACAGAAACCCTTATGCCTCGCCTTATAACTGCTACCGATGCAAAGGGAACGACCAATGGTGCGCCATAAGTCTGTTTACAAATGAAGAGTGGGAAACCTTTTGCGATGCCACGGGCCACCCCCAATGGAAAGCGGATCCCCGTTTCGCGGACACAGTGAACAGGATTAGCTATGCTGCTGAGCTGGATGTTCTTATAGAAGAATGGACTTCTGATCAGGACCCGAGCACAGTGATGCACGTTCTTCAGAACGCTGGAATCGCCGCCGGAATTGTACAACGTGCGTATGATTCCATACTCGATCCGCACAATAACTGGCAGGGAAATATTGAAGAAATGGAACATCCTGTTTCTGGAAAAAGGCTCTACCCATCTACACCATTTAACATGCCTGGCATGAAATTCCCGCAAAATTCTCCCGCGCCCATGCTGGGACAGCATACAGACGAGATATGCAGGGACATTCTGAACCTGTCAGATGAGGAGATCATCCGATTAAAAAAAGAAAATGTGCTTGATGATCCAGAAACTAAAGAAACTGCTGAATCATGTTAGTGATTAGGAAAATAATTTATGAAGTTTGATAATAAGATAACCCGTATGCTCGGAATCAAATATCCGATTATACTGGGAGCATTTGGTCATGCCGGCAAAGCAGATCTGGCTGTGCCAGCATCAGAAGCAGGCGGCCTTGGAATCATTACAAGTATCTGCTATCCAACTGCAGAGGAATTCAGAGAAGACCTGAAGAGAGCAAAGGCAATGACCGACAAGCCCTTTGCCGTAAATTTCACCCTGTGGAAGGATATGATCGACAACGCCTTTCATGAGGAGTACATTAAGGTCGCCCTTGAAGAAAAGATAAAAACCATTTTCACATCAGGATATGATGGTTCTTATATTGGTGGTATTTTTAAAAAAGCCGGATGCACCTGGATTCATAAATGCGCCGCCATAAAACACGCGAAAATAATCGAAAAAAAAGGGGTTGACGCGGTTGTCCTTGTTGGAAAGGAAGGGACTGGATATAAGAATGAAGAACAGCACACAACCATGATCAACATGACAGCTGCCCGCCGCATCCTTAAAGTCCCCCTCATAGCAGCAGGCGGTATTGGTGACGCCCGCGGATTTATGGGTGCCCTAGCCATGGGTGCGTCAGCAGTTTATATGGGTACGGCATTTATGGCGACAAAGGAATTCAACGCGCCTGACAAGTTTAAGATGAAAATCGTTAACCAGGAGATCACGGACCCTAAAAATATAAAAAAAGTGTATAATATGAAGCACGGTATACCCCCCTCATTCGCTTCAGGAGTGATTGAATCTGTTCCCACAATCAAGGAATTTATTGATACCATTATTAAAGAAGCAGAAGAGATAATGGCGGAATTTAAAACATGGGGGATGGCAGACTAGATACTAGATACTGGATGCTAGTTGCTAGATTCAAGACAGCAGAGCAGAAAAAATAATCATCTAGCATCCAGGATCCAGCATCTAGGATCTAAAATTTTCCGATTATTCGGGTAAGGAGATAAACGTGGGCCCACTCCAAGGTATAAAAATACTAGAAATCGGCGGTCTGGGCGCAAGTCCTTTCTGTGCCATGATGCTCGCAGACATGGGAGCAGATATACTTCATATTGTCCGCAAGGATGAAGTGCCGCTCATGGACCAGAAATACGAAGTACTTCACAGGGGCCGTAAGTCCGTGGGTATTGACCTAACAATCCCTGAAGGTGTTGAAACCGTTTTAACGCTGGCTGAACAGGCAGACGGGCTCCAGGAAGCCTTCAGACCCGGAAAAATGGAAAAAATTGGACTTGGGCCTGATGTGTGTCTGAAGCGGAATCCAAAGCTGGTTTATGCCAGGCTGACAGGCTGGGGCCAGGAAGGTCCCCTTGCTCACACCTCAGGACATGATATTAATTATATATCCCTTGCAGGCGCCCTGCACGCAATCGGCCGCAAAGATAGTAAACCAGTGCTCCCGATTAATCTTGTGGGAGATTTTGGTGGTGGTGGCATGTTACAAGCATTCGGTATGGTATGCGCCCTTCTGGAAGCGCAGAAATCAGGAAAAGGACAAGTCGTGGACACTGCTATGGTTGACGGCGCTGCGACCCTTATGGGTATTTTTTACGGCCTGTATGCCATGGGCGGGTGGACTGACGAGCGCGGCACAAACGCCCTTGACGGCGGCGCGCACTTTTATAACACATATGAGACAGCAGACGGAAAATATGTTGCCATCGGTTCTTTTGAAACACCTTTTTATAACCTTATGCTTGAACTTGCGGGAATTGATGATCCAGCATTTCAGACGGACAAGCTGGACCTTACAAAATGGCCTGAACTCAAGAACAAAATGCAAGCGGTTTTCAAAACAAAAACCCGGGATGAATGGTGCGACATCATGGAAGGAACTGACGCCTGTTTCGCACCCGTACTCAATTTTGAAGAAGCAATCAACCACCCGCACAATGTGGCCAGGGAAACCTTTATTGACGTGGGCGGAGTTGTCCAACCAGCACCAGCGCCGCGTTTCAGCCGAACCAAATGCGAGGTTAAATGTCCTCCCCCTGAAGTAGGCGCAGATACGGAAAATGGTCTGCTGGAATGGGGCTTCAGTAAGGAAGACCTCGCCAGGCTAAGAAAAGCCGGGGCGATAGCGTAAAAATGATACAAGACCCTGGATACTAGATGCTGGATAAAAAATATTCTGTTTGAAGTTTTCCTAGTATCTTGTATTTTGGATCTAGGATCGTCTTGTTGTTTTTTACCTTGGTTTAAATTTCTACGTTTAATATAATTAAATAAAAGCATCTGGTGATAAAATGAAAGAGGAAAAACTTGTATCTGCAGCATGTAGTGGGAAAAACTGGCAGGATGACTTTAAAAAGAAACTGGTTACTGCTGAACAGGCGGTTCAATCGGTAAAGTCAGGCGACAGAGTCATCTTCCCGGTCTGTTCTTATCCGCGAGCCCTTGGCCCTGCGCTGGCTGCCAGGAAGAATGAACTGCATGATGTAAAGATACACGCGGATGCTGCTCTGCAGATTGACCTGGGGGATTTCTTTGAGGATGACCAAGATGATGATATCTTTGCCCTGACCACCTGGTACATCCATGATCTCGTACGAAAAGCACCGGCCGGCACTGATGCTAGAAGAACCGCGTATCTCCCAGGAACCTGGAGCCAGATGATGAAGCCGTTTGATGAACGCCCGGGCCAGTGCCCTTACACCATTGATGTTGCCATGGTATCAGTCTCCCCCCCTGACAAATTTGGGTTCTGCAGTTTTGGAGCAAATCTCTGGCACTCCAGGAGTTACTGCAAACGCGCGCGGACAGTCATCGCACAGATTGATGAAACCGTTATCCGAACCAGTGGTACAAACCATATCCACGTATCTGAAATAGACTGTTTTGTTGAAGCCACCCCCGAACTCTTGACCGACGCTGAGCTTAAGGATATTCTCGATAAAACCCCCCCGAAAGTCAGGGAGCTTGTTGAGCCGTATATCCCCTTAATTGCTGATTCAAGAAAAAAATGGATTGTTTCCATGCTGCCGGCATTTAACGAGGAATTTGCCCGTATCATGCTGAGCAGGATGACCCTTGGGGAGCCCCCTGAAGAAGCAAAAGCCATTGCCGGTTATGTCTCTGAACTTGTAAGGGACGGCGACACCTTCAATATCGGCCACGGATCAATGAGTGCGTGGATGGGTGCCTGCGGTGCATTTGATAACAAACGCGACCTGGGGCTATATAGTGAAGGTGTATGGTCAGGATTTACGAGCTTGGTAGAAGGGGGAATCATCACAGGCAAATATAAGAATTTCAGGCCCGGCAAAGTTACTGCTTCGGCATTCAGCCAGGGACACCAGAAGGATATTGATTATATTGATGGAAATCCTATTTTTGAATCATATGATGCTGAGTATCTTCTTGACATAAGGAATGTCGCCCGGAACAATAATTTTATCGCGATTAACCAAGGAATCTCGGTTGACCTGTCCGGCCAGATTAACTCGGAGAGTTCTTTGGGTGGAAGGATGATTTCTGGCCCGGGCGGGCAGCCGGAACTCCATATGGGTGGGATCCTATCAAAAGGAGGACGGGCGGTGATCGTCCTCTCATCAACAGCGCTTAACGGGTCAGTGTCTACAATTGTTCCCCAATTCGACCCTGGAATGATTGTTACCATACCACGATATTTTGCAGACTATATTGTTACTGAATACGGTATCGCGAGCCTCATGGGACGGGATTGCCGTCAGCGAGCCGAAGAACTAATAGCGATCGCCCATCCTGATTTTAGAAATGAGCTTAAAAAGGACGCGCGAAAACTGTTTTATCCGTAAAACAGCTATTTAACGTTTTAATTCACCTAAGACCAAAAACAAATGATGCAAAAAAAGATCCATATCTATATCTCAGCTGTCATCATTATAGCCCTGCTGGCTGTATACTGGCAGGTCACGGGCTTTTCCTTTATCAACTTTGATGATAATGTTTATGTTACTGAAAATTTTCATGTTACAAACGGGATCACAGTGGAAGGAATACAGTGGGCGTTTGCATACGTATACAATGGTATGTTTCAGTGGCACCCACTCACCTGGCTCTCCCATATGCTCGACTGTCAGCTGTTCGGCTTGGATCCTGGAAAACATCATTTAATAAACCTGCTATTTCATATCATTAACAGCCTGCTTTTATTTTTTCTTTTCAGGAAGATGACCGGGGCTGTCTGGCAGAGTGCTTTTGTCGCCATGCTCTTCGCCCTTCATCCGGTCAATGTGGACACGGTTGCCTGGATTACCATGCGCAAGAGCCTGGTCAGCACGCTTTTTCTTTTTCTTTCCATCTGGTTTTATGTAGACTTTGCAAGACACCCCAGCACCGGCAGATTTATGGCTGTTTTCCTGTTTTTTCTTCTGGGGCTTTTAGCAAAGCCGATGCTGATAACCCTCCCGTGCATGCTTCTGCTTCTCGATTACTGGCCCCTTAAAAGAATCCGATTTAGCAATGCCCGCCCTGAAAGTGAAGGCTCCTCTGAAGACAGAGCCTTTTCCCGGATACAAGTGTCTGCTGTATCGTTGGTTATTGAAAAGATACCGCTTTTTATACTCTCCTTTGCTTGTGCTTTTTGGTCTTCTCTGTCGCATGGGCCATCGGGCCTTGTCACAGAAACAGCCCCAATGACTCTCCGCCTGTCAAACGCACTTGTTTCATATATCATATATATCAAGAAGCTGTTTTGGCCCGTTGAGCTGGCAGTATTCTATCCTTTTCCGACATCTATACCCACCTGGCAGGTTTTATTATCAGTATTGCTTCTACTATGCCTGACCATACTTTTTATCTACTCCATAAAACTAACGCGAGCTTTTATCACGGGCTGGCTTTGGTTTCTTGGAACACTCATTCCTGTATCTGGTTTACTCCAGCCCGGACTTTGGCCGGCCTTAGCAGACCGATGGGCATATATCCCTTACATAGGGCTTTTTATTATCCTGGCATGGGGTGTACCGACAACCCTGTTAAAGTGGCGGCACCGCAACATGGCCATGGCCCTGCTGGCTGCTGTTTTTATTGTCGCCCTTTCTGCTCGAACACACTTTCAGGCAAGCTTTTGGAAAAACAGCACGGCCCTTTTCTCCCGTACCCTTGTTGTAACAGAAAACAACCAATTAGCACAGTTAAACCTGGGACTGGCCTTGCACAAAGAAGAAGGAAAAATCGAAGAAGCGATTAAGCATTATATAGCTGTCCTTAAAAATAGGCCAGATCTCCCAATCGCTTATATTAATCTGGGAAAGGCCTATAAAGATATTGGAAGGATTGATGAGGCTGTCAGCCAATACAAAAAAGCCATCGAATTAGATCCCAGCTCTTATGCAGCCCATATTAACCTTGGAAATATGGGGTTTGAGAAGGGCCGCTTTGAAGAAGCGATATCCTATTATAAACAAGCGGTCCAGATTAAACCGAATTCCGTTAATGGCCACATCCGTCTTGGATTTGCTTACTCAAAGGCAGAAAAATATGACAAAGCCTCAGAGCAGTTTAACATTGCACTTAAGATAAATCCCCATAGTGATGAGGCATATAACAACCTTGGCATATTGGCTGTAAAAACAAGAAGACTGAATAGGGCGGTATTCTATTTCAAAAAAGCGCTCACAATTAACCCAGATCTCTCGAATGCGGAAAAGAATCTTAAAAACATCATGGATTCTATAACCAATATTAAAAAGAAAATCCAAAAAATTGAACTTGAACTAAAAGCTGATCCGGATAATATCCCCCTGCTTTTTCAAGCCGGAAAAATTTACCGGCAAAACAGTAATTTTAGCAAAGCCATAGACATATATAAAAAAATACTGATTGTTGAACCGGATTCATCAGAAGCCTATAAGAACCTTGCGTTTGCATACGCCAGGCAGGGAGATTACGAACAGGGATTGACATCTTTTAAAAAAGCCGTTGCACTTCAACCGCATGACCCTCAACCATACTATTATATCGCCTGTATTTATTCGCGTCAGAATCAAACTAAAAAAGCAGTTGCCTGGCTGAAAAAAGCAATCAGCCATGGATACAGCAACTGGAGCCAACTCAAAACCAGTAGGGACCTGAACAATATCAAACACACCGAATACTATAAACAGCTCATTAAAAATTATTGAAATACAAATTCACCACGAAGTTAATCCGGTGAAAGTCAAGCAATAATTTTTAATGCTTTTAACTTTCTCCACAATTTGTTCTTTGAAAATTCGATAAAAACACCTA
>JANQFQ010000010.1 GCA_028277765.1 Desulfobacterales bacterium
GCAATTATTCGCCAGTTCAAATCGGAATTGATTATGAGAAATGGAAGCTTGAAAAAGTAAAAATTTATGATAGAGAACTGCTGACTTTTTGTTCTGAAGAATTGCTGGTATATCTTTGCGTGCATGGTGCCAGAGAGGGATGGGGACGTCTGGAATTAGTCTGCTGTGTTGCCGAGTTAATAAGGTCCCGGCCGGATTTGGATTGGGATCGAGTCATATACCTGGCTGAAACAATTCACTGCAGGCGGATGCTGTTACTGGGTATTATTCTGGCAACTGATATGTTGGCAATCGATTTACCTAAAGATATCCTTGGCAGACTTGAAAAAGATACTAATATACAAAAAGTTTCGCATGGCATTATCAAACATTTTTTTATAAAAAAACATGAACTGTCCAGAAGGATCATAAGCAACCGTTTTTCTTTTTATCAGCTCAGGATCCGTGACCGGTTTTATGATGTGGTCTGGTATTGCCTACGCATTGCCATAATCCCAACAAAGAAAGACTTGAACACATTTCCATTACCAAGGCAATTTTCTTTTTTGCTTTATGTGCTTAGGCCGATGAGATTGGTTTTTACGTATATAAAACGTAAGTATAGAGTATAAAGTGTAGGGCGTAAGGCTAAAAAGGGTATAGGGTGTTAATGTTTTTAGTGTTAAAAACCAGGTTGTTATTTGTATTGCTGACAATATCACTAGTGTTGTCATCCCCTGGAACAGCGCAAGCTTACATTGGGCCTGGAGCGGGATTCGCAGTGATGGGTTCTTTTCTGGTTATGTTTACAGCGATATTATCGGCCTTGATGGCACTGCTAACATGGCCGATACGCTACATCATCAGGACGATTAGAAACAGAAAAGCATTGTCGAAAAGCCGGGTGAAAAAGGTCGTCATTCTCGGGCTGGATGGGCTGGATCCTTCTATTGCTGAGACCTTCATGGCAGAAGGGAAGCTACCCAATTTGTCAAAACTTAATGAACAGGGATGTTTCAAAAAACTGGGCACGTCAATTCCATCTATCTCCCCTGTGGCATGGTCAACATTTCAGACTGGCACCAATCCGGGAAAACACAATATCTTTGATTTCATGACCCGCAGCCCCAAAAGCTATAGTCCAATCCTCAGTTCTGTTGAGATCAAGGGATCCCCGCGCACAATAAATTTAGGTAAGTATCGTCTGCCGGTTGGTAGGGCTGTTATAAAGCTCCTGAGAAAAAGCCGGCCATTCTGGAAGATCCTTGGTGAACACGGGATATTCAGCAATATTATCCGGGTACCGATTACATTTCCACCTGAAAAATTCAATGGCGTTCAGCTCTCAGCTATGTGTGTTCCTGACCTCCGGGGGACCCAGGGGATGTTCTCCTTTTATACAACGAAAATAGATGAAACCAGTGAACACACCGGCGGTGAACGGTTTCAGGTCGTGCAGGATGGCGACACCATCCATTCTGAGTTGATAGGGCCGCCCAATCCGTTTAAAGAAAATGGCCAAGTTCTGAAGATACCTTTTGAAATAACGATCACAGACATGTCTTCCGCATCAATGAGGCTTAACGGGAAACTATACAGGCTGGATAAAGATGTCTATACAGATTGGATCAGACTTAAATTCAAGGCTGCTCCGGGGATAAACGTACACGGCATCTGCAGATTTCTCCTGCTGGGTGTTTCACCAGAATTTGAGCTGTATGTGACCCCCATCAATATCGATCCCGCAAAACCAGTCATGCCCATAAGCCACCCCCGTGTTTATGCCACATATTTAGCGAAGTTGAATGGTACCTATGCCACACTTGGACTTGCGGAAGACACGTGGGCACTGAATGAAAAGGTCCTTAAGGATGACGATTTCCTGACTCAATGTATCCAGATTGACAAAGAACGTGAAAAGATGTTTCTCGATGCTCTGGACAAGGTCCGGCAGGGACTTTGCGTCTGTGTTTTTGACGGCACAGACCGGGTTCAACATGCATTTTGGCGCCATATCGACAAAAAACATCCTGTATATGATAAAGATAAGCTGGAGGGCCGTGACGCGATTGAAGAGGTGTACCAGCGGATGGACCAACTTGTCGGCGAAGCCATGGTCCGGTGCAATGATAGGGACAGTGTGCTGATGGTCATTTCAGACCATGGATTTGCATCATTCCGCTATGGTGTTGACCTGAACCGGTGGCTTGAGGAGCAGGGGTATCTTAAAGTTATGGATGGGAAAAGGCCTGAAAAACATCTTGCGGCAGTTGACTGGTCACAGACCAGCGCTTTTGCTATCGGCCTTGCCGGCATCTACTTAAACATCAAGGGGCGGGAAGCACAGGGGATTGTTTCTCCGGGTGAAGAAGCGGACAAACTCCGCCGGGAGATTGCAGAAAAACTGGAAGGCCTGACCGATACTGAAAGGGGTGAAACAGCGGTCGTGAACGTGTATAACGCAATGGATGTTTATAAAGGCCCCTACAAAGAGAACGCGCCTGATCTTATTGTTGGCTATAACAGGGGATATCGGGCATCATGGGAGAATGCCATCGGGCTGGTAACAGAGGCTGTTTTTCATACAAACAGGCGCGCTTGGAGCGGAGACCATTGTATTGATCCAGCGCTTGTGCCGGGTGTCCTTTTTTGCAATCGGCATATTGAAGATGATAACCCGAGGTTAATAGATCTGGGGCCCACTGTACTCGACATGTTCGGTATTGGGTTGCCAGGTTATATGGACGGAAAAGCGTTGGCTGTTGCTGAACCTGATTGAGAGAGGGATATTAGCCACGGATGACACGAATGGTCACGGATGTTGCGCTTCGCTCAGGAAAGAAAAATAGAAAAACAGGTTAAACTCTCCGGCAAAGCCGGAGAATTAGATCATGTCAATCCTGTCTAAAAATGTTTTAATTTATAAAAAATGACACGAAAATATAGAAAACTTAATAGAAGGGAATTTATCAAGCGGTCTGCTGCCGCTGCCGCCGCAGTCACTGCTGGAGTCTCTGTCCGTCCTGCTTTTGCTTCAAAGAAGAAGGGTGTTGGTGCTCGGCCAGGAAAAAAAGTAATTATAATCGGCATAGACGGCATGGATCCTGGTTTGTCTGAGATCATGATGAACACTGGCCGGCTCCCAAATTTGGATAAGCTCAGGAAGCAGGGAGGGTTCAGGAAACTTCAGACAACATCGCCGCCGCAAAGCCCTGTGGCATGGGCGAGTTTTATCAATGGCGCGGATCCTGGTTCTCACGGCATTTTTGATTTTATACATCGCAATCCTGAAAAACAGTGTGCGCCGTTCTACGCCGCAGCAGAAACGCTTCCAGGAGAAGGTTTTCTGGAAGTGAGCGATCACAGGCTCCAACTTGACTTCTGGCCCTTTAACCATAAACCGTCAAAAACCGTACTTAGGCGCAAGGGCGTTCCTCTCTGGGATTACCTTGATGCAGTTGGTATCAGTTCAGTATTTTACGATCTTCCGTCAAACTACCCACCAAGCCCGTCAAAGTATGGGAATCACCTTTGCCTGGCGGGCATGGGCACGCCCGACCTGCTTGGCTCTTACGGCACATATCAGTTTTTTTCAGAAAATGGTCCCTTGGGCGTAAAGAAGGAAGCTGGCGGGAGGCGGTCATCTGTTTATTTTGATAATGAAACCTCCAGCCCATTGCTCAAGCTGACAGGCCCTGTGAACAGCTTTTTGAAAACTCCGCGTCCGTCTGAAATCGAGTTTGCTGTACATCGCGACAAGAAAGCTCGCTCTGCAGTCATTGACATCCAGGGGCAGAAAATTCTTTTAAGGGAAAAAGAATGGAGCGACTGGATCAAGCTCGATTTTGAGCTTGACATGCCGGCGCTCATACCGAATGAGCATTTAAGCGGTATCTGCCGTTTCTATCTCCAGGAAGTCAGCCCTACATTCAGGTTGTATGTGTCGCCGATCAATACTGACCCTTCTGACCCTGCCACAAGGATTACGGAGCCGGATGATTTCATCACGGATATGTCCGAGGAACTCGGGCTGTTTTATACAACAGGATTTCAGGAAGACCATAAGGCGCTGACAAACAAGGTTTTTTCCGACGCGGAATTTGCCGTTCAGGCAGAATACGTGCTCCAGGAAAGGCTGAACCTGCTAGACTATGCTGTCAGACATTATGATGACGGGCTTTTGTTCTTTTACTTTTCGAGTACGGATCTTCAGGCGCATATGTTCTGGTGGGATTCTCATGAAAAACACCCGACCAGGTCTGAAGCAGATGCGAAAAAGTATTTCAGCCATCTCCAGAAGACCTATGCAAAAATGGATGAAGTAGTCGGTAACATGCTGAGCCTGTACGGAAAACAGGCAACTATTATTGTTATGAGCGATCATGGATTTGCTAATTTCAGAAGGCAGTTCAACCTAAACACATGGTTACGTGATAATGGTTATATTCAGTCTCAGAATGCCACATCTGTTTTAAAGGATATTAACTGGGCACGAACCAGGGCATACGGGCTGGGCATAAACGGCCTCTACCTGAATCTAAAAGGACGGGAGCGTGACGGTATTGTGGAACCAGGTGAAGAACGGGAACAGCTGATAAACGATCTGATCACGGGCCTTGAAGCTGTCAGGGATGTTGATGGTAAACAGGTGATCCGCAAAGTGCACCGCACGGACAAGGTGTTTGCAGGACCTGAAACCGGGCTGGCGCCTGACCTGATTGTCGGATATGCCCGGGGATTCCGGGCGTCCTGGGCCACCTGTCTTGGGGATATGACCAAAGAAGTCCTTTTGGATAACAACTCTATCTGGAGCGCGGATCATTGCGCTGATTTTTCAGAAGTTCCTGGTGTTATCTTTAGCAATAGACCGATTAAAAGGACTTGTCCTGCAATTATTGACCTGGCGCCAACTATTTTGAATGAATTTGGATTGAAAATTCCTCCGTCCATGCAAGGGAAAAATATTTTTTCAACATAGGGAGTAAAGAAAATGGCTAAAGTTAAAATCGATTCAGATTTGCTGGCACGAGCAAAGAAAATGTATGAAGCAGCGGGTTACAGCAGTCTGGAGGAGCTTGTCAATCATGCCGTTGAAAAGGAGATTGCGAAACATGAAACTGATGAGGCGGAAGATAAAGTGTCTGACCAGCTTCGCGGACTGGGATATATTGATTAAATGTGTAAAAGTCTAAATTTGACTTTACATACAGCGTCAGATTTTATTAAAAACTAAGTTTCTAAATAAAGTTTTAAATCCGAAATCCGAATATCGAAATCCGAAACAATATCAAATGATCAAAATTCAAATTCCAAAAACAAAAAGCGATTTAATTCGGGAGGTTAGGCATTTATGGTTTTGAGCATTTGAACATTTAGATTTTGAATTTGTTTCGGCCAGATTTTATGATTTGGCGGGTTTCGATATTCGGATTTAAAACTTTTGAAACAAATGAAACTCAATGCAACCTTACACTGTATGTAAAATCAAGTATTGGTCAGGACAACTTAATGGGTGTTATTGCAAAGATCATGGCGTGGGTTAATATCCCATCGAATATATTTGGAAAATTACTTCTGGCGCCCGTGGGAGTTCTTCAGGGCTGGTTCTCTATTACCATTATTTCAGCCGTGGCAGGGGTGGCCTTGCTGGCTGTCTTCAAATATATTTCTGATCAGGAAACCAGGGGGAAAATATGGGACAGCATTCATGCGCATATGCTGTCGCTTAGGTTGTTCAAAGACAGCCTGAGTGTAACCATGCGGGCTGAAGCGCAGATTTTTAAAGGGGCGTTCTTCCTTTTGGTATACTCGATCATCCCTTTGCTTGTCATTATTATACCGGTAACCCTGCTTCTTGCACAGATGGGCCAGTGGTACCAAGTGCGACCGCTGAACGTTGGAGAGCAGGCAATTGTCATCATGAAGCTGAATCATCACATGGGGGAGCCGTTCCCTGAAGTCTCCCTTGATGCCGCGCCAGCAGCAGAAGTGACAGCCGGTCCAGTAAGGGTATTGTCCAAGGGAGAAATATACTGGAAGATCAGGGCCATTGAAAATGGAAAAGACAGACTGTTTTTTAATATTGACAATAAAAAGGTCGAAAAAGCATTGTCGGTTGGTGATGGTTTTTCCCGGGTTAGCGTGGAGCGACCGGGTTGGAACTGGACGGATATCCTGATGTATCCCCTGGAAAAACCGTTTGGAGCTGATTCAATGATAACGTCGATAGCTATAGATTATCCTGACCGAGAGTCTAAAATTTGCGGTACCAACTGGTGGGTGTTTTACTTTTTTATCGTTTCCATGATATTTGCGGTCACGTTTATGCCGGTACTGAAGGTCAGATAGGTTTAATATGAATCAGTTTATAACGATTGTCTCAGGCCTGCCCCGTTCAGGCACATCGCTTATGATGAAGATGCTCGAGGCTTCGGGAATGGATATATTGACGGACAATATAAGAAAAGCTGACGTTGATAATCCAAAAGGATATTATGAGCTAGAAAAGGTTAAAAAATTAAAAGATGATTCCTCGTGGCTTAAAGACGCGCAGGGTAAAGTGTTTAAAATGATATCCATGCTTCTGTATGAACTACCGCCGGATAATGCATATAAGATCATCTTCATGCAGCGTGATATGGCGGAGATGCTGGCATCTCAGAACAAAATGCTCAAAAGGCGGAACCAGAAACCGGGAGCAAAGAATGACCGGGAAATGACAGAGATGTTTGAAAAGCATCTAGGGAAAATTTATGAATGGATTGAATCGCAAAAGGAGATCGATGTTCTTTATGTAAATTATAATAATATTATAAATGACCCTTTAAAAGAATCCAAACGTGTTATCCGGTTTCTGGATAGCGGACTGGCCATTGACGGAATGGTAAGCGCTGTTGATCCGTCACTGTACCGGAATCGGTGCGTGGAAAACAGTGATTAAAAATTTTTAGACACGAATGACACGAATGGGCACGAATAATTAAAGAAATATTAGACGGGATTAACAGGATTATAAAGCCCCTCCGGCTTTGTCTGAGAATTAAATATGTTTATCTTTTTTTATCCTGTTTATCCTGTCAAACATGTTTTCTTTTTCGCGAAGCGCCATATGGGGTTTGACATTATATATCTATTTGTTATAAAAATAATTATTCCATTCGTAATCATAGTGTTCAGCTTTCAAAGAGCCCTTATAAAGGAGATTAAACAAAATGCGTGAAACCGATTATTTAAAAGATAGCGACAACCTCATCAGGGATCTTCAGAGGATACCTACGTTCAGCGCGTTTAGCAAAAATGAGCTAGATAATCTGCTCCGGATGAGCAAGATCAGGAAATACAAAAAGGATGAGATGATTATCAAGGAAGGTTCAAAGGAAGCATGGATTTATTTCCTTGTTAAGGGGGAGGTGAGGGTTGAGAAAGAAGATATGGAATTGTCGGTTATGGATAAAAGGGGTGATATTTTTGGAGAAATGGGAGTGCTTCAAGGAGGCCCCAGGACCGCGTCCGTTTATGCTGTTACTCCAACCGTATGCCTCGCCACTAATGCAAAAAAAATAAAGGACCTTTCCAGGATGGATAGGATTGCTTTCGGCTATATCCTGTACCGGTCTTTTGCTGAAACGCTGGCAGAGCGACTGAGTAAAACCAACGAGGAACTTGTAAATGAAAGAGAAAGGATAAGCCTCGGTACCATTGTGAATCCTTTAGTGAAAAAACTAAAAACCACATTGACTTGATAAGCTTGATGACTCTGGAGAGTTCTTGGATGCTAGATTCTGGATAACAATCATGGTGGGGAAGCCCAGCAGATTACGACAAATCCGAAATCCGAAGCACGAAATCCGAAACAAATTTAAAATCTAAATGTTCAAATGATCAAAACCATAAATGCCTAAATTTTCGAATCAAATTGCCTTTTGTTTTGGAATTTGAATTTTGGTTATTTGATATTGTTTCGGATTTCGTGCTTCGGATTTCGGATTTAAAATTGATCCGGCCTCATTAGTGCATCTGTCCCACCATCGACAAAAAAGACACTCCCGCAACAAAAAGATGCCTGCTCACTTAAAAGAAACATTATCGCGCTAGCTATCTGTTCAGGTGTTCCGAAGTCCCCTGTCGGCACTGTGAAGTCACGGATCAAAGGACCATAGCCCGGGTCATCCAGGCCTTGCTGCAAAAGGGGGGTCATTGTGGCGCCCGGAGCTACTGCGTTTACCCTTACGCCGTCAGCAATCCAGTCAGGCGCAATTTGCCGCATCCAGCGGGTTAATGCCAGTTTTGAACCAGCATAAGCGTTATGGCCATCAAGAGATTTGATCAGATCATGTGATTTGTCCTCGTCATTATCTTCCAGAATCGCATTGATCAGGTTCTCATCAAGGCCTGGCAGGGGTGCGGAATTTGACGATATCAAAACGACAGCCCCTTTTTTTTTCATCAAAAGATCTTTCAGACTTTCTGTTAAAACCTTTGCGGCGAAATAATTGACTGAGATAATAACTGGCCAGTCAGGTACCGCAGGCCCGAGACCGGCTGAGGGAATAAAACCGTCCAGGCCGTCAGGGGCGGCCTCGCGTATTTTCTCAACAGCTTTTTCACGTTCTTTATGTTTGGAGAGATCTGCTACGATATCAGATTCTTGTATATCTACATTGATTACATGGCCGCCGCTTTCTTCAAGCATTTTTTTTACTGCTGCGCCGATTCCAGTAGCACCGCCTGTCATAGCGTATGTCCTCATTAATTCACTCCTATATTTTCTGTTTCACTCCAAAGTATAATTTATAATCGTCTTTATATATCTTCCAGGCCTATTATTTTCAAGCTGAATTTTATATATTCTCTACGGATGAAAAAGTATTGACACCTTAAGTTTTTTCAGGGAACAGTTTTTTAATAAAGAACATAAGGCTGAAACCAGACCGGTGATGATCAGCATTTTCAACCCTTCCATCGAGTATCTGATATTTTTAAGTGGATAAACTGCTGAGCCATTAAGAATAATCTGGTTTCTCAATCAATAGAAAATTTATAAAAAATGATGAAAAACAGAGAAAAACGATGTATTTTGTTTGATTTTCAATATATTCTTTATCTATTAATAATAACATGCCATAAACCGCATTTTTTAAGTTTGTAAAGTTTGTAAGAGATTGTTACAAGTAATAGTTTTTATAGGGTTATAGCTATACCCCTTTTGCAAAAAGAGTTTAGTTATGAATAATACTGGGCCAACGTAGCTCAGCAGGCAGAGCAGCTGATTTGTAATCAGCGGGTCGGGGGTTCGATTCCCTCCGTTGGCTCCAGGTTTATAGGTGGGGTTCCCGAGTGGTCAAAGGGAACAGACTGTAAATCTGTCGGCGACGCCTTCGGAGGTTCAAATCCTCCCCCCACCACCACCATAGCAAACTGTTATGCAGGAGATAACGGTTTTCAGCCGGAATCACCTTTACTGCATCGGTTCCTGCAAGCGTTTTATTCGTTTTTGTTTGAGGGTATTTTTAACAGGAGCTGTACTAAGGGTTTTTGACAGAGTGCGTGCGGGAGTAGCTCAGTTGGTAGAGCTTCAGCCTTCCAAGCTGAATGTCGCGAGTTCGAGCCTCGTCTCCCGCTCCAGCTGTTTTGCGCAGGCGGTCGAACGGGTGTGTTGGATGTGACATGAACCTGTGAAACTTTTTAGCCCACGTAGCTCAGTCGGTAGAGCGCTTCCTTGGTAAGGAAGAGGTTTCACCGGTTCAATTCCGGTCGTGGGCTCCATAAAAATAGATAACCGGGCGGTTTTTTTAGTACCGTTTTTAATAGATAATTATTTTTAAATAACAAATAAGAATTTAAGCGGGAGGTCATTAAGATGTCAAAAGAGAAATTTGAGAGGACAAAGCCGCATGTGAACGTGGGGACGATTGGACACATAGACCACGGGAAGACGACATTG
>JANQFQ010000045.1 GCA_028277765.1 Desulfobacterales bacterium
GTGCCAGGACGGATGTGGGCATACCATTCTATTAAACAAACATCATCAGAATGCCGTCCAGAGCATTGAACTTGCCTGCCATGAAGTTGAAACCCCGCTGAGAAGACTTTTATACGGCCTTAATCCATGGGTCGCTTTTTTAATCCTCCCTTTGTTTGCTCTCGCGAACTCGGGGGTAGTTATAAACAATATTGATATTGTGGGCTCCCTGACGCACCCGGTTGCGCTAGGGATAATATTCGGACTGGTTCTGGGGAAACCGATTGGAATTATTCTTTTCACGTACATATCAGTAAAATTGTTAAAGACACCCCTTCAGGCAGGCGTTAACTGGTTACAAATCATTGGTGTGAGTATTTTAGGCGGCGTCGGTTTTACCATGTCATTGTTTATTTCTGGGCTTTCTTTTAGCGGGCAGGATATACTCGAGATTGCAAAGCTGAGTATTGTTTTAAGCTCTATTATTTGCAGTATTGTTGGCTTTGTATTTTTATGGAGGGGAACATGACACTTGAAGAAGCGATAAAAACCGCATTGGAATATGAAAGAAAAATCCGTGATATTTATGAGAACGCATCTGAACACACATCTCATGATGCTGCAAGGCGGATTTACGGTATCCTTGGCCAGGAGGAACAGACCCATGTTGATTATCTGGCGGAAAAACTAAAAGAATGGCGCAAAACCGGAGCCGTAACCATTAAAAAGCTTAAAACAGCTGTTCCTTCCTATGATGCGATATCTGATGAAGAAAGCAGGATCAAAACAGAACTGTCAGAGGATGATCTGAACGATGAAAAGCGAACCTTGTCAAAAGCATTGCGCGCGGAGATTGAGACCAGTGAGTTCTATAAAAAAATTGTTGAGGAACTTCCCCCTGAAGGTAAAGAACTTTTTGCCCCGTTTATCGAAATAGAAGATCGGCATATCAATGCTGTGCAGGCAGAGCTCGATTATGTGTCGAAAACCGGCTTTTGGTTTGATTGTAAAGAGTTTGATATGGAAGGGTGGTAGCGTTTTTTTGCACACAAATATTTGACAGAAAAAATTTATTTGTATAGAATATAAAACCGATTGGATCTCAATTAAACTTGACAGCTGATATTATTTATTCAAAAATTCATCTCACTTCATTTTCAGCTCTTGAGATCGTATTCTTCCAAACTGTTTGACTACTTTTTTTGACATTTAGCTTAAAATAGAAGATGCAGCAGTAAACATTTTTAAAAAGGGGGGTAAAATATGTTTAACGCTATATTGAAGAAACTGATCAGAACTAAGAATGTTAATTTCTCATTTGAATGCCCTGATGCGAATGAGGTTGTTCTATCCGGCGATTTTAATAGCTGGGACAATCAGTCTCTTATCATGGACAAGGATGAAAACGGTATCTGGGGTAAAAAAATTAAGCTTGCACCAGGCAGATATGAATATAGGTTTTTTGTGGATGGCCAGTGGCAGACTGATACAAAAAATGAACAGATTTGTTCCAACAGTTTTGGCACTTTAAATAACATCAAAGAAGTGTCATGATTAAAATTGGGATCAGGTCGAGTCAACTCGCTGCTATTCCTATATAGTCGACAGCCTTGAAAGGCTCATTTTATATCTGACAGGATTAGCTGGATAAACGGGATAATAACGGCAGTCCAAATACGTTTCATGGTCAATCCAGTCTATCCTGTCAAAAAAAGGGGTGTCTTGAGCTTGTCAAAGGGCCCGTTTATATTCAAAATTATTCGAGTGACTTTCTTTTTGACAGCATAATGCCAACCCATACGATCCCCCACATAATGGTCATCTCTATGGCCAGGAAAATGACCATACCGATGCCGGATGTTGCGCTCAAAAAAATAAACGCGCTGATAATTACCCACCAGTAGTTGATCGTAAGGCGCTTCAGCATCTCTTCGATAACTTCTACCCCATTCATGTCTGATATATCTTCCTGGGAAAAGCGTTTCAGTGCAATGGCGTCCTTGATGATCCACATCATATATCCTGTGCTGATAAACAGGTTTATTTGGTCAATAATAAGATGGAATCGGGTTGCCCGGGGGCCGAGGTAGTTTCCGTTAGCATCCCAAATTCCTTCTTGGGAAGTCATCGCCCAGGAGAGATAGGTATCCTGGACAAAGGCAAGGGCATTTCCGAGAAGGCAAAGAGCTATGATGGTTCCGGTTGAAGCAGCGTTATTGGCAGTTTCAGTGGCATCAGGCATTTCCAGAGATTTCTGCTTTGCCGTGTACCAATACCATCCAATAAAAACACCGGTCATAACGAACATCAGAAATTTTGCCATCACGTTGGGCATATAAGGAATCCTTTGTTGAACCGTATATAACAATGAAAGAGATTATAAATGATATCTTTGTTAGAATAAAGCACAAAAGTATTCGTGATGAAATAGTTGAAAAAAATGGAACTTTTCTGTCTTAATTTTGTCTAAAGGGATAAAAAGTTCAACAATCGATAATGTTGTGTTTTAAAGAAACATTTTGTATTAATTATATATATTTTTATCTGACCATTGTTAAAACCTTAATAATATTTAAAGGATCATCATGAAAAAACATTATTTAGTAAAAACAGTTATATTGTTAGTCGTTTTTCTTACAGCATCAACGGCTTTGGCTCTGGATTTTCCAGGGGTTGTTGTAAAAGACCAGAAGACCGGTCAGCATAAGCCATTGAGGATGACGGAATTGAAAATTGATATAAACGTTGTTGCGAATCTAGCGACCACCACAATGACAATGAATTTTTATAACGACCTTGATCGCATCCTTGAGGGCACGCTTTATTTCCCCCTTGGCGAAGGGCAGACCGTCTCAAGGTTTGCCATGGATGTGAACGGGAAATTAAGAGAAGGGGTGGTGGTTGAAAAAGCAAAAGGGCGGCAGGTGTTTGAAAAGATTGTTAGGCAGCAGATCGATCCGGGCCTCCTTGAATGGACAAAGGGAAACAGCTTTAAATCAAGAATTTACCCAATCCCGGCAAAGGGGAACAAAAAAATTGTTATCGCGTATGAACAGGAGCTGACAGATGCTGGAAATGGATTTTTATATGCCCTTCCGCTTCAGTTTAAGGACAGGGTTGACTTGTTTGAGGTCAGGGCGGAAGTATTCAAGCAGGATGTGAAACCAGACTTATCGAATAGCGAGCTTGAAAATTTTTCTTTTAAAAAATGGCGGGAATCATATATCGCAGAAACAAAACTGAAAAACTATCTGCCGGATCAACAGATCGCATTTGTCCTGCCCAAGGAGAAAAACAGGCAGCGTATATTTATTGAAGCGGATAATAAGGAGAACTATTTTTACATCAATATTGACCCTGTTATCAAAGAAGCTGGGAAAAAACTGCCTGACAACATCTGCCTTGTATGGGATGTATCAGGTTCAGCAGCTTCAAAGGATATTGAGAAAGAATTGTCAGTGCTTGAAGGGTATTTTAAAAAAATAAGAAAGATTTCTGTAAAAGTGGTGCTCCTGAGGAACAGTGTTGAGGATGGACCGAAATTTGTGATCAAAAAAGGGAAGATTCAAAAACTGGCTGATTACCTTAAGAACCTGGATTATGACGGCGGCACGCAACTTGGCGCTCTTGACCTTAATAGGTACACGTGTGATGAATTTATCCTGTCGACTGATGGGCTTTCAAATTTTGTTGAATCAGAAATAAAACTGTCGAATACTCCGGTAGTTATCCTAAGCAGCAGCCAGCAGGCAGACCACTCATACTTAAAGTATGCTGCCCAATCCACGTGCGGAGAGTACCTGAACCTGTCAACAGTATCTTCCCGGGAAGCTGTAAAAGCGCTTCTGTCACAGCCTTATTCGTTTATCAATGCTTCATATAATAATGGAAGCATTAGCGAAACGTATCCCAGTGTTTCAGAACCAGTATACAGGGATTTCTCAATTGCCGGGAAACTGCTCAAGAACAAAGCTGAGATTACCATGAATTTTGGTTTTGGAAGTAAGGTGAAGTATTCGAAAAAAATTATCTTAGATAAAAACGAGCATAAGACCGATAGCAAACTTATAAAAAGGATATGGGCACAGAAAAAAATCGCTGAACTGGATATGATGTATGAAAAGAACGAGCAGAAGCTCACAGCCCTTGGCAAGGAATTTTCAATTGTTACCAGGAACACGTCTTTGATCATTTTGGACAGGATTGAAGATTATGTGACCAACAGGATTGTGCCCCCTGAAGAGTTGCGCGATCAATATTTCAGCCTTTTGGAACAGCAGGGGAAAAGAGATGCTGTATCTGAAAAGAATCATATTGATGACGTTGTCAGAAAGTTTAAAGCGCAACAAGAGTGGTGGAACCGTGAGTTTGATCCTGATAAGTGCCAGCCGATAAAGACGGTTAAGGCAGAAGGAAACGGCGGGGAGTTAGCGGCTGATGAAGAGGATACAATAACGCTAACTGATGCCGTGTCTGAACCGGTTTTAACTGAAGAAGCTTCTGGCATGATTGATTTTAATGGATTAGATTTAGAAGTAAACGTAATGCCCCAAGAGGCACCTGCTCCGATGGCGAGAGAAAATATTTCAAGAATGGCAACCCGAACAGGAAAAAAGGCCATGGGCCCGGGCATAACCCCGGCAGGGGCGATCACCCTTGCAAAATGGGATCCCAAGACCCCTTATCTTGAAAAAATTCGCAAATCAAAAAAATCAGAATGGTATAACACTTATCTTGACCAGAAAAAAGAATATGCGAACAGCTCAGCGTTTTATCTGGATATGGCCGATTTTTTCATTGAAAAGAAAATGCCGGATTATGCGCTTCGAATACTGTCTAATATTGCAGAGATGGAACTGGAAAATCATCAGCTGCTGCGAATCCTTGGTCACAGGCTTATTCAGCTGGGGTACTACAAGGAAGCGATCTATGTGTTTAAAGAGGTGCTTAAGATCCGGGAAGAAGAGCCCCAGTCATACCGAGATCTTGGCTTGGCATATTCAAAGGACAAGCAGTTTCAGAAAGCAATTGATATGCTGTATGACGTGGTCAGAAAAAGATGGGACAGTCGATTTCCGGAAATAGAGCTGATCGCCCTTCATGAGATGAACGCTATTATTGCCACATGCGATGAGCAGCTTAATCTTAGAGTAATTGATGAAAGGCTGCTGGTCAACCTGCCGGTTGATATCCGGGTGGTCCTGGACTGGGATGCGGATAATACAGACATGGATCTGTGGATTATTGATCCTAAAAAAGAAAAATGCTATTACAGCCATCCCAAGACCTGCATCGGGGGATATATGTCCCGTGATTTTACTGGGGGCTATGGTCCTGAAGAATTTATGCTCAAAAACGCTATGCCAGGGAAGTACGTCATCAAGGTAAATTATTATGGAAACCGCCAGCAGGTACTTGCCGGCGCCACTACCATCCAAGTCCTTCTGACCACTGGTTTTGGGACAGAGAATAAAAAAAATAAAGCCATAACCATGAGGCTAAAGGATCAAAAGGAAATTGTAGATGTGGGAGAGTTTGAATTTAAGGCTCAATAAAAGTTGGCAAGGTATAAGATGAGTAAAATAATAAAAACAAAATCTATATGCTTTAGTTTAATGCTGCTCTATATGACTATTGTTTTTGCTTGCGGAAAAAACATAATTTTATGCCAAAGAAAGGTTATTTTCCTGATGCGGCAACAGCAATAAAAATAGCCATTGTTGTTTGGGAACCAATATATGGAAAAGAAATTATTGAAAATGAAAAGCCCTATGAAGTGTTATTATTAAACAATATAAGGATAGAAGCGAAACCCAACATGATCGTTTTCAAAAAATGAATTATGACACAGTCTCCCCCTCAAGGGGGGAATTTAGTACGAGATCCCGCTTACAGTAATCATAGACTCGATTGTGGCCCCAGTGTAGTCCTCCGTAAGTAAAATAGGATTAAAGCGTTATCTAACATAGGAAGCGGTTACGATGATGTAAAAAGTTAGTTTTAAATGAAATACGCTGACATCTTACGCTGTATGTAGAATCAAGTAGTGATCAATACACATTATTTTTTGATAAAGATAAGCTGTTTGTCAGCCATTTCCCTGGCAAATTCATCATACCCTTTTTCTTTAATGAATTGAATACAGGCCGGCCTGTTGGAGCGAAAGATAAATGCGAAAATTTTTGAAAAGATTGTGTTGTACTTCTTGCAGTCCATGGGATCATCAAAATCAGTACAGTCTGCACAGCTCAGGTAATTGTTTTCAAGACAACAGGTTCGGGTTTTACACCACGATGCTTTTTGATTTTCTTTACAGCCGGGACATTTACCTTTTAAATAACTTTTGCATGCACCGCAGTAGACGCCACATACAGCTATGAGATTTGTATCTGTTGGTATCATTTTTCTACTCCCATATCGTTAAAAGAAATCTTTTTCAAAAATGTCTTTCCATTAATTTTAAATTTCAGCATTTGATTTACCATGCCAGGCCTTGTGCGTACAGGACTGTTTCGATCGTTGCCACAAGGTTCCAAATAACATGCATGAACAAGGTGCTCCAGAGCGAACCTGTCTTAATACGCACGACACCTAAAATAATACCACAGATAAATATCGTCACTATCTCATATGCACCATACTGAAGATGAATTGATGACCAAACAAGTGCTGTTAACCCTACTGCGCCAATATTACCAATTCGCGATTGTCTGAAGCCTTCAAGAAGAAAGCCACGAAAGAAGATCTCTTCAAAGGCCGGTGCTGCAAGTACCAGGGATATGAAAAAAATTGTAGGATAGGCACATGTTCGATAGGCGTCGACCATAAACTGTGGTACAATAGATTTTCCAAGAAAAAGCGTGAGGCCATCAGAAAGTATTATGCATCCAATCGTAAGCGCAAATATACCCAAAAGCGTCTTAGGGGTAACTGGACGAAAGGCTAAGTATTCAGCAATCGTGGCACCTTTCCGAAATTTGATAATAAGTAGTATTAGAGAAGTGCAAATGATCGTAGTCGCATAAGTACAAATCGCAAGTGCAAACCCGTTTTTACTAATGCTCTCGATAAGTAGTACCATATCGATTTGAGGGTCGGCGTTAAGATTCACAGCAACAAATGCGAGTATAATTAATATCTGGATTAGAATAAAAGCTGATGCAACAGCAATTCCAAACCCTGCTGTTGCCCAGGAACCCCATACCTGTTTGCCAACTGTGTTTTCAGATTTTTTCAATCTCATCCTTTCTGGTGGATAGTGATGATATCATCCTATCTCACCTGCCTCAAAATGCAAACAAAGCATTGTTCCATTGAAGTCACTACTGCTTATTGCAAACAACCCTACGATGGTTTATTGTCATGACCTTACCAGCATTATTATTTCATAACAGAACAAAGAAGGCAAATCTCCTATTGTTTTTAAGTGATTATAGTTTTTTTTATTGAACATTGTATTTTTATTGTTGGTGGGATGAGGCCTGGCTTCCATTGTACCCCGTTTGTTAAGGATGTCCCTTGTCTAAAAAAGATCGGTTAGCTCCACAATCTGAACATTTTGTTTTTGGGCGGCTTCTTTTAGCCCTTTTGTCGGAGATTTTGATATAACCAGATAGAAACTCAATCGAAATCCTCTTGGTGGAGTATAGGTTTTTTGACGAATTTGTTCTAAGTAGCCATGTGTTAATCCAGCTTTCGTTGCGATCCATTTGGCTTCAAAGATACGTGTTTCTCTGTCCACCGATGATTCTACGATTAAGTCTACTTGTGTTGTGTTTGATTCCCAGTAATGCCCAAAATAATAGTTTGGCTCATGGATATTAAGTTTTTTGAAAATGTTTTCATGCATAGTTGAATTGGCTCGGCGATCGATGACAGATTCAATTAAAAGTTCAAATGCTTGACCTGAGAAATTTGGTATATAGAAGCCTTCTTTCGATGAGAGTAACCTAGAAAAAATATTGCTCTTTGTATTGTCCTTAATTTGTGCTTTAAGTCCATCAAGGACCTGGAAATAAAAATTAAGGTAGAAATCGCGCATGTAGTACTTAGTGCCCGATTTGTTTTTTTTAGGTGAAACTCCCATCAGTGTTTTTTCGAAAACAAGGCCATAATCAACCAATTTTTCAATATTTTCACGGACAGATGACTCAGATATGCCGGTTGCCCGACAGATACTTGCTACTGTCTTTCCTTCTTGTCCGAGTGCTGCAAGAAGGCTTCGAATTCTTGTTTTTGAAGATTTATTAAACTCGAGATTAATGATCTCATCAAGTTCATCTAAAAAAATTGTTGATCTTGTGAAAAATGTTTTGTTGATCGCGTTAATATAGTTTTTGGAGTTAATTATCCGGTTTAGGTAATACGGAATACCCCCAATCATCATGTATACAAGACTGATCTCTTCATGACTCCATTCAGGAAAGAAATATTGTTTGACTTCACTAAGACTAAATGGCCTCACCCAAATGTCCGAGTGAGTCCTTAATCCTCTTAGGACACTGCTCTCTTTAGCAGTTTTGTCATCGAAGAATTTATTAGAGGATCCGCAAATGATGACCTTGATATTACCAATTTTTTCCCAAGATAACCATACGTTCTTAATCTTACTAGTAAAACCTGAATTTTTTTTCGCAATCCAGTGAATTTCGTCAAATATAAGAAGAAACGTTTGATTCGTATGTTGAAGTGCATAATCTGTGATAGCAGTAAATATTCTATCCCATGTGAGGTCACGTTGGCGGATAAGGCTTAATCTCTTTTGGCCAACGTGTTCATCCCAGAGATGGGCCATAGTAGATTGAAGTTCTTTTGTCGTACTATCTTGCTCGCCTTGGAAGTAAAGACCGCCGATTCGAGTTCGTAGTTCTATAAGCAACCAGGATTTTCCGATGCGCCGTCGTCCTCTCAAGTGCAAAAAACCTGAGCCTTGCATGTGGTAAAATTCTGATAATCTTTTCAGTTCATCTTCACGACCAACAAATGCGACTGCTTTTTTCATAATTGGATTATAAAACCGCGGATAAACTCTGTCAATAGTTTTCCCGCGGTTTTATATATAACCGCGGACAAACTCTGTCAATAGTTTTTCCGCGGTTATATAGTTTTTTTGAGTAGAAATACTAGTCTTTTATAGACCGGGAGCACCTCGAAATAACTTATATTCTTTCGTGGTCAGCAAAGTGGTGGTCATAATCGAAATTGATGGTGTACTTCTCAATATTTAAAAGAAGAGTTGCCTCGAATACTGATATAAAATTAAGTCTTTACTTTTTTATTCATCAATAAAGGGCCGATCCATACGATACCCCACATTATGCTCAATTCTACAGCCAGGAAGAAAATCATGCCTATGCCGGATGTGGCGCCGAAAAGAACAAAGGCACTGATAATTATCCACCAGTAATTTAAAGCCATACGTTTCAGCATATTTTGAAGGACATCCCACCCTTTTATCTCTGATATCTCTTTATGCGAAAAATGTTTTAGTGTGATGGCGTCCAGGATAATCCACATCATGTATCCGGTACCTATAAAAAGGTTAATTTGATCGATGAGAAGATGAAAGCGGTTTACACGGGGACCGAGATAGTTGCCGTCGGTATCCCAAACTCCTGTTTGTGCTTCCATCACCCATTCGATATACTCTGGCTGAATAAATGCCAGTCCGTTTGAAGCAAGGCAAAGGGCCATGATGGTCCCTACTGAAGCAGCAGATTTGACGGTTTCCTCGGCTTCAGGTATTTCAAGCGATTTCCGCTTTGCGGCATGCCAATACCAACCAATAAAAATTCCGCCCATAACCAACATTAATAATTTTGCCATGGCGTTAGGCATTTGGGTATCCTTATGATCCCTTTTCTATTGAAATGATCAGTTTTTAATTCTATTTTCTATCTGCTTCCAGGTATCATATGGCCCGAAATTCATATGCTCTTCCGGCACCATACGTATTATCCCGCTATCCTTCAGACGTGCATTTCCATCCCACGAACGTTTACCCCCAACTCTAACAGCCGCGTAAATAGTATCTCGTGTTGCTTTGTTTACCCTTGCTTCTTTCATCGTAATGAACAAGATATCATCTGCACATTTTCGATCGCAGCCAGGGAGTTGAGCCCAATATAAATAATCATGTACCACAGCAGGGGGTGTGTATCTGTCGCAAGGAGGAAACGCAGACCAGAATAATCTGGGGACACTTGCCAGATCAGTGACAAAGCCCCTCGGGACAGTATATGTCTGCTTTGTAACAGGATGTTCATATACCAATGGTTCCTTAATTATCCAGTATTTTCCATCACCAGTTGGAGACGCAACCATTGGGGTTTTCATAAGACATCCAGATATAAAGAGAAAAATTGTGATACTGATTATAAGTCGCATATTATTTCCTTTGTGCCAACTATAAATATTATGTTGAATATCCTTAATATAAAATTTAAGGTCACCTTAATTGTTAAAAATTAAAAAAATGATATGGAGCCATCCAATAGAACCACCAATCTTATATGTTTTTAATCTTTGTGGTGTAGGTTTAGTTTTACGAGTAAAAGGGAAAAATTGGAATCCAATCCCCAGCATAGAAGTAAATATTATAATTTCTCCAAACAGAAAAATCAATTCTCCCATTGTCATGGTTCACTCCCTAAATGCTAAAATAGCAAATTCTTTAGATGTCAGATATGATCTTATTACAACCTCAAAAAGTATTATTTGCCTGGTAAATATAAGTGTCAATGAATTATTATTAATAACATAAATCCTCCAAACAGAAAAGGAAGATCTGATTGATTCTGCTTCACACTTGTAAACCACATAAAGCTGAGTTGAATAGTGTTGTTTACTATTCAAACGAAACTTATGCCCTTGGGGTATAAGTAGAATGTGAGGACAAAGGATGATTGAAAAATGAACTAAAACACCTGTTGTTCATCGATGTGAAAGGTGCTTTATTTGTTGGATTGTTTCCTAAAGGTCAAAAGGTGATATGATCCTTTTTCTTTGATTATCCATCCACTTTTATCAGCAAGGCTGGGAGAAAGAAGAAGTCCATAAATAGCGCCAGCATTATAGTGATTGATGTCATTATACCCATATTGGCATTCATCTTAAAGCCGGAAAATGAAAGAACCGTAAAGCCTGCAACAAGAGACACGGTTGTCACCCACATGGCAGTACCGACAGTATTAAAGGAATAACGAACGGCGCCAGAAGCGTCCAGGTTGTGTTCACGACGTGCGCGGAGATATTTGCTTAAAAAATGTACTGTGTCGTCAACAACAACACCTATTGTTAGTGATACGATAACGGACAAGGCAAGGCCGACCTGTCCTGAAATTAATCCCCACACACCAAAAGCCATTACTGCTGGAGCAATGTTCGGGATAATGCTTAACAATCCTATTTTGAAACTGCGAAGTGCAAATATGAGTATCACTGAAATTAATAAAAGCGCTCCAAAAGAAGCCCCGAACATACTCTTTATATTTCGCTTAGATATATGGGCCCAGATAATTGACATGCCGGAGCCATATGTGAACATGGCCTGGGGCGCATTATCTTTGAGCCAAGCTCTTGCTTTTTTATCCAGTTCGCGTTGTTCTTTTGTGTTTGTATATTGTAACGTCACAACCATACGCGTAGCTGATCTGTCCGAGTTGATTGTGTCTGTCAGCTCAAGACCAGACGGGAGAGACATCTCATATAGCAACAGATACTGCGCCGCCAAATTTCTGTGATCCGGAACTTGATAATATGCTTCATCGTCTTCATGCATATTTTTATTCAGCCGTTTCATGATATCAGTAAACGAATTCACATGGATGACCTTTGGCTGTTTGCGATACCAATTCGCGAAATTTTCTACTGTGGCCAGGTAGGCTGGATCATGAATTCCATCTGTTTTTCCTGACTCAAGGGAATATTCAATTCTCTCAATGCCCGTCAGGTTGTCTGACACAAAATCAGTGGATCGCCGAATGTCATATCTTGTACTGAAATACTTGACCCAGTCATCATTTAGTTCGATCCGCATTATTCCGGCTGTAACAAGTATAATAAAAATCAATGTGCTCCAAAAAACGAGTTTGCGACGCTTGATTACAAAATCGGCAAGCCGGTTACATTTTTGAATAGTTCCTTTATTCTGTGCTGTATTTAAAGGAAGTATAGCCATTAGTGCAGGGAGAAATAAAACCGAGTATAAAAAAGCGGCTGTTACTCCCATTGCCACGATATTACCAAGGTCACGAAAAGGCGGGGCATCTGAAAAATTCATGGTTAAAAAACCGATTGTGGTTGTAGCACTGGTGAGGAATACCGGCTGCAAGTTTATTCGCAAGGATTCGACAATAGCCTCGTGTTTTGATCTCCCCTCTTGAAGTTCCTGAAAAATGGTCACCAGAACATGAATACTGTCTGCCACGGCAATGGTGAGGATGATTATAGGGGCGATGGATGATGCCGTTGTCAGGGACATGCCGAGCCATCCGGCTAAGCCCATGCCCGTAACCGAAGAAATACAAACAATTATCAGTGTTGCAAAGGTCCCGGCAAACGAACGGAGTACAATCCATATAATAGCGAGCAAAGTAAAAAACATCAGAGGAAGCAGCGTTGACATGTCATTCTGGCTGGCTTCACCAAAGCCGTTGTCAAACATGATTGAGCCGGTTAGATAAACATCAATGTCGGAATATTTTATTCTGAAATCATCAGCTATTTTACGTGCGTATGCTGCTATTTCAGGTACCTCTTCGAGCGTTTCTCCGGGGGGGAGGACATTGATGTTTATGCCGGTCACATGACCTGAAGGGGACACTAGACGGTTGACAAGCAATGGCTCTGTAAGAGCAATATGCTTTATCTTTTCGAGATCGTCTTTTGAAAAGCTTTTAGCGTCTTCAACAAGATCAGTTACAAGAAAGTCATCTCCGTCTGACCGTGAATATTGAAAATTTGTGATGGAATCAACCCTGTCAGCATGAGGCATTTCCCAGAATGCTTCGGTCAAATCTTCTATGCCGGACAGAATTCGTTGTGTAAATACATCCTTGTTTTTTGGGGCAAGGGCCAGGAATATATTTTTTTGCTCAGAGTAAGTATTTTCCAGTTCTTCCAGCGCATGAAGTTGGGGGTTCTCTTTGCTGAAAAAAACGCGCAAATCAGTGTTGAATGTTAAAAACCTCAATCCGCTTGCAGACGTTAGTACGGTAAGCAGAGTGACCACCATGATCCACCACCGCCATTGGACAACAACCTTTGCAAAAACCCTTTCAATCTTTCCCATTTTATTTTATCCTTTTTCACATCATTAAAGTTTTCTTTTTAAAACAAGGTTGCGTGCGCATATTTGCACATATGGTTGTAAAAAAATATTCCTTTATTCTATCCTATTGCATGAAGTACAGCATTCATTCATACAGGTTTTTATTAAATCTGTAATATTTGTAAGTCTGTCAAGAAAGGCCTGGGCGTTTATGTCATAATACATATGACGGCTTTCTTTTTCACTTGTCAGGATACCAACCTCCTGCATCAAATTTAAATGTCTTGAAATCACGGACCGGTCCTGGGGCATATTTTCAGCTATGGTTCCGATATCTGCCCTGCCGTTTAACATGATAAATTTTAGGATTTCCACGCGCACGGGTTCGCTCAGTGTTTTAAAAAATTTCGAGTCCATCACTTTAACCAGGCTGTTGACAATTTCTATCTGTTTTTCTGTATAGTTTGGTTCCATATTCATACATTAATGCACACAAATGCACATGTCAAGGAAAAAATAATTGTGCAAAATATGCAGCTTTCTTCAAATTGCCTTCCATGAATTATTCACCCGTTTTCTTAATCCTATTATCAATTTGCTCCCAAGTATCATATGGCCCAAAATTCATATACTGCTCTGGTACCATACGGATTGTTCCGCTATCCTTAAAGCGTGCATTTTCATCCCATGAACGTTTGCCCCCAAGTCTTACAGCTGCGTAAATAGCATCCCGCGTTGCTTTATTTACCCTTGCTTCTTTCATCGCGGTGAACAAGACATCATCTGCGCATTTTCTATCGCAGTCAGGTAGTTGAACCCAATATAAATAATCATGCACCACAGCAGGGGGCGTGTATCTGTCGCATGGAGGAAATGCAGACCAAAATAATCTGGGGACACTTGCCAAATCAGTGACAAATCCCCGGGGGACGGTATAAACCTGTTTTGTAACAGGATGTTCATATACCAATGGCTCTTTAATTATCCAGTATTTTCCATCACCAGTTGGAGAAGCAACCATTGGGGTTTTCATTACACATCCAGAGAATAGGAAAAAAATTGTGATACTGATGATAAGCCGCATAACATTTCCTTTTCTAATTGTTCTAACCGAAAAATCAGATAGATATTGCAAATTTGTCAGTTATTGGTCAATTGTCATTTTGTGGTCAACGCTTAATTAACTTAAAAATATATGATAGGCCATAAATATCAAAGGCAAAAGCAATTATTCATATTGGTTGAATTGTAGCAGAGAAAAAGTTCATCTTTGATTTTTTTACCAATCAAAAAGTGGTTTCGGATTATTTCCCCTGTATTCAAACGAACCGACAAATTTGTCAAATACTGGTTGGTAGGTGATATATTCCTGTTCAGTAAATGCTGCAAATGCAAACACCAAAACTGAAGAAGCTGTTTCCATGTAGAGAACTTCTTCTTTGTATCTATCACCTAATGTGTCAAAAGAATACATGACAGCATTCAGCACCCCTCCAGATGGTTTCAATGTAATGATCTGTCTATAATTCCGATTAAAAAAGCGAGCGTTATAAATAAGTATTTCATGTTTTTTTGTCCGGGGCTAAAGCGCTGTGAATTACATTGCACTGGTTGCTCGGTGTAAAGCATCCGGCGACCGGCACACATCAGCGGCGTGTGCCTTTAGCGCGTCCTCTGGATACTTTTGTCAGTCTTTCTTCCAGCCTTTTTGCAATTTTAACAAGATCTTCATAACAGGCTGATGCCATGAATTCCTTTTTACCATATTTTGTATCAAAGGCCATCTTCATTTGATTAAATTTTTCTACGAATTTAGCAACTAGACGGTTAGATTCAGCTAACCATATATAGTCATCCTCAGATAAAACTTCTACAATTTCTGTAAACTTTTCGTTCCAATATTTTTGTAAGACCACGAAATCTTCACGTTCGCCCAAATACAGATGCCTGCCTTTATATTTAATGACCCTTTTTTCTTCCACCTCATCTAAGTGCTCTGATACATTTCTCCCAAGCCACGTTAGCTTCTCCTTAATTTCTTCATTTGCATCCAATAATTCCCTGATTACTATAATGAGCCCCAAAAACTGGACAAACGGTTAAGGTGCATATAAGCTTGTCTTGACCAAACAGAAAGGGCCAAGACAAATGAGCGTAACCCGAAAAAAACACGACGCATCGTTTAAGGCAAAAGTTGCACTTGCGGCAATTAAGAAAGAAAAAACAATTGCCCAGCTATCAAGTGAATACGGCGTCCATCCTAACCAGATACGCCAATGGAAAAAACGTCTGCTTGAAGAAATTCCGAATGTTTTTTCCAAAAAACAGGATAAGCGCAAAAAAGACCAGGAGCAACTCCAGGATGAGCTTTACAAGGAAATTGGCAAGCTCAAGGTCGAACTGGACTGGCTAAAAAAAAAGTCTGAGCAGCTCGATTAAGAAGAAGAGGCAGCTTATTGAGCCAGAGCATCCTGAGCTTCCTGTTTACCGTCAGTGCGAATTAATAGGGTTGTCGAAATCCTCCTATTATTATAAGCCGCGCGGTGAAAGCAGCTTAAATCAGCTTCTGATGAGGCTGATCGATGAAGAATATACCAGGCGGCCATATTTTGGTTTCCGGCGCATTACGGTCATCTTAAGGCGGCAGGGTTATAAAGTAAACCCCAAAAGGATTAAACGGCTAATGCGATTAATGGGCATCTGTGCCGTTTATCCAAAGCGCAATTTAAGCAAGCCGTCGAAAGAGAACAAGATATATCCTTATCTGCTGCGCGGTTTGGATATTGACCATACGGATCATGTCTGGTGTGCTGATATAACGTACATCAGAATGCATGTCGGTTTTGTATATCTGGTAGCTATAATGGACTGGTACAGCCGGTACGTTCTCAGCAGTGAGGTTTCAATAACCCTGGAAAAGGATTTTTGTGTTAAGGCTTTAAAGAATGCCTTAAAGATATCAAAACCGGAGATATTCAACACCGATCAGGGTGCGCAGTTTACAAGCGATGAGTTTGTTGGATGTCTCGAAACAGCCGGTATCGCCATTAGCATGGACGGCCGAGGTCGGGTCTTTGACAATATTTTCATTGAGCGTCTGTGGCGTACCGTAAAGTATGAGCATGTATATCTCCATGACTATCATTCAGTCAGAGATGTGGAGAAAGGACTGCGAGAGTACTTCCATGATTACAATGTTTACCGGCCTCATCAGGCTCTGGACGACAGGACCCCGTATGAGGTTTATTTCAAAGAGCAGTATAATATTATTAATTTTCAAGACAGGCTGGCTAAATGCACTTTAAAAACCCCCGTTTCCTGTCTTGACTTTGGGGTACATTAAATACAGCTGATTTCATACGTTTAGATCGCGTTATCCTTTCCCATATTTTAGCAACATATGGGATAGCAAAACCGAACAATGCACCGAGCAAGGCTGATAGAATTGTTTTCATTTATTCCCTCAAAAATTTCATAGTGGTTACACCTTAAAACTTAAATTTTTATATAACATCTAAGTTTTAACTGGCACTATATGTAATGTCAAATCCAGACTTATACATATAAAGGCAGGACCTTTCGGCCCTGCCTTTTTTGGGGGAGTGGTGCCTTATACTACGCTTTGATTTCGATTTTCTTTGGTTCTTCTTTTTCAGATTTTGGTACAGTCAGCTTGAGAACACCGTCTTTGTATGCGGCATCGATTTTATCAGCTACAACGTCTCTAGGCATTCTAAAGCTTCTTGAGAATGAGCCGTATCTGCTTTCTCTGCAGTGGTAACATTCATCTTCTTTTTCTTCGTCAATTTTTTTCTCGCCTTTTATTGTTAACAGGCCTTCAGTGTAAGTTACATCAACATCATCTTTGCCCATGCCTGGGACTTCTGCGCGTATGATAAACGCTTCATCAGTTTCTGAAATATCAAAGTTGGGTACCCATTCACTATCTACACGTGAAGAATATGGAACACTAAAACCGTTAAAAAAGCGATCAATCATACCTCTTTCGGGCCAGCCAAGCCAGCCGTGATGTCTTAATGATGGCAATAGTGTCATACTGATCACCTCCTTTAAAAAGATATACTCTTTTCTTAATAATATATTTAAGCAGTTTTATTTTTTACTGCTGTTTGAAAATAAAATAATCATTCTGTTCAACCGGTCAAGGGTTGCGTGTGATTTTTTTATTTTGTCGGTTATTGGATTATGAGCACCCAGGATTTTACTTGCTTTTTCACCACAGAGCTACGGAGTACACGGAGGAATTTTTCTTTTAAAAAATCGGGAGGCGACGATTTTTTAAAAACATCCAGCCTACGGCGTTCGGGGTGCTGTTTCGCACCAAGTATGATTATTATCGAGAAGCGATTAGGGTATTTCATGTTAAAGGCAAAAGTTTCGTATGAATAGTAAACGACACTATTCAACTCAACAATTTGATACACTTTTGTTCCCTAATAATATACAAATTAAATGTTACGTCCCTTTCGGCATAAAACAAGCTGATATTACAACAGGTTATCGCCTGTGGTTGTTTGGCACAGTTCTTGGATATTCTGTTTATATTGTTTTGGACATTTGAAAATTTCGTATTTTTGATTTGTTTCGGATTTCGGTATTCGATATTCGGATTTTATGAAATGAAGGCGAGCAAATAGTACTTGGTTTAAATTTAAGATCTGAATTTAAATCGCTGATAAAATAAAGGGGATGGAATATGTTTTCATTTACGATATCATTTATTGTTACAGCATTATTGACCTATTATTGCATAGCGCTGGTTTTAAAAATGAACAAACGGGATGTTGATGAGTATTATACTTGCTATGAATGCAGTGATCTGGATTGTATATGTGTTAAGGAATAAATATTTTTTTAATAATTAGTGCCTAAAGTTGTGGTATCGCTTCGCTCTGTCAGTATTTAAGAACCGTGGTCGTGATCGAAAATGGTGGGCACAGCCCACCCTACAACGTACTAAAATGCCTTGTGGTATCGCTTCGCTCTGTCAATTTTTAATAAAGTCGTGATCGGGTTAGAAACAGTTATCAGTGAATAGTAATCAGTGACTAGGAAGTGACGTAGGGGTAGGTTCATAATCTGGCAAACCTGGAGATAGCGGGATAAGTTGTATGGACGGGATTTCCCGCTTAACAGGTTTTCATCTAGTATCTAGCATCCCCGCTAAACAGCAGCGGGATCTCCGTTTCACTACGACCAGCCATCCAGTATCCAGGATCTAGCAATAAGTGCCTTGTGGTATCGCTTTGCTCTGTCATTTAAAAAAAAGCCATACTCAGTGACCAAAGGAAGCGGTGCATATAATCGTATTTGATAGGAATTTTTCTTGTTTTGTGAAGTACTGTAAGATAAAAGTTCAAAAAGCTTACCTGATAAACAGATGAGAATTATCATAACATTTACCTGGAGTGACATATGGGATTCGACTTATCAATAAAAGTCGGCGGAGAAGCCGGACAGGGTATTCAAACTGTAGGGGATATTATCGCGGCCGTATGCGGATCAGCCGGCATGTATCTGATGGCAATAAACGATTTTGAATCACGGGTAAGGGGCGGCCACAGCTTTTTCCAGATAAGGATAAGCGATACATGTGTAAACGCGCCAAGCCTTGAGATCAGTCTTTTGCTGGCATTAAACAAAAGGACATATGAGCTGCACAAAGGAGAGATGACTGACGGAGGAATGATTCTCGGTGATAGTGAGATTTTTTCAGAAGATAAGGATGTTACCTGTGTGCCTGCAAATGACCTGGCTGCGAAAGCGGGCGGAAAGATATTTTCAAACACTGTTATGGCAGGTGCCTGCCTTTCTCTTCTTGGGGCGCCTTTTGAAGTTTTTAGAAAGGTTTTAACGGAAAGGTTTAAAAGCAAGGGATCTGACATTGTTGAAAAAAATGTTACAGCCGCGCGTTTAGGGTATGATGCAGTAGAGGATACAGATTTTCGTCTTGCACCTGAGTGGACCAGTCTGGATAGCAAGGGGATGATAATAAACGGCGCACAGGCTGTTGCACTGGGTGCTCTTGCTGGTGATTGCCGTTTAGCGGCATTTTATCCCATGTCACCGGCAACCTCTGTTATGAGGTATTTAACAGGCATGGCCGAAGATTTCCCGATTATTGTTGAACAGGTTGAGGATGAAATAGCGGCTGTCAATATGATAACAGGGGCGTCTTTTGCTGGCGTGCGTGCCATGACGTCCACATCAGGGGGCGGTTTCTGCCTTATGGTCGAAGGCCTCGGCCTAGCGGGCATTACCGAAACCCCTATTGTCATTGTAAACGCCCAGCGTCCAGGGCCGGCAACAGGTCTTCCCACCAGGACAGCCCAGGGAGACCTGCAGTTTGTTATCAATGCGTCCCAGGACGAATTCCCCAGGTTTGTATTTGCGCCGGGTACACCTGAAGAGGCCTTTCAACTGACTATCAAAGCATTCCATCTGTCTCAAAAGTACCAAGTACCTGCCATTATTCTTACGGACCAGCACCTCCATGATTCCCTGTTTATTGCGGACAGGGGGGCGTTTAATATTCCGCGGGAAATTGAGCGATTCATTATAAATGACAGTGACATGGAGAACCCGGCAGAATATAAAAGGTTTGCTTTTGCTTCGAACGGTATCTCGCCAAGAGCGCTTCCCTGCATGGGGAAGGCTATTGTCAGGGCCACTGGCAATGAACATACGGAGGACGGGCATATCAGCGAGGATGCTGAAAACAGATTTAAAATGGTAAATAAGAGAAACGCAAAGATTTCAAGAATGGTAAGCGAATTAAATCCGCCTGAAGCATTATATGCAGACAGCAGGATAATCCTTGCAGAGTGGGGGTCACCCAAAGGGGCAGTAAGAGAATCTGTCGACATCATGAGGGATGATGGACTGGACGTTGGATGTCTTCATTTTTCGGAACTTTGGCCGTTTCCCGCGGAAGAGGTAAGGAAAATGCTAAAAGGGAAAGATATCATAACTGTTGAGCAGAATAGTACATCCCAGCTCAGCCGGTTGATCACCGAACAGACAGGGATATTCAGTAAAGGGTCTGTTTTAAGGTATGACGGCAGGCCGTTTTATCCGGAAGATATTGCAGAAGAAATAAAAACAAATATGGAGTAATATTATGGTAGATATTAAGGACTATGACTGCGCGTATGAAAATAAGTGGTGCCCGGGATGCGGCAATTTTTCGATCCTGTCATCCATGAAAGAGGCCCTTGTAAAGCTCGATATATCCCCGGAACAGATACTGATTGTATCTGGTATTGGCCAGGCCGCGAAAACTCCCCATTTCCTAAAGTGCAATATGTTTCATACGCTTCATGGACGGGCTCTACCCATTGCCACTGGCGCTAAAGTCGCAAATCATGACCTCACCATACTGGTCAACTCTGGAGATGGTGACTGCTACGGTGAGGGAGGTAACCATTTTATTAGTGCGGTAAGAAGGAATATTGACCTGACACTCCTGGTTCATAACAATCAGGTTTACGGTCTTACAAAAGGGCAGGCTTCACCCACTTCAGACCCGGGGATGATAACGCCTCTGCAACCTTCTGGTGTTATTTCATCTTCATTTAATCCTCTGGCCGTGGCCCTCTCCTTGGGAGGCGGTTTTGTGGCACGCGGGTTTACCGGTGATCCAGAACAATTGTCAGGGCTTATTCAACAAGGGATAATGTATAATGGATTCGCGCTCATTGATATCCTCCAGCCATGCATCTCTTTTAATAAGGTGAATACCTTTGGGTGGTATAAGAAAAGGGTTTATGACCTTTCAAAAGAAGGATACGCGCCTGATAGTTTTGAAAAGGCGATACAGCTTTCAATGGAATGGGGAGAAAAAATACCAACAGGGATTCTTTATAAAAAAGAAGGGGTTTCTTTTACAGAGAGGATTGAGACGCTGAAAAGCGGGACGCTGTTGTCAAGGGAGTATGATCCAATGGCTGTTGAGAAGGTGATTGGGAGGATCTAGGTGCTAGATGCTGGTTGCTAGATGCTAGATCGCTGGTCGTAGTGAAGCGGAGATCCCGCTGTTGTTTAGCGGGAATGGCTGGTCGTAGTGAAACGGAGATTCCGCTTCTTTTTAGCGGGGATGCTAGATTAGGAAAAATCCGAAATCCGAAATCCGAAACTCGAAACAAATAAGAATGACCGAAATTCAAATATTCAAAACAATACAAGATGAACAACGGAATACAAATAAACAATGGATTGAGGAATTAAACAAAAAAATGGTGTAAGGGCGGGTCGCGACCCGCTCGGTCTGGGGATTTAGCAGGAGACTGTTTACATTTGTTGGGTTTCGCCTTTGGAACTAGTTGTACAGTTAATAACACATTTTGTAGGTTGGGTTAAGGTGTTCAACCCAACACAGGCAAGTCGGCAACCTACTATGCTGAGTGCAGATTGCTTGATACTGAATCAAATATCTAGGGCAAATTTTAATACAGTTGTATAAAACATATTAAGGAAGTCAAATGGAAAAACATATGAATGAAACTCGTACTGAGAAAGATTCCATGGGCGAGGTACAGGTGCCGGAAGATGCTTATTATTCGGCAAGCACCCAGAGGGCGGTTGAGAATTTTCCGATCAGTGGGAATACCATGCCGAATGAATTTATTTATACTGTGGCCCTGATTAAACAATGCGCAGCCCAGGCGAATTGCGAGAACGGACTCCTGGAAAAAGATATGTCTGACGCAATTATACAGGTGTGCGTAGAGATTGTAGAAGGAAATTTTGATTCTGATTTCCCAGTGGATGTGTTTCAGACCGGCTCAGGAACCTCCACGAACATGAATATGAATGAAGTTATTGCCTCGCGAGCCAATGAAATACTTATCGGTGATAAGGACGGAAAGTCTTTTGTTCACCCCAATGATCATGTCAACCTCTGCCAGTCGAGTAATGATGTTATCCCAACAGCCATCCATATCACGGCCATGATTTTAATCCGGCATAGCCTTATACCTTCCCTGCGGACGCTCTTTACGCGTTTGCAGGAGAAAGCCAAAGAATTCAAGGCCGTTGAAAAAATTGGAAGAACCCATTTGCAGGATGCTGTGCCAATAACCCTTGGGCAGGAATTTGCCGGCTATGCGCGGCAGGTGGCATTGGGCACTAAAAGACTGCTCAATGCGGGGGAGAGTTTGAGTGAACTGGCTCTGGGTGGAACAGCCGTGGGGAACGGCCTGAATGCCCACCCAGTATTTTCAGAAAAGGTGATTGACCTTATTTCCATAAAAACCGGGATCGATTTTAAAGAGGCAAAAGACCATTTTCAAGCGCAGTCTACACAAGATGTGGCTGTGGAGGCTAGTGGTGTATTGAAAAGCATCGCTGTAAGTTTCTACAAGATCGCGAATGATATACGCCTCCTTGGATCTGGCCCCAGGTGTGGGTTAAACGAGATATCCCTGCCGTCACTTCAGCCCGGCTCATCAATTATGCCTGGAAAGGTGAATCCCGTTATCCCAGAAGCAGTTATACAGGCAGCAGCTCAGGTGATCGGGAACGATGCGGCCATAACTGTAGGGGGCCTGGGAGGATATCTGGAACTGAACACTATGCTGCCGCTTATCGCGGTCAATCTCGTTAATTCAATTAAACTTCTCTCTTCTACCGGTACGGTTTTTGCAGAAAAATGTATTAAAGGAATTAAAGCAAATCCTGATGTGTGCTCGGGAAACGTAGAAAAAAGCCTTGCCATGGCAACTCTGCTGGTCCCTCACGTTGGATACGACAGGGCCGCGGAAATCGCGAAAAAGGCGTATGAAGAAGGAAAAACAATTAAAGAAGTTGTAACAGAGGATAAGGTACTTACAGAGAGCCAGATTAAAGAGGTTTTTAATCATAATGAATAGCTTTATTATAAAATGTGAAAAATGCGGGACAAAGAACCGAATTCCACGGGACAGGTTAAACGATAATCCAATATGCGGCAAATGCAAAGAATTGTTGCCGACTGTAAGTATATATGACCGGCCAGTGGATATCACTGACCAAACATTCTACGATGAAGTGATATCTCATCCTGGGCCTGTCCTTGTGGACTGCTGGGCACCCTGGTGCGGACCTTGCCGTTCAATAGGACCGGTTCTTGAAGAGCTGGCAAAAGATTATGCTGGCAGAGTAAAAATAGCAAAACTGAATGTGGATGAAAACAAGGGAACAGCTGCCCAGTTCAGCATCAGAAGTATCCCGACTATGTTGTTTTTCAAAAACGGGGAAAAAGTAAATACCGCCGTAGGCGCACTTCCAAAAAAAGAGATTATTAAACATTTGGAAGGGATAGTTTAATATGAAAGGAGGTTCGTTATGAACTTTGAAGATATTGTTAACAGCAGAAGAGCTGTTAATTTTTTTGATAAAGATAAAGATGTTTCAGAAGAGTTATTAAGAGAAATGGTGGAACTGGCGGCAAAGTCGCCTTCGGGCTTCAACCTTCAGCCCTGGAACATGATTGTATTAAGAGACAGTGAGAGCAAGGGGCGGCTTCAGAAACTCGCCTGGGACCAGCCCAAGGTGAGTGAAGCTCCTATTGCACTGATTATTCTAGCAGATATTGACGGATGGAAAGAGGAAAATAAAACTGTTGAGAAAGTTTTCCTGGAGAATGTCAAGGCAGGCATCATGTCTGAAGAGCAGCGGGAGTGGTTCAAAAACGCACGGGATTCTATTTACGGTGACAGTAGAGATAAACAACTGGCATTTGCCTGCAAGAATACCGGTTTTTTTGCCATGACGCTTATGCTGGCTGCCAAGAGTCTCGGCCTTGATACCCACCCTATGGACGGATTTGATCATGAGGGCGTTATCAAAGAGTTTAATATCCCAGACAATTACTGGATTCCCCTATTGCTTGCGGTCGGATATTTTGATAAGGATAAGCAACTTTATCCGCCAAAATGGCGGAAGTCGTATGATGAGATAGTAGTGGAGTTTTAATAAAATGACTGAATTTGATATAAAAGTATTTTCATTGAGTACGTGCGGCCACTGCAAATCAACAAAGAGGTTTCTTGGTGAGTGCGCGGTGGAATACGATTTTGTGGATGTTGACACACTGGACAAAGAAGAGAGGGAAGCAATCCTTGAAGATGTTAAGCAGCTTAATCCAAAATGTTCTTTTCCTACGATAAAAATCGGTGAAACAGTGATTGTGGGATACAGGGAAGATGAAATTAAAAAAGCGCTGGGATTATAATGGACATTCAAAACCTGTACGAAAAGCTTAAATCGATTCAAAAAGCAAAGGGGTATTATTTTAATCAGGACCGAGAAAAGGTTTTTGAACTTCTTGAGGCCCTGGTTTTTAATCGGGATCGGTATGGTTATATGGCATGCCCCTGCAGGCTTGCTTCAGGTGACCGTGATAAAGACGAGGACATCATTTGTCCGTGTGTTTACAGGGAGCCAGATGTAAAAGAATTTGGAAGCTGCTATTGTAATCTGTATGTGTCGGAAGCATGGAACAAAGAAGAGATCCCCCGGGAGTATGTGCCTGAGCGGAGACCGGCGGAAAAGATTTTTTGAGCCAGAGCCTGAAACCTGAGTGCTTATAATGTGAAATCGATGTGGGATATTGGAGATTATACAAATCCGAAGCACGAAATTCGAAACAATATCAAATGACCAAAATTTAAATTTCAAAAACACAAAGCAAATTAACTGGAAATATAAATCTGTTAAAGTTTTGAACATTTGAAAATTTGGATTTCGGATTTGTTTCGAATTTCGTGCTTCGGATTTCGGATTTTTCATGTATCAGGCATGATTTTTTTTAAACTGCTGTACAGGTAAAGTCTGATCTTATTTATAAATGAGCATGATATGTCCATCCTAAGCATCACCGCCATCGCAATCGCCCTGGCCATGGACGCGTTTGCGGTTTCAATTGCAGCTGGGGTATATCTTAAACATGTAAATTTTCGCCAGTTTTTCAGGCTTTCATGGCATTTTGGTTTTTTTCAGGCAATGATGCCGGTACTTGGATGGTCAGCAGGATTGACCATACGTTCTCTTATTGAGCAGTATGATCACTGGATCGCGTTCGGTTTGCTGGTTTATGTTGGGACAAGCATGATCAGAGAGGCTGTCACAGGAAAGGAAGAAAACCGTTCGGAAAAAGATCCTACAAAAGGTTTCCGCCTTATTATGCTTTCTATCGCCACCAGTATTGACGCTTTGGCTGTGGGATTAAGCCTCTCCATTCTGAACGTTTCTGTGTGGGGACCGGCGGTTGTAATTGGTATAACCGCTGCTTTATTTACCCTCTTCGGACTATATATTGGCAGCAGGTCCATCAGGACAGCTCCGCTTAAAAAATACGCTGCTATGGTTGGCGGTTTGGTTCTTTATATTATAGGTGTGAATATACTTTATCAGCATGGAGCATTAAAATTCTAATAAAAATGCTGCTAAACAGCCCACTTCTTCAGATATAACTTGCTGTAATTATAGTATCCATATAAAATAAAAAACCTCAGCTTATTTATGAGACACTTTTGTGTCGAGTTTTTCAGAAAAAAGTGGGCGCGCCTTGGCCACATGATGCATATACTTGAATTTACTAGATAATTAAATCGAAAAAAATTATATAACTTGGCATATTTTTTGATAAACATATAATATGGTATTCTAATAAAAAAGTATTATAGATTATATATGAAAGAATTTTATTCTAAGTGGAGTAAAGGAGTGGAAAAATGACAAAAAAAATCAAAACAAACTGTAAGTGTGTAAATTGTGGAAATGAAGCAGATATGGAAGTTACCTGTTCATTATCTGAATACGAAACAGCTGTTGATAAAAAGAAGCAAGAGACAGCTAAAAATACCGAGGTTAAAGTAAAAGGTACGGGCACATGTATAAACTGCGGGAATGAAGCGGATATGTGGATTGATATTTAATATTGAATATTCGCTTCAGAAGGAGAGAACTATGACCAATGAATGTGTACCGGTTTTAAATTCCGGTTTAAGAGGATTTACAGTTGCTACAACAAAGGTGAGTGATGTTAACGGCGCTAAAGGGAAGCTGATATACAGGGGTTATCCCGCAAAGGACCTTGCCGGCACAGCCAGCTTTGAAGAGGTCGTGTATCTGCTTTTATATGAACGGCTCCCTATGGATGAGGAACTCATTGCCTTTAAAGACGTACTTATTAAAGAAAGACATATTCCTGATGTAATCATTCAAACCCTTAAAGCAACTCCCCCGGAAGCGCTTCCCATGGATGTGCTTCAATCAGCCATAGCGATGTTCGGGCATCATGATGCTGACGCAAAAGAGCATTCCCACGAAGCAGCGCAGAGAATCAGTGTGCGTCTTATCGCTAAAACAGCAACTGTCGTGGCTGCCTGGGAGCGGATACGTAATGGTAAAGCGCCTGTGGCTCCCTCAGACAGTCTGGGGCATGCTGCAAACTTTTTGTATATGATTTCAGGTGAGACACCTGATGATGAGCTAACATCTTTTTTTGATGCAGCACTTATACTTCACGCAGAACACTCGTTTAACGCGTCCACGTTTTCAGCAAGACAGGTGGCGTCCACAAGGGCGCACATGTATTCGGCTATTGCTGCTGCTGTTGGTTCCCTGTCTGGCGCTCTCCATGGCGGGGCAAACACAAGGGTGATGCAGATGCTCCTTGAGATCGGTTCTGTGGATAAAGTTGAAGATTATGTGAGAAATATCCTTGAGTCCGGCGGGAAGATCATGGGGCTCGGACATGCTGTATACCAGGTGGACGACCCCAGAGCGCATATTCTTGCCCCTATGTCAAAAAAAATGGGTGAACGTGCTGGCGACACAAAATGGTATGACCTGTCAAAAGAACTCGAGGCAAAAGGGAAAAAAGCTTTTAAAGAAAAAAAGGGTAAAGATATATTTGTAAACGTTGATTTTTACAGTGCTTCCCTTTACTACTATATGGGGATACCTGTTGATCTGTTTACCCCGGTTTTTGCTGTTGCTCGGGTTGCGGGATGGGCCGCCCATGTTCTTGAAGAACAATTCGCAGGAGCAGCACCAAAACCTGTTCTTTACCGTCCTGAATCAGAGTATGTAGGTGATTACTGCGGGCCGGATGAATGTAAATTTATACCCCTTGATGAGCGTGCAGGCGGTAATGGATGATAAACAATAGACTGTGCAGCCTTCTCGGGATAAACTATCCGATTATCCAGGGAGGAATGGTATGGGTGTCTGACTGGCACCTTGCTTCTGCATGTTCAAAGGCGGGTATTCTCGGCACTCTTGGAACGGGTTCAATGACTCATGATCAGGTCAAGTCGAATATCGATAAAATGAACGAGCTTGGCGCCCAGCCGTTTGCCGTGAATATCGCGATGCTGCGTGATGATGCAGATGAGATCGGCAAGATCGCCCTTGAAAGGGGTGTGAAGATATTTATTACGTCAGCCGGCAATCCCGCGAATATCATCCCTTTGTTAAAAAAAGAGGGGACTATATGTATTCATGTCGTCCCTTCAATCAGGGGCGCGGTTAAGGCTGAACAGGCTGGGGCGGATGCAATAGTGTGTGAGGGGTATGAGGCAGGCGGACATAATAGCCCTTATGAAACCACCACAATGGCCCTGGTCCCCCAGGTTGTGGATGCTGTTCGGGTCCCTGTAGTGGCAGCAGGCGGTATAGCAGACGGAAGAGGGATCGCGGCGGCAATGGCCCTTGGCGCGGATGGTGTACAGATGGGGACACGATTTATCGCAACCAAAGAATGTAATTCAAATGATAATCACAAAAAGATTATTGTTGATGCCCCGGATACTGGTACATGTATTTTAGGACGCAACCTTAACATGTTAAGAGTTGTCAGAAACAAATTCGCTGATGAGATGCTGGCAGCGGAAAAGGAAGGCGCAGACAAAGAGGCCCTTTTAAAGATCATCGGCGATGAGTTTAACAGAAACAGAGCAGCATCAGTTGAAGGTGATATGGATAAAGGAACGTTCCAGGCCGGCCAGTCATCAGGGCTGGTAAAGGATATAGTGCCAGTGGAACAGCTTATTCAACGGCTGCTGGCGGAGTACAAAGAAACGGTTGAAGAGCTGAGAGCTAGATCCTAGATACTGGATCCTGGATGCTAGATGCTGGTCGAAGTGAAGCGGAGATCCCGCTGGTTTTTTGCGGGAATGCTGGATTAGGAAAAATCCGAAATCCGAATCAAATACGAATGACTGAATTTAAAATGTTCAAAACAATACAAGATGAGCAACGGAATAAAAATAATCGATGGATTGAGGAATTGCATAAAAAAATGGCGTAGGGGCGGGTCGCGACCCGCCCGGTCTGGGGATTTAGCAGAATACTGGTTGCGTTTGTCTGTGTGGGTCTGTGGCTATTAAATAAATAAGGAGATAGATATGAAAAAGTGGAGATGCCAGGTATGCAGATATGTTCATGAAGGAGACGAGCCTCCGGATGTCTGCCCTGTTTGTAAGGCTGCAAAGGATAAGTTTGTAGAATTGGGAGCAGAGGGTGATCAGGAAGAGGAAAAAGGGAGCAGGTATGATAAGGAATCATTTCTCGTCCGGCAAATTATAAAGCATCATCTTCATCCGATTTTTGTTCATATTCCGAACGGTGTTATCCCTGTGGCCATGCTTTTTGTATTGGCAGGCGCTGTGCTTAATTCGGAAAACTTTGACCTCGCGGCTTTTTATAATCTTTTCATCGTAATGATGGCTATGCCAGCGGTCTTGTTTACAGGGTATATTGATTGGAAGAAAAAATACGGTGGCAAGATCACCACACTGTTTATTATTAAAATTGTGTCAGGTATTACTGTATTTGCCCTTTCTTTTATACTGGTTTTCTGGCGCATTATAAACCCGGACATTACGGTTGATGCCTCTTCCGGTCGGATGCTCTATTTGGGGCTATACCTGTTGATGCTGGGAGCCGCCGCCGCTGCAGGACATATGGGCGGCAAGCTGGTGTTTAAGGACTGATCTGTTTTATTGCCAATATTCTTACCTTAGGGGAGGAAATGCTTACAGGTAATGCTTATCAGGCAAATTGAGGGAATCAGAGGAAGGGCGGGAAAGGAGGCTTTATTATAAGCCATGAAACGTAAAGCGTTTACATCAAAAATTGTTTCAGGGGATATTGAATACACCCTATTCGATATAAACCGCCTGGAAAAAGAAGAAGCAGGTGATATTCAAGCGCTCCCTTTTTCCATTAAGGTTCTTGTTGAAAATCTTATCAGGAACCTGGACGGCAAGATAGTAAAGGATAGAGATGTTCTGAACATTGCCGGGTGGAAGAAAAAATATGATGAGCCGGTTGAGATTCCCTTTCATCCTGCGCGTGTTTTGATGCAGGATTTTACCGGTGTTCCGGCCATCGTTGATCTGGCTGCCATGAGGGACGCGGTTAAAGCCCTTGGCGGAGATTCTTCTCGGATAAATCCACTTGTGCCGGTTGATCTTATTGTGGACCATTCCATTCAGGTTGATTATTACGGGAACAACAATGCATGCTTGAAAAATGTTGAGATCGAATATATGCGAAACAGGGAAAGATATTCTCTGCTTAAGTGGGCGCAGAAAAGCTTTGACAATTTAAGCGTTGTGCCTCCGAATTCCGGAATCTGTCATCAGGTAAACCTTGAATATTTGGGAAAAGGAGTTGCCGTACATGAAGAAAACGGAAGCGTACTGGTGTATCCTGATACGCTTGTGGGCACAGATTCGCACACGACTATGATCAACAGCATTGGCGTACTGGGATGGGGGGTTGGTGGCATAGAAGCGGAAGCGGTGATGCTGGGACAGCCGTATTACATGTCCATTCCTGAAGTTATCGGTGTCCGGATAACCGGTTCATTACCTGCAGGGGTTACTGCCACGGATATCGTTCTCAGGGTTACGGAGATGCTGAGGAAGAAGAACGTGGTAGGGAAGTTTGTGGAGTTTTTGGGGCCAGGCATAAAAAACCTTTCCGTCCCTGATCGGGCGACAGTATCAAACATGTCACCTGAATACGGGGCCACAATGGGATTTTTCCCGATTGACGAAAAGACCGTTGAATACCTCTATCTGACAGGTAGAGAAGAATTCGCTGAACTCGCCGGAGCGTATGCAAGAAAACAGGGGATGTTTTATGATGGAGATAATGACCCTGAATATACGGAGGAGATAGTGCTGGATCTTTCCTCGATCGAACCGTCCCTCGCAGGGCCGGCAAGACCCCAGGACAGGATAAAGCTTTCAGAAATTAAAAACAAATTCAGCGAGATCCTGAACGGGCGGTATGAAAAAGAAGTTGATCCCGCGAATATATCAAGCTTCCTGGATGAGTCAGGCGGCAGCCTGTATAGGGAAGCTTTTTTTGAACCTGCGTGTGCGCTGACTCCTGACTTTGGCTTACAGAGGGAAGAAATAAAAATCAGGGATGGCAGTATTGTCATCGCCGCGATCACATCATGTACAAACACATCCAACCCATCTGTGATGATCGGGGCCGGCCTGTTGGCGAAAAAGGCTGTAGAAGCCGGGATCAGGGTTTCCCCTTTTGTCAAGACATCCCTTGTTCCTGGTTCTAAGGTCGTTGTGGACTACCTTAAGAATGCTGGTTTTATTCCATACCTGGAAGCACTTGGATTTCATGTGGCAGGATATGGCTGCACGACCTGTATCGGGAACAGCGGGCCGCTTCATCCAGGTATCGATACAGTTGTTGTCGAGGAAAAACTGAATGTTTCTTCAGTTCTTTCTGGAAACAGAAATTTTGAGGCAAGGATTAACCAAAATGTGCGAAGTAATTTTTTAATGTCACCGCTGCTTGTTGTGGCGTTCGCTCTGGCAGGAAGAATAGACGTGGATTTTGAGCAGGAACCGCTAGCTGTGGATCCGAATTGCGAAGCAGTATACCTGAAAGATATCTGGCCGACTGCTGAAGAGATAAATAACCTGGTGGATAAAACCGTGAAACCGGATCTTTTTAAAAAGACCTATGATGAAATATTTCATGGTGACAATTTCTGGAAAGAGCTCCCTTCTTCTAAAGGAACAACTTTTGGATGGGATGAAGAATCGACTTATATAAAACGGCCTCCGTATTTTGAGGATTTCAGCCTCGATTTTACAAAACCATCGGATATCAACGGGGCGAGGGCGCTGTTACTGCTGGGAGATACGGTTACCACGGACCACATTTCACCGGCCGGCGCTATACCTGAAGGTTACCCTGCTGGTAAATACCTGGCAGAGAAAGGGGTTGATGTGAGAGACTTTAATTCATACGGTTCCAGGAGAGGAAATCATGACGTCATGATAAGGGGGTCGTTCGGAAATGTAAGGATTAAAAACATAATTACTGAAGGTACTGAGGGGAGTTTTACAAAAAAATTTCCTGAAAAAGAGAAAATGTTCATCTATGATGCGGCTGGAAAGTATGCTGATGACGGGACACCGCTTATCGTGATTGCCGGCAAAGAGTATGGCACTGGTTCATCAAGGGATTGGGCGGCAAAGGGGACAAGCCTTCTGGGAGTTAAGGCGGTCATTGCGGAATCATATGAAAGGATACACCGGAGCAACCTTGTGGGTATGGGTGTAATTCCCCTCCAATTCATTAAGGGTAACAACAGTGAAGAGCTCGGCATTGAAGGAGATGAAGTATTTGATCTTGAAGGAATCAAGGAGATGTCACCGGGAAAAAAAGTAAGTGTTGTCGCGATTAAAAATGATGGAACAAGAATCTCATTTGAAGCTGTTGCCAGGCTCGATACGGAGATAGAAGTTGAATACTTTGAAAATGGCGGTATACTACCTTATGTTTTACGGAAAATTATGAAAGAGGCAAAAAAAGTGCCTTAAGTTACAAGTGCCTTAAGTTGATGTATCGCTCCGCTCTGTCGTTTTAAAAAAACCGTGGTCGTGATCGGGTTTAGAATAAATTGATAAATATGAGTGTTGAACAGGCGAAACCCAAAATGATGCAAATCTCCCCCAGCCCCTCTTTACTAAAGAGGGGAGCAAAAATCTTCCCCCTT
>JANQFQ010000089.1 GCA_028277765.1 Desulfobacterales bacterium
AGAGACTGTTTAACCGATACCTAAAATATAATTAAAAAAGATGACGTTCAATATGATGCATTATTTCCTGAACCGACCTTTAAGTTATCGGACAGCCTCCTGAGGGGGATTATTGTATGATAATGAGAACACTTCATATTTCGTTGTGATCATACGGTCTTGTTGTTTATAGGAAATGCAATTTAGATCATAAGCAGGTCATATTACCCTTGCCTTAAATTAAAACCACAGCTATATATTTCTTAAAACGTTAATGTTGTTTGCAGCAGGGTTAATAAATGAAAAAAAATCCAGTATATATATTAGCCGGAGGGAAAAGTTCCAGGTTTGGGGCAGATAAAGCCCGGGCGGATTACAATGGCACTCCCCTACTTAAGTACGTAGCTGATTCATATGTGCCTGTAGCGAAAAGTATTACAGTTGTTGCCGATAGGTCCGGAAAATATGATGACATGGGCTTTCGTACCATAGAAGACATTCACAAGGGACTGGGTCCTCTTAGCGGGCTGCACGCGGCCACCAATGATCTTGATGATGGGTGGCTCATGCTCGCGTCATGTGATCTTGCCGGGGTCAGGGCTGAATGGCTGGAGCTGATCATTTCAAAAGCTGTTGACAACGTTAAGGCAGTGGCCTTCCGTGCTGATATATGGGAGCCGATGCCCGCCCTGTATCATACATCTGTCAGGGGTATTACCGAAGAAGTGATAAAAAAACAGGGCGCCATCTGGCATGTTTTTGAAAGGGTTGAAACCATCTCTCTTTCCCATCCTGATGACTGGGGAAAAGCCATAAATATCAACACCCCGGAAGATTTTTCACGGTTTGTTAAAAAATTGCGATAACAATTAACCCGAATTTCTCACAAATCCTGACAGGTTCATTTGCAAAGCTTTCGGGGTGAAGATGTATACGTATACCTCGAACCCCGTATAACGCAGCAAATTAACCTGTCAGGGTTTGTCCGGAGGGGAAAGATTTTGTGTTTTAAAGCTGAGTTGAATAGTGTCGTTTACTATTCAAACGAAACTTATGCCCTTTTGGTATTAAAAGGAATAAACACCTCAGTAAGCTCTGTGGCTCTGTGGTGAAAATCAAGATATCTCGCAAATCACAACTGTCATGTTATCTTTTCCCCCGGCTTTAAGAGCGGCGTCTAATAAAGATATGGCTTTGATTTTGATACTCTCCTTAGAAAGCAGAGTGATTTTGAACGTTTCAGTATCCATCCCGCAATGGAGCCCGTCCGTAGAAAGAACAACCAAGTCCCCTTTCTCAAGCACCAGAACGCCTGTTTCAGGCTCACAGCTTTCACATCCCACGCATTGATCCAGCTGGTTTTGCGAAGGATGGTTCCGGGACTCCTCAAGACTGATTTCGCCTTCTTCCACGAGGAACTGGGCCATATTCTGATCACAAGTGACCTGAGCAACTTCATTGCCACGTACCAGATAGAGACGGCTGTCTCCCACATGAACCCAGTAAGCTGTATTATCTTTTATAAACGCGCAGGTTAGTGTTGTCCCCATCCCTTCCAGGGCACAATTTGATTCAGCCTTGTCAACAACAGACCGGTTTGCTTCTAGGACAAAACTTTTAAGATACTGCGACAAATCTTTAGAATCTGTCTTAACCTTTGCAAGACACTTTATTGTAGTTTCAGCCGCGATGTGACCGCCTGCCTCACCGCCCATACCGTCGGCAACAGCGAGTAAGACAGAACCATCCTTAATTTTCCTGGCCAGGTACCGGTCTTCATTTCTTTTCCGGACAAGGCCGATGTGTGTATCTGCAAAAAAATCCATAACTGTTATACTGCCGCCTTCCCCTGTTCACACGTCTTGAAAATCAGCCACTTTCATAACAACGCCCATTTCATCTGCCCTGTCTCTGAATTCGGCCATAAGCCTGCTCAGGGCGAGCTGGTGGTCTTCATTGTAAATAAGCATTAGATTAGTCATTTTATGTTTTTTATATGGTGCATTATTGTTTTGATCAAGGCCATAGGCTTCCGCGATTGGCCGGAGATCCTCCATTACTTCACTTATCGTCTGATACCTCTGGCCTGGATCACAGTTCCCTGCTTTCATGATAAAATATCTCAGCTCCCTGGGGATATCCGGTAAAATTGTCGCCGGATCAGGAATATCCTGCTCCTCATGCATCTTTCTCAATTCCCACAAATCATCTTCAGGAAACGGCCGTTTTCCGGTCAGCATTTCATGGGCCATGATACCTAATGAGTATATATCCGTATGCCGGCCAACCGCGTCACCGGATACCTGCTCCGGAGCAACATAAAACACAGTGCCAGTGGAACCAAAGTCTTCGGTACCGGTAAGGCACGCAAGCCCGAAATCGAGTATCTTTAAACTGTCATCATTCTGAACAATGATATTGCTGGGATTAACATCCCTGTGTATGATATTCCGTTTATGGGCGTAGTCAAGCCCGGCACAGATCTGCATAATGTACTTTATGGCAAGATAAGGCGGCAGTTTTTTAAGATTGTCAAGGACCGTCCTTAAGGAATTCCCTTCGACTAGTTCCATAATGATAAAAACCGTTTTATATAATTCTTCAATATCATATACCCTCACTATATTTTCATGTTTGAGCCCTGCAATGGTTTTGGCCTCATTATGGAAACCCTCAAGAAAGACCTTGTCCATGGCCATATTGTGCCGGAGCATTTTGATCGCCACCGGCATATTTAACACAGAATGAACCCCTTTATAAACAATACTGTATCCCCCGCTCCCGATAATATCTGTCGATATATACTTACCGATTTCCCTGTAGGCAGTCGGTCGCCTGGAATCAAACCTGTTGGCAACAAGCTCTGTCAGAAACTCCAGAAGATCAGGGTCCTTTTTCGATATTTCAGCGAACTGGTATTTATTGAGCACCCACACTTTCATATCCGTCTCAGCATCAACATGGGCTTTCCGAGGTGCGCCGGTCAAGAGACTGGTACCGCCGACAATGTCTCCTTCGCCGTAATGATACCCGGGGTGAAGTTCACCATCCAGTTCCACAATCGCTAGACAAGAACCTTTCTGTATAATAAATGCTGTATCTTCAATTTTA
>JANQFQ010000104.1 GCA_028277765.1 Desulfobacterales bacterium
AAGAGGTTGACCAGCTCGAGAGCCAGGCAGATAAAATAAAAGGAAAAATCAGGGCCAGTGTGCATAAACATTCAAAGACACCGGTCATGGAATTCCAGCTGTTTATGTTTATCAGCGAACAGGACAAAGTCCTTGATTCAGTTGAAGAGAGCTTAAACTGGATTTCTTATAGGCCAAGTTCCGGTATCCCTGAAAACCTTAAAAGGGACTTCTTCAACCTTGTGGATGCTGTCATCACACCCATTGAAGAGTTGAGCGTTATGGTTGCTGAAGCCAAAAAGTATTTTAAAAGCTACTCTGAAAAACAACGGAAGATCGTTATTGATATCATCCAGAACCTCAGGAAAAGCGAGCATGATGCAGACAAGCTGGAAGACACGCTTAAACTAAACATTTTCTCCAATGAGACAGACCCTTCCGCCGTATTCCACTTGATAAAACTTACTGAACGGATAGGTTCCATTGCCGACCACGCTGAAAACGCCGGCGATATGATGAGAGCGATCATTGCAAGATAATATTAGGTATCTTGACCAATACTTGATTTTACATATATTGTAAATATCTAAATGTGTTTTATTTGTTTCGACAATTATAAATCCGAAGCACGAAGCACGAAATACGAAATACGAAACAATATCAAATGACAAAAATTCAAATTAATAAAACAAAAAAGTGTGTTATCAAGGGATGATAAAACTGATGTTTTAAACATTTGAACATTCTAATTTTGGATTTGTTTCGTATTTCATGCTTCGTGCTTCGGATTTTTCATAGAACACCGTTTTATATTTCTGCCTCTAACCTGGCCAAGAGAACCAGTTTTAAAAATACGAATTAAGCTAAAGCTCCCCCATGTTTCAATTTGTTATCTAACTGCCAAAATGTTATAATATATGGATAACTTAACTTCGTTCAATATTTTGGAGGAGGTTTCATGGAATTTTCATATGTCTTTTGGGTAACACTGATAACCTGGGTCAGCGGAATTATTGGCACTTTCGCCTGTTATTTAAGGTTTAAAATGACAATAATCTTTAAAGCAATTTTCAGTAATATTGCTTTTGCTGTATTGGGATATACGGTTACTATGTTTGTTTTTACAGAATTTACGGTAATGAGAGTATTTTGTGTTGGCGTTGGTTTTGCTCTTTTTGGTCAGTTAATAACCATGTCGCTGATGAAGAATTTGCATTCTCCGGTAAAAACGATTTTGGAAGAGCTTGAAAATTACTCAAAAGGCAACTTCACTAATAGAATTGAAGTTCAGGCAAAGGGTGAGCTGGAGCAAATTGCCAATCATATCAACCATATGATAACCGAGTTCTCATTTCTGATTGATTCAATCCAGGCAAATATATCTGAAAATCATGAAAAGGCCACGGAACTTTCAACACTTTCAGTTCTAATGTCAGATAAAGCAAAAAACACCTCCAGCAAAGCGGATAATGTCTCCACGGCTGCAGAAGAAATGAAAAGCAACATGACAACCATAGCAGATGCTGTAAAAAAAGCGACCCTCAGTATCGGTGTGGTTACAGATAAAGTACTGACCGCCGCGGAATCAAATACAGCAACAATTAATGAAATTGCCCAGGAAACTGAAAAAGCCCTTCAAGTAACCAGTTCAGCAGTGATCCAGGCAAAAAACACATCTGAGAAAGTAGAAGAACTTGGCAGAGCTGCACAGAATATCAACAAGGTTACTGAAACCATTACTGAGATTTCCGAGCAGACAAACCTCCTGGCGCTGAATGCCACCATTGAGGCTGCCCGGGCAGGAGAAGCCGGGAAAGGATTTGCGGTTGTTGCAGGAGAGATAAAGGAGCTGGCACGGCAGACAGCCGATGCCACCCAGGAGATAAAAAGCATGATTGAAAGCATGCAGCAAACAGCCATGGGAACCATGTCTGAAATCAATCAAATTTCAAACGTTATTAATGACTGCAATTACATTGTAACCAGTATTTCAGTATCTGTAGAGGAACAGGCAGTGACAACAAAAGAAATCGCCCGAAACATAAATCAGGCATCAATAGGGATGAATGAAATAAATGAAAATGTCCACCAAAGCCTGTCGGTTTCAGAACAAATTTCTACAGAAATGTCAGATATTAATCTGGATGCCAATGATATTTCCACCAATAGCTCAAAAGTAAAAACCAATGCCGTGGACCTGTCATTGATTGCGCATAAATTGCAGGCAAAAGCTGAAAAATTTGTTATACTTGAAAACAATGTTGCATAAAAAGTATGACTGATCACACTTGATCAGTTGCTGGTGGCCACAGCAAGAAGCATATACTTTAGCAAGTCAATCAGCCCAGACTTCTAACAAAAAACTAACATCGCTTTAATATTTTCCTCATATCCGTATAATAGCTTCCATTTTAACAAAAAAATCGATAAGCAATATTTGTCTTAGAGATATTTTTAAATGAAATTATTATAAAAAAGGAGAAAAACATGAGGCAAAAATTTTTAACTGTATTATTAACCCTATTCTTTACGACATTAATCAGTGTTAATCCGTCTTTTGCATCCCAAAACAACAAGCTGATCGACAAGCTTATTAAAAAAGGAATCCTTACGCAAAAAGAAGCAGATGAAATACTGGCTGAAGAAGCAAAAGAAAAAGCAGAAAGCAGTGGTGATATTCCCAATTGGATAAAAAAAATAAAAATCAGCGGTGATCTTAGGCTTCGACATGACACCCAATGGAGAGAAGAAAAAAAAGTCGGTGCAACAGATGAAAAAGAGTATCACAGGAACCGTGAGCGCTTCAGGCTCCGCCTTAGCCTTAAGGCTAAAACATCGAAGACAACAGAAGTCGGCGTTCGGCTGGCATCCGGCTCAGGATACCAGAATACAACCAACCAGAGTTTTGATGAACATGCAAGAGGGAGTGACATCTTTATCGACAGGGCATATGCTACCTGGAAACCTTGTGACTATTTTAAAATTACCGGCGGTAAACATAAAAACACCTTATTAACAACTCCGCTTACCTGGGATCCAGACGTAAATCCCGAAGGCCTAACGGAAAACATGACTTATAAAATATCCGATATGTTCAGCCTGTTTGCCAATACAGGACAATGGTACATTGAAGAGCTTGATCTGAAAGATACCAGCAATACTGATCCCACCCTTTTTGTTTACCAGGGCGGGGTAACGGTAAAGCCATCTAATGGTGTAAAGGTTCAGTTTGGCGCTACATACTATGATTTTAATCATTTTGAAAACTTGTTCTGGGACTCTGATCTTCTGGATGACAAGACAGAGTTCGCCGGGTTTAACGACAGCTACGGCCAGATGATGATCTTTGACATGGATGAAAGGTTGCTGAACAAATTTGAATGTACTGAATTTAACGTAAAACTCTGCATGAAAGACGTCCTTCCGGTTCCTGTAACTGTCTTTGGAAGCTATGTAAAGAACGCGTCGGCAGATGTCAGAAGGCTTGTAGAACGGGGGGTAGATCCCGGCGACAGCGATCCTCTGAAACTCCTCTACTACAGTAATTATGATATGGATAGCGGCGATCCCGTGGATCTGGACGAACTCACCTTTGATGACCGGGATACCGGATGGATGGCTGGTTTTTCAGTTGGAAAGAAGAAGAAAGAAGGTGACTGGTACATGAAATACTTTTTCCAGAAGCTTGAAGATTTTGCTTTCCCGGCAGTATTTGTAGACTCTGATTTTCACGGCGGCGGGACTAATAATGAAGGGCATTTTCTCCAGGGCAGCTATATGTTCAGGGATAAAATCCAGGGGAAAGTCACCTGTTTTGCCACAGAGCGTGAAGATGAAAGAAAAGACGGCAAGAAGGATGAGGACAGGATACAGGTGGACGCCATATTCAAGTTCTAGAAAAATTTAAAAAATTTTTTAACATTAAGTTAACCTAGTTTTAGCAGACCGAATGTAAAATAATATCATTTGAAAAAATTTTAAGAACTCAAAAAAATAAAAGGAGAAAAGAATGAAAAAAATTGTATTAATATTAACACTTGCTCTTATCCTTATAACCGGGACTGCTTTTGCAGGTAATCTGGTCATTAAAGGCTCCACCACCGTGCTTCCCATAGCCCAGAAAGTATCGGAAGCGTATATGAAGCAGCACCCTGATACAAAAATATCCATTTCCGGCGGTGGATCAGGTAACGGAATAAAAGCAATAATAGATGGCACAACCGATATCGCGGACAGCTCCCGGTTTATCAAAGACAAAGAGATAAAACTTGCCATGGAAAAAGGATCGTATCCGATCCCCTTTAGGGTGGCTTATGACTGCATTATCCCTGTTGTTCATCCGTCAAATAAACTGAACAACCTGACAACATCCCAGCTAAAAGATATCTATATGGGAAAAATAAGAAAATGGAGTGAACTTGGCGGTTTGGATAAACCAATTGTAATGGTTTCTCGTGACACCTCATCCGGAACTTATGAAGTCTGGGAGAAGAAGGTTATGAAAAAACAGAGGGTCTCCCCCCGCGCCTTAACCCTTGCCTCAAATGGTGCGATTAGTCAGGCCGTTGCTAAGAACAAATATGCTATCGGCTATATAGGCATCGGGTATCTTAATAAAAACGTAAAACCGATTAAAGTGAACAATATCGAAGGTACAGTGGCGAACACATTAAACGGCACATTTCCCATAAGCAGGCCCCTTTTTATGTTTACAAACAGATGGCCTGAAGGTGATACGCTGAAGTTTATCAACTATGTCCTTGCTCCTGATAAAGGGCAAAAACTTGTAAAGGATGCTGGATTTGTTCCTCTGTATTAAACTTTTTACCGGATAATATAACATCCGGTTTACTTCTAAACCACGGTGCATAGCAGTTATCTGCCATGCGCTGTAAAGAGGTTAAAATGAACAAACCATCACCAGACGATTTTTCATTAACACAGGCTCAGGTTAATATGTTTCAAAAAGCCAATATTGGTCTCAGATACAGCCTTATATCATCGATCGGTTTCTTTATTTTTTGCACGCTAATTGCCATTCTTGCAAAGGGGTGGGCGGGATTCTTTATCGGCTTGCTGCTAAGTATGATCGCTTCTTTTTTTCTGATTGTATTCGGCGCTTCCCTGGGCGAGCAGATACATGCCCTTTTCTTCCCCCGCTTTGAACGATTTCTAGAATACCGAAAAGCTATTTTTAAATATAAAAAAAATAAATAACTGAATTCCTGTCAAACCTGAAGCAGATTCTATAAGAAAGCATAGAATATTATTTATGCTGTATCACTATCAGCTGTCACATGCCTCGTTCCTGTAGGTGTCTCGATCTTTTGTACAAAATATTTCCGCTTAAACCAGAACGCCACATTAACCAGACTTATCAGGACAGGCACTTCTACCAACGGACCGATAACCGCAGCAAACGCCTGGCCGGAATTAATACCGAAAACAGCAACCGCAACAGCAATAGCCAGTTCAAAATTATTGGAAGCAGCAGTAAAACTTAAAGACGCGGACTGCTCATAGGTCGCTCCTGCCTTCATGGATAAAAAGAAAGATACAAAGAACATGACAACAAAATAGATACATAGCGGAATCGCGATCCGGACAACATGCAGCGGCAGCTGAACAATGTATTCTCCTTTAAGAGAAAACATTACCAGAATCGTAAATAGCAGTGCGATCAGGGTAATGGGACTGATCTTTGGAATAAAGGTCTGCTCATACCAGTCTTTCCCCTTGAGCTTCAGCCCAACAATACGGGTAATAATCCCTGCAATAAAAGGAATGCCAAGATAGATAAAGACGCTTTTCGCTATCTGTCCGATAGATATATCTACAATCGCACCATCAAGGCCGAACCACCGTGGTAGAATGGTTATAAATATATAAGCGTAAACAGAAAAAAACAGGACTTGGAAAATTGAATTAAACGCCACCAGTCCCGCGCAATATTCAGTATCCCCTTCAGCCAGTTCATTCCAGACAATGACCATGGCAATACAGCGGGCAAGGCCGATTAAAATAAGACCGACCATATATTCATGATAGCCTGAAAGAAAGGCAATAGCTAATAGAAACATCAGTATCGGGCCGATCATCCAGTTCTGAATCAATGACAGCGCAAGAACTTTAAAGTTTTTAAAAACATGACCCAGCTGCTCATATTTCACTTTAGCAAGTGGTGGATACATCATTAGAATAAGCCCTATGGCGATAGGAATGTTAGTTGTACCAACCTGGAATTTGTCAATAAAACCCCGAATACCCGGGTATAGATATCCACCGATGACCCCGATAAACATACCCAGAAAAATCCACAATGTTAAAAACCTGTCTAAAAATGAAAGTCTCTTTTTTGTCATGACAAACTCCTCATTTATTTAAATTAAAGTATTTTAATTGTTTTTACATTTAATCTATTGCTTCAGGCAGTGTTTCCACAAAAGACCGGATTTCATCCCTCACCCGCCTGTATAGGCTGAGCTTCTTCTCCCTGTCTTTCTCATTCTCAGCAAGCTTAGGAGGATCATCAAAGCTCTTATGAATCCTTTTTGTTTTTGCCGGAAAAAACGGGCAGGTTTCATTGGCATTGTCACATACCGTAACTACATAATCAAAATCCTGTCTACCAAAATCTTCAATCCCTTTTGATTCGTTTCCTGAAATATCTATTCCCTGTTCAGCCATCACTTCCACAGCCAGCTGATCGATCTTTCCTGGATTTACACCGGCTGAATAAGCGTCAAATATGTCGCCTTTAAGATGAACGGTCCAGGCTTCCGCCATCTGGCTGCGGCATGAATTACCCGTGCACAAATAAAGAATTGATAATTTTTCATTATCCTGAACCATAATTTATCTCCTGAAATAAGCAAAACCATCTCTATGTTAAGCCGATATAATATTTACATATTACTATTTAACTATATATTATCGACCGCAGACCTCTTCCCGTTTGATCGTAGGTAGTTTCGTAATCAGCTCGATAATACCGGGATCATTTTCAAGCCAGTGTTTAAGGTTTCCCAGTATATTTGCCGCATATGGGCTGCTTTTTCCATCAGTAAGATAATAGTTGACCCACTTGTCTTCTTTTCTGTATTCGACTAATCCTGCTTCTTCCAGCACTTTTAAATGCTTGGAAGCCGTAGGCTGGGCCACCCCAAGGGCAGTTTTCAACTCGCACACACACATTGTTTTGTGTTGAAGCATCTTTATTATCTTGACCCGGTTTGGATCTGAAATCGCTTTAGCTACCTTAATAAAATCTTTCATTTCCTGATCAATCCTTGTTATCATATTACTCTTTAGCTATATATCGATGCCGCAAATTAATTGCAAGTACTTTTTTCACCACCGAGCTTCGCTAAAGCTACGATCGGCAGGCAGAACTTCGCTAAAGCTACGGGGCAGGCAGAGGACACTGAGGCAGCTCCGATCTAGGAGCAAATATCAGTATCGAACATCAAATTTCTTTGCGCCTTTGCGTGAGTCCTTTCTTTCTTTTTATGCGCAAGTTCCAACTGCCACATCTAACAAAAAACTAACATTTCATTAACATTCCCCTTACAAACTGAGAATAATCTACAAACAAAATGAATATTAGAAAGAAATTTTCAATGACACTACTTAATAGAAAAACAAATGATCGGATGGCACACTGGTTTTTCCTATGTATTGCTGCTGCATCTATTACGGCCCTGACGGCGATCTCATTTTTTCTATTTCTTGAAGGGATTCCTATTTTTAAAAAAGTCACCATTTTTGAATTTGTTTTTGGAAAGTACTGGTATCCGACCGCGGAACCTCCAGATTTTGGAATATTTCCCCTTATTGCAGGATCACTTTGCGTTACACTCCTTTCAGCCCTGATGGCAGTCCCCCTTGGCATAATGACCGCAGTTTATCTGGCTGAGATCGCAAGGCCGAAAATCAGAGAAATCGTAAAACCGGTAGTTGAACTTCTTGCCGCACTCCCCTCTGTTGTTATCGGTTTTTTTGGTATGGTTATTGTTGCACCATTTCTTCAGAACACTTTTGATGTGGCAACCGGCCTGAATATGTTTAACGCATCTTTGATGCTGGCATTTATGGCTATTCCGACCATATGCAGTCTTTCTGAAGATGCCATATATTCAGTTCCAGTAAGTTTAAAGGAAGCATCTCTTGCTCTCGGAGCCACCCATTGGGAAACGATTATAAAAGTTACACTGCCGGCATCAATATCCGGGATCTGTACGGCAGTTATTCTAGGTATATCAAGAGCGATCGGAGAAACCATGGTCGTGCTGATGGCGGCAGGCGGCGCGGCCATGGTTCCGGAATCCATATTTGATCCTGTACGCCCTCTTCCTGCAAGCATTGCGGCTGAGATGGCTGAAGCGCCGTTTCGCGGGGATCATTATTACGCACTTTTTGCCACAGGGATCGTCCTGTTCCTTTTTACATTCATGTTTAATATTTTTGCCGATTTTATCACCCATAAATACCGACAGACAGGTGAGGCTAGTTTGTAATGCAAAGAAGAAAAATTGTTCAGAAAACCATGTTTTTATTCTTTTACACAGCTGCAGCAATCAACGCAGCTGCTTTATCCATCATCGTCTTTTTTGTCGTAAAAAACGGGTGGCATGCTATTAACTGGACATTTCTTACCCAACCGCCCATGGATTCCATGACCAAGGGCGGTATACTGCCATGCATTATTGGGACATTAAGCCTCTCTTTTGGTGCTCTTCTTGTAGCATTTCCCATAGGCGTAGCATCTGCAATATATCTTAACGAATACGCCAGGCCAGGTAAAATACTCAGGCTGATACAGCTCGGGATAAACAACCTGGCAGGTGTGCCCTCTGTTGTTTTCGGTCTGTTCGGTCTGGCGTTTTTTGTTATCTTTCTTGATATGGGTGTCAGTATCCTTGCCGGTGCTCTGACCCTCGGTATTATGACTCTTCCTGTCATTATCGGTTCTACTGAAGAAGCTCTGAAAGCAGTACCTGATACTTACAGAGAAGCCTCGCTCGCCCTTGGTGCTACAAAAATGCAGACCATATTTAAAGTGGTTCTACCGGCTGCTTTGCCGGGAATATTGACAGGGGGCATCCTTGGCATCAGCCGCGCGGCTGGTGAAACCGCCCCGATCATGTTTACAGCTGCAGTGTTCTTTTCTCCCAATATGCCGTCATCCATATTTGATGAAGTCATGGCCCTGCCATATCATATTTACGTTCTTGCAACCGCAGGCACTGAGATTGAGGCCACAAGACACCTCCAGTACGGTACAGCGCTGGTATTGATCGCCATGGTTCTGGGTATGAATCTTGCCGCTATTATTTACAGATCCAAACTCAGGAGAAAACTAATATAAAGGTTTAACACTATGCACAATAATGCAAAGGTTGTTTCAAAAGACCTAAATTTCTATTATGGAGACTTTCACGCTCTTGTCAATGTATCACTCGATTTACATGAAAAGCAGGCAACGGCACTAATAGGACCTTCAGGATGCGGGAAGAGTACATTTTTAAGATGTCTGAACCGGATGAATGATCTGATACCGACCGCCCGGGTTGAAGGGAGCATCCTCCTTGATAATGAAGAGATTTACGTTCCGTCCGTAGATGTTGTTAACCTGAGGAGCAGAATCGGCATGGTCTTCCAGAAACCGAACCCGTTTCCCAAGACCATCTATGAAAATATCGCATACGGCATGAAAGTCAATGGCATCAAAGATAAGGCTTATGTTGCTTCCCAGGTGGAAAAGAGCCTGAAGAACGCCGCCTTATGGGACGAAGTAAAGGACAGGCTTCATGATTCCGCTTTAGGACTTTCCGGCGGTCAGCAGCAGCGATTATGTATCGCACGGGCACTTGCCGTAGAACCGGAAGTTCTGTTGATGGACGAACCCTGTTCCGCCCTTGACCCGATAGCCACACAGAAAATCGAAGAGCTTGTGCATGAATTGAAAAAGGAATATACAATTATTATTGTAACGCATAACATGCAGCAGGCAGCCAGGGTCTCTGATGTTACCGCTTTTTTTTACCTGGGTGAACTCATAGAAACAGGTGATACAGATACGCTGTTTACAAGGCCTAAATTCAAACAGACCCAGGATTATATTACCGGACGTTTTGGATAGGGGATATTATGATGACCATACATTTTCAAAGAGAGCTTGAAAAAATTAAAAAATCGATTCTAACCCTCGGTACGATGATTGAAGAAAGGGTTCGCCAGGCTGTTTTGGCAATTGAAAGAAAAGACCCTGAAATTGCCCACAAAATTATTAAGAGCGATCATGAGATTGATGAAATGGAAGTTGAAATCGAGGAAGAATGTTTGAAAGTACTGGCCCTTCATCAGCCCGTAGCGGTCGACCTGCGTTTTCTAATCGCTGTGATTAAAATAAACAATGAACTTGAGAGTATCGGCGACCAGGCAGTGAACATAGCCGAAAGAGTAGAAGTTATTGCAAAAAACAGGGAATATGATATTTTTTTTAATTATTCAAAAATGGCTGTTAAAACAGAAGACATGCTAAGAAAAAGTCTTGATTCACTTGTGAACCTGGATGTTGATCTTGCGTTTAAAGTTGTTTTTCTGGATGATGAAGTTGATTACCTTAAAAACGCAGCTTACAAGATTATCAAGACAAAGATGGAGGAAAACTCAGGAATTATGGATCATCTGCTTAATCTTCTCTTAATTTCACGGCACCTTGAGCGGATAGCAGACCATGCCACTAATATCGCCCAGGAAGTGATATACCTGATTGAAGGAGAAATCGTTCGGCATGCTAATTATTAAAGGTATCTCTAAAACAGTAATGTAAAAAATTATGGCTAATGAAAAAATACTGGTTGTTGATGATGAGGAAGATATCAGGGAGCTTGTAAGGTACAACCTTATCAGAGAAGGTTATGAGATCATCAGTGCGGACACAGGTGAAAAAGCCCTGGAAAAAGCGATGAATTATGTACCTGACCTTATTCTACTTGACCTTATGCTGCCCGGTATAGACGGGCTGAGTGTTGCCAAAAAGCTAAAAGAAGATACAGAAACATCGGCAATACCGGTTATCATGCTGACAGCTAAAGGGACTGAAGCAGACATTGTAACCGGCCTAGAGCTTGGAGCGGATGATTATATTACAAAGCCTTTTTCACCAAGAGTGCTTGCAGCAAGGATAAAGGCCGTCCTCCGCAGACATGTTGAAAAACCTGACAAGGACAGAGTGAACAAGGATGAAGTGATTGTGATACATGGCATTACTATTCATCCGGGACGGCGTGAAGTTATCACGGATAACGCTTCTATTGATCTGACGTTTACTGAATTTCAGGTTCTATATCATCTGGCAAAGCGTCCGGGCTGGGTTTCAACCCGTTCACAGATTGTCGATGCCGTCAGAGGTGAAGGGTATCCGGTAACGGACAGGAGTGTGGATGTCCAGATTGTCGGTATCAGAAAAAAGCTTGGTGCGTTCGGAAAATATATTGAAACTGTTCGGGGAGTCGGATACCGGTTTAAGGAAAGATAATGAAAAAAAGAAAACTGCTCTGGCAGCTATATCCTTCATATCTTATTGTTATTCTTGTTTCTCTTTTAGCGGTCAACTGGTACACATCAAATTATCTAAGGGATTTTTTTCTCCATAGGACTGAAACAGATCTGAAAACCCAGTCCCTCCTTATCAAACAGCAGATCACTAAAAGCCTTAAATCTTCTGACATCAGTTCTGTTGACCGGCAATGTAAAGTCTTGGGCAAAGACGCGCCCACAAGGATTACGGTTATAATGCCTGACGGTACAGTGATTGGAGATTCAGAGGAAGACCCGTTGAAAATGGACAATCACAGAGACAGACCTGAAATCATCACTGCTTTTTCCGGGAAAGAGGGCGCTTCAATACGATACAGCAATACACTTCAAAAAAAAATGATGTACAAGGCCATACCTGTTGTCATAGACAACCAGCTGATAGCTGTACTTAGAACATCCATCCCGGTTACTTATATTGATAATGAAATTCATAAAATCCAGCTCCGTATCATATGGACAGGCCTCGTCATCGCTCTTCTGGCATCAGTAGTCTGTTTTTTCATATCCAGACGTATCAGTGCCCCCATTGAAGAACTTGAATACAGCGCAGAAAAGTATGCTGCCGGAGAACTCGGTCACAGGCTTTCACCTTCGCCGATAGCTGAATTTTCAACCCTTGCCAATGCCATGAATAAAATGGCTGCTGAACTTGAAGACAGGCTCAGGCGAATTGAGACCCAGCGCAATGAATATGAGGCAGTATTATCAAGTATGAGAGAAGGTGTAATAGCTGTTGACACGGATGAACACTTGTTAAGTATCAACCAGGCCGCCATAGACATGCTCAATACCAACCTTAAAGAATTTAAAGGATTAAGTATCCAGGCAGTTGTCAGAAACACCGAACTACAAAACCAGCTGGTAGAAACCATGGCCAGCGGGAATCCTAAAGAGAATGATATTATTGTTCATAAAGAAGGAGAAAAAATCATCAACACAAAAAGCAGCCCCCTGTATGATTCAGAAGGAAATCGTATAGGGGCGCTTCTTGTTTTAAATGATGTTACCCAGCTCAGGCAGCTTGATAAAATGAGGAGTGATTTTGCGGCAAATGTATCCCATGAGCTTAAAACTCCTCTAACAGCCATTAAAGGATTTGTTGAAACATTGATGGAGGGAGCTGTTGAAAATATAGAAGATGCAAAGCGTTTCCTTGAAATCATTTCAAAGCATGTTAACCGCTTGAATTATATTATCGACGACCTTCTCCATCTTTCACGAATAGAACAGCTCGGAGAAAAAAATGATATCACTGTTTCTGACATCAGTATAAAAGATGCCATACAGACCTCGATTTCAATATGCGCAAAAAAAGCTTCAGAAAAAAATATCGGCATTAATCAAGACTGTTCTGAAGACATCAGGATCTCCGGTGATTCTTCTTTACTGGAACAGGCATTTATTAACCTCCTTGATAATGCCATAAAATACAGTGATGATGGAACACATGTCTTGGTTCACTGTTTTACAGAAGCCGAAGATGTTGTCATCAGGTTTAAAGACCAGGGATCCGGTATTGCATCAGAACACCTCCCCCGCCTCTTTGAAAGATTTTACAGGGTCGATAAAGCCAGGAGCCGGAAACTCGGCGGCACAGGCCTCGGACTAGCCATTGTAAAACATATCGTACAGGCGCATAATGGTCATATTAATGTGGAAAGCACCCTTGGTGAAGGAAGCACTTTTGAAGTGCATCTACCGGTTTAATTAATGTGAAAAAATTATGACTTGAATTTTCCGATAGCACTAGGACAATCAAAATTTTATACTTTTAGGTATTTTTAAAATCCGAAGCACGAAATACGAACAAACGCAATTGAAAGAATACATCTTATATTATATTTGCCCTTGATAATCTAGCAGGGTCTGATATCATCGCAAAATATTTCTTTTAAATTATTAATCATGATCGATAATTATTCAGTTGTAATATTTTTATATGGTAAATAATCAGCATATTGACAATGAAGAAAAGGAATTCTTTCCTTCCCATATAGTAATTTCTATCCTGATTGTAATAATTATATTATGCGGTTTGGCACGTTATCGTCTGGCTGATGTACCGCTTGAACGGGATGAGGGAGAATACGCTTATGCTGGCCAGCTGATACTCCAGGGAATACCGCCATACAAAAATGTTTACAACATGAAATTCCCTGGCATTTACGCGGCATATGCTTTTATACTGGCCTGTTTCGGCCAAACACATACCAGCATCCATATAGCCCTGATATTAATCAACACGATTACTATCGTCCTAATTTTTCTGCTGGCAAAACAACTGATGGGGACAATCGGAGCACTTACAGCAGCTGCAGGTTATGCGATAATGTCCATGCTTCAATCAGTACAAGGTGTATTTGCCAATGCCGAGCATTTTGTGATTTTGTTCTCACTGGGTGGTTTACTTGTCCTTTACAAAGGGATTGATAAAAATAATAGATGGGCATTATTTTCCAGTGGTATTCTTCTCGGCATCAGTATGATGATGAAACAACATGGTGTTTTTTTTATTGTGATGGGCTGTTTTTATATTCTTTCTGTTACCCTTTTAAAACGTCCTATTGAATGGCGCTTATTTGGCAAACACTTTCTTCTGCTGATATCCGGTCCGGTTCTAATCTTCGGCCTGGTTTGCCTGATCCTTGCTCTAGTGGGAACATTTGATAATTTTTGGTTTTGGTCATTTAAATACGCCCGAGCATATATTTCACAAGTGCCCCTTGAACACGCATGGAAGATGTTTAGTGTCAATTCATACCATGTAGCTAGTTCAGCTCCTCTACTTTGGCTGCTGGCCTGCCTCGGACTCATTGGATTTTTCAAGGGCAGACAAAGCAAGCAGGATAAATTTTTTATCGGTGCTTTTGTCTTGTTTTCTTTTTTAGCGATATGCCCTGGTTTATACTTCCGCCCCCATTATTTTCAACTCCTCCTTCCAGCTATTGCTCTGCTTGTTGGCATGGGCATCGATGTTGTTAGACAATTACTGATAAAAGTCAAATCACCCGGCATACGGCATGGCATCCTTCTGCTGATACCAGCTATATTCCTGACAACCACTGTTTTACAGCATAAAAGTTTTCTGTTCGAAATGACATCGCTTGAAGTCTGCAGGTCAACATACGGTTATAATCCCTTCCCTGAATCAATCAAAATTGCCTCTTTCATTAAAGAACATACAGATGCTGACGACCGGATAGCTGTTATTGGTTCTGAACCTCAAATATACTTTTACTCACAAAGGCGTTCCGCTACAGGGCATATCTATACTTATGCCCTCATGGAAAAACATGACTATGCCCTAAAAATGCAGGAACAAATGGTAAAAGACATTGAAAAGGAAAAGCCTGCGTTTATGGTCTTTATCAATATTCCCTATTCATGGCTTAAGAAGAAAGATTCTCATAACTATATTTTCAAATGGTTTGACGGATATACATTAAAGCTGTACAAACCAGCAGGTGTTGTAGAAATTTTGCCAGGGGAAAGCCTTTATTCCTGGTTTCCAAACATAAAATGGCCTCCTGGATCACCTTATTGGATTATGGTTCTTGAAAGAAAAGACAGGAGTAAATAATACCGGTCTGGCAAAAGATGTATAGATCAGAGGCTCCTCCGTTCTCAGCCTTTGTTTCAAAATTAGTTTTTACTATAAAAAATGTATTTCGACTAACCTTTTATTAAAATACCTCAGCATGAATAATAAGATAACAAAATGTTTATTTTTAGGTTTTTACTTAATAACTTTTGAATTGTTTTCATTAGTTGGTTTTGTTTTTCAATTAGATCTTTTTTTTTCTGAAATTTCTATTAAGACTATATCAGCAAGCTTATTGGTATTTGATCTGTTTGTTGTTGAATTTCTCCTTGTACTGGTCATTGGCCTGATATTGATCAACTTTAAATATTACTTCCGTATAGTCGCATATGTTATCGTTATTATATTCTTTGTTATCAGTACTGTTCAACTGATGTCTTTTGTTCATACAGGGAGGTTTCTTTCAAAACTCGCCATTGAAAACATCAACCATTTTTCTTTAATTATCAATCCGACAATTGTTATTGGAGGAATAATTTTATTTGTCATTTGTTCTGCATTACCTTTTTGTATTGAAATAAAAAAAATACCTGCTATCTCAAAAAAATCCTTAATTATCATATCTTCAATAACTGTATTATCTGCTCTTATTTTGTATCAGAATAAAATCTATATATCTGAAGACACATTAAAATGTCGGAATGATTATTTGATGCATAATAATATCGAACATAGTTCACCCATCCTTTCATTATACAATACACTTTTTTCAAATAAGATTAAGGATGAATCATTAAAAGAACCAATCGTTTCTAAACCAATCGAAAAAAATGAAACAGGCCATACAATAGCTCATGAATTTAAAAAATATGGTTTTATTGTAAATCTAAAAAATCAATACCCATTAATTAAAGACTATATTTATAAAGGAGAGATACCTTTTAAAAGAAAACCTGACACACTTAGACATCCTAATATAATTATTTTTTTTACTGAAGGTCTTTCTTATAGGGCGACGAATTTGCATAATAACAGGTATCCCAATTTAACACCAAACATAAAAGAATTTTCAACAGATAAGCGTTGTATGTCTCTTAATAATTACTACAATCATACTGCTGCAACTTATAGAGGCCTTTTAGGACAACTCTGTTCGTTGTATCCATTGCATGGCGGCGAAGGTGGCTGGCACACAAATTATAATGATATTAAAAAAGCAAATTATCTTGGTCTTCATAATGTTCTTAATAATTATGGCTATGAAACTTACTTTTTTGACTGTCACCTTAAAGACAAAGCTTATGTTGATGATTTGATGATCCATATTGGTTTTGATAATGTTTGGACTGCTGATTTTTTTTCAAATGAATTTCTTTCTTCTAAAAAGGCTCTTCGAAGTGACTCGCTGAGTGACAATCAATTTTATGAATGCTTAACAGGTTTTCTTAAAAAGAATCTGAAAAAACCATATACAAAAAAACCTTTTTTAATATGCTTATATAATCTTGGCACTCACGCTTTTCAGGATATCTCAGCTGATGGCGTTCATTATAAAGATGGTTCAAATAAAATTTTAAATAATATTCATAATCTTGATTACGCCTTTGGAAAATTTTGGAATTACTTTAAAAATTCAGCTTATGCAGATAATACCATCATCGTTTTTACAACCGATCATTGTCATTTTTATGAAAGACCATTTGTTGAAACATTTGATATGCCAGATTATCAGAAATTTTTCGTCGATCGTATTCCTTTAATCATCTATGACCCAACACGAGATTTGCCTGAAACTTATGATGCCAATTATTCAACAAGTATAGATTTCACACCATCGATAATTCATTATCTTGGTCTATCAAATCATAAAAATCCGTTTTTAGGGACTTCTATTTTTGAAAAAAACAGAAAAGAATATGATGAATACGGAATAGCGTCCTATGGAAATAATTTTTTTCTAGTTGATAAAAATAAAATTCATACATTTAAATTTTCAAATATGCATCAAAAAAAACTGGCTTTAACAGCTAACTTTATTATTGGAACATATAAACTTGAAGCTGCTAATAAAATTTGGGATCTTAAATTGAACGATGAGATTAAAAAAGTTGCAAAAAACCAGTTTTAAAAACTTTCAAATTCTTAACAAAGAATTAATTAATCTTTCTGGTACTGATATGATCTTTTTATCTTAAATATTTGGAGAACTTTTTGAAAACTGTGGAAAAACAATACAGGATTGATCGCAAAGAGATCGCGTTTATAAAATTTATCCTTGAAGCATATGATGGTATCGCGGTCATCACCACCATTGATTCTGAAAAAGGGCTGATAAAGCTCTGCATTGCACCTGGCTGTGAAAAGGATGTTGAGATGGTCCTTGATGACCTAAAAAAGAATATTCATATAGAAGCTTTTTAAAACTGGTTTGATTGATTGAATTAGTTTAATTAGTTGAATTGGTTAACATCAATATCAGAACCAATAAAACAAATGAAACAAATCAAACCAATAAAACCAGCATCATCTTTTTACCCTTCTCCCATTGACTACATATTCTTTTCATGATTTTATCCAGTATACGTCATTGGCGATGTTGCCATTTTATGAACTAAGCAGGAAGCACCTTATGGATGCTGCTAAAGACAAATCACTTTATATAAACACCATCGGCTGCCAGATGAATGTTTATGATTCATCTAGAATCGAAGATGTCATGAAACCCCTCGGCTATACAATGACAGATTCTGTAGAAAAAGCAGATATGATTGTGGTGAACACCTGTTCTGTTCGGGAAAAAGCAGAACAGAAAGCATTCAGTTTCCTGGGACGACTTGCCTCCTTAAAGAAAAAAAAACCGGATCTTATCATCTGTGTGGGCGGCTGCGTTGCCCAGCAGGAAGGGAAAAAGATTGTCCGCCGTGTGCCCCACATAGATATTATTTTTGGTACCCACGCAGTCAATCGCCTGCCACAGCTTGTCAGGCATGTTACAGAAACAGAATCCCGCATTGTAGATGTTGAACTGACCGAAACCATAGATGAATTTACCCCGGATAGCGGTTATTCAGAGGCTGGTACGGCCACCGGATTTGTTACTATCATGCGTGGCTGCGACAATTTCTGTACCTATTGTGTTGTCCCGTATGTAAGAGGCAGAGAGATCAGCCGGCATCCAGACAGGATTATTGAAGAAATCGAAAACAGAGTAAAATCAGGGATACGTGAAGTCACTCTGCTTGGCCAGAATGTGAACAGTTATGGAAAAAACCAAGGATTATGCACCTTCCCCGAGCTTCTGGCACGAGTAAACAAGATTGACGGCCTCCAGAGAATCAGGTTTACAACCTCTCATCCAAAAGATTTTTCCAATGAACTTATTGACAGTTACAAAGATCTTGATAAGCTATGTAATCATATACATCTTCCGGTTCAGTCAGGTTCAAATAATATTCTGGCTAAGATGAACAGGAAGTACACAAGGGAACAATACCTTGACAGGCTGGACCGGCTCCGAAAGGTATGCCCTGATATCGCGATTACATCGGACATGATTGCCGGCTTTCCCGGAGAAACTGAAGCTGATTTCCAGGAGACCCTCAGCCTGATAAAAGAGGTTGAATTTGACGGCCTTTTCGCGTTTGCCTATTCTGACCGGCCCAACGCAAAAGCAACCGGTTTTTCGGATAAGGTAGATGATCAAGTAAAAATGGCACGGCTTCAGGAGCTTCTCGAACTGCAGAAATATTATACAAGGAAGAAGAACGAACGGTTTGTCAATAAAACCGTGTCCGTACTTATTGAAGGTTTAAGTAAAAAACAGGATTTCTATCCAGATTCAGACGGCAAAGAAGAATGGACAGGACGGATTCCTGAAAATAAAGTTGTTAATTTTAATTATATTGATACTAGCGGGATTTCTTCCAAGATGAAACCATTTGCTGGTAAAACAATTAATGTGGTGATTGAAAAAGCACTTTCACATTCCCTGAGGGGGAAACCGGCCGTGTCTGGTTCACCGGTCATCCAGGAAGGAGAAAACAATCATGCTGCGTGAAGTTAACATAGCGGGACTGACAATAGACCCGGCCTCAAACACACCCATTTTGATATTAAAAACAATTGAAGATGAACAGGCCATACCCATATGGATCGGTCTTCTGGAAGCGACCTCGATTGCTTCCGCCCTGCAGAAAATCGATTTTGACCGGCCAATGACCCATGACCTGTTTAAAAATTTCATGGATAAGCTGAATATCAGGATGGAAAAAGTAGAAGTGTGCGATCTCAAGGACAATACTTTTTTCGCAAGGATTTATTTTGCTTCTGAAGATCACAACTTTGACATGGATTCAAGGCCTAGTGACGCCATTGCCATGGCAGTCCGTTTTCAGGCGCCGATTTTTGTTGATGAAGCAGTAATCGAAAAATTCAAGATCGATGATGGTGACTTTGAGATGGTTGACCAAAGCGAGGAAGGAAAAAAATGGGCTGAATATCTCCAGAAACTTTCACCAGACGACTTCGGGAAATATAAGGTGTAAAAGCCATGCCGGGTTTAACTTAATCCCAAATGGGCAGGCCTGAAAAGAGATACACTTAAAACACTAAGTGCCTTAAGTTACAAGTTGCAAGTGACTTAAGTTAAGGAATACTAACGTTTTTATAAAAACTAACAGAGCGAAGCGATACATCAACTTAAGGCACTTGTAACTTGTAACTAAATTTCCTTATATATAAAGAAGGCATTACAATGATCGACCTGCACACACATTCATTATTCAGTGATGGCGTCCTGATACCTGCGGAGCTGGTAAGACGGGCGGAAAATATCGGGATAACGGGAATCGCCATTACAGACCACGGCGATTCATCCAATATTGATTTTATTATCCCCCGCGTCATTACCGCGGCAGATGATTTGAACCGTGTATTAAAAAACATATCTGTTGTTCCAGGGATAGAACTCACACACGTGCCACCGCCGTTGATAGCGAAAACAGCAGAAAAGGCAAGATCTTTAGGCGCGAAAATCGTTACTGTTCATGGAGAAACTATTGTTGAACCAGTGGTCCCTGGCACCAACAGTGCTGCGCTGGAAGCAGACATTGATATCCTCGCCCATCCTGGGCTCATCTCTGAAGAAGAGGTTGTCATTGCAAAAAAGAAAGGCATTCTTCTTGAGATATCAGCAAGAAAGGGGCACTCCCTTACAAACGGGCATGTGGCGTTTCTGGCAAAAAAAACAGGCGCGAAAATGATCATCAACACAGATACCCATGAGCCCGGGGACCTGATTGATGATGCCCAGGCCAAACGTGTTGTGCTTGGCGCCGGGCTCACGGAAAATGATTTTACAGCCATGCAGAAAAATGCCGCGTCATTTCTTTGATCTTCTTCTATGATTAGCGCAGAAAACCTTTCAAAAAGCTTTGGCAGCCAGATGCTGTTTGAAGATGTAAACCTCAAGATCAATCCAGGGGAACGGATCGGTCTTGTGGGGAGAAACGGCCATGGCAAAACCACATTCCTCCGTCTAATCGCTGGTGTGGAAAATCCTGACAAAGGCAAGATCACGGTGCCAAAAGGATACCGTGTCAGTTATGTTCAGCAAACCTTGAGCTTTACGGAAAGCACGGTTCTGGAAGAATGCATGAAAGGGCTTACTGAAGGCGAAAAACAACACCACTGGAAAGCTGAAAAGATCCTCGCAGGGCTCGGCTTTTCCCTTGATGACACACAAAAGCATCCTTCAAATTTTTCAGGTGGTTTCCAGGTCCGGCTAAATCTTGCAAAAGAAATTATTTCAGAGCCTGACCTGCTTCTTCTGGATGAGCCGACAAACTATCTTGATATTACCGCCATACGGTGGATCGAACAATTCCTGAACAGATGGCCCCATGAAATCCTCCTGGTTACCCATGACAGAAGTTTTATGGATACGGTTGTCACCCATACTGCCGGCATACATCGGAAAAAAATGCGCAAAATCGCCGGAAGCACTGGAAAATACTATGAACAGATCGCCCAGGATGAAGAAATATATGAAAAAACAAGGATTAATGACGAACGGAAACGCAGGGACATGGAGCTTTTTATCAGGCGTTTCAGGGCCAAAGCGCGGCTTGCGAACATGGTCCAGTCACGGATTAAAACCTTGGACAAACAGGAAAAAAAGGATAAGCTGGAAAAGCTGAAACATCTTGATTTCTCTTTTAAAAGCTGCAGTTTTAAAGGTGATTTTCTTGCTCAAGCCCAGGATATATCCTTTGCTTACAGCAATAGCACAACCCTTTTTAAGAACCTGGATATGAACATCAGGAAGAATGACCGTATCTGTGTGGTTGGAAAAAACGGTAAGGGAAAGACAACCCTCCTGAAACTACTCGCCGGACAGCTTACACCGGTTACCGGTGAACTGACCTGGCACGCAAACGCAATAAAAGGCTTTTTCGTTCAGACAAATATCAGTTCCCTGGTGGATAAAAGGACTGTAGAAGAGGAGATCCTTTATTCGCATAATGACGTCAACAGGCAGCAGGCCCGAGACATATGCGGCGCCATGATGTTTCAAGGGGATAATGCCTTAAAAAAAATCAGTATTCTTTCCGGTGGAGAAAAAAGCAGGGTCATGCTGGGCAAGCTCCTTGTAACACCAGTAAACATCCTCCTTCTTGATGAACCGACCAATCACCTGGACATGGAATCATGCGACGCTCTTCTCTCCGCGCTGGATAACTTTGATGGCGCGGTTGTCATGGTGACCCATAATGAAATGTTTCTTCACGCCCTTGCCACACGTCTGATTGTCTTTCAAAAAGGCGTGACATCCCTGTTTGATGGTAACTATCAGGATTTCCTTGATAAAATTGGCTGGGAACAGGAAAAAAACACCCAAGAATCTGAACAACCGGTAACTCTGGAAAATGCTGCCGGAGACTCCACTGATGAAGAAAAATTAACACGGAAAAAAATCAGACAGATGCGGTCTGATATTATTGCCCGGCGTTCAAAAACACTGAAACCGTATATCAGGAGAATCAAAGAGCTTGAAGATGACATTGAAGCCCTTGAAATTGAACAAAACAGCCTGAACAGTGCCATGCAGGATGCAGCCCAGGACCAGGATGGACAAAAAATCGCCGAACTTTCTCGGAAGCTTCACAGCACCCAGGGTGACATTGATCGCCTGTTTGAAATTCTTGAGGAGCAGACCATGATACTGGATGAAAAAAAGGAGGTTTTTGAAACAGAGTTATATCGGCTGGACCAGTCATTACTGTAATCCTGAAAAATTTCGATCATGACTATCCCGCTGATAGCGGGACTGACCACAATCACGAGATTCTTAAAAATCTAATAATATATATAATACAGGATCGATAGAAGTATATGTAATAAATCTTAAACAATTTTGGTTCCAAATACATATATTGAATTGACATAATTCACTTATCAGTTTATATTTATTAAGTGATTATAAACCTGTGCTGAAAATATCGGGATGATAAAATAAAGAAACAGATGACCCAGGGTAATAGACATAAGCAGACAATCTGGGGTATTTTACTCTTTGGCTTTGGCGTTGCTATGTTTTTTATGATACCACATAAAATGAGCCAGTTAGAGATGGTCCAGCATTCCGCTTTAGACAGATATTTTAGGTATTTCTGTTTGTACCTGATAAGTATCATATTGACAATCGGCGGGATAAGAAAAATATATGAGCATAACAAGCATCTATTTAATCGGAAAAAGGATTGATGATCAGTCAATCCTTAAGATATAATACCAGGCTGGGGATTTTACACGCCATAACAACAAATAAGAGGTAAACATATGGCTACTGCTGCAACTAAGTCTAAGGATTCAGATGTTCAGCATCTTAAATCCGAGGTAGAGTTTAAAACAAAGTCTCAGCATATTAACAAAAAGATATTTGCCGCAAACAACCTTGATGAAATTTTAATCGATCTGAAAGAAGAGATTACCGCTCTTTTTGAAGCTGACAGGCTTACGATCTATTATGTTGACGGTGTAAAACGTGAACTGGTTTCAAGGCTCAAGGACGGAACTGAAATTAAAGAGATCCGCGTTCCTCTGAATATCAGCAGTGTAGCCGGCTTTGCCGCCTTTAAGCAAAAGATGATAAACATCAAAAATGTTTATGATCAGAACGAGCTTGGCGCAATAGATCCTAACCTTACGTTTGATAAAACCTGGGACGTTAAGACCGGTTATAAAACAAAACAGGTTCTTGTCGCCCCTATTATCTTTAAAAAACTGCTCCTTGGCGCTATTCAGCTCATCAACAGGTCTGATGGCAATGAATTCACCTCACGTGATGAGAAAAACGTAAAAGAACTCTCAGAAACAATGGCCATCGGTCTGTACAACCAGAAAAGGATGGCTGCCAGGTCAAAACAGAAGAGAAACAAATATGACGGCCTTCTGGAAAACCATATCCTTACTCAAAAAGAATTGAAAGAAGTTATGAACACAGCTAGGGAGGAGAATGAACTCCCTGAAAAAATCATGATAGATGATTATAAGGTCCTGGCAAAGGATATTGGTGATTCCTTAAGTAAGTATTATAGCACGCCGTTTATTGAATTTGACAAGAATATCCCTATTCCCGGCGCTCTTTTGCAGGGCCTGAAGGTACCGTTTATGCGGAACAATACCTGGGTTCCGTTAAGAGAAGCAGATAATGGTGAAACCGTCGTACTGATAGACGATCCATATGATACCCAGAGAACCAGTGAAATCAGAGCCCTTTTACGGGGAAAGGACATCAAGTTTTATATTGCCTTTAAAGAGGATATCAATGCTTATATCGACCTGTTCACCACAGATGAAAAAGAGATGGCTTCAATGGACGATATCCTCTCACAGCTTCAGGACGAAGAAGAAGAGATTGAAGAGGCGGAATCAAATGTAGATGAAGAGAGCAGCGCGGTTGTTCAGCTGGTCAACAAAATTATCATTGACGCGAACAGCAGGAACTGTTCGGATATTCATATTGAGCCGTACCCCGGCAAAAATAACACAGAAGTCCGTCTAAGGGTGGACGGCTCCTGCTCATTATACCAGACAATCCCATACCAGTACAGAAATGCTGTTGTTTCACGTTTAAAGATTATGTCTGACCTGGATATTGCGGAACGGCGGAAACCCCAGGACGGTAAAATCAAGTTTAAAAAATACGGTGGTGTCGATATTGAACTCAGGGTCGCGACCGTACCCACACAGGGAGGCCTTGAAGACGTGGTTATGCGTATCCTGGCCGCTGGTGAACCGATTCCGCTCGATAAAATGGGTTTTTCCGAATGGAATTATGATAATTTTATCGGCTGTGTTACCAAACCATACGGCATCATCTTTGTATGCGGCCCCACAGGTTCAGGTAAAACAACCACCCTCCATTCAGCCCTTGGATACATCAACAAGCCTGAAACCAAAATCTGGACAGCTGAAGATCCTGTTGAAATCACCCAGAGAGGCTTGCGGCAGGTCCAGGTAAAACCAAAAATCGGTTTTGACTTTGCGGCTGCCATGCGCGCCTTCCTCAGGGCGGACCCGGATGTCATTATGGTGGGCGAAATGCGTGACAAGGAAACCACCCATATTGGTGTTGAAGCGTCTCTTACAGGCCATCTGGTCTTTTCCACACTCCATACAAACAGCGCCCCGGAAAGTATCACCAGACTCCTGGATATGGGTATGGACCCATTTAACTTCGCGGACGCCATCCTCTGTATCCTTGCCCAGCGTCTTGCCCGTACCCTATGTAAAAACTGTAAAAAAGCCTATCATCCCAAGCAGGAAGAATTTGAAGAGCTTGTACGTGAATACGGTGACGAGGACTTTGAAAAGACAGGTATTGAATACACAGACGATCTTCAAATAAACGGGCCTGATTCTTGCTCCAACTGCAATAAGACCGGGTATGCCGGCCGTATGGGTATCCATGAGCTCCTCCTTGGCACAGATGATATGAAAAGACTCATTATTCAGAACGCGAGGATGGAAGAACTCCGCGACCAGGCGATCGCAGACGGCATGACAACCCTTAAACAGGACGGCATATCAAAGATTTTTACTGGTATGTCTGACTTTATGCAGATCAGGAAGGTCTGTATTAAATAATCACCTCTGGTTAAGTAACAGAAGAACAGCTAAAAAATTCAAGCAGCCTGTCAATTTTCGGCAGGCTGTTTTTTTTGTGCATTTGAAACATTAAGAAATTTTAGCAACTGCGCTTCAAAATGGCCGCGGTCTCCATGGTGTGTGCCAGCCAGTTTCAGAACCTTTTTTTCAATATCTATTGCTTTATCAACCATCCCGTTTACAAAATAAGTTTCAGCTAGTGTATCAAGGAAAATAGGCATCTCATGCAGACGAACAGCTTTTTCAGCAAGTAAAAGTGCTCTTTCTGGGTTTCTGTATGTCTCATCTTCGCATGTGGCATATAGCCATGCCAGGTTATTCAATGCATTAGGATTGTCCATTTTTATTTCCAGTGATTTTTCATATGCCTTGATTGCGTGCTCAATCTTTTTTTCACTGTAAAATAAGTCCCCAAGCTTTCTCAACACCTCATGCTTATCTGAAATGTACTTAACCTCCCCCTGGAGTACTTTCTCAAGATATTGAAAAGTCAGTTTTTTGTATGTGTCACTGAACTTAAAGCTGAATCCTGAAACGCATATCAGCACCATCACAGCAAAGAATAATATGATACTTTTTTTTACTTTCCTGTTATGCTGTTTCACCAGATCTCTGTTATTTTCACACCTTAACAAAAAGTCAATCCGCTCCTTAATACTGAAATGGTGCCAGTTCGGTGTATCTGCAGACTGGCCTGTTGCCGCGACAATTCTATTAAACGTCGCAACCAAAGGGAGAGCCGTACCCACAAGCGAAAACGCGTAACCATCTGCCTGTCGTTCAAAATTCCGCATAAAATATCCAAAAACATATCGGAAATAGATAACAAAGATACAAATCAAGTAGACGCACTCAAAAGCTGATGAGAATAGATTACCATGACGCTCTAAAACACCACTCGCACCAATCAACAACACAACGATTTCTGTCACAATAGACAGGAACAGAACAAAGCTGATAAAGAAAAACAGATAAAAAAGGAGGTGTTTCTTTTTAATATGGCCGATTTCATGGGCAATAACCGCGTCCAGTTCCTCGGGGTTGAGAAGCTTGAGGAGAGAAGGGGTTACGAGTATATAACGAAACCGCTTTACCAATCCCATCACCCCTGCGGTTATCATTTTCCCTCCAAAAAGAGGCCACTCCAGTATATCTCTGTAAGTCATCCCCGCCTTTTCACAAAAAACTTCAATCTGTGTCCTAGCTGCTCCCGCCTCAAGTGGTCTGCACCGCCAGACCAATTTGATAAGCACAGGCAAGGCTACTGCTATGACAGACAGTGCAACAAGAAAGAAAGTCCCCTGCCCCAAATATGTTGAGAGAAATTGTTTTGGAAACTTAAAAGGGAGAAGGTTGACAACATCACCTGTAATTGAAATCAAAAACCACGGGATAAGAAGTACAATAGACAGGGCTATATTGGAGAGTATATATGATCTCCCCGTAATAACAGACGGCGTGATTTTTTGATACGCCCTAAAGGAACACGCCCAGATAATAACCAGGTAAAACAGGAAAATTCCCACAAACAGAACAGCTTGAAGTGTCGGGGCCTTAACGAAAATAGTAATATCAGACAGGTATGCTGATAAACTCAGCCAGTATATATCTATAGTGAGCAGGATAATCGCCAGTATGGACTGGCGGGAAGTCATTTGATCAAAGCGTTCATTCGCCGCCTGCACTGCTCCAGGCTGAATACTTTTCTCAAGTTTTCGGAAAAGCACCCATGTATATCCAGCAAAAAGCAGGGCTATCAGAACAAAAAGGATAAGCGTCTGAAAAGAAGTAAACACCGCTTCAGGTTGTTGCTGATCTGCGCTGTAGATAATCAGCAGAACGATTAAGAAATATATTAAGTTATTGAACATATATAAATTGTCCTGACCAATACTTAATTTTCATACAGTGTCAGATTTCATTGGGTCTCATTTGTTTCAAAAATTTTAAATCCGAATATCGAAATCCGAAATCCGAAACAAATTCAAAATACAAATGTTCAAATGCTTAAAACCATAATCGCCTAAAATTTCAAATCAAATTGCCTTTTGTTTTGGATTTTGAATTTTGGTCATTTGATATTGTTTCGGATTTCGTGCTTCGGATTTTTTTATTCGTCAATCCGCAACTTGATCTATCCTCTAGAGCTATTAGTTCTTCGACCTCATGCCTCATCCTGAAAGTATCTCTCCTTCTCACTATATATACATCCGCAATACTGCTGACGGTACATCTGGAGACGTTTAGACTCCTCTATTCCTTCTTTCCATCCTTCTCGGAAGTCATGATAATAAAACAATATGCCCAAAGACGTGCCCACAGCTTCACCAATGGATCTTATCATATCATGCTTCTGGAACCTGCTGTAAAGGAGAGTTGTGGAAAAAGAATCAAAATTTCCTTTCTTTGCGTAGCGGGCAGTGGTTTCCAGCCGTTCGTGATAGCATATAGCGCACCGGTCTTTTTCCCTGAATACAACCCCTCTTAAAAATTCCTCCATGTCATAACCTTTTTGACAAATCACGTTCAGATTTTCCTTTGAAGCGTATTCCCGAAGGGTTTCTTCACGCTGAACACATTCAGTATATGGATGGATGTTGTTTCTGTAGTAAAAACTGGTAATATCATGAGCATCCTGACGAAGGATCTTAAGCGGATAAATCGTGCAGGGAGCGCAGCATGTATGCAGAAGTACTTTCAATACCGCTCTCCGAAAATCGCTGTCCCTACCCTTACCAGTGTCGCCCCCTCTTCAATCGCTGCCTCAAAATCACCGGTCATGCCCATGGAAAGCTCATTCATGAAGATGTTGCTGATCTTCATGTTTGCGATGGAAACACTTAGATCCTTTAGCTCTGAAAAATAAGGACGTGTCTTTTCAGGTTCATTATAATAAGGCGGCATGGTCATCAGTCCCTGCACGGACAGGTACTCAAGTTGGCTGATATCACGGACAAGGCTGATGGCGTCTTTTCCTGCCACACCGGACTTTGTTGTTTCCATGGAGATATTCACCTGTATTAACACCTGCTGGATTTTTCCGATCTTCTCAGCCTGTTTGTTCAGTTCACGTGCCAGTTTAAGAGAATCTACAGAATGAATAAGGTCAAACAGCTTTACAGCGTATTTGGCCTTATTTGACTGAAGGTGGCCGATAAAGTGCCATGACACGTCATGTGATGGAAAAACGGCAATCTTCTCCCTTGCCTCCTGTATATAATTCTCTCCAAATATGTCCGCCCCGGCTTCAATTGCTTCCTGTATACTTTCAGCAGGTATGGTCTTACTCACCGCCACAAGTTTAACATCTTCAGGATCACGGCCGCAGGAAGTCGCTGATTTTTCTATTCGACCTCTGATCCGTTCCAGTCTCGATTTTATACTGGCTTGTTCCATATTTTCTTTTCTCCTGTTCCCCACAGGCTGTGCCAAAATTTAGAGCGTGCTTGTGCGCGAAACAGCATAGTAGGTTTGGTAGAGCGGTTATGGCTTATTATGAATGTATACTCGTCTTACAATTCCCCTCGATCCCCCTTTGAAAAAGGGGGAAGATTTTTGCTCCCCTCTTTAGCAAAGAAGGGCTAGGGGAGATTTGAAAACTGATCACTTATTCAAACCCGACCACGGCCATCCCGCAGATAGCGGGACTAACCACGACTATGATTTTCATTATAAAAAAAGGTTACAGCATTAAAATAGGGTATATGGTATAAAAATATAATGCTGAAACACAACCGCCGGAGGCTGCAAACTTTTTCTTTTTCGTTCAGTTTACGAAAAAGAAAAAATATATTTCAATTCATCCTCCTCATCCTGCCTATCCTTGTTAATTGTCTGAGCTTGCCCTATCAAATTCTGCTCCGAAGCTACTTACGGGATTTAACAGGGTAAATCCATGTGCTATAATAAAACTTTGCGCCTTAGCATCTTTGCGCCTTAGCGTCTTAGCGTGAAAAAAAAGTTAGTGTGCGTTTATGGTTAAAACCCGACCACGACCACGCCTTTTGTAAAAATGACAGAGCGAAGCGATACCACAACTTTAGGCACTTGTAACTTATAACTTAAGTCACTTTACATGTCCCCCAACACCATTTTATACACCTCCATACACCGCTCCGCAATTCTATCCCAGGTATATTTTTTTATGATCTCATTATGGGCGTTTTTTCCGAGTCTTTCCCGCTCTTTCTCATCTGACAGCACCTTAACAAGCGCGTCTGCTAGTTCCTCTTTATTTGTCGTCTCCACAAGATACCCGTTTTCACCAGGGGTAATGACTTCACTGGGACCGCCGTTTTTTGTGGCCACAATCGGAAGGCCTGACGCCATTGTTTCAAGCATGACAATCGGAAAAATATCATAGGTGGAGGAGAGTGAATAAACAGCACTGGCCCAGAAAAACTTCGGTATCTCGCTGTTGAGCACAGGCGGATGATAAATAACATTCTCCCTGATGCCGAGCTCCTCTACCCTTTTTTCAAGAGTTTTCGCGTAGTCACTATCCACCCATGCGACAAAAAGGATGATAACGTTTTTACCGCTTGATTCCCTGATCCGCTGTATCACAGCAGGAGCAGCTTCGATCAGTTCACGCTGCCCTTTTCTCGGGTCAACGCGGGCGATAAGGAGTATTGGCAGGACATCCGGGCCAAGGTTCAGTTCTTCCCTCAATTCAGATACTTTGTCCGGATCTGGCGGATAAAAATCATCAACCACAACACCATTGTTGATAACCTGTATCTTCGAGGGATCAGCCCCATACTGATCAACAATATACTCCCCTTCTTCAATTGTCAGGGGGGTGATACAATCGGCCCTGTCCAGGGCAGCCTGTTCATGTTGTATCCGTACTGAGAAGTTGTATTTTTTATCAAGCGCTTCAGGCGTTCCCTCGTTCACACGCAGGGCATTATCCCGCTTACGAATTCCCAGACTGTGGGTCGCACACAAAAATGGAATTTTCCATTGTTCTGCCAGATGGTGTGCCACGTACCAACCGTCCGCGTAATGGCCGTGCACCAGGTCGTATTTAAGGCTGTTCTCTTCAGCATATTTGATGGCGTTATCCACAAATCCCTGGATTGGCGGCCCCCAGAATTCTTCTTTTGGGAAATACCTGTCTGAAGGACCAAGGGGAAGGCGGATGATACGCACCCTGGAATGGATATTTGTGATAATATCTTCTCCGTCTTCAAAACGGGCATAAATGTCAATCTCAAGGTCAGGATAGGCGTCTGCCAGTGCGATGGTGGCAAAATACATGACAATCGTCTGTCCGCCCTGAGATTTTTTCCCGAGTCCGTCTTCCCTGAGAACATAGTCTGGCCAGCAGTGCGGCGATACCCATACAATACGCATCATTCACCTCCATTGTTATGAAATATATTAGGTGACAAGCCAGTATGTGTCAAGCATCCCTTGTAAAACCTGATACGATTTGATATTAGATCAGCATGCGAAAAAATGATGATACCCCGTTAATAATCCTCGCGTCACAATCACCCCGGCGAAAATACCTGCTGGAACAAGCCGGTCTAGAATTCTCCGTTATACCGAGCGATGTTGACGAATCAATCGTGCCTATCACTGAACCAGCAAATTATGTAAAGGTGCTGGCAGAAGCTAAGGCTGGAGATATTTCGGACAAATATCCTGACAAATGGGTCATCGGTGCAGACACCATTGTCCTGATTGATGATACGATTTTAGGAAAGCCTGGCTCACGAAAGGAAGCAGGAGAGATGCTGGAGCGTCTCAGCGGCCAGGCACATCAGGTCTTTACAGGATACACTATCACCTGCAAAACTAAAGGACATTTGTTCTCAGATACGGTTAAAACAGACGTCTATTTTAAGGACCTGTCTGATGATGAAATAGAATGGTATATTCACACAAAAGAACCGTTTGACAAGGCCGGCGCCTATGCCATCCAGGGCCTCGGCACATTTTTAGTAAAAAAAATTAATGGATCATACACAAATGTGGTTGGGCTTCCTGTGTGCGAGGTGATTGAGCATTTGATAGGGCAGGGAGTGATTAGTGTGAAAAAACATAGTGCCTTAAGTGCCTAAAGTTACAAGTGCTTTAAGTTGAGGTATTCTGCTATTTTTATTTTATTAAGGCAGAGCGAAGACATTTGTTGGGTTTCGCCATTGGAATTGTTCAATAAATACAATATTTTGTAGGTTGGGTTAAGGTGTTCAACCCAACAAAGGGCAGTTGGCTCTACCCAACCTACTATGCTTTGTAATTTACAATTTGCATTCATCGCTTTACGCTGCTTTTTTAATAAAAATGGTAGCATTCCACAACTTAAGGCACTTGTAACTTTAGGCACTTGTAACTGGTATCATTGATTATAGATCATAACCAATAGTTCACAATAAGGAGCACAATACATGTCAACCCTCCCCAACAAACCTTCCCCCCTTGCCGGAATAAAAGTCGTTGAATACGGCATTTTCCACGCAGGACCGGGCGCCACAGCAATACTGGGGGACCTTGGCGCGGAAGTAATAAAAGTTGAAGCAGGCATTGGAGACCCAGAGAGATTCTGGACGGAGGTTGCTGGTTTTGACCTTTCCTTGAAAAACGGGAGCACTGTTATTGTTGAAACATCTAACCGTAACAAAAAAGGGATCTATCTTGATATTGCCACAGAAAAAGGGCGGGGCATTTTCAACAAACTTGTCAAAGAAGCTGATGTATTTCTAACCAATCTCATGCCTGAAACAAAGAAAAAACTCGGCATTGACTACAAATCGATTGCCAAAATTAACCCGAAAATAATACATGCGAATGTTTCAGGATACGGCCCCAAAGGCCCCATGAAAGACGCTGGCGCGTTTGATTCCATGGGCCAGGCATATTCAGGCATGATGTTTACCGCAGGAACGGAAAAGCCTGAATTCATCCGCTTTGGTGTTCTTGACCAGGCCACCTCCATAGCAGCAAGCCATGCCATCATCACCGCCCTGTTTACAAGGGAAAGGAACGGAAAAGGCCAGGAAGTCCATGTCTCTTTGTACAGCACTGCCCTCTGGCTGATGCATATGAACCAGATGTTTGCAGAACTTTTATCATTAGACCCGTGTTTCCCTGTAACACGGTCTGACATGTCTCCCCTGCGAAACGCTTTTAAATGCAAAGATGATAAATGGGTTATGAGCACTCACCACCCTGAACACAAGTACTGGCCTGCATTTTGTAAAGTAACGGGAAAAGAAGAGATGCTGGATGACCCGGAATTCACTGATGAGAATGGCAACCCGAGAAACTTTCAAAAGATGGTGCCGATTTTTGACAACATTCTTGAGACAAAAACACGTGATGAATGGATGGCGCTTTTTCTTGAAAACGATCTCCTCTTCTGCCCCATCAAAGACATCTTTGAAGCGATAAAAGATCCCCAGGCGATTGAAAATAATTATATCGAGAAATTTGATCACCCGGACCTCGGCACCATCAATGTCCTCGGCTATCCCATACACTTCAGCGACTACAGCGCAGGCATGAAAAGCACGTCCCCAACTATCGGCCAGCACACTGATGAGGTAATTAAAGAACTGGGTTATAGTGATGAAGAGATAGACACGTTAAAGTCGGAAGGAATTATAAAATAAAGGTGTAGGGGCAGGTCGCGACCTGCCCGGTCTGGGGATATTGCAGGATAATGTCTTCTTTCTCTAATTTTCAATCCATCCAGCATCTAGAAACAAAAAGTGCCTGACCGCGATATCGCACATCAGACACCAAATATTTCAGTTTTTCCGATGGGCACAGCCCATCCTACTACTACCAGCATCCAGTATGTTTTTAAAAACTCACCGACATCTTAGCAGCATACATGTGCCAGTTCTTATCTGTATTGCCGTCATCATCAGGCTCGACCGAAAACAAACCGTCCATGGCATGATACTCAAGTTTCATGGTCCAATTTTCATTTAAATCAAAACGTAGGCTCACACAATCATCATAGAGCCATGCATCAGCACCCATTATTCGATCGGTCTCAGCAGTGTCAAGTTCATATAGCCCTTCCCCGTCTTTATCATCTTTATCATAATAAGAAAACGAACAATATACACCCATTTCAAACCACTCACAGAAACGGTATGCCGCGCTCACATAATACGCTTCATTTGTGTAATGGAAATTTAACATCGGTCTACCGCCATACTCAAATACTTCAAATTCTTCACCGGTGTCAATAAATATCGATATATCTATTCCTGTGAATTGATGTTCATACGCCAGGGTAAGATTCTTATAGACATACTCAACCGAATACACATTCTTGTCAAAGTTATCAACATCATATATCATGTCTACATCGATGTCCGTGTCATAATACACATGAAAATAGTAATCGGGCTGCACCCCAGGAGGCGCCGGAAATGGTGTCCATCCTCCCATGCCATCAGGTACAACCAGCATCCCCGTGGCTTCATTTATAGCAAAATTAACTGTTAAAGACGAGTCCATTTCCATTGATGTTTGCATATAAGACCATCCAAGGCGGAACCCGTCAACAAAACTAAGCCTGTCAAGGGATGTTTCCCAGATAAGGGATGAAACAAATACGTCATCCATATCAATTGCCGTCACCCCGGTTTGTGCCTGTGCTCTAAAAAATGCGTACAGCCCTGAATTCTCACCTTCTGTATCCATTCTGCCGAACAAGAGTTGGTAATTGGCATTTCCCATAAACCCTAATGGAATGTTGCCGTAAATACCTGCGCCTTGAAGCCCCGCGCTTATATCTCTTGAAGTCTCATTGTAAATGCTCTGTGGCAACAGGATGCTCACGCGGGCAGCGTCAAGATCCCTTGTATCATTATAAAACCCCATCGGTATTTTAAGATTTCCTGCCCTTAACCCGAGCCACTGCTTCCATCCATAGCTGATCATGGCCCAGTCCAGCTTAAGATCATCGTTACCGTAATCGCCAAGGTCCCTGGCAAAAAACTGCAGCCCCACAGTAAGTTTGCCTGTAATCCGTGAGAGAAAGTTGATCCCAAATTCATTAAACTCAGTGGTCCCCCCTTCTGTATTAGCCATGTATTTATTGTCATCACTACAAAGGTATCCCTGCGATACAAACCCATGGATGTCCACACCTCCCATGTTATATGCCTGGGGACTTCCGGCTAATATCATGATAACACTCACTGTTATAAACATAATTTTTTTCATTTTGCAGCCCCCCTATTCAACGGAAATAATTTTTGTTCCAGTATTATTTGTATTAGAAGAAATATAGCCGATAGCCCCTTTTGTATTGCTGACATAGTCTACCATATCTTCTTCCGATGCAAGTGAAATAGGGGCGACCCCCTTGCCCGAAAAAACAAGCCTGATCCAGTAGCTCCGAAACTGTGAGGACGTTTTATTGACATACTTACTTAAAAAACGATCGTGGGTCTTTGATTTCTTCAATATCACAACAACAATGGTTTCATCTCCACTCCATGCAATCTTTCTACCTGTAAAAATGTTTTTCAAGTCAGTTTTGCTGATTGAATTTATTGGCAGGTTTGGATGACCAATGACAACAATATTGCCCGATGAAGCAAATGTCATTGGCACGGCCCCCGAATTGAAGGTAATAACCGCGGCAGTCAACACGATCCATAGCACTCTTTTGAATAAAGCACTCATAAATGACCTCCTGAACATTTGTCAGCCAGACTTGTTAAGCTTTATAATATATCCGTCGTTTCTGGTTAAAATTCGAACAAATTCAACTGGATATAGCCACTGGCAATTTCGTTTTTGTATTGAGTTTCTGTAAAAGCCTGATAAATCAGTATTTTTTCAAAAAGAGTAATGCTTAAAATTTGTAAAATTGTGTGAAGACTCAAATCGATTTCTTAATGAAACGTTTTCCGATTAAAACCTTAATGTCATCTTAGCCGCATACAAATGCCAGTTCTTATCTGTGTTTCCGTCATCATCAGGATCGACCGAGTATAAACCGTCCATGCTGTGATGCTCAAGCTTCAGTGTCCAGTTCTCACTTAAATCAAAACGGAGACTCACGCATTCATCCTTGAGCCATGCATTGGCCCCCCATGTTTCACCGGTTGACGGGATCATTACATTATCCCCATCCCTATCCTCTCTATTATAATAGGCTGTAGCATAATATGCCCCCAGTTCAAACCATTCTGAAAAACGGTAAGCCGCGCTCACATAATACGCTTCAGTCTCTATGTGATAATCCTGAAGGTACGGTTCTCCTGTCTCCCTAAGAAGAAGTGCCCCGCTGGTGTCAAGCATCGAGGTTAGCGTTTCAGTGTATACATGCTCATATGCCAGGACAAGGTTGTCATAGACATACTCAACTGAATACACATTCATTTTAATTTTGCTAAGATCAAAAACAAAGCCTACTTCAATATCCAGGTCCACTATTGTATGGATGAAATAATCAGGCTGCAATGCCCCCGCAGGAATTCCTACCCATCCTCCCATGCCATCAGGTATAACGATCATGCCCAAGTAGCTGTTGACATTATAATTATAGTCCAGGGACGCTTCCACTTCCACAGACAAATCCAGAAAGCACCATCCTGTGCGGAGGCCTTCAAGGGGTGTCTCCCATATTAGGGAATAAACAAACAGGTCATCATAATCAATGTCCGTAATATCGTCTGCCCCCTGTGCTTCCAGGGCTGCTGTGGTCCCGGATTTATCACTCTTCGAATCTATTCTACCAAACAACACCTGGTAACAGGCATTTCCCATAAATCCCATGGGGATTGTCCCGTAAATACCGGCACCTTCAACCCCCGCGCTTTCATCCCTTGCTGTTTCACTGTAAAGGCTATGGGGCATCAGGATATTAACGCGAGCTGAATCAATATCCCTTATCTCATTATAAAACCCCCTCGGCATCTTCAGTCTTCCGGCCCTGAATCCAAGCCACTCCTTCCAGCCGTAGTTAATTACCGCCCAGTCAAGCTCAAGATCATCACCCCCGTAATCCCCAAGATCCCTGGCAAAAAACTGCAGCCCAACGGAAAGTCTGTCAGTAATCCTTTTGGTAAAATTTATTCCGAATTCATTAAACTCGGTAGTCCCCCCTTCAGTATCCGCCAGATAATTATTGTCATCACTGCAGAGATACCCCTGGGATACAAATCCGTGGATGTCCACACCTCCTACTTCATACGCCTGGGGACTTCCTGCCATCATCACGATAATGCAAACTGTTATAGACATAATTTTTTTCATTTTGCAGTCCCCCTATTCAACGGAAATAATTTTTGTGCCGCTGCTGTTTGTATTAGAAGAAACATACCCAATCGCCCCTTTTGTC
>JANQFQ010000112.1 GCA_028277765.1 Desulfobacterales bacterium
AAAGACACGCTTCTGTTAAAGGATGGAAAAGATCTGGAATTCTTTTTTTACCTGGCAGAAGTTGGATTGTGCCTTTGCCTGTTTCTCAATTTCCTGCGCTTTCTTTCTTAAACCGCCTTTTTTAGACTACACCTAGAAATCCCAGTCAACAGCTATCATGTCATCCGGCTCCCACTCCCACTCGTGTCCGGTCCATTCCTCTTTAATACCGTCATAAATAGCCAGACCTTTATCCTCGTTAAAAAAACTTACTGCCAGTTTTGAGCCAATCTGTACATATACCTCAGCATCCCATTTTGTTATATGGGTACTGACCGTCCCATTGTGCAGATGTAGCCCGTTGTTGGCTGTACCGTAATCGATGTACTCCAAAATCAGATCATTACCAAAAATCCCAAGTCCTTCAGGATCCCAGGAACCAAAACTCGCGAAATTAGTGCCATCATATTTGTAGAGACCATGCGTGCCATAGTCGATCATGGCGAGTTGCTGTGTAGGCCAGTAAATAAAATTTTCCGGATCCCAGGTACCTATCTGAGATAACGTGCTGCCATCATACGTATATAAACCCGTATAATTTCCACTTGAGCCATAATCCAGCATCAAGAGATCTTCATCTGTATAATAAATCATATTGTCAGGGCTATCGCTGCTGTTTACCAGTGAAATATCGGTTCCGTCATATGTGTACAAGCCATTTGAATCATCTATTGCAAGATAATCATCGCAGGCTTGGAAATTCTCTGGAGTCAAGGACACGTAGCTGGGATCGTCAAAATATTGAATTTCTGATGAAAGGCCTGATGAGTCATATGTATAAAAACCGCCGCCATTCTGGGCAATGGCAACCATATTTATAGATCCACTTTCGTATACCCATGGTTCAAAACATGTTGGATCAAAATCATCATCTTCCAACGTAAAAGTCGCGCCATCATATGAGTAAAGGCCATGAGCTGTTCCGTAATCCAGAAGTACAAGGCTTGCATCCTCCCAGTAAGTAAAGTTTTCAGGATCCCATCCGGTATTTGAAATCTCTGACGGATTACCGCTTCCATCATATATATACAGTTTATTGGTAGTAGTAGCCTCGGCGCCATAATCGATAAGCAGTTGAGCAAGCTGATATTCATAAGCACCAATGTCATGATCACCCACAATAGAATTTCCAACAAAATCTGTTTCAAGATCCATGTCAGCGCCAGTGTCTATGGCTGGAGAATATGCGGTAAGCTTAAAATCATCTGCATTCAGATAAGCACCTGATGCGTTTTTAAAATGAGGATTTGCAACAGTGGAGTTGGGATCAAAACCAAAACTCTTCCATTCCGTAAAATTATATTCGCATCCTGACTGACAATAAAAAACAAAATTACTGCTAGCCGGCCAATATATATTATCATCAATATTTATCGTATATCCTGACAAATTAGAATGCCTTTTAACGTTAGTTGGACAATCAAGGATTATATTGTTTCGCACATAAACATTTTCAGGTATAGTATTCCCCACAGGGCCTATAAATAATCCAACATCACAATTATAAATTGTATTATTGTAGATATCTGTTTTAGAATCAAAAGCTACAAAAATTCCGACTTTCCCATCATAAGGGGCTACCTGATTACCTATAATAATATTCTGGTATACTTTATTTCCGCTCTTGGTACCCGGGGCGTCATTATCACACATAAGTGAAATACCATACCCTGTCGCATAAGTTAGGTTTGGACGCATATCCGTAACAATATTTCTTCTGACAATCGTATTTTTTATGTCTTGTGACATATTTACATATAGTGCAATACCAGATCCAACTCGTTCGATAATATTATCTTCAATAATCCCAACTTCGTTCACCAGATGGTTTCCTCCCTGAATCCCAATACCATGATTGTCATTGGTTACTTGTAGCCATGTTTGAGTACCGATATCATGAATGTAATTTCCTTTATAAAGATAATTTTTAGGAGCATTGTTAGTATTACTTTGATTATAGATACCATTCCTTGCATAACTCAACTCACAGTCAATCACTTTCATATAATCATTGCCATCGCTAATAGATAATAGCGCATTCTTCATACCATAAGTTAATTTACAGTTCTCCCAGGTGATATAATCGCTTTCATAGATGTTGCCACCTGTATAATCTCCCCGAAATACCATATTGTATATTTCAAGATCTTTAAATGTGATATAATTTTCATTGGCTAATTTAAATACATATCCAAAACTATTAGCATATATGTGTCCAGTCGGATCAGTACCATCAGTTCGTACACTTAACGTAGGATACTCGTAGTAAAAAGAATCAGTAGCAGTACTATTATTTATCAAATCGTTTTTAGAATCCACCTTATCAAGAAAAACGTGAGAAGCAGTATCAGCATCCTTAAAAAACCAGTCATTCTGATGTTGTCCTGTGAGATTGATACTCCATACTCCAGATGGATTTTCACTTTCATCCAGTTCCTGAACCCATGTATTATAATTAATCTTATATGCTCCCCATATAATACCTGGTTCATCAGGTTCATTAGGTATATCATAACTTCCGCTGATTGTAACTCTCAACACCTCGCTGTCACCTCCGGACACGTTTATGTCACAATAGGTATCACCTTCCCATTGCTGCATATCATAAATATGGGTACCGCAAACATACAGGGTATCACCAGCATCAACACCATTTGTACCCCAAACCACGTTCAAAAGTCCATTCCAGGCATTATCATAATCTGTACCGTCTTCATTACCATATGTCCCAGTAGCTGCTGACGGTTGGACAAACCAATCTTCTGCCTGTGCACACGTTTCAGCAGCCAGAGAGATAAAAACAATTAAAAAAATTGCTAATACTTCAACCTTGCTTTGAAACAATGTCGTTTTACATGTTTTCATTTTTTGCCTCCTTAGCATTAATGTTTCCTCCAAATATATCTGTATTAAAATTTTGCTTGTACGCTTACCTCCATGCTTGCCTAAAAAGGAACAGGCGAAGACACCCTTCTGTTAAAGGATGGAAAAGATCTGGAATTCTTTTTTTTACCTGGCAGAAGTTGGATTGTGCCTTCGCCTGTTTTTCATTTTCCTGCCCAGCGCAGGAAGCCCCCGCTTTTTTTCTTAAACCGCCTTTTTTACTCCTAAAATGGGCCTTTTTTGAAGTCATTTACCAGGACCACCCCAATTCACAAATCAGAAACTTCTACAAACTGTCTTGGGGCATAGTGATCAAACACTCAACCGGAGATTTGATCCCTTTACACCCGTTAAAAGTTATATGGAATTTTCAGAAACCCATCTGTATCCGGGCTCCATATACCCAAATGCTCCCATGTTTCATCATAGTCACTATAAATATATATGCCATTAGAGCTAGAGCCGGTATTAGTACCAAAATCTACGGCAAGCTTTGCTCCAAACGGTCCAAACGCTATTGGGTCCCAATCACCGCCGGGTGAAGGATCAGTAAAAGAAGTGCCATCATAAAACCAGACACCATGTGCAGTACCATAATCAATAACAAGCTTGTCATCCCAGGCCTTAAAACCTTCTAGTTCCCATGCGCGGACTTGTTCAAAGGTTGTACCATCATAGGTATAAAGTCCTTCTGCGCCTAAATCGATGGCAACAAGACCATTCCATGCTTCAAGCCCTTTTGGATCCCCACTGTCAAGCTCGGTCCAGGTTGTACCGTCATAGGTATAAAGCCCATGGCTGGTGCCAAAGTCAGCAATAAGTTCATCGCCATATGCTTCTAAGCCTTCTGGATCCCATGTTTGGATTTGGTTTAAGGTTGTACCATCATAGGTATAAAGACCTTCTGAACCATAGTCGATAGCAAGAAGACTACCCCAGGCTTCAATCGCTTCTGGATTCCTTGTATCAATTTGAAACCATATTGTGCCTTCATAAGCATAAAGACCATGGCCGCCAAAGTCAGCAAACAGGGTGTTCCCTACTGGTTCAAGCTGTTCTGCATCCAATGAACCAAGATCATCCCAGCTTGAGCCGTCATATGTATGAGGACCGTGCGTTCCATAATCCATCACCGCCTTATCCAGATCGCTCCAATATTCTAAACCCTCAGGATCCCATGTGCCAATCTGGACATTATTAACGCCATCATATTCATAAAGACCATGTGGCCCATAATCGATAAGCAGTTTTGCCGGTATGGAATCCGGATCAGCTGGATCAGAGCCTGCTTCTACTTCCTGACCGTCTGAATATTGATCATTATCTGAATCATTATCTGCGGGATCAGTGTCATAGGTGCTCCATTCTTCTCCATCATCAAGACCGTCATTGTCGGAATCCGCATCAAGAATATTAATATCCCCGTCTTCGTCCGGGTCAGCATTCCAGTCATCACCCCAGTTGGCCAGTTCATCACCATCATTGATGCCGTCCCCATCTGTGTCTGCGAGTTCATGGTCGGTCCCGTAAGTATACATTTCATCAGGATCTTTAATCCCGTCTTCATCTGTGTCCTTAGCGACCATGAGAAAAGAATCTGATACGAATGTCTCAAGATAGACACTCTTTGACTGGGTCGTATATCCCGGGGCTGTCGCAATCACTGTATAGTCTGAATATGATGGAAAAGAGCTGGAATAAGTACCGCCGCCTTTATGAGCAATCTGTGTTCCATCCACAGTAACATAAGCGTTTGTAATCGGATCATAGGTTTCAGAATCAAGCAAAGTGATATATAAAGTCCCGCTTGAAATGGTTACGCCATAAACCTGCCCTGAAATAAAAACAACTGCCATTGCCAACACGACCATCATCAAGCTTCCATTTAATTTAGTTCTTAGTTTTTTCATAATGCTCCTCTTTTTATTAAAATTCTGAATTCCCATGTGAAAATATTTGTTTACCATTACAGATCCTCTATCTGAATCAATATCTGTGAAGTGGATTCCGGTCAACCGTTTTTACTAAAAACCCCCACATTTCCGTATTCAGCAGAATACACTCTTTTTATTCTTTATTAATCTTAAACTATTCATTTTATTGTTTTTTTATTTTTTAATATTCATTTAAAACATGCTTTTTTCTTGATTTTTTTATTAATCCATGTATACAATCAGCTCCACAAAAAGGAAAAAATAAAGGATGGTTAAAATTGGTTTAGTTGGATTGTTGTATAAATATGAAAAGTCCCAATATTTATAAATACTTGGACTACCGGCTCTTCCTGAAAGATCTCTTCCTGTTTAGAAAGAAGCAGAAAAAGATTTTTTCTTACCGGTATTTCTCTGCTAAAGCTGGTTTTTCATCCCCTAATTTTTTAAAGCTTGTTATTGATGGGCACCGAAACCTGACTAATGAGAGTGTTGCCAAGATCTCAAAAGGATTTGGTTTTAAGAAAAAGGAAAGAATTTTTTTTGAAAACCTGGTTTTTATGAACCAGGCAAAGACAGATGAGGAAAAAGAGCATTATTACAAGGAGATATCCTCTATAAGAGGATATACAAAGGTAAAAAAGATTGAAAAGGATATATATGACTATTATTCAAACTGGTATAATCTTGTCATCAGAGAGATGGTCATTTTTGGGGACAGAAAACAGACAGCCGTGGAGATAGCCGAACAACTGAATCCCAAAATATCCCCCAAAGAAGTAAGAAAATCCTTGAAGCTTTTGACAGATTTAGGCATGATACGGCAAAATCCAAACGGTGAATGGGAAAGAATGGAGAAGGCCCTGACAACAGGTGCTGAGGTTCAGTCATTTATGGTGGCAAATTATCATCAAAAAATGCTGCAACTGGCAGGGGAATCAATCAATCGGCATAAACCTGAGAAAAGGGATATATCTTCAGTTACCATGAGTATCAGCAGTAAGACCATGACTGAAATTAAAAGAAGAATGACTGCTTTTAGGAAAGAGATAATCGAGATCGCTGTTTCTGATACAGAAGTAGACCAGGTTGTACAGCTCAATATGCAGGCATTCCCTTTAACACAGGAACCTAAAAGGAAAAAATAAATAAGGAAAAAAATATAATAATGTTTTCACACTCATTTCAACTAAAGAAATTCATCAAGGGATTGTTTATTGTTGTCATCATGTCCCTTATGATCGGATGCTCTGGAGATACGGTCGTCAAAGAAGTAGCTGATGGCGGTGGTGCTTCTGAAACAGGAAATCCCAGCCCAAGCATCATCAGTGGTTACGCACAAAAAGGCCCGGCCGGTGACGGTACAGAGATAATGATATTCCTTCTTAATAATAATTTTACCCAGTCAGGAAGTGTCTATATTGTGGATACAGATGAATTCGGCTGGTACGAAGTTGGATCAGTGATGACCAATAAGCGGTACGCTCAGCTTCGGGCAGAAGGTTATTATTACGATGAAATCAGTGGCTCTTTGTCAGCATCTGGCCAGCTGAATCTGGACGGATTGGCAGATATAAGGAGAACCGATAGGATAAATGTCAATATCCTGACAACCCTGGCTCAAGACAGGATAATGGATCTAATGGACTCGGGATTAAGCTTTGAAGACGCCCGGGAACAGGCGCGTGTTGAGGTCCTCAATATCTTCGGGATTGTCGACAGCAGCGCAACACGGTTTGAAGACATGAATATGCTGGAAGACGGAGACGCGAACGGGATCCTGATGGCTATATCAGCGATAATGATGCAGATGGCCCATGACACAGCAAGCGGCGGAGCCATCACGGCAGAGCTCACATCGATTATCTTTAACATCAGCAATGATATAGAGACAGATGGTGTCCTTGATAACGCAACCTATATAACCATGATTGAAAACGCGAAAATGACGGTCGATGTGTCTCTTGTCCGGACCAATATGGAAACTGATTATTCATCTTATGTGATTCCGCCGTTTGAGCAGTATATTATCGGTGATCTGAATGTCCAGTGGCCGGATTTTAACTGCACGGGAAACGGTATTTCATCTGTAGAGGTAACTGCTTCTGATGTGCTGACAGGCAGCACATCTGCCGGTCCCTGGTCTTGCGATTATCTTGAAGGGACAGTCATTGGATTAAACGAGGGGACATACGATACAGTTACTGTTGATTTCATTGACTCACTCGATGTTGTCCGGTTCAGTGTTGAAAAAACAGATGTGTCTATAACCGCAGGACAGACAACTGTATTAACTGTAGCGTCTGGCGATTTTTCCACAGGATCTTTATCTACACAATGGCTTATAGACTGCCCGAGCAGTCAGGTATCGTTAATAGACGTCTTCTTATACGACGACTTTAACAACCTGGTAGCGTCTACTGCCACTCCGCAGGATTGTACGGATGGTATGTGGTCCGCGGGCAATATATCACCAATAACCAATGGCAGGGTTGAAATTGTATTTATGGACGCGGGCAGCAATCAGCTTTGCAGGTCAGATATTTCAGGTGTTGACATTTTAAACGGCCTGACCACTGTGATTGGTCCGTTCGACCTGATACCTCCCAATATTTCCGCACCGTCTGATGGAGATTCTTTTGTACAAGGTGATACCATCACCTTCAGAGGGACTGGATTTGATAATCAGGGTGACCCTTTAGGCATCAGCAGCCTGTCATGGTCATCAGATGTGGACGGCTCTCTTGGAACCGGTGATTTAATCAGCACCAGTGCCTTGTCGCCGGGTCTGAACACCATTACACTTACAGCAGCAGACACAGTACTGGGAGATATCACAACCACCATATCCCTTAATATCGGCAGAATTATTTACGCTGGATCTGGAGAAGCCTATACAGGCATCCAGGCAGCCGTAGATGCCGCGTCCACCGGAGATGTTATCATTGTCAGAGACGGAACATACACTGAAAACGTGACTATAGACAAACCAATAACTGTCATGTCTGAAAACGGATACGCATCATGTAATGTTGCCGCGTCAAACGGGTTTCTCTTCTGTTTTTATATAACCTCTGACAATGTAACTCTTGACGGCTTTACAATATACGGATCTTCCTTAGGTGGAATACGTCTTAACAATGCTGATTACTGTACTATTGTCAATAACCGGATCGGATATGATGCCAGTCATTCTAATAATAACGGTATCAGTCTAAACACTTCGCACTATAATCTTATTAATGGAAATATCTGTAACTCAAATAGTGGGCATGGTATATATATGGGAGTGGCTTCGAACAACTTTGTTCTTAACAACACCTGCAACTCAAATAACAACGGCATTTATATTGATATTGGTGTCGCAGGTAACAGAATAGCAGGAAACACAGTCAGTTCAAACAGCTCGAGAGGTATATCTTTAACAACTATGGGCTCTGGCTCATCGATAGATAATTATTTTTTCCTGAACAATCTTGATAATACGATAAATGTTGCTCCCAACACATCAGGCGCAAACAACTGGTTCTCTCCTGAACAAATATCCTACATGTACGGCGGCTCAACCTATACCGGCTTTCTCGGCAATTATTACAATGATCATGTGTTAACCGATTCCAATGGTGACGGTATTACGGATAATCCCTATGACATTCCTCAAAGTGATCCTGACGATTCCTATCCATTGGCTATGACGTCTGATAATTATACCGGTTCATTTGACCTGGTAATAGATTTCGGCGTACACGGATTATGGCAGTATGACGGCATCACCTTTTCCAAGCTTGATGTCAGGAGAATGTATGATGCCTGCGAATTTGACAACAAACTTGCAATCGATTTGGGAACGGCAAACGGCGGACTGTGGCTTTACGATGGTGTTAGCATCTATGACCCCGCCCCTGCCGGCAGCTGGAGCCCGGACAATATGAAAGCATGGGGCAGTAGTCAACTGGTCATCGATTTTGGCGTTAATGGGATTTATACATATGACAGTACAAACGGATTTGTTTTCATCAGCTGTACCACTCCATGTACCCCCTGGGATCCAGAAGATATTGAGCCTTTTGGCTCTTTTGTCGCCATAGATTATGGAACGGCGAGAGGCGGGTTATATCTTTACGATGGTGTGAGCATCTATGATCCCTTCCCCACTGGCAGCTGGAGCCCGGAAAACATGGAAACGTGGGGTAGTGATCTTGTCGTTGATTTTGGTTCGAACGGCATCTATCTTTATGACGGCGCTACAATGAGTCAGATCGACACAAGGGATCCTGAAGATATGGAGGGGGTGGCCGGCTTTCTTGCTGTTGACTTTGGCACAGACGGGCTCTGGGAATATGACGGATCAGCTTTCTCACAGGTTGGTCCCTCGAACCCGGAAAACCTGGGAGAATGGAACGGCTCCCTGCTCATAGATTATGGTATAGAAGGGCCTTATGTATATGACGGCACCAGTATCACAAATATCGGATCGTTAAACGCTGAAAACATAAAGGGAACCCCTGATTTTCTCGCGATCGATTTTGGCGCAGACGGATTGTGGTTGTATGACGGGACATTGCTGGTCCCTTTTATAAACTGGAATCCTGCCATAATGGATAGTGTGGATTTTGATTAAAAATGAAAAAAGTGTTTATGTATATTAAAAAATCATATATAATCCTTTGCATACAAGAAAATGTCATTTATTTGATTAAGTCGGCAGGTGAAGCAGAAAAAGGATCACAAGCCGGGCTAAAGGAACATGTTTGCGGTTACCATGAGTGAAATAAAAAAAGACACATATTTATTCCGCTTGAGGAAATTTATTACAGAACTGTTTATTGTTTCTGTCATAGCCCTTATGGTCGGATGCTCAGGATCAGATTCGGTTTTCAGGAAAGTATCTGACGGCGGTGGTGCTTCAGAAACAGGAAATCCCGGCGAAACCATCATAGCCGGTTACGCTCAGAAAGGTCCTTTTGGAGAGGACTCGTATGTCGCCCTGAACCTGTATGATGAGAATTATGACCTGACAGGGACCTATGAGCTGACCCAGACAGACGCGGTCGGCAACTTTAACCTTGAAGATTTTGTCAACAGGTCCGGTTATGTGCAAATGTTCGCAGAAGGATATTATTTTGATGAGATTGCCGGTGAGATGTCAGACGGGCAGCTCCCCTTAAGTATTTTTACAGACCTGAGGGGAAAACAAAGGATAAACATCAATGTCCTGACGACCTTTGCGGACAAGAGAACCCTTTTCCTTGCCAGAACAGGTATTGATTTTGCGGATGCTGCTGAACAGGCACGAACCGAGGTCCTGAATATCTTTGGCATAGACGATCCGACTGCTACTCCGTTTGAAGAGATGAATATGCTGGAAGACGGTGATGCTAACGGTATCCTGCTGGCCGTCTCTACCATACTCACGCAGATGGCCCACAACCAGATCGACGACGAGTCAGCAAATGAATTACTGTCAACCTATATCATTCCTGATATCTGTGATGACATTGAAACTGATGGCATATTGGATGATGCAGATCTAAATGTCATGATTCAACAGGCGATCATGACCGTTGATGTGGCAATTGTCCGTAGCAACTTTGAAAGCGCGTATCCAGCATATGTGATCCCGTCATTTGAACAGTATTTTATCGGCGCACTGACTATTCAATGGCCCGATTTTAACTGTGCGGGCAACAGTATATCATCTGTAGCGGTTGTGATTTCTGACGTTAACACAGGGGATATAAATGACGGGCCATGGCCGTGCACCAGCCTTGAGGGAGCCATCACAGGATTAAATGCCGGAGAATACGATACTGTCACCATCAATTTTATAGATGCAGGCGGTGATACTCAATTTAGTGTCGTAAAAACAGCTGTCACCATTACTGCAAACCAGACAGGGATTGTAACGGTTATGCCTGGCGATTTTGCCACCGGGTCTGTATCGTTTCAGTGGAACATTGATTGTGCTGCCACAAAGGTTTCAACCATAGAAGCGAATTTTTATGACAGCCTTGATACGTTCATCCGGTCAGGGGGCCCATGGAACTGTACTGACGGTCAGGGATCCATAGAAAGTCTTTATCCTGTATCCAATGGAAAGGTTATCCTTATATTTAAAGATTCACAGAACAACCCGCTATCCCAGGCAGAAATAACCAGTATAGATGTCCTCCCCTTTCAAGATACTGTCATCGGTCCGTTTGTCTTTATACCATCCAAGATCTCCGCGCCCTTAGACGGCAGTACAGTTTTTTCAGGAGACATGATAATATTTACTGGTTCTGCCTATGATTACCAGGGTAATCCTTTTACCGGCACTGATCTGACATGGTCATCAGATATTGACGGCGTAATAGGGACCGGTGAATCTTTTAGTACAAACACCCTGTCCCAGGGCACCCATACCATCACCCTGACATCCGTCGACTCAGTACTGGGGAATATCAGTACAACCATATCCCTGTATATCAGCACCATGCTGTATGTGGGGCCCGGCGAAACCTATACCACCATCCAGTCTGCTGTAGACGCGGCATTCAGCGGCGATATCATTATTGTACGGGATGGCATATATACTGAGAATGTGATTGTTGACAAAGCCCTTAAAATAAAGTCGGAAAACGGATATACAACCACAACCGTTATTGCTGCTTCAAGTACTGACAGCTGTTTTTTGGTGACTTCCGATGATGTTTCTATAAGCGGATTTACGGTTTATGGTGCCACAGGAGATTCAAGCACAGCTGCCGGTATATATATTGATTCTGCTGATTCATGCGATATAACAAACAACCGGTGCGGATATGATGCTTCGCATAATAATAACAATGGCATCGTGCTTATTGATTCAGATAACAACATTATTTTCGGTAATATCTGCAATGCCAATATCTCTGCGGGCATAGAAATATCTTTTAATTCAAGCAAAAGTGAAATCTCAAATAATACGTTTAACGCAAACCAAGACGGCATATTTCTGGGCAGGGGATCAGCTTATAACCAGATCTATGCCAATACATTATACGGGAACACGTATGGTATCAGCATGTACGAATTATTGCCGTATCCCCACGACAATTCAATTTACCTGAACAATTTTAACAACATTTCAGGTGCTGTACAATCATCACTGGGAGTCAATAACTGGGCATCCAACCATCCTAAGAAATATCAATATAACGGCGCTATCTATTATAGTCAATTGGGCAATTATTTTCATGACCATGTGCTGATTGATTCAGACGGAGACGGTATTACAGACACCCCCTATGATCTGCCGGCAAATGAAACAATTGATCCCTATCCCCTGGTAACAACGTCTGATAATTATACAGGCACTGAAGCTGTGCTAGTCGATTTCAGGCATACTTTCGGTCTGTGGTTTTACAACGGCATGTACATTTCCCAAATCTCCGATATGCATATGGACGGAGCAATCTTCTGGCAGAACATTGTTGCTCTGGATCTCGGTCTAGACGGCCTATGGACTTATGACGGTAATACCTTGTCAAACATCCACACATGGAACCCAGAAGAGATAATAGAATTCGACAACCAGCTGGCAATTGATTTTGGAACAGAAGGTCTCTGGCTCTATGACGGTACTGTGTTCAGCCAGCTTGGTTCAATGAATCCAGAAAATATGTGCAGCGTTGTAGACCACCTGGCTTTGGATTATGGTACTGACGGTACATGGTATTATTACGATTCCACCATAAACCAGATCGATACACGAAATCCTGAAGCAATATACTTCATCGGCCCATTTGTAATTGCTGATTTTGGGACAGATGGTCTGTGGTATTATTATTATGGGGCTCCTGCGTTTATAAACCTAAGTCCATGGGATTCGGAAAACGTGTGCCACATGGACCCGAACATTTATGTTGATTTTGGGACACGCGGGCTCTGGAGTTTCTATGGAGGAGAGTTTTCACTTGTTAGTCCATGGGACCCTGATGACATTGATCCAACAGGTGTTTTCCTGGCCATAGATTTCGGCGTCCACGGCCTATGGTCTTATGACGGCACCACACTTTATAATATTCATGACCAAAATCCCGAAGCCATATTAGGAATGCGCGACAACGCAATATGTATCGATTTTGGGGCCAATGGATTTTGGGTAGCCAGTTCAGATCCGACAAATCCAAGCTCATTCCAGTACATGAACTGGGACCCCATGATTATGGAATATTTAGTTCTAAATTAACATTAGGTCAAGATTATAGCACACGGATTTATCCTGTTAAATGTTACTTTGCATCCCCATTTGGGGATTTAGCAGGATAAAAAATCCGAAATCCGAATATCGAAATAAAGGCATGGCCTTTCAATGTTTTAAACAATATCAAATGACCAAAATTCAAAACAAAAGGCAATTTGATTCGAAAATTTTAGGATTTATGGTTTTGAACATTTGAATATTTAAATTTTGAATTTGTTTCGAATTTCGGATTTCGATATTCGGATTTAAAACTTTTGAAACAAATGAAACTCGATGCAATCTTACTCTGTATGTAAAATCAAGAATTGGTCAGGACAACTACAGATCCCTAACCTGTTCAGACACGCCTTTTGGGAGAGGAATTAAATAGACAATGTCACCCTTTTTGTAAAAGATCCCCACAAAACCGTCTGTATAAAACTCGATAATAACGACGTTCTTGATATTTTTTTTCAGGTAGTCATTAAACGGCTTATATTTAAATTTAATCCCTGCAACGCTCGTCTCTTTCCCGTCTGCCTTTTTGAAGATCGCATGGAGCGGGGCCTTATACTTATTCTCTACAAAATAATAATTATTCCAATCGCCTCCGCTAAAAGCATTGCCGTCAAACTTATCCTTTTGTGTGGGCCAGTTTTTCATCACTCCCGGGATCTTCAATTCCGGAGCCGGTTTTCCGGTCTCATATATTTCTTTTATGGCTCTCGTTTTAAGGGGCGCGACCGCCTTCCCCTGTTTCTCAGCATATGCTCCCGCACATGTTAGAACAAAAATAAAAAACGCAATTAAACTGTTTCTAAAAACCGAGTGTCTGAAAAACATTTTTTCTCTCCAATTAACAAATCAACTCTCCACATACCCATTCTCTTTGAACCAGTCGACCGCTTTTGCTATGGTCTCCTCAACCGGTGTTTGGGGCATACCGAGTTCCTCCACTGCCTTTGTACAGTCAAAAAACATGTATTTACTGCCGACGCGGACCGTTGATGCGGTTGTCTGAGGTTCTTTACCCGTGATCTTTGAAATCCCCTCAAACATATAACTAAGGCCCAGCAGGAGCATATACGGCATTTTAAACTTCGGCGGATCCACTGCGCCTACTTCAGCTATCATTGATGTATACTCCTTAAGAGTCATGTTTTCATTACCCAGGATATATCTTTCACCCAGTTTCCCCTTTTCTTCAGCAAGAACATGCCCTTTTGCAATATCCTCTACATCCGCTATATTTACACCGCCATCAATATATGCCGGCATCCTGTTGTTCAGCATTTCAACAATCGTCTTGCCGGACGGTGTCGGTGTTATATCGCGTACCCCTGTGGCAACCACCGGGTTTACAATAACAACCGGCAGCCCCTTTTCATAAAACTTCTTTGCCTCCAGCTCGCTTAAATATTTTGTTCTAATGTAATGATCACCCGTATCCCACAGGTTGAATTCCGAGGTCTCATCAGCAATAACATCAGGACCATAAGCGCCCACAGCAGCAGTAGAACTTGTATAAACAACCTTTTCAACTCCCTCTTCCATGGCAGCTCCAAGAACATTGATCGACCCCTGAACATTAACGTCATAAAATAGTTTAGGGTTCTTAACCCATATGGCGTATAGCGCCGCCATTTGGTAAACCACATTACATCCTTTAACGGCCCCTTTAATAGACTCCACGTCCAGCAGGTTACCTTCATATATTTCAATATCATCTTTCACATCATCAAGGTTGGATATGTCAGACCCTTTAAGCACAAAAACCTTTAACTCTCTCCCCTGCTTGAGGAGCTCCCTTACAACACTTGAACCGATAAATCCTGCACCGCCTGTAACCAATGTTTTCATAGTACCCCGCTATCCTGGATTGTATCTTTATTCTTACTCATCAACATACATTAATATCACTTTTCCGTTCAGGTTTTCAACATGAATATTCGATATAGTTTAAATTCTGCCCTGAAAGATCAGAATTTAAAATAAAATTTATTACAACTTTTTTACATTTCTGTGACAATCCATATTTCTCGATTTTGTATAATCAGCCAAAACAGACAAAAAAGGAGGATTTTTATGAAAAAAATTTTTATTGTTTTACTGGCAATCGTTATCCTGGCGCATTCTGGTTTCCTGCATGCTGAAGAAGCTATGCCGCTCAGCAGTTTTGAAAGAATGCCGGTCAGAGAAATTACCGTGTTTAAAGACGGTCATGCATTTGTCCTGCACAGCGGCAGGATGTCAACCACCCCTGATGGCAATGTGGTTCTCGATCACCTCCCCAAACCGGTCATGGGAACCTTTTGGCCCTATTCTTCAGATAAAAAAGCAAAGCTCGCGGCTGTAACTGCGGCAAAACAGAAAGTATTGATTGACCGGACAGCCATTAACATGCGGGATCTGATCGAGGCGAATAAAGGGGCTGAAGTTATCATCACTGAAAAGTCTGAAACCCGTGATAAAAAGCCTGTTACCTATGAAGCTGTCATTTTAGATGTGCCGGCCCAAACCAGTGAAGAACTGGAAGCAACCAGCCCACCGTACGCTGATAAGAGTATATCAAAAAAAGGGGACATTCTCATGCTTGAGACAGATGAGGGTACCAGAGCTATTGAATTTAACCGTATCCTCAACATTACATTTAAAAAAAGCCATAAAAAAATTTTAGCCCATGAAGAATCCCGAGACCTGCTTACATTAGAACTCGATTGGAAAGGAAAAAAACCAGGTAAAAAAGCGGATATTGGCATGGGGTACCTTCAAAAAGGGCTCCGCTGGATACCTAACTATAAGGTAACCATCGATGGTAACGGGAATGCAGTATTCAAGCTTAACGCGACACTTATTAACGAGATGATTGATCTTGAAGATGTTACAGCGCATCTTGTTATAGGGGTCCCCACTTTCGCTTTTAAAGACACCCCGGATCCCATATCTTTTGAAAAGGCGATTGCTAAGCTTTCGCAGCATTTTCAACAGAATGCACAGACCGCGTACGCTTTAAGCAATTCAATCATGACCCAGAACACGCAGCCATTATCGTATAATGTCCGCACTTCAGAAGAGACAGATGGAGAAGATAATTATTTACCTGGAATTGACGGCGCAGGAAAGAATGAAGATCTTTTTCTGTTTACCGTAAAGCATGTCTCCCTAAAAAAAGGGGAGCGAATGGTCCTCCCTGTGTGTGAATTTTCTCTAAAGTACAAAGATGTATACACGCTTGATATCCCTTATACACCCCCGCCTGAAGTCTGGAACAACATCGGCAGTTCCAGGCACGCAGAACTGGCACGTCTGTTTCACACGCCAAAGGTGATGCATGCCATCCGTTTAAAAAATACCAGCAACTATCCCCTTACCACTGCACCTGCCATGATCATCCGTGATAACCGGGTCCTTGCCCAGGGCATGATGAAATATACGGCTGTAAATGCCAGCACCGATCTTGAAGTTACAACAGCCGTAGATATTACCGTTAAAAAGAAAGATACTGAAATAAAGCGGACTCCAAATGCAGCGAACTGGCAGGGTTATAAATACGGTCGTATTGACCTGGCCGGGAATATAACGCTGACCAATCATAAAAAGAAGTCAGTAGTGGTTGAATTGAAACGCCATGTGCTTGGTAATGTTACTACAGCGGAAAAGGATGGTGCCATTGAAATGGTAAATACGTTTGAAGACAGTTCTTTTTCCGGATGGGGACAGGCACGGCATTGGTGGGGATGGTTTTCATGGCCATACTGGTGGTATCATTTTAACAGTGTCGGGCGTATCACATGGCAGGCAGAGCTGAAATTCGGGAAACCGGTAAACCTTGGATACGAATGGCATTATTTTTGGCGGGGTTAAAGAAAAGGACTGAGGCAAAGGTACAGGACTGAGTAATCCTGGCGGGGAAACCCCGCCAAAAACACTCAGTCCTCATTACTCAGTCCTGTATTTATGATTATACTGGGTACAAAAAAAGGGTCCGGAAAAAAACTCCGGACCCTTTTAAATTGCAGCTTATTAAGTTTATTAGAACAGGCCGCTTACCTTGCCTGTTTTTGTGTCAACATCGATCCTTCTTAATGCAGGGTTGGAACCTGTTCCTGGCATAAGACTGATTGTTCCCGCGCATGGGCAGAGGAACTTGGCGCCTGAATAGATCAGAACGTCACGAATCGGGAGTCTCCATCCCTTTGGAACACCCTTGAGTGTGGGATCATGTGAGAGGCTGAGGTGTGATTTAACCATCATTGTGGCAAAATCAGCATACTTGGGATCATCCTCAAGCATCTTCGCCTTTTTCTCAGCATCTGGCTGCCAGTCAACACCGTCAGCGCCGTAAACTTCCTTGGCAATAATTTCAACACGGTCGCGGAGTTTCATCTCAAGCGGATACAGGAATTTAAATTCATTCTCTTCATTACACGCATCTATAACAGCATCCGCGAATTCAAGGGCGCCGTCGCCGCCCAGTTCCCAGTGCTTAGACTCAGCACAGCGCGCGCCGGCAGCTTCAGCAGCCTTGCGTACAACAGCGCATTCAGCGTCTGTATCCGTATAGAACCGGTTAATGCAGACAACAGGATTGATTCCTGCCTTGCGGATAACACCGATGCAGTGAACCATGTTTTCAATACCCTTTTCAACCAGCTCGATATTCTCTTGGGTATACGCATCAGGCATCGCGATACCCGGTGTGACCTTGGGGCCTCCGCCGTGCATCTTAAGGGCGCGGATGGTGGTGGTGAGAACAGATACATGCGGTTTCAGTCCGCTGAAACGGCACTTAACATTCCAGAACTTTTCAAAACCGATATCTGCCGCAAATCCTGATTCTGTTATATGATAGTCAAACAGTTTCAGGCCGACACGGTCAGCAATAATAGATGACTGGCCAACAGCGATATTCGCGAAAGGTCCTGCGTGTACCAGGCAGGGGTTGTATTCTGCTGTACACATCAGTGTCGGGTTGATGGTGTTGCGCATAAAGGCTGTCATTGCGCCGCCTACTTCAAGATCGCCGGTAGTAACAGGTTTGCCGCTCTTATCAAAGGCAACCGTAATGTTGTCAAGTCTCTCCCTTAAATCAGCAAGATCCCTGATCACCGCGAGAATGGCCATACATTCTGAACCGACCGCGATACCGAATTTTGACTGCATGGTAAATCCGTCAAAACGTCCGCCAATACCGATGATGATGTTCCTCAGCGCCTGTGCGCAGAAGTCCATAATCCATCCAAGCTCAACACGTGTAGGATCGATATCGAGCCGACGCATCTTGGTGAGTCTTTCCAGCTGTTCATCATTATAATTCCGTTCATGCTGCATACGGGATGTCATGGCAACCATTGCCAGGTTGTGGGCGTTCATGATGTCGTTAATGTCGCCGGTAAGACCAAGTGAGAATTCGGTCATGGGGATAAGAAGTGAGTTTCCGCCACCTGCTGCTGTCCCCTTAACATTCATTGTTGGACCGCCTGAGGGCTGCCTGAGCGCGCCGCCGACATTTACACCCCGTTTCCCTAGACCTTCCATAAGTCCGCAGGAAGTTGTGCTTTTCCCTTCTCCCAGGGGAGTCGGTGTAATCGCTGTAACCTCAATGTATTTTCCGTCAGGTTTATCCTTAAGGCGGTCGATGACTTTCAGAAAGTCGATTTTTGCCAGCCTCCCCATGGGGAGCATCTCATCTTTTTCAAGACCGAGTTTCTCTCTCCACTCATCAGGCATCGGCATATTTTCTTCCGCTGCTTCGGAAATTTGCCAGTCTTCCATGTTAACTGCATCATAAGCCATTGTTCTATTCCTCCTGTAAAGTTTAAAGATTTGACTGCCAGGAACGGCATTTCAGCCATATCCCATTTATTTATTTAAGAATAATTATTATAAAAAGATTCCATCGCAAAAAAAGAATATTAAAAAAAAATTTTTTACCATGGTGTTTTAAATTTAGCAAGAAATATTATGCTTTTGACATTAAAATAACCGGCTGTTATCATGCGATTTATGGAACCTGGTAATATTGTTGAATATATTGAAAAACAGAACATTATCTGCGCGGTTATCATGGAGACCAAGGATACAAGGCTCCGTATTTTAACAGAAAACGACCGTGAAGCAAATATTGCAGCTAAACGACTGTCAAACAGATCTTCAGCAAGTCTTGACCTTTCTATGGGCAGAGACAGCATCGTCAAAGCCTTAAAAGAGACAGCTGAAAAACGGCTGTCTATCATGGAACAGGTTGACGTTAAGAAGTTGTGGGAAACACTTAATACTGAAAAAGAGTGGATCAGCTTAAAAACCATGACCGAACTATGTTTTCCGGGGAGCAAAGATCCGGACAATGAAGCAGCGGTCTCAAGGGCTTTCTTTAAAAATAGGACTTATTTTAAATTCAGCAATGACCGTTTTTTGCCTTATTCGGAGAAACAGGTTGAGGATTTAATCAAAAAGACTGAATTAGAAAACCAAAGAAAACAGCTAATTGAAAAAGGTGCGGCATGGCTAAAAAAAGCGGGGCAGGCGAAAAAATCCTCTTCTTCTGAAATGAAGCAAGAGATTGTCGACATTCTTACATCCTTTTATCTTTATGGAAAAGAGAGCAGGCACTACACCACAGCCAGGGCTATTTTGTCAAAAGCTAAAATAGACCCGGCAAATACCCTTTTCAACCTTCTTGTAAGACATAAAATCTGGGATAAGGATGAAAATCTGGACATCTACAGATATGACATACCTGTCTCTTTCCCTGAACAAGCCATGGCACAGGCGGAAAAAATTGCCGATATGCGGGCAGCTTTTACAGACCTTCCCGGGTACAGGGATATGACCATGCTTCCTGCAATGACCATTGACGGAGAAACAACCCTCGATTTTGATGACGCCCTGAGCCTAGAAGAAGATAATGATCATTATAACCTTGGCATTCATATCACAGATATGGGCTATTACATCAAAAAGGGCGATCCACTTGATATTGAGGCCATGAAACGGGCTACGTCTATCTACATGCCTGATATGACCATACCGATGATTCCGCGAGATCTCTCTGAACACACCTGCAGCCTGAAAGCAAATGAAGTCCGTCCTACCATAAGTATACTCGTGAAAATCAGTAGATTTGGCAGGATTAAAGCTTATGAAGTTGTACCTGCACTGATAAACGTCAAACAGAGACTGACCTATTCTGAAGCAAATAAAAAATCTGAGGATGACAGAGAGATAAACATCCTTCACGGTCTTGCGGTTAAATTACGTGAACAACGTGTTGCATCAGGAGCCATGAATATCATTCTGCCGGAAATCAACATCCTTGTTGATAAAGAAGGCAAGACATCCCTTATCAGGTCTGACAGGGAAAGTCCGGGCAGGATGCTTGTGGAGGAAATGATGATACTGGCCAATCGGATGACAGCAGAGTTTCTAGCTGGTCATAATACGCCGGCTTTTTTCAGGTCACAGGCTGATCCCAGGGAACGACTCATAAAAAAAAGCGGGAGCACCCTGTTTGAATACTGGATGCAGCGGAAACACCTCAGCCGTGGATTGATATCTCACAAACCAGAACATCACTCTGGCCTGGGGTTTGCCGCTTATATTACGTCCACATCACCCCTGCGAAAATACCATGATCTGATCACGCAGCGGCAGGTACGGGCAATGCTTGGAATGGAAGAACCTTATACTGCTGAAGAAATCGACCGCTTTATCCTGGCCACTGAAATGCCGCTTCAGAATGCCGGGAAAGTCCAGTTTCAGCGGAACAGATACTGGCTTCTGAAACATCTTGAAGGGAAAAAAGGAGAAAAAGAAGAGGCGATTGTTCTTGAAAAAAGGAGAAACAGCTGTCTTGTGCTTCTTGAAAAATATATGCTTGAATGCAGGCTCCCTTTAACCTCGGGAATCTCCCTCAAACCAAAGGATCTTATCCAGGTGACCATTCAGCACGCTGATGCTAGAAATGATGTACTGTCGATATATCCTGGGTAATTTTTTTAATGTTTAAAACTCCTCTGTCCTGTATATACCATTGTAGCACCCACCTCATTACACGCTTCTATGGACTGGTAATCATTCATGGAGCCGCCAGGCTGAACAACCGATTTTACACCTTCTTGAAGCCCCACATCAATACCGTCCCTAAAAGGAAAGAACGCGTCACTCACCATGGTAGCGCCGATCAGTCCGCCTTTTTCATCAGCTACCCGCGCGTCAATCGTGTCTTTTGCAGCCTGGTCATCAAGCCCCTTATAAGGAACAGAATGTTCTTCAAAACAATACCTATCCGCGAGCTTCCGGTATGCCTTGTCCCTGGCAATCTCTGCAACCCCTACCCTGTCCTGTTCGCCTGTTCCAATACCGACTGTTACACCATCTTTTACATAAATCACAGAATTTGATGTTATTCCGGATTCCACAAGCCAACCAAAAAGCATATCATCATATTCCTGATCAGTCGGTTCCCTCTCAACCCTGTATGTTTCGCCCTTGTATTCACATTCCGCTACTGAAAGATCATCCCTGGTACGCGCCTGGGGGACAAATGACCACTGGGTAATAATGCCACCATCTATCAGGCTCTTGAACTCAACGCATCTTTCACCCACAAAATTCTTAAGCCTGTCGATATTCCCTATCCGGATAACCCTGAGGTTTTTTCTCCTTGCCAAAATCTCCAGGGATCCGTCTTCAAAATCTGGAGCCACAACAACCTCAGCATACTGTTCAGAAATGGCTTCAGCCGTACCATTGTCAATCGCCCGGTTAACAGCTATACAACCACCGAACGCCGCAACCCTGTCCGCCATATACGCTTTTGTATATGCGTCTTCAAGTGAATCAGATATAGCCACACCGCATGGGTTGTTATGCTTTACAATTACCACGGCCGGTCTTTCTTCAAAATACCTTAGTATATTCAAAGAGTTGTCCGCATCGGTCAGATTTGTCTTGCCTGGATGCTTGCCAGACTGAAGGAGTTCAATATCAGATGCAAGATACTGCCCCGGTTGTATGGTCTTTGCATCACCAAGGACTAAATTTCCATTCACAAGCTTATAAAGAGCCGCCTCCTGCCCGGGATTCTCCCCGTATCTCAAGCCCTTCTGCACATCATCGATGGTCCAGGCAACCTTTTCATAAAAAAGTGTCTGCCGGTTATCATCGTCAATAAAGCTGATCTCCATCTTCGGCGGGAAGTGATCATCCATTATCGTCTTGTACATTTTCTTTAAATCTTCAGCCATGTTTTTCTCCTTTATTCTTAACCCTCTATTTACACCTTATCCCGCAATATCCACAGACCGGGCGGGTCGCGACCCGCCCCTACACCTATTTTAATCCTACAATCCCCCTCGGTCTCCCCTGAGACTGTGTCATAATTCATTTTTTGTTAACTATCATGTTGGGTTGCGCTTCTATCCTTTTTTCGCGTATACACAATATAGTAGGTTGGGTTGCGCTTTTTAACCCAACAAACGCATCCAGTATCTAGCAGCTCTGCCATTTATTTCCATTACGGTAGTTTTTTATGGCTGAACCAATATGGTGGGCACAGCCCACCCTACGATATTATCAAACAGTATCCTGCAACATCCCCAGACCGGGCGGGTTACGAACCCGCCCCTTTTTTATGTCTCATAACACCCTTTTACTTCATCATAGCTCCTATCCTTCAGAAAGTCCGCTATGGTCCGATCATACACCGCTGTATGATAAAACGCTTTACAGGCCAGTCTGAACCTGAGATCAAGGGTTGTCGATCCATTGTTCTTATTCATTTCATCAAGGATCATGCTGTAATCAGACGGATCAACCACCGATGCCACCCGGATACAATTCTTAGCTGACGCCCTGATCATGCACGGACCGCCAATATCAATATTTCCCCGCGCCTGTTCAACGGTTACGCCCTCTTTTGAAATCGTCTCTTTAAATGGATACAGATTGACAGCAACCATGTCTATGGGCACCCCTTCTGTCCGTTTAAGATCATCCTGGTGGGAATCATTATACGTCTCGGTGAGGAGTCCTAGATAAATTTTAAAATCGAGGGTCTTCACCAGTCCGCCTTGTGTTTCAGGCTGTCCTGTGTAATCAGACACCTGTGTAAGACAACTGTCAGCGTTGTCACCAAGTATCTCTTTGATCCTTCCGAATGTACCGCCAGTCGAAAAAATCCTGATATCAGGGTTTATCTCTTTCAGCCCTGGAATAAAAGCATCCAGCCCTCTTTTATCTGAAACACTAACCAGGACATGCTTCACCTTTACAAGATCATCAATTTTTTCCACGACATTCATACTCATTTCAGTTACCTCATTCCCTCATGTTCCAACAGGAACTGTTTAAAAAAATTATCCATAAACCTGTGGCGGCCATCCGCCATTTGCTTACCTTCTTCTGTAATCATCCTCTCCCTGATGTTGCAAAGTTTGACCCTATATTCCCTGTATCCTGTATCTTCTTTTGAATAAGGCGCTGTCTTCTCTATGTCTATATCAGGGTTATGGAGTCTGGCCCCTATTTCCCCGGCAAAAAGATACGCCCTTGCCACACCGATCGCGCCAATGGCATCAAGCTTATCAGCATCAAAAAGCACTTTTGCTTCAATTGTTTCCGGAACACATTCACCCCGGAATCGATGCGACTTTATACAGTGGATGATGTTCCTTTTCTGTGTTTCTGAAAAGGGGAGACCGTCCAGAACCGAAGCAGCCAGTTCAGCCCCTTTTTCAGCGTGACAGACAGCCCCGTTTAATTTGTCCTGGATCTCCCTACCAATATCATGCAGGTATGCTGCGGCAAGGAGGACATCTATGTCCGCACCTTCAACAGCACCTAAATGTTCACACAGTCTGCAAACCCTGACAGTATGCTCCCAGTTATGACTTCCAGACACTCCGCTGAACAGCTGTTCTGCTCTCTGTTTTACTATGGCAACAGGTGAATCTGTTTTCATTTAAAAAATTAATCCCCTTCAGGGCTGGTTATCAGCTTCCAGAACAGATACATCCACGCACCGTATTCGGTGAGCACCTGTCTTGCCTGCCGTCCGCTTCTCCACCAGTTTGCAGGATCAAACGGATCCTCTTTAGCAGACATCACTTGTATCTTGAAGTTTTTTGAAAACAATTTGCTCCATATATAACCAGCCCGTTTTGTGTGAAATTTGCTGGTCACAACGATAATGCTGGAAATCTTTATATCAGAAAGGCTTTTACCTACTATCCCGGCTTCGCTGACGGTATCATAAGCATTTTCAGCCTTAACTTTAATCACTTTTCTCCTGGGCACACCAAGCAGACTGAGGATATTCATGGAATCAGCATACCAGGGAGCCATCCATTGAAATCCTTTTTCCTCCAGCTTACGGATGGTTTCTGTTGACCTGCCGCCATTTATAACAACCATGTCTACAGTCTTGCTTTTATAAAGTATAGACGCCTCAATCAGCCGGGGATAATAATCTACTCCTGAAGAAAGTACAACAGCTGCTTCAGCATGATCAGGAATATCATCCCGTATAAGAAAACTCCCAATAGGTTTTAAAATGATACCTGGAAAAAAATAAAAGAAACCGGCGATTAGCACCAAACCAATCAAGCAATAGAACATCTTTTTCATTTTAATATTTCCAAAAAATCGATGAAGAAAAAATAATAGTCGGAAATTCTCAGCCATTTAGTAACATTAAAAAAATATTTAATTCAACAAATTTTCTGCTGCTTGATAGCATTCATTCTGAAAAACAGACGAATAAACTTAATTACTTGATTTTAGAAGATAAAATTTATTATAGTATACACTCAATACAAACAAATAATAATAAAGGAGGTACACCGATGAAAAGATTGAACAGAAAAACGCTGCTTTATTTAGCCCCTGTATGTTTATTGATGCTTCTTCCTGTCTATTTCTCGCCGGCAGACACCTGCGCTGGTGAAGAGAAAAACAAGGCAATCGAGTACAATCTTGAGCATACCTTTGAGGACAACCTTCGGATGTATATTGGTAGAAGAGTAAACGTTACCCTCGCAACCGGCCAGTCAATGTCTGGCAAAGTAAAAGATGTTAAAAACGGCCTTCTTCACCTAGAAAAAATTTCCAGTCGGAACTATTTTGACGCTTTAATCAAGATTAAAAACATATCCGCCATGGATGCAAGATTCAGGGGCTTTTAACTTGGATTAGCCCAGAGAAGACTTAGACGTTGGAGCGATTCTTCTTTAAATAAGTATTTAAAAAAAAGCAGGGGCGGTTCACGAACCGCCCCTGTTGTTTCAAGAGATTATCATTTAAAACCTTTCTGTTTTTGTCCTTGAATATTTCTTGCGGTCTGTTAAGCTTGGTCAGGCATAAGGCATTGAATATAAACCTAAAAAGGATTCAATATGCGCTTTTATAAATATCACGGTCTTGGAAACGACTACATTGTTCTTGATCCTTCTGGCTTTGGTCATGATCTTACTGAAGAAAAAATCAGGATGATATGCCATAGGAATTTTGGTGTTGGATCTGACGGCATCCTTTTCGGCCCGATTGACCATTCAGAATGCGACTTCAGTCTTCGGATTTTCAATCCTGACGGAAGCGAGGCTGAAAAAAGCGGGAATGGTCTCAGGATTTTCGCCCGTTATCTCTGGGATTCACAAAAGGTTACAGAAGAACCGTTTACGGTATTTACAGAAGGAGGCAAAGTCCTCTGCATGGTTGAAGATAACGGTGAAAATATCAAGGTGGAGATGGGAAGCGTCAGTTTTGATAGCGCAAAGATACCGGTGGAAGGTCCTGATCGGGAAGTGATTAACGAAAATATCAGTATTGAAGGGAGTATGCTTACATATTGCGCTGCCACTGTGGGTAATCCCCATTGTGTTATTTTAAGAGATACAGCCAGAGAAGAAGACGCGAGGAATTTTGGTCCGCTGATAGAAAAAAATTTCCGATTTCCAAATAAAACAAATGTTCAGTTTATGGAAATTATCGATCGCGCGAACATAAGGATAGAGATCTGGGAACGCGGGGCAGGATACACTCTCGCGTCCGGCAGCAGTGCCAGCGCTTCAGCAGCCGTAGCCGTAAAACTGGACCATTGCGATTCCAACATCACCGTTCACATGCCCGGCGGAAAACTCGCGATCATGGTTAGTGACGATTTTTCAATTTACATGTCTGGTCCTGTTTTAAAAATCGCGGAAGGTACCTTGTCGGAGGATATGTTTAAGCAGGAGTTCTAGCATCCAGGATCTAATATCTAGTTTTCTACTCTCTACCCTTGCTTCTGCCCTTTCAGCATCAGCCCCTTATCCTGCTTTTTTCTAGTAAAAATAACCATCAGCGCCGGTGCCAGGACAAAATCAGCCATCAGTGCCAGCAAGATGACGATGCCTGTAAAAAAACCAAAGATAACTGAATTTGTTAACGTCGCAAGCATGGTAATGAAAAACGAAGCACTGAGGACAAGGGATGTTATCAGTAGCGCCCGTCCGGTCCCGAGTAAAGTCTCCTGAACAGCAACATGGGTGTTGCCGGTGGCAGTATAATATTTCCGAAAATTGTACATAAAATGCATGGTATCATCCACCACTAGGCCGATGGCAATACTCCCGATCATGAGTCCGTTAAAATCGAGCGGTACCTTTATATACGCCATAAAGCCCATAACCATTATAATCGGCATAAGGTTCGGTACCATGCTGATAAGGCCGAGTTTTAAATCCCCCACAAGCATAATCATCATTATTGTTATAACAATCCCAGCTATCAGGTAGCTCTGTGCCATACTCCGCAGGGCCGCAGGAACTGTGTTTCCCATCAGCCCAGCCATCCCGGTAATCTGAATGTCCGCTTTTCCAGCAAACATGTCATTAAACCGCCGTTTGACCTCGGTGATAAATTTTTCTGCTTTAAAAATTTCCACCCAACGAATTTTCATTGTAATGCGGGTCATACTGAACTGGCTGTCCACCAGTCTTTCGAGATCGTCACTCCCGCTGTTTTCAAAAAGCAACAGCTCCTGGGCAATAGTGTCATGGTCTTGTGGTATAGTATAAAATTCAGGGTTATTGCCGTGAAGCGCCTGGTTTGTTTCCCTTAGGATATCATTTATTGAAAAAATTTTACCAATATAAATATCCGTCATTTTGATATTCATAACATCCTTGGAAATGTTATCAATCCGGTTCAGTATCTCTGTATCATAAATGCCGTTTTCTTTTTTCGTGTCCACAACAGCCTCCAAGGCAATGATACCGTTCATCTCCCTGTCAATAAAATAAAGATCCGGCTTGAGTCTGAGATTGTCCGGAAAAAACTTCATCATATCGTGGGAAAAATCTATCTTGAACAGGCCAATAACAGACATAATACAGATAACGATACTTACAGCAATGATTTCCCAGGGATGGGATGTGGAGAAATCAGCAAACCACAACAGTATCCTGTCCATTAAGCTTTCATTTTTTTCCTTTGATCTGGTTTTCTGTTTTATCGGTATAATGGCGATCAATGCCGGAAGCATAACGATTGTAAAAAGAAGCGCCATAACAACACCAGCAGCTGTAAAAAGCCCCATATCACCAATAGCTTCAAGCTCGGCAAAGGCAAATGACATAAGACCTGCTGCTGTGGTCAAGCTGGTCATGACAATAGCAAGGCCTGAATGCCCCAGGGCATACGCAATGGCGTCCTCTTTTGTGCCTCCCTCCTGGTATTTTCGGAAAAAAATCGCGAGCACATGCACGGAATCGGCGATGCCCACCGCCATAACAAAACTTGGAACGATTGTCGTCATTATCGTCAGCGGCTTGTTAAAAAGATCGATAAGCCCCAGAACTGAAACATCTGCGGCAATGATGACCATATAGGGTAGAATTATTCCGGATATCCTCCTGAATAAAAAAGCGAGAAAAAAAATACACGCCCCTGATGTCAGGGATATTAAAAAGAACAGGTCATCTTTGGTGAGACGATTAAACGCGTCCTCAATAAAAGGGCCACCTGTAACAGCGATTTCAAAACCTTTTTTCCTGTAGTTTTCAACAATCCTGTTAACAGCATCAACAACTTCACTAAGCTCCTTTTCAGAAAAATACGCTTTTTCAATTTCCGTATCTTCCTGTTGGTCCGTCTCTTCTTCAAAACCGTCCAGCAGGTCATCCTCTTTATCTTTTCCTTTTAATGTCGCTTCTGTTTCAATAACCAGTGCCGTAACACTACCGTCCTCAGAAACAATGTGATTCAAAAAATACGGATTGCTTAGAACATATTTTTTTAATTTTTTTAAATCGATCTTCTTTTCAGGCC
>JANQFQ010000152.1 GCA_028277765.1 Desulfobacterales bacterium
GGATTTTATGTCTGTCTTTATCAATGGGCTTAAAGTTGTCCTTCCGCTGATTATTGTTTCTTATGGTGTGGGTTTTTTCTGGGAAACTGTTTTTGCGTCTATACGGAAACATCCGATCAGCGAGGGCCTCCTTGTTACGGGCCTCCTTTTCCCTCTTACCCTGCCGCCGACAATACCTTTATGGCAGGCCGCTCTCGGTATGACATTCGGAATTGTTATCGGAAAGGAGATTTTCGGAGGGACTGGCAGGAACATATTCAACCCTGCACTTGTAGGCAGGGCCTTTCTGTTTTTTGCTTATCCTGCAAAAATGTCGGGCAATGTCTGGGTGGCGGCTGACGCGTCATGCGGCAATGCGGTGGATATTGTGACTGGGGCGACTCCCCTCGCGTGCACATCAATTATACCGCCATATGAAAATATTGAGGCAACCCTTCATAACGCGGGTTTTACGCTGAAAACCCTTTTTGTGGGGGGATATCCCGGGAGCATTGGGGGGACATCAGCACTTTGTATACTTTCAGGGGCAATCATTCTCATCTTTTTCGGAATCGCGAGCTTCAGGATTATTGCCGGCGGGGTTGCCGGTGTGTTATTGACAGGATTGCTGCTGAATCTTGCCGCGGGCCCTGATACGCTTCCTTGGTTTTCCATAAACCCGATGTATCATCTTGTTACAGGCGGTTTCCTGTTTGGTATTGTATATATGGCAACGGATCCGGTTTCAGCGCCAGGCATGGAGAAGTCGAAATGGATTTACGGTATGGCCATAGGCGTACTGACTGTGCTTATACGGGTTGTTAACCCTGCTTATCCTGAGGGAGTGATGATGGCCATTCTGTTTATGAACCTGTTTGCCCCACTGATGGACCATGTTGAGATAAATCTGCGGTTGAAAAAAAGGATACCAAATGTTTGAAAGTGTCAGGTCAATACTGTTTGCTTTATGCCTTTGTGTGGTGTGTGGAGGGTTGCTTGCTGCCGCGTCTACAGGGCTTCAGGAAAGACAGAAAAGAAATATCATGATTGACCGTCAGAAAAACATATTAAAAGCGGTCGGTCTTGGGGATAATGAGAAAAAAATGACACCGTCCGTGATTGAAGACCTCTATTCAAAACATATCATCAGTATTCAGGTGGATAATAGCGGGAATTCGATCACCGAAAGCGAGAGCAAAAAGAACGTTGGCCGCACACTCCCTTTATACCTTTATAAAAAAGGGAATGTTATAGAAGGGTACATCATCCCGATAAATTCAAAGGGCCTATGGGGAGATATTGAAGGATACCTGGCGCTTAAGAACGACGGCGCCACCATATCCGGATTTACAGTCTGCCGGCACGCTGAAACACCTGGTCTTGGCGGAGAGATTGAGCAGAGCTGGTTCCAGAAGAATTTTGTGGGGAAAAAAATTACAGATATGGGGGGCGAGTTTGTCTCAGTTGCCGTGGCAAAAGGAAAAGCAGCTGAACGTATTTCACCTGAACAGAGAATCAATTATGTTGACGGTATCAGCGGCGCAACACTGACAGGTAATTATTTAACACAGGGGTTTCGGGAGGTTCTGGCTGAATATGAGCCTGTTTCCGTAACATTTAGGAATAAGAAAAAATACTGTCTAATCAATAAAAGTGTTCCATGGTGCAAATATGAACCTGAAAAAAAGTAAGATATACAAAATAATATCAGGCCCGGTATGGGGGAGCAATCCCATATCCATACAGATGCTGGGGATATGCTCAGCACTGGCTGTGACCGTTCAGTTAAAAACCGCTGTCGTCATGGGACTTTCAATGACATTTGTGATCTCTTTCTCCAGTATGATCATTTCATTGATGCGGAATATTATGCCCAGAAACATCCGGATCATTGTGGAACTTTCTGTTATTGCCAGTCTCGTCATCATTACGGATGAATTCCTGCGGGCTTATTTTTATGATATGAGCCGACAGTTGTCTGTTTTTGTGGGCCTGATCATAACAAACTGTATTATCCTTGGAAGGGCAGAAGCCTTTGCACTTTCCAATCCGCCCCACCTGGCATTTATTGACGGGATAGGGAATGGTATTGGTTACGGGTCTGTTCTTATCATTGTTGCTTTTTTCAGGGAATTGCTGGGATCGGGTAAATTTTTTGGGGTAAAGGTTATCCCCGAATCCTTCTATGCTGCCGGATATGAAGACATGGGATTTATGCTCCTTGCGCCGGCTGCTTTTATTATTATCGGCCTGCTTGTATGGCTTCAGAACGCAGTGTCAGAGGACAAGCCTGATTCGTAGGGGCGAGCCTATATTTTCGCCCAAACAAAGATGTCTAGTAGGGGCGAACCTATGTGTTCGCCCAACAATTGGACAGACACATATGCATATTGGGCAGACACATAGGTCTGCCCCTACAATATAAATATTATGGAAGATTTATTAAACATATTTGTTAATTCTGTTTTTGTGGGTAATATACTCCTCGCCTATTTCCTGGGGATGTGCTCGTTTGTCGCTGTTTCGAAAAGCATTGAAACTGCGACAGGGCTTGGTTTCGCGGTCGTTTTTGTCCTTACGGTCACGGCCCCTGTGAACTGGCTGATCTATCACTTTATGCTTGCGCCCAGCGCCTTGGCATGGGCCGGGTATCCTGATATCGACTTAAGCTTTTTAAAACTGGTCTTGTTTATCTCAGTCATTGCCGCCATGGTCCAGGCCATTGAAATGATTATTGACAGGTATTCAGCAGCCCTATATGCAGCCCTGGGTGTTTTTCTGCCGCTTATAGCTGTTAACTGCGCAATTTTGGGAACATCCCTTTTTATGGTAGAACGGGATTACACGTTTACTGAAACTGTGGTTTTTGGTTTTGGTTCAGGTGTCGGCTGGATGCTTGCCATTATTTCAATGGCGGCAATACGAAAAAAAATGAGATACGCCGATTTTCCAAAAGGGCTTGAGGGTTACGGTATAACGATGATTGTTACCGGCCTTATTGCCATGGCGTTCATGCTTTTTTCAGGGATTACCTTATGATTTATGCTGTCAGCATAACGGTTTTTGCGGTTGTTATCATGCCGATTGTTTTGATTTTACTTTTTGTAGAATCAAAAATAGTTGAAAAAGGATTGTGTCGCGTCATCATAAATGACAGCGATGAGAAAAGCATTGAGGTGCAATCAGGGAAAACACTCCTAATGTCTTTGGCTGACCGTGAAATATATATTCCTTCAGCCTGTGGCGGAAGCGGATCATGCGGCCAGTGCAAGTGCGTGGTGGAAGAAGGGGGAGGTGATATCCTTCCCACAGAGCTTCCCCATCTTTCCCGGAAGAATTTAAAGGAAAAAAAGCGCCTGGCCTGTCAGCTTAAAGTGAAAACGGACATGAACATACGTGTTCCTGATGAGATTTTCAGTGTAAGGAAATATAATGCTGAAGTAGTATCAAATAAAAACGTTGCAACGTTTATTAAGGAGCTTGTTGTCAGGGTTGATCCAGAAGATGAACTTGACTTTGAAGCTGGTGCGTATTTGCAAATGGATATACCGGAATATGAACTCTGCTTCACGGAATTTGATATCGCTGAAAGGTTTGTAGACTCCTGGAACCGGTTCAGTTTTTTAAAAATTTGTACGTCTTCTGATGAACCGGTGTTCAGGGCGTATTCACTCGCAAACCCGCCCTATGAAAAAGAATGCCTTAAATTTACCATAAGAATCGCCACACCCCCCAAGGATCATAAAGATTTGCCCCCCGGGATTGGGAGTTCGTATATTTTCGGCCTGAAACCGGGTGACCAGATCGTGTTAAGCGGACCCTTCGGAGAATTTTTTATAAAGGAAACTGAAAGGGAGATGTGCTTTGTTGGCGGCGGTGCGGGAATGGCTCCCATGAGGTCTCTTATCCTGCATCAACTCAACGCGGTTCATACAAAACGTCCCATGACATTCTGGTACGGCGCCCGTTCTGAAAAAGAACTGTTTTATGATGAAGAATTCAAGGAACTGGATAAAAAATTTGACAACTTTTCTTACCATGTGGCCTTTTCAGAACCTGAACCCGGGGATGACTGTAACTGTATGACAGGCTTCATCCATCAGTGCCTTTATGACAGCTATTTAAAATCCCATAAGGACCCAACAGAGATAGAATATTATCTGTGCGGTCCAGGTGTGATGATAGATGCAGTCAATGAAACGCTGTACAATCTTGGTGTTGAAGAAGATATGATTGCTTATGATATGTTCTAAGAAATCTTATGCTTCAAATTATCACATATAATATCTGCTGCTTTTTCCGGGCTTGTTTTACCCATATCTATTACAAGATCGTATAGATCGGCATCGTTCCAATTTTTACCGAAAAAATGGAAAATGTATGTTTTCAGGTCTTCTTCTTCCTTTATTACATGCTTTTTCGCTTTTTTCAGGTCAAGTTTTTTTGTCTCCATAGCGAAGTTGATTTTCTCTTCTTCATCTTTTTTCAGGCGGACATGCAGAACATTTGGTTTGTCCTTTAATATACATTGTCCGCCCCATCCGAGAATAATCACGTTATCGGCGTCATAAAGATCTTCAACAAGTTTTTTTGTGGCTGTATAATATTTATCATCATCAAGACATCCGTATTCTCCGTCTACGACTTTCTGGACGATTGAGCAGGTATACTTATCTACATAGCGGAGGAGGCTTGAGCTGGACGTTTTTGTAAATATTTCAGCTTCGCTTTCAGAAATGTTTAACTCAGCCGCGATTTTTGCCAGCAGATGCTTGCCGATATATTCATATCCTAGTTTTTCAGCAGCTAAAGACGCGACCTGGGCGCTTTCTGTTCCATATTCTTTACTTATTGTTATTACTCCCATATTGGCTCCTTTCAAGAATGCTATTTTTTCCCCCACAGGAGTTATTTCTTATATTTTTTCCATTCCTTTGTGGAAGTTCCAACTGATTTTCCAAGTTTCCAGTATTTCATGTCATAAAACGCGTAAAACATGGGATCAAGTTTTTTTGTGTTGAGCATCCCGTCTTTCTTTATGTATTTTTTCCCCACATGTACCTGGACAATTTCAGCGATAAACATATAATTTGACGGGAACTCATCGATAGTTTTAACCACCTTGCACTCAATATTTATCGGGCATTCTTTTATCAAAGGCGCTGTTTTCGTGTCACCATAAAAAACTTCGAATATGTCTGTTTTATCAACTTCAGTCCCTGAATGGGTACCAATATAATCGATGACCGCCGACATATCAGAAGAAGGCAGGTTGACGCTGAATGTTTTGTTCTTCAAGATACCCATTAGTGTATAATTTGTTTTGCTGATACTCACATATATTAATGCTGGATCCCAGTTCGCAAAACTGACCCATGAAACAGTCTGAAAATTTGGTTTTCCATTTACCTGAGCGCCGACAATTGTTAACGGCATTGGGAGGAAATGCTGATCTCCCTGTTTAACTTTTTCCATTGCCTGTCGTTTTTTGAATTTTTTAGAACCATTGTAACCATCATTCTTCTCTTCGCCTAAAGCGGGTTGAGAGATCAGAAAACAGATCGAGATGAAAGTTAGTAGCCAGCCGTTAAACCTTTTGTTCATCATGTGCCCCCTTTTGTAATTAAAAATAATCGATACCAGCTTCAGGTCATTATCAGATTTAAATTGTAACAATCATCATGACAGAAAATTACTGCAGTTAGTATCTTTACATACAAGTTTTACTTTTCCTGTATCAATAAGATGCATAACGACAGAAGGTACAATATTTTCATCCTCTGTGTCAACTTCATCAAAAACCGCTTCAAAAAGATTGTAAAGATTTGTTATTGTATTTTCTGATTTATTCATAGGAGTACCTCCGTACTTGATTTTAATAAGATAATTATTGCATTAAGTGTGCCATCTGTGGGAGAGGGATCGTTGCGACATAACGATCTGAAATAAATATAAATAGTGGCTATTGCCAAGTGAGTTTCTGTTGTTCAATGTCTGTTTGTATAAGACAGATCTGTCTCAGGTTTTATCTAATTATAAAAAATCCTTAAAACTAAAACATCCAAAAATTAAGACTCAAAATATGGACTTGTTCATTTGTCCTTAAGCCGCCATTTATTTTTTCCGCATGGCATAACTACACTATCTAATTCCCCACTTAATACTTTATTTATCGAAATGGGTCGCGATAAACTTCTGTATTACCTGTAAATATAATCAAAAAGACCTTGTTTTCAGGCCAGGATGCAATTTTGATAATGGACATCAATAAAAATGGTTTAATTGGTACAATTGCTGCGCGTTTTAAAAAAGGCGGATTATGCTGTGGTTATTGAACAAAGCACAAGGGTGGTTACAGAAGTTTTATTCATCGTCCTCATCTTGCTCGCCCTGAATCCGTTTAATTTCCCTATCAAAGTCGGAAATGAACTCCCGGTCCTGGCGTTTTCGGTATGTTTCGTATTCCTGTTCGGCTTTGAGCTTGGCCTCTACAGCGCTTATCTTTCCTTTGTCTTTGAGAATCGGATAGTTGGAAAGCTCCAGAAAACTGTGAAGAAACTGTACCCATTCTTCCATTTTCATCACAATCTGCCGTTCAGCCCTATTTTCTGCAAGATCCAGGTAAGCGGTCACAATGCGGTTCAATGCTCGAATGTGCGACTCGTTCAGATAATTTTAGCAACGGAAATATCTAATTTCAGAATTTTACCATCAGGTGCCTGTTTCCAGCTTGTCAAACCCATATGTATTTTTAAAGCATCAGCCGAATCATATATGATTTCCGCTGTGGTTTTACCGGTTATGGCCCAATGTAGCTTGTTCTGTACTGTGGCAAAAAACTCCTTTGTAATTGGTGAGTCTTTATCATAATCTGCCGATAGCGCATAGATATCCGTAATTTTTTGATAAAACCGCCGCTCACTGGCCCGGATTTCCCGGATCCGTTCCAGAAGTTCGTCAAAATAATCCTTACCAAAACGTTTCCCCTGTTTGAGCCGCTCATCATCCAACACAAATCCCTTGATGATGAATTCCTTAAGCGTTTTGGTCGCCCAGATGCGGAATTGGGTCGCCTGATAGCTGTTGACCCGGTAGCCCACGGCAATGATGGCATCAAGATTGTAATATGTGGTTTTATAGATCTTGCCGTCTGCGGCAGTTGTTTCCAAAATGGAAACAACTGAATCTTTCACCAATTCATCGGATTCAAAGATGTTTTTCAGATGCCTACTAACCGCGGGCACATTAACATTAAACAGCCCGGCCAACGTCTTCTGCGTCAGCCAGAAATTTTCGTCTTGAAATAATACTCCGACTTTTTTGTTACCATCAGGTGTACTGTAGAGTATGATTTCGTTGTTCATGGTGCGGTCTCCTTGACTTGTGCCTTATCAAAATATTAGATTTTAGATTTTGGGTCGGACCAAGTTAACCTTCTGATTTTAAAAAATATATATTTAAAAAACTCTTGTTTTAAGGCCTTAAACGACATGTTTTACCCCCAAAATCATGCGTTTAAGAAATATTTTAAAGATATGCAAGAACACTTATTCTTAAAAAGTCAATTTTACCCTAAAAATAGCTTGTTTAAGGCCGAAAAAAAAAGCTTATTTTAGGGTGTTTTTCTCAATATTTTAATTGGTTATCTTGGTCCGACACAATTCTAACCCAATTCTAACCAATTCTACAACCGCTTTCTGTGACATTAAAAACGTTTCTTTTAATTTCATCTTTATATTTAAAAACAATGAAGGCTATTAAAGCAATTGAGATTATATAGAAACATTTCTTCATGAGTTTTTTATCCCTGCATTCTAATATGAACGAGTGCTAGATATGATTCTCAAGTCACACATTGCTAAATGCTGTTAAAAAATGAACTAAATTGAAGCACACAACTATTTTTCCGGTTTATCATATTTTTTTATTATCTTAAGCAGATTCTCTTCTGTTTCATTTGGATCTGATTTTTTAGCGATCAAAAGAGATTTTTTAATGTTTTCCTTATATGCTATTTCATTTCCTTGAGATTTATAAACTATCGCAAGCCTGGTATGAGTAAGCATTAAATCGCTTTCAATTATCTCCTTATCATTATTTTCGTCATTTAAGGCTATTTGTAAAGTTTGTAAATGATTATCTAATGCCCATATCGCTACCTCAGGAGACCCTTGCTTATATGCTTGAAATGTTTCTTTCCCCTTATCAGCGAGATATTTTAATTGATAAAATTGAGAGACACTATTCGACAAATTGTTTAGACAAAGAAAGATAAAAAGAATTCCAGTTATTAAACCAACCGTAAATGCCCCAAGAATCCATTTTTTGGATATTTTAGTTTTCGGATCACATTTTCTGATGCAACAAACCATCAACAATACAATAATTATTAAAATGATTAAATCGTAAAAAAGAATTTTTAACCACGAACACCTTAGGAAATACAACCAACCATCGATTATAATGATAGGTATAGAACAGCTCGAGAAACGACCTAGCAATAAAGCGACAATGTCTTCATTGTATGATGTCTTTTTATTATGTGTAATTGAGCGATATGCGGCAACGATACCTAATAGAATAACAATCGATACACATATTCCAACATATGGAATTAGTTGCTCAAGCAATAAAATTACATCGGTAGGAAGAATGTCTTCTTTTTTGTTAACAAACAAGGATAGTGAAGCAAACAAAAAACCCTGAAAAGTGAGCATCCATGTCAAACGGCGATTAATTAAATTTTCTTCATGTTCTATTATTCTTTGAACGATATCACGGCTCATAGTCGTTATATCTCACGGTAATTATGATTATATTCTGTTACAATATCAATATTGGCAGAAACACAACATATTGTGGTTTTAAATTCTCGAATTTAGTTTTTTAGACCAGTCTCAGATGTTGACTATCTTTATAATTTGTCATCTCAATTCAAAAAAAATAAGTGGACTTTCACCCATATTTCGTCAGAATCACACTAATTATTTTCTTCTGAATAATTATTCCATAACATAATTTTTGCGATTTACAAAGCAAAACTTAATTCTTTAAAAAGACTTAGGAATAAGATTTCTTATAACTTGAAAAAGAGAAAGGGTCTGTCTTTTGAAAGATTTTATAAGGCAGGTGTTAAAAAAACAATCACTATTATTTGGTTTTCAGGCCATGATTTGATTTTGACAACCTATAGTGTTTCTGTTGTGAATTATGCTGGTTTATATTTTAACAGCTTCTTTGCTGAAAAGGATGGTATACAAAATAAACGCATAACACAGTACTGTGATGACAGCAACAGGGCTGTAATAGTTGCCAATCGGTGCCAGAATGATTACCGTCACCCAGTGCAGGGAAATAATACCTATTGAGTGAAGCTTAATAGGGAAATCATCAAACCTGCAGATGACCGCCAGGCCACAGAGGTTCCATCCATAAAGTGATGCAAACGCATGGAGTCTCAGAAGCCATTTGTATTTTTCCGGGCTATAATATGGTGTGATTTGCACGATAATATAAGCAATACCTGTTACAGCTGTTACCAGTAGAAAACATATCCCTGATGTTAGAAAATTTTTCTGCTGTAGCTTTTCGCCAAGTTTATGGTAAAGATAGAATATCATGATAACGGTGCAGCAAAGAATGGTTGTCACGACCACTTGTGGCGCCAGCTTTTCAAAAAGGATAAAGAGGAAAAAAATAATTACCCCAAGATTGACCGTCCAGAAACCGAACTCTTTTAATGCGCGTATGATAGCATTTGGTACCTGCTGCATGAATGAAAACATGACGGTAAAGGTGATCAGAGAAAGGGGGAAGGAGAAACCGAGAAAAAAAGTGTCAAGTTTCAACTTTGGCATATTGGTTATAATTTTTAGGTATTCATTATTAAGAATGACCATGCAGGAAATAACAAGGCCCATTGAAAGACAGAGCAGGGATGCCTGGTGAAATTTTTTATGCACAGGTTCGTCTTTCTGAAAAAAACCTTCAGGGAACAGGGAAAACTTTTTAATCCTGACAGTCTCAACAATGACAGCAAGAATAACGGAAATAATCATAGCTGGAATGTAATATTTAAAAAAAGCCAAACAAGCATACAAGACAGAAAGAAAAAGAAATACAGATGCCCTGGGTGACAGTCTCTTTTCTCCTTCAGTATAATACAGAAGGATAGTACCGCCGCTGCAGAGATTAAACAGAAAGACATGAAGCCGTTCAAAATTATAATCAGTACCTGTAAACAGATGCAAAAATCCGAATATCAGGGCTGATAACATGAGAGATGCGAGTAATATTTTAAGTTTGGTGTTCATTTTAACATAGTGCCTAAAGTTAATGTGTCGTTTTGCTCTATCAATAGTTAGTATAAAACAGGTAGCATTCTATAATTTAAATCACACTTATCCCCTACCAAGTATATGCTTCAATGCTTTTTCGAGCTGAGGGTACCTGAAAACGTATCCGGTCTCAAGTAATTTTTCAGGCTTCACCCTTGTGCTTGATAGTAGAATTTCCTTTCCCATTTCACCAAAGAGTTGTTTAATCATCCATACGGGTAATGGGAGCAGTGCTGGTCGGGATAATATCCCTTTAAATATATTCATAAATTCGTTGTTGGTCACAGGAGAAGGCGATACAAGATTTACAGGGCCGCTGATATCATTGTTCATGAGGATATGATAAATCGAACCGATAACATCATCAATCCCGATCCAGCTCATATATTGGCGGCCAGTTCCTATCCTGCCGCCCATGCCGATTGAAAAAGGGAACAACATCCGCATAAGCGCACCTCCCTGGGGGGTTAACACAACGCCGATACGCGCGCAAGCGGTTCTGATACCCCTGTCAGCCGCAGGGGCGGCTGCTTTCTCCCATTCAGCGCATACATCTGAGAGAAAATCATCGCCAGGTTTATCATTTTCACAAAGAATCGCATCCCCCCTGTTACCGTAGAAACCAATAGCTGAAGCGGATATAAAGACATCAGGTTTTTTTTTAAGGCTGGTTATTTTTTCCACAAGAAGTGTTGTGCTCTTGACCCTGCTGTTATGTATTTTTTTCTTCTTTCTTTTGGTCCATCGGCTTCCGCTGATATTTTCACCAGCCAGGTGAATAATAGCATCAATATTGGCTATATTATCCAGATCTAAATACCCATCAACAGGATTCCATGCAATTTCATGACTGCCGGAAGAAGACCTTCTTCGAACCAAGCTTATAACATTATGTCCGCCGGTGGTTAAAAAGGGTACAAGGGCTGAGCCGATAAGGCCGGAAGCACCGGATATGAGAATATTTTTTCTCGGCTGATCTTTATATTGCTGATGAAGATGAATATCAGACCTGGTAGTGGTATGGCGGTACTTGAAAATTCTTTTGAGTTTTTTACTAATCATTGGGCCGATAAAAGAGCTGGTTAACGGATGGAAAGGGAGGCGGTATTCGATCCTGTCTTCCAGCCGGCAGGTATTTCCTTCATCCTGATCGAACAGGTGGGTATGAATCCATTCAGAAAAAGGACCGCTGGTCTGACAGTCCCTGAACTGTCTGTTTTCTTCATAGCCAGTATGTTCAGCGTACCATCGAAAAGGGAAGGGCCCGGCTTTCATCTTAAGGATTACCCTGTCCCCTTTTCTAATCCCCCCGGTTCTGTCAAGAACCACCAAAGGATCCCACGGCGGACTGAGCCTTTCTATAGCCCCCGGACGTGCGTGCCACTGGAATACATCTTCAACCGGAGCGTTAATTTGGGACCGTTTTGTAAAATGAGAGCTTCTCAAAAGCTTTTTTCTTCGCGACCTTCGTGTTCTTGTGGTAATATTTCTATTCTGAACATGTAATGACACATTCTGGGTCGGGATCGGAGAGGATGATCCTGACGTCCGCGACTGTAGCGCCTTTTCCTTCCCTGTGCACAAGGAGCGGGTTGATGTCGAGTTCCCTTATTTCCGGATTGTCAATGACAAGATCTGAGAGACTGACTAGATTCTTCTCCAGTGTTTCAACATCGCCCCTTGGTTCCCCCCTGAAACCGTTGAGGATGGAGAATACCTTGACCTTTCTTAACATATTGTAGGCGTTGTTCCTGCCGATAGGGGCGATCCTAAAAGCGACGTCCTTGAAAATTTCGACAAAAATCCCGCCAAGACCAAACATGATTAGGGGGCCAAATACAGGATACCGGTTTACGCCCATGATCACCTCCCATCCTCTTGGGGCCATTTGCTGTACAAGGCAGCCTTCAATTTCAGCTTCTGGATTAAACTTTGACGCGCTGTCAACGATTTGATTAAACGCTTTTTTTACTTCTTCTGGATTTTTCATTCCAACCTTTACGCCTCCTGCGTCAGACTTGTGAATGATTTGCGGAGACACAATTTTCATAACAACCGGATACCCGATATCGTCGGCATGTTTGACAGCCTCATCTTCGGTGCGGGCGAGTACCGTGGGGAGAGTTTTAAATCCATAACAGCTTAAGACTTCAAGACCGTCTAGTTCACCAAGATACCACTGGCCCTTATCATAACAGGACTGGATGATCTCTTTGGCACGCTCTTTGTTGTGTTTAAACTTGAACTGGGCGAGAAGTTGCCGGTTCAACCATTTGGCCTGCTTATAAAGGGCGCCAAAGGACTTGGCAGCGTTTTCAGGGAATTTATATGTGGGAATATCGTGCTCTTTAAGAAGATTCACTCCTTCAGATACGTCAATAATACCCATAAAACTGCAGACAATCGGTTTAGATGTTCGTTTTGATATCTTCACAATAGCTTCTGCAGTTCCAATAGCGTTGGTCATTGACTGGGGTGTGAGGATGACCAGAGCGCCGTCAACATTTTCATCCTTGATAACGGCGTCAAGGGACTTTTCATAACGGTCCCGGGAAGCATCCCCGATAACATCAACAGGGTTATGGATATTCGCGGTTGACGGGAGATGGCTGGCAAGGACTTCAATCGTCTTTTTGTTGAATTTCGCGAGTTTCAGCCCGGCGGTTTCAGTCATGTCCGTGGCGACAATGCCGGGGCCGCCGGCGTTTGTGATAATGGCAATGTTGTTGCCGGCCGGCAGTTTTTTCTGCTCAAATGCCTGGGCATAATCAAAAAGTTCATCCACGGTTTCCACCCGGATAACTCCTGATTCATCGAAAATCGCGTCATAAACCGCTTCTGATCCGGCGATTGCCCCTGTGTGTGAAGCGGCCGCGGCCGCACCTGCGCTTGTCTTACCTGATTTAATCACCACAATCGGTGTCGGCCGATCGCCTGATGTGATATGTTTGACCGTGTCAATCAGCTGCTGTCCGCACAGTCTGAGTTCTTCCATGTATATCATGATAACATCTGTATGCGGGTCTTCATGATAATAACGTAGAAGGTCAAATTCATTTACATCAGCCTTGTTTCCTATGGAGATAAATTTTGAAAAGCCGAACCCTCTGTCCGCGGCAAAATCTAGAACAGCCGTGCACAAGGCGCCGCTCTGGGAGATAAATGAGATATTACCAGCTTCAGGCATGCGGGCAGAGAAGCTGGCGTTCAGCTTTATATCTGTATGCGGGTTAATGACACCAAGACAGTTTGGACCGACCAGGCGGATGCCTGCCCCCATGCAGATATCGGCAATTCTGTTTTCGATTTCAAGTCCTTCTTCGCCGACTTCACGAAAGCCTGCTGAAACAATAATAATGCCCTTAACTTGTTTCTCTACACAATCTTCCACTGCTTTCAACGCCAGTTTAGGTGGCAGGATAATCATGGCAAGATCGATATCATCGTCAATATCAAGGAGACCCGGATACGCCCTGATACACTGGATTGACTTGGCATTCGGGTTTACAGGATACAAGGTTCCATTATATCCGCCCATGAGAATATTTTCAAAAATATCATGTCCGACTTTGCCGGGTTTAGAAGATGCGCCGATAACGGCAACCGATTTTGGTGAGAATATCGCGTCAAGGGAATGCATGGTTAGCTCCTTTATTAAGGTTAATAAGGAAAAAATAATATATAACAAAAATAATCTGTAATCAAACATTTACCTTATGATGTTGAAAGATCCCTTGCTTTGGGATATATGAGTTCATGGATAATGGTTTATTATCTGTTGCAAAGGAAGCTAATTGAAAGTTATATCAAACTAGATCAAGGAAGAAGCATGCTTGATGAAGAGGCCTACACAAAAATAATTGTTTTCGGGATGCCGGTTTTTTGTTTTTTATGCTATTTTTGCTTTCGTATATATCTCAGATTTAAGAGCAAAAAAAATCGGAAAAAAAAGAGAAAAAAATAAATACTGCCATTCCAGCTTTGAAGCTTATACATTGTTGTTAAAAAATGAACAAAAAACATATTTTTTGACATCAAATCTAAGTTTTTCATTTACTGAAATGTGACCAACCATCGTAGGGTGGGCGATGCCCACCAAAAAGTCAGAATACCCTATTGATCAGTTGCTTGTGGGTACAGCCCACCCTACATTTTTTTTGCTTTATTTTTGGGAATCTGTTAAAATTAAATCATACTAAATTGATAGGATTTGGGGGATTTGTTACATCAAGGACTGTTAGCAAAAGGATTAAAAACACTGTATTTAACAATTAGAGCTGTGATCCAATTTACATGGTCACTGTTTTTGTGTTTAGTCAGTGATTTGTATTAAGGGGGCGATCAAGAAAGGAAGGAAGTATGAACTGTTGGGAAATGAAGAAGTGTGGTCGAGAAGCAGGTGGAGCAAAGGCAGCTGAGTTAGGTGTTTGTCCAGCCTACTCAATGAACGCAGGGCAAGCCTGCTGGATGGTGGCTGGAACATTTTGTGAAGGTGAACTTCAGGGCACTTCCGCTGAGAAAGAAAAGAACTGCATGGGGTGTGAATTTTTTAAGCTATTTGACCTTAAACATCGTACTTCCGTGCGTAAAAAGTTTGGTACCTAAACCGGACTGAGGTTTCTGAGCAAAAGGTGTAAAAAAAGGATCACATCTCGCAAAAAAACTAGGGTCAAGTATTTAAATTCTAATAAAACATTAAGTTTAGACCAACAAAACAGGTTGTTACGCAGCTTTCAGCTCTTCCTGGAGCCAGTCTTTTACCTCACCTTTCACAGGATAAACACCTTTAAGATTTCCAACGGAATCGAGGAATATTTTTCTTAACCGGTCAGGGAGTTCAAATTCAGCCAGTTCTTCGGCGATTTCTGAGTTTCTTTTAATAAGGAAAACTCTGGGTTTTTCTTTCCATGTGTTTACCACAAAATAATAGGTCACGTCATTTTTTGATTTTATGACATAATTTCCGCCGGCCCAGTTGTTACCCCATTCAAGATAGAGCCTTATTGCTTCTTCAGGTGTCATTTCCCAGTCGATTTCATTTATAAGCTTCCGGTCTTTTTTTAAATCCTCCAGTATGGTCATTGACATCTCCTTTTTTAGTTCCTTTCTTGTTCATTCAAAAAAATGCTATTCTTATACTGAGCAAGGAGCATGCCATTTTGCTTTAATGAAAAAAAGTAATGTAAAAATAGTAATTTAGCGCTATTAAACAGGCCGTAGGTGTATAAAGTGTCGATTTTTTTTGAAACATTTATGTCTCGCGGGAGAAAAGATTAATTGTTACAGCTTTTCATGCAAATTGTAAAAAAGCACTAAACAAACAGGCGGTTATGCTGGGAAACAGGGAAGATTTGTTTGTGGCACAGTTCTTGATATTAAATTTGCTTTGTTATAATAGAACTAAAAAGGAGATAAATATGAAAAAAACTGAATTTGAGAAGATTATTAATTTCGCCATCGGAAATGAAATTGAAGCTCAGGAATTCTATTCGCAGGCTGCTGAAAAAGTCAAATCCCCACAGTTAAAAGATATGTTTAACGGTTTTGCTGAAGATGAAAAAAACCATGAGAAGCTTTTAAAAGGCTATCTAAAGAAAGGGCCGGACAAGATGCACTTCAAGGAGAGTTTTGATGCTAATTTTGCGGCATCTGTTGACAAACCAAAGCTTTCTGTTAGCATGCACCCTGCTGACGCCTTAGCCCTTGCCATGAAAAGCGAAGAAGAAGCCATGGACTTCTATACCTATGTTGCCGACCTGTCCAATGATTCTGGTGAACAGAAGGTGTTTAAAGAGCTGGCTGAAATGGAGCGAGGGCATAAGCTTAAAATGGAAAAAGCGTTTAAAAATGTTACGTTTAGTGCAGATTGGGGAATGTAGGCTGGGTACTAGATGCTGGATGGCTGGTCGTAGTGAGACGAATATTCCGCCGTTATTAGGTGAGGGTAAAGAAAGGACTGAGGGAATAATTTGATGCTGGGTGCGTTTGTTGTGTTTCGCCGTTGGAACTTCTTGTACCGTAAATAACTAATTTTATAGGTTGGGTTAAGGTGTTCAATCCAACATAAACAAGTTGGCTCAACCCCAACCTAAGATGCTAGTTATAGCATAGCCACACGGAGCCTGATAAAATGATTAGTCACGCAACTTATTTATAAGAAAATTATGAGCAAATTTTACGTTACAAAATTCAAGCCGTATCCATTTAAAATCGGCCAGAAGATACATATTGACGGCGGGAAGCGGAAGGGTGACTGGGAAGTTGTTGACGTGAATGAGCAGAAAGTGATATTGCGTTGTCCGGTTTCCCTCCGGGAATTTGAATGGAACAGGTTCTGCTATTTTACAGAAGAGGCAACCTCAGATAAATGGCCGACTGATTAAAATTGCTAAAGTAACGATCAAACCTTGCATACCGTGTTAAATTTAAATAATGTCTTTTATATACGTAATATTTGAAATCCGAAATCTGAATATCGACCCGATCATAAGATTTGGCGTAACAATACTTAATGACCAAAATTTGAATTCCTAAAAAAGAAAATAATTTAATTGGCAATTTCAGCAATAGAAAAACTGAGGCGTTTTCAAGGCAGGTTTTCCGGCGGTGAACGCGTGCTTGTAGTTATTAATGCTGATCCAGACTCTATCGCAAGTGCTATGGCGATTAAGCGACTCTTATGGCGACGGGTATTGAACGTTACCATATCGAATATTAATATATTGAAGCGTCCTGATAATATCGCCATGGTACATCGACTCGGAGTCAAAATGAAGTATATTAAGAATATTGTATTTAATGAGTTTAACCGTTTTGTGATTGTTGATTCACAGCCGGATCACCATGAATGTTTTGCCATGTTCAGGCCGGATGTTATCATTGACCATCATCCAGTCTCATGTGATGTGGCCCATTTTTCAGATATCAGGCCGGAATACGGAGCAACAGCTTCCATAATGACCGAATACATCCGGGCGGCAAAAATAAAACCGTCGTTCAGGCTTGCCACCGGACTTTTCCATGCAATCAAAACTGATACAAACAATTTTGAACGGCAGACAATTATGGAGGATATCAGAGCTTTTCAGTTTTTATACAGGCACGCGGACATTCATCTGGCCAGGAGTATCGAGCAGACAGAGATTCGGAGCGGTTATCTTAAATATTTTAAAAAAGCGATAATAGAGATGGTCACCCGAAGGGTCCGCCTCTATGTACATTTGGGTAAGGTTGAAAGCCCTGATATCTGTGTTCTGATCGCTGATTTTTTTATGCGGGTACAGTCCGTGAAATGGAGCATTATTTCCGGTATACATGATGGGAAACTGATTATTATTTTTAGGAATGACGGGGTAAATAAAAATGCTGGCAAAACCGCTAAAAAGAAGTTTGGTAAAATCGGCTCTGCTGGCGGCCACATGAGTATGGCTAGGGCTGAGATTCCACTAAGTGAAATAAAAATTGATACCAGCAGAGAAAAAGATGTGCTTGCATGGATCATGAAGAATGTTTGAAACAGAATTAACAAAAAGGCTCGGGATTAAGTATCCGATTATCGGCGGCACAATGATGCACATCAGTTTCCCGGAATATGCTGCGGCTGTTTCGAACGCCGGGGGTCTTGGAATAATGGCGTCAGCCATTTTTAAAAGCCAAGATGAATTGTCAAAAGCGATTGATAGGCTCAAGGAACTTACCGATAAACCTTTTGCGGTAAATATCAACCTGTTTCCGTCCATGGCGCCGGTTGACAACAATTTGTATATGGACGTACTTCAGGAGAAGAAGGTTAACATCATCGAAACATCAGGCCATTTTGCGCCAATAGAATTGAGCGAAAGATTTAAAGCTGCGGGAATGACTTGGATACATAAATGTGTTGGCGTGAGGTACGCGAAGAAGGCGGAAAAGCTGGGGGCTGATTTTGTAACAGTGGTAGGATATGAGAACGGGGGCGCTACAGGCAAACTTGATATCGGGACATTGGTCCTTATTCCTACTGTTGTTGACGCGGTTAACCTGCCGGTAATAGGGGGTGGAGGTGTATCAGACGGACGCGGCCTGTTGGCGGTGCTGTCTCTTGGCGCAGAAGGAGTTGTTATTGGATCACGTATGCTGGCTACCCAGGAATGCCCTATTCATGACAATCTGAAAACCGCTCTTGTCAATGCTACAGAACTGGATACAATGCTCGTCATGCGTTCAGTCGGTGCCACGCACAGGGTTTGGGCAAACAAGGCTGCAAAGCGATGCGTTGATGTGGAAGATTCAGGGGGAGACCTAGAGGACCTGATCAAAGTCGCTGCGGGCACGGAATCAAAAAGGATGTATGATACCGGTGATCTTGACGCAGGAGTTATGTCATGCGGCCAGGGGATAGGTATGGCGTGTGATATCCCGACAATTAAGGAACTTTTTGACCGCATTATCAATCAGGCAGGTGAAATAATAGATAAAATAACTGCGAAAGACTGATAACCTCACCACGAAGAGCACGAAGGACACGAAGAAATTTTTTTACAATTTTGGTTTAAATTATTTTGCATTAGGTAAATTACTATGAACATATTTATTACTGGGGGATCGGGATTTGTAGGGACAGCGTTGTCAGGAAAACTGCTTGAGGAAGGCCACACTGTTGTCTCTTCCGGGATGTCATCCGGGCATAAACTGGTTGGGATAAAAGGTTTTAGCCATATTGAAGCTGATACATCCAAAAGCGGTCCGTGGCAGGAAGAGATAAAAAATGCTGATGCTGTGATCAACCTTGCCGGAACAAATATTTTTAATTATTGGACTGACAAATATAAGAAACTGATTTATGATAGCCGTATTCTTACAACGAAAAACGTAGTTGAAGCGATTACTAAGGAAAGCAAAACTGTTTTATTGAGTACATCCGCGGCTGGGTATTACGGCAGTCGGGGTGATGATATGTTAAAGGAAGATGCACCACCAGGAGATGATTTTCTGGCTACAGTCTGCGTGGACTGGGAGAAAGAGGCTTTAACAGCCGAAGCAAAAGGGGCGAGGGTGGTGATCATGCGGTTTGGCGTTGTTCTTGGGAAAAACGGCGGCGCGCTTTCAAAAATGTTGCTTCCGTTTAAAATGGGAGTGGGCGGCCCATTGGGAAACGGGAAACAATGGTTTCCATGGATTCACATGGATGACCTTGTGTCAGCTATTCTTTATATTTTTAGAAATAAAGAAATAAAGGGGCCGGTTAATTTTTGCGCTCCTGGATTAGCTAGACAAAAGGCCTTTGCCCGGGCGCTGGGCAGAGCCCTTAAGAGGCCGGCATTTATTCCTGCTCCTGCGTTTGTGATAAAAACTGCAATGGGGGAATTGGGACAGGCCCTTATGTCCAGTCAGAGAGCAGTGCCGGATAAATTAATGAATAGTGGTTTTCAGTTTAAACATCCTGAGATGGATGGTGCGCTTGGAGAAATAGTATGAAAAAGATGGTGTACGATATAGGGAGAAGGATACAGGGAATTAAGGGATTTAGGAATTTTCAGAATGCCACATGGCAGATCCAATGCACTCAGTCCTTTATGAATTATTAAGCGGAGAGACAAAAGATGTATGGAGGTAAAAAGTGACAACTGAAGAAGGCACCGATCAGCTGATGATAAACGGGCAGGAGGCTTTTGAAAAACTGGACTACACGTCCGCCTTGCAGTCATTTTCAAAAGCAAAAGAGATTTTTGATGACAATGATGATGAAAAAGGACAGATTGGGGCATTATTATATATAGCGCGGATTTATATGATGACAGGCCGACCAGAGAGTACTACTGACGCCCTGAAATTAACCATTAAGCTGCAAAAGGAGATTGGAGATGACGCAGGAGTCATCATGACCAAGACAAACTTGGGCATTGTATTAGAACAGCAGGGAGCCGGAGAGAAAGCTCTCAGTGCTTTTCAGGAAGCCCTTCAGTTAAGCCTGGATACCGGAAATGCTCTTATGGCTGCGGCATCTCACGGAAACATCGGGTCACATTACAGGGATAGAGAGGAATGGGGCAGTGCGCTTGAAGAATATTTTAACTCACTTGATATTTATATGGAGCTAAACGAAGTTGTTGGCACGGCTGATCAGTATACGAATATCGCTTATATTTATGTTATGAAAAAAAGTCCTGACCAGGCGCTTGTGTGGTACTACAAATCTCTTCCATTATACGATCAGGCTGGTGAAGATGACAAGGCTCAACTGGTGAAACAGAATATAGAGAATCTTGAGAAACAGGTTAAGTAAAAGCAGAGAGTATCAGTATTAATTATAAAAGTCTAGATTTTACTTTACATACAGCGCAAGATTTCATCGTGTTTCATTTGTTTCAAGAGTTTTAAATCCAAATTTCGAAACCAGAAGCTATATATAATATAAAATCAACATTTCCTACATTTAATAAAAGTGATCAATCATCGTAGGGTGCCCACCAAATATCGAAATCGGAATCGCTATCGAAATCGTAACCAAAGGCAATCCCGTGGGGAAAAGACATGGGACTTGGATACAAAAAAATGATGGAACCGACTAATTCGATTTCGATCCCGATAAAACCAAGTCAGCATGCATTATGAATCAGAAAATGGTGGGCACAGCCCCCCATTTTATTTTGGACACCTGATTCTTTGCCCTGTTACGCTAACCAATCCATTATCCACACTGTAAAATATGAAACATATATGTTTCATAAATTTTTCTTTTAGTTAAACAAGACCGATTATAAAACGTTAATATGATAATTATTGATGTAATTACAGACAGATATGCAAAATTTTATATTAATGGCATGCATTTTGATTAATCATATATTAACCATAAATTTATTTTGAAACAGATATATTTCGAGGAATAAAAAATTGTATTAATTATTAATAAAGATTTATATTTTGAATGAGAAAGAGATAATTTGGAAGGGGAAACCATGACCACTTATGAATGTAAAACCTGCGGAAAACTTGCAAGGGAAGAAGGGCATCTTTGTGACCCACAGAAAGTGAAAGAAGTATATACGTGTGAACATTGTGAGAGGACAGTTACAAAGAAGAAACATGTCTGTAAACCGGTTCTGGCTAAAACCAATTTTTTTTGTGGCGGGTGCGGAAGAGTTGCAGTTGAAAAAGAAGAGATCTGCACGCCTGAACCAATCGAATAGGTTAAGGAGGTTATGGGAAGTGACGGATACTTATGAAAAGATAAAAGCAGAAGGGAAGATTTCCACATGCCCGGCATGCGGTTATAAAGACGGTTTTCATGTGGCTTTTGATATGGATGGCAATTTGGGAAAAGGAGAGATCATACTCATCTGTCCTGACTGTCATAGACAATTTAAAATGGGATGGCAAGTAACTGTTACTTAAGAGTTTTTATACAGGCGGAATCAATGGATAATAAAGTTATCGAAATAAAAAGCAGCTCAGATGGCTCTAATAAAGTGGTTGATGAATTATTGAAAATGCTTCCGGAAAACCAGAGGGGCGATGAACGGCTGAAACGGCTGATAGCATTCAGGCTGAAATTGGATGGAGAAGGGCCGACAAGAGACTATTTATACCGTAAGATGAAGCATATAACCGCCTGCGGATTTACCGGTGACCTGTATGATTTTCTTAAGGACGCCAGCCAAGAAGAGGCTTGTGGGCTGGAGACACCAGGACCGGAAGACGAGGTTGGTTGACCACTCAGGGAAAGGGATAGAAGATTTGAAGGTGATATTATGATATATATAGGAACTTTGTTGCATGTTACAAACCAGGAAGCATATGCGGAATCTCAAAGACGTCATGGTGAGTTTACACTCATTGTTCAGGCTGATTCATATGAAGAAGCCATAGAGCATTTTAAAATCAAGATAAGAGCTTACAGGGAAAGAAGCGATCTGTTTGAAGGCAATTGCAGAATTTATTTTATTCAGCTTCTTGAATTTAAAAAGCTTCCGAGCGATGAAGCCTTGATGATGAGTTATAAATCGTATGCAGGGGATCCTGTAATGCCATTTATTGGGTGTTCTATACCCTCGGATGATGGGAGACTCTCCTGCAGGATATATAACTGGAAAGCGGATAAACTTGAGATTGACGGGTATCGCGGAAAACTGTTCCTTGAATTTTGAAGGCAGGAAATTATGACACTACGCCAACCTTCAAAAATGAGGACCATCACACCTGCTGATTATCACAATACTACCAGTTATGAACGTCTTGGGATGACCGGCCACGCTCTTGACTGGCAGAACCAGCCGAATGTTTATAAAAATTATCCATATTCTGAAAAGATAAAGCTTCCAGAAAAAGGATCATTGCCGTTTATATCACTGAACGACTGTATATTGAAAACCAGCAGTACAGCGACATCAGGCACCTTGTATTTGGACACACTTACAAAGCTTTTTTCACTTGCATACAGCCATACCGCTGAACGGCATTCCAATGGCATGAGTTTTTTTTTCAGAAGCGCTGCATCTGCCGGGGCTTTATACCCGGTTGAGATATACCTTGCCGCACGTTCAGTTTCAGGCCTTGACGCGGGATTGTACCATTATAACCTAAAAGAGTTTTCACTTGAAAGACTTAGGGGTGAAGAAGCCGCGGTTTTATCAGAACACCTCCTTCCCGGTGACACACAGACAACGATTCCCCTAACACTTTACCTGACTGGGATATGGTTCAGGAGCGCATGGAAATACAGGAACCGTGCTTATCGGTATGTGCTTCTGGATACGGGACATGTCCTTGAGAATCTTAATCTTGCTTTAAAATCAATGGAACTCTCATTCTCAATTCATTATAATTTTGATGATAGGACATTAAATTCATTTTTAAGTGTAGATGCTGATCACGAGGCGTGTCTTGCTTGTATTAATATACATGAAAATAAAATGGGGATGTCGGACAAAACAGAGGGGCCTCCTGATAATATTATTTTTCGGGGATCAGATGTTCCTGATTATGAAACCATTTCAGGCAATGAAATTATTTATGAAGATATTATAAACATACATACGGCAGGGATGGAGCATGTGTTGACGACAAACGAGATTCAGACGGTTTCCAAAGGTACGGATCTGAAAGCTGAAAACTGTTTTAATATAGAAAACATAGACGCTCATATCCCTGAACTTGATTTTGCCCAGGCAGTATTAAACCGGCGGTCCAGGAGAAACTTTTACCAATCCACGTTGGCAAAAGAAAAATTTATAAAACTTCTTGATATTGTGACTGCTTCATCAGGGGGGCAAGATTACCCAGAATCTATTAGTACCGGCATACTTACAGGAAAGATAGAAGGGATTAAACCAGGTTTTTACTTGATCGACCATATAAACAGGCGAGCGGATCTTGTTGACGGTGGTAGCATGACAAGGATAATGGCATCGGTCTGCCTTGACCAGCAGTGGCTGGAAAACGCTGCAATCCATTTTCTGTTTATGGCGGACTTTAAAGAATTAAACAGAAAGTGGGGCGCAAGAGGCTATCGGTATGCCATGATGACTGCAGGAAGAATAGGCCAGGCTGTATATCTGGGTGCGGAAGCTCTTGGGCTGGGCTGCTGCGGCATAGGCGCACTTTACGATAATGATGCTAGAAATGTTCTTGATCTTAATGACCACAGCGCTCTTTTGTATCTTGTTGCGGCAGGACCGGTTAAAGGGAAAGAAGCGTAAGATAGCCGGCTGGTATAGATTCTATTTCAATGTAATCGTCATACCTTCCTAAAAGTTATTGAAGCAAAACCTTCATTGCGATATAATATTCTTTATAAATAATCTCGGGGAAAGATTATTTATTTAATGTAGTGCCTTGTCTGGTTCAGGAGTGGAAGCGGTTGAGTCGGGAACGGGGCAAGGATTTGTCCCTGCTTATGTGTGATGTTGATTTTTTTAAATTATATAATGACAATTACGGCCACATTGCAGGGGATGACTGTTTGAAAGGTATCGCCAAGATCATAGAGGGAAGAACAATGCGTCCCGCGGATCTGGCGGCTCGTTATGGCGGAGAAGAGTTCGCCGCGATACTCCCAAATACCGGTGGGGAAGGGGCGTTATACGTTGCTGAATGTGTGAGGAAAAATGTTGAGGAGATGCAACTTCCCCATGAACATTCCGGTATAAGTCCCTATGTTACCATCAGCATAGGAATAGCGCACATCGTTCCCAGCAATGATATAGAGCCGGGTACGATTGTTAAGTTTGCTGATAATGCGCTTTATAAAGCCAAATCACAGGGGAGGAACCGTTCTGTTTTAAATAGAACATGATTTCAAGTCAATCCACTAGCATTAAGCAGAATAGATTTTGAGTCTCCGTTACTTCTCTCAATGCCTCAAGAGTAAAATCATTATTCCTTACTGTCTGGTAAACATCAACGCCTGCTCCTTCCATGGAGGGCCTGGCTCTGTCATTTGCACGGCAGGGTTCACCGGTTAATTTCCCACACTTATCACAGAGAGGGCATGGGCCTGCAAGGAAAACAAATGCTTTGTAAAAGCCGTCCTTAAACAGGTCTCCTTCAAGTTTCACAAGCATATCGTAAATTTTATTACATTTTTTTCCCCTGGCTTTACTATGCGGAGCTTGGATATGAAACAGCAGCGCTCTTTCATAACAGTCAAGCATCGCTCTTGTCTGCTCAGGTGTTGGGCTGTCTGGAGGGCAGGAGTAAAACATTCCGTGAACAGGGCATCCGAATTGGCATTTGAAACGGACCCAGGGGGCGGTTACAATGCTGTCCGGTTTTATCTGCCTCACTTCTTTGACACCATTACTTACTGCATGAGACGTATATTTTTCCAGGTCTTTATCAATCATGGTTTGTACCTCCCAATCCTCATTGCGAGTTAAGCATAAGCTGCACACCGCTTGTTGTATGTGATGGGTCGATATCAGGGGTAATCACAAATGCTTGCCCTGAATCAATGCCATTCTTTTCAATAAGGTTTGATTTAACCGCCTTTGCTCGTGCATTTGCAAGTATATATAGATTTCCATTTGTTAGGGGTTGTTTCTCGGAAAGATAGTCATAAATATAATGAATGGTCCGCACGAGGAGTGCCTTTTTATTCAGTACTTCTCTTTTAGATTTTGCTTTTTCTTTTTGAATATATCGGGCCGACTGCCAGGTTTTACCGGATGTTTTATAATACATATTAAACAACGCATTGCGCCATGAAGGTTTCAGCAGTGCTTTCTCAACCCCGCCAGCGGCTTCAGTGTCTATGCCAGAGGCAGCCTTCAGCGCTTTATTAAGATGTTTTCTTTTTAATTTATTAATGTCCAATGTATAATCTGTTTTTCCCTTTATATTGATATAAAGCTTGGGATGGTTTTCCAGACCTTTTGACAGTTTTTTTAATTTCTTTTTTGCATTCTTGTCCAGCTCAGCACTTCCGTGCTTAAAAGGAATAAATCCCAAATCTTCTCCGCTTGCAATTGATCCAGCCGGCATTTTAAAAGGAGAAGCAGCTGTCTTGATGAGGTTTTTCAATATTTTTAAAAAAATACCCTTAATGCTGAAATCAGGATCATTCACATTTTCTACGATACTTTCATTATAGTCGACTCGGCCCTTGCTGTCTATAAGCATGGCAACGGGACGTTTTAAGGGATGATTAACTGCCCGGTCGCTGTCAACCTTGCCTCCTAATTCAAACTTGTTAATAGTAATTCTGTTTTCCCCGTGGAGCAGGTAGTCCTTGAGAATGTATCTCAGGTTAAGTGACATATGCCCCCTGTCAATCTCATAGCCAGCATATGTGCTGGAATACGGTGTTAATGATGAAAGATCCATATCCTTCAATTTCAAAGTCAAATTGAAATTCGGTATTTTAGTCATGAGTTTGGCTTTGCCTTTTATTGTAACAGGAACATAGCGGTCGATTTTGCTGCTGAAAGTGATGTTAGAAGTTTTTTCAGGAAGTGAAGATGTATCGGTAATCCGCCCATAGAGCTGATCAAACTCGGTTACATAATCAGGAGATGGGGAAAAATCTTCAATCTTTACAACGCCATTTTCCAAGGATATTTCATTAATATTGATTACCGGCCTTTTATGCTGTGTTTTTCCGGCTGCTTTAACAGGGGTGTCTGTCGGCGTATTTTTCCTGGTTTTCTTTAATTTTATATTCTGCTTTTCATTAATCTGAACGTTTAAAGCTGAATCTGCAACAAGAATGCTGTTAATGGAGAGCATCGGTGCTCTATTTTTACCTGACTTGTTACCGGAACCAGCAACAATTTTATCTGCAAACATATTCAATGGATCAAGAGAGACATTCAGCGGTTTTTTTGCTGAATTATCCACATAGTTTACTTTAAAACCGTTTAGATCAAAATTAAAAACTTCACATGTCCATTTCTGTGAATCAACTTTATCCTGTGCTGGGTCAGGGGCATCACCTGGTGTGTCAGATGCTTTTTCAGTGTCATCTTCCAAGGCAATCCCTGAAAAATCCATGGCCTTGGTGATATTATTTTCTCCGTTTTTGTTGACGTTAATCCTGAATTCACCTCCATTAAGCGCAATACTCCCGGTGGAAACTTTTCTTTTCGCGGTTGTAAGGTAGACGTCGTTGGCTGCCAGATACGGAATAGTCAGAATTGTCTTGCCTGATTTTTTTTCCGTGAGTTTCAAACCTGTTATAGTATAAGAACAGTCTGTCAAAGCGATAGCTATTGCTGGAGAGCCGGTGAGGCTGTAGTTGGTTTTAAAACCTAACTTCCCTCTTGGAATCGAGAAGTTCAGCTTATCTTTATAAAAGACAAACAATGATGCCAAGTCAACGCCAGAGAGTTCGATCGTTCCCTTTGAAGTAAGGGGTACAAGCCGGAAGTTACCGTCCCAGTATAAAAAACCGCCGCTTGGGTCATGTGCTGTAAAAAAATACGAGTTTGTTTCTTCCGGGTTAAGCTTAGTGCTGAAGTCATCCAACTGGAATGAGATAGATGCCAGCTTGAAATACGTGTGTTTTTTCATGGAATTGTCACGGAAATGCAGATTGCCGCTATCTAGGATGAACTTTGTAATACTCAGAGGTATAATTTTGATTTTTTTTCGTTTATTTTTTCCCCGCCGCTGCTTCAATTTTTGGATATCGTACAATAGGTCTGAAAAATTAAATTTATTATCAGCAAGACGCTCAATATAAATTTCAGGTTTTATCAATCTGATTTCATCAACGCCAAGGGTGAGCCGGGTTAGTGATAATACCTGGTAGTTTACATGGAGTTCCTCCCAGCTGAAGAAATCTTTCCCTTTTTTGCCAAGAATGCTTAAATCATAGACAGTTACAGAGAGCGCAAGGGGGTTGAAGGAGACTTTATCCAGAGAGACAGTCCGGCCCGTGACCGTTTGTATATGTCTTATTATCTGGTCTTTTACAATCAGAGGAACAACAAAAAAGCCAGCCAGGACATAGAGCGTAAATAGAAAAGAGAAAAAAATAACAACAAATTTTATAATTTTTTTCTTTTTCATAATTTAGGTACTAAATATTTTTTCATCCAGAAAATGAAATGAAATTATCATTATTCTGCATTTATATATTATATTGTATTTTTTTCTCCATTATTATCAACGAAAAAACTAGAGCAGATTGTGGTAGGTGGGATACAGTGGCGATATCTTAAGATATTTATATCAGTTGCATGTTATAAGAATTATTTTGAAATATATTTTTCAATCCTGCCTCCTGAAACAGCCTTAATATTTTCGGATAATTTATATGAATTTTTTGTTCTTGATGCGACAAAGCCTTTCATCAAACAGTCTTTTCCATAGTATTTCATCAAAGCGTTAAATCCCTTCACTGCTTTATTGCTTGGATTTTCAGAGTATTTTGATTCAATCCCAATAAATTTGCCGCCTTGTTCAATCAGAAGGTCGACTTCGATCCCCTGTGACGTGCGCCAATACCAAAGAGGCACATTTTTACCCTGTGAAATAAAGAACTTATATACCTGCATAAAAACATGGGTTTCCCATAACGCACCTGCAATTGGGTGCTTTGATATGCTGTTCCAGTCGTCAAAACCCATTAAAAAGGCTGCTAGGCCTGTATCGCAGAAATACAACTTAGGTGTTTTGACAAGACGCTTTCCAAGATTTCTGTAATAAGGTTCTAAAAGAATAATCTGGCCGGAAGCCTGAAGAACTGAAAGCCATTGTTTCGCTGTATTCGGGGCAATCCCTACATCTCTGGCAAGTTCTGAGTATAACAGTAGTTGTCCGGTCCTTATTGCTGATGCTCTAACAAATCTGTCAAAATCTCTTAAACTCCCGATGTTTAGGATGTTCCTTACATCTCTTTCAAGATACGTGCTGAAATATGATGAGTACCAAATGTTTGGATCGATATCATCTCTGGCATATAGTTCGGGAAATCCTCCTTTGAAAATATATTCTGTCTCATCAGCTGAATTGAACGCATCTGACACTTCTGTATAAGAGAGGTTCGCCATGTTTAAAATGCAGCATCTCCCGGCAAGACTTTCAGAGACATTTTGCATAAGCTGAAAATTCTGTGAACCTGTAAGTATAAAACGGCTTGGTTTTTTATCTTTATCTATGACAGCCTTCAGGTGTCTGAATATTGACGGAGCGTATTGGATTTCATCAATTATCAGCGGCTCTTTACTATTCGTTAGAAATTCATCAGGGCTCTCTTCTGCCTGGGCAGCAATAGATGGAAGATCAAGGGATACATAAGAAAAATCCGGAAAAACATGACGTACGAGGTGTGTTTTGCCAACCTGCCTGGCGCCTGTCAGTACAACAACCGGGAATTGCTTAAACAATGATTTAAGTGTTTTTTCATATTTCCTTTTAATCCACATGCAGATATTTTGCAATATGAATGCAAAAATGTCAATAATTATTTCTCAAATATTCTTTATGATTATTTATTGCATGAATGTTCTTTAATAGATTTCAAAACAGCGGCATTTATCTCTGCCTCTTTAGCGTGTACTAAAAGTCTATCCAGCCTATCTTCAGCCACACGGCCATGGCAGTTATGATCCGGTACTTTTGGGAGGATATCGGCCATAAATGATATGAGTTTGTCCCTGTCAACCGTTTCTTTGGAAAGGAAACCCAGAATATCCAGCACTTCATTGATAATGCTTTTAACAAGATTCCGATGACCTGCCCAAAGCTTTCCTGTTGTACCACCTACTTTAATCCCCGCGATATTAATGGTAAAGACATACAAGCATTTTTTCACCAGTTCCATTAAAAGTGCATTTGTATTTGGCAGTATAATGCAGGGGATATCAATGGCGCCTAGTCCTGTCTTTACGATGTCTGCGTTAGGTCCATAAACAGGCGTGGGCAGGAGGACCTTGATTCCCTGACCTTTTTTCTTTTCAAACCAGACAGACATGGCGGTCGGGTAGGTTATGCCCTGTTCCTCCCAAACATAGGGGAGAAGTTCATTCTGTAGAAGGCCGAGTTTGTCCTTCCATACGTCAGGAACGTCCTGAAGAACACTTGATATAACATTTTCCGGTACAGCCAGTAGGACAAAAACCGGTTCAGGGATTTCTTTAGCAGCGTTTTTCATATCCATATCCAGCGTTACAGGATAAACCGGATAATCTGCGCTCAGAAAACCCCTGGCAAAAACCCCGCCCATCTGGCCGATCCCGACAATTACAATTGGTTTTTTTGCCCTCATTGTTTACCTTTTTTTAATTTTTAGCCACGAATGACACGAATTGGCACTAATGTTCTTATGGCACACGGATGACACAGATGTCACGGATTTTCACTGATCATCATTAAGTATATTTAACACAAGATTTTGAGCCTCTGGATTTTGAAAATTCGAATTTGTTTCAAAGGTCTTAATGACGAATCGACATCCAACACTTTATGTATGGTCAAATCTAAATTGATTACATTTATGAAATGTAACCAACCATCGTAGGGTGGGCTGTGCCCACCAAATGAATCAGTAGATGGTGGGCACAGCCCACCCTACGATGTTATTTGTTCTAACCAACAAGATTAACACATTGAATGACCATGCTTTTATTTCGATTTTG
>JANQFQ010000003.1 GCA_028277765.1 Desulfobacterales bacterium
ACTTCCACAGGTGTGACCAAGGGAATCGCAAGTATTGGATATGTGGTAAATGACAAATCAATTAAGCAGCCAAAGAAGCAAGATGTTAAGATTTAAATACGTGGCGGACCAAAGAAAAAAGGCTAACAGGGAATCCTGTTAGCCTTTTTTTGTTCTCCGCCACGAATGACACGAATAGCCGCGAATTATAGATAAAGAGGCTTCCTATCATCTTCAAAGGCCTGTAAATTCTTCTGCAGGCCTTTTTTTTATTCATAATCATATTGTTAATAAATAAAGCCTTTGCTACTGTGATTTCTGTGTATAGCTGAACAAAACGTTTATTATTTTATTTAAATGTGCTATCGCTTGTAAAACAAATCACCTAAAACAAATGATGCCCAAAAGAATATTTTAAAAAGATATTATAATAATCTTTATTCCGGAGGATTTATTATGAAAAAAATCTTCACGTTCATCAAAGCCGTCTGGTTCTTTTTCTTTGGATCTTTGCACTATACCCTGCCGCCATGGTTAAGAGTCATTGTCGAATTGTTCAGATCGGCAGGAGCAGTAATCAAAAATCAGCACCAGCACCACCGCAAACGCTTTTATGTAGTCCTGTGCTGCCTGGTGATTACTTTCACAGGATCCCTGGCTGCTTATATCTGGTACAGCAATCTCCCGCAACCAGTACGCCTTAGTGTTGAATCCAATACCATTGGTCCCACGCCTTTAAGAAAAGACGCGGTGCCCGATGTCTTCAGAATCGAATTCGGCGGTTCAGCAGCCCGAATTGAAAGTGTGGGCAAGGTGGTCACCTCCGGTATCCGGATAATGCCGAAAATTGAAGGCGAATGGAAATGGGAAAAAGACGATGAACTGGTTTTTACGGTAAAGGAGCACTGGCCCATTGGCTTGGACGCCAAGGTTGAAATGGATAAAAGCCTGTTTCCCAAGCATGTTCATCTTGAAACATATAAAGTTGATCTGGACACTCCGGATTTTCGTGTTAGCATCAGCGATGTTTCTTTTTACCAGGATCCACGAAAGGAAAAACAGAAAAAAGTAGTGGCTGAAGTGCATTTCACCCATCCTGTCGATCCTGATTCATTTGAGGACAGGGTTAAATTCACCTTTCTCGTGGGAGGCAGAGAAAAAGGGCGGGTAGTGGAAAAAAAATCCGTGGGCTTCAAGGTCACTTATGACGATTATTTCGGAAAGGCCTTTCTGCATACTGACATTCTGTCGATTCCCAATTATAACAGTCGTGTAGAGCTGGTTGTTGAAAAGGGTATTCGTTCTAAAAGAAAAGGGCCGTCAGCCAAGAACAAGCTTTCAGATACAACCAGAGTGCCAGGCATGCTCACCCACTTTCGCTTCAACTCAGCCAAGCCTACCCTGGTGCGCAATGAAAAATACGAACCTGAGCAAGTCCTGGTGATTTCCAGTACAGCTGCTGTAAAGGAAAAGGACCTTTCCGAGCATCTGGAAGTCTATGTTCTGCCCGTGAACCGCCCCAGGCTTCCCAGTGAAAAATATTCCCGAAAGAATTACCGCTGGCATTATGTTAATGAAGTGTCCCAAAAGGTGCTGAGTCTGTCGGACCGGCTCACCCCCAGCCCCATACCAACTCCTCAGGATTATTCCGAAATTATCAGCTATAAATATAAAGAAGAACCCGGCCGATATCTCTATATAAGGATAAAAAAGGGATTAACGTCTTTCGGCGGCTACAGGCTGCCGGATGACAAAGCCTTCATCGCCAAGGTACCTGAATATCCCAAGGAACTGAAAATCATGGCCGAAGGCTCGCTTCTGAGTCTGTCAGGTGAAAAGAAACTGTCTATACTGGCCCGGGATCTTGAATATGTGCGGTACCGTGCCCAACGGCTGCTGCCAGGCCAGATCGCACATTTCGTCACCCAGAGTTCCGGCCATCTGGGCAAGCCCTCCTTTTACGAATACCGTTTTGGAATGGAGAATATTGCTGAGACATTCAGCAAAATCGAACCGCTCCCCATCACGGGCCACGGCAAAACCCAGTACTCGCATTTTGATTTCAGCAGCATTGTCAACACGGTCCAGGAAAAGCCAAAAGGCCTGTATTATTTTGTGGCCGAAGGATGGGACAAGGTTCGGAACTACCAGACCGGCCCTTCGGACAAGCGGTTTATACTCATAACAGACATGGGCCTGCTGGCCAAAAAGTCAGTTGACGGCAGTTACGACGTATTTGTTCAGTCCGTGTCACAGGGAACGCCGGTAAGAGGGGCGGAAGTCCAGGTTGTGGGTAAAAACGGTCTGGCCGTTCTTACCCGGATAACCGATAAATACGGGCATGTCAGTTTTCCAAATCTTAATGATTTTAAAAATGAAAGAAGCCCTGTGGTTTTTGTGGTTGTCAAGGATGAGGATCTTTCGTTTTTGCCCATTAACAGTCATGTCAATCGTATCAACTACTCCCGATTTGACATAGGGGGCGTTTACACCCGCAGCCGGAGCGACCGCCTGGAAGCTTATATGTTTTCGGACCGCGGTATTTACCGCCCCGGAGAAGAAGTAAACATCGGTTATATTGTAAAGCATTCTGACTGGTCTCGCGATCTGAGCGGAGTAAATCTTGAAATGAGAGTGGTTGATCCCAAGGGAAGCACAATCAGGAGAGACAAAACCGGTCTTAACCGGATCGGCTTTGAAACCTATGATTTTCAGACAGGAGAAACCTGGCCCACAGGCACCTATAAAATAAGCCTGTATGTTATAAAAAATAAAAACCGAAAGCTTCAAATAGGTTCCACCACGGTCAAAGTCGAAGAATTTCTTCCAGACCGCATGAAAATTACCGCGCGGTTTTCCCGGCCGGCCAACAAGGGATGGATTCATCCCGACAATCTGCAGGGGATTACCAACCTTCAGAACCTATTCGGCACACCCGCGCAAAACCGGCGTGTAAAAGCGGAGATTTCTCTTTCGCCCACCTATCCCTCGTTTTATTCCCTAAAGGAATGGCATTTTCACGATCCCATGCGCTCGAAAAAAAGCTTCTCAGAACAGCTTGGTGAAAAACAGACAGATACCGAGGGGAATGCTGTTTTTGATCTGGGATTGGAAAAATATGAATCAGCGTCCTATATGCTGAGATTTATGACTGAGGGTTTTGAACCAGAGGGCGGGAGGTCTGTTTTGGCCTCTAATTCCGTGCTGATTTCACCTTTGAAATACCTTATAGGCTACAAACCCCAGGGCGATCTCAATTATATCAAAAAGGGAGCTGTAACAGGCGTGGACTGGATCGCGGTCGATCCCGACCTTGAGAAAATTTCCGTGTCTGATTTAAAAATGAAGACCTTAGAATTCCGCCAGGTATCCACCCTGGTTAAACAGCCCAACGGGACATACAAATATGAATCAATCAAAAAAGAATACGTGATTAAGGAAGCGGATTTTTCCATAGCAGCCGGCGGCTCCGCGCTGCCACTGGACACATCCCAACCCGGCGATTTCGCTGTTGCAATCATCAACAAAGAGGGCTTGGAATTGAACCGTGTTCATTACAGTGTGGCTGGCGCAGCCAACCTCACGTTTGAGCTGGAGAAAAACGCCGAACTGCAGATAAAGCTTAATAAAACGGATTTTGATCCTGGAGAAGAAATTGAAGTCAGCATACGCTCTCCTTATATCGGGGCCGGGCTTATCACGATCGAAAGAGAACGCGTGTTCGCGAGCAAGTGGTTTGAGACCGACAGCAACAGCACGGTTCAGACTATCCGTATACCATCTGACCTGGAAGGCAATGGATATGTAAATGTAACGTTTGTCCGTTCTCTAGCCTCGAACGAAATTTTCATGAGCCCCATGAGCACGGGCATTGCCCCCTTTTCAATTAATAAAGCCAGCCGGATAAACAAGATTCAGCTAGATGTCTCTCATCTGGTCCGGCCGGGTAAAGATCTGACCATGACGGTATCCGCTCAGAAATCCGGCAAAGCAGTCGTGTTTGCCGTGGACGAGGGGATCCTACAGGTGGCAAAATACAAGAACCCGGACCCCCTGAACAGCTTTTATAAAAAGCGGGCCCTGGAGGTGGAAACAAGACAGATCCTGGATTTGATCCTTCCGGAATTTTCAAAGCTGCATCTGCAGCGGTCTTCCGAAGCAGGCGGGGCTGCATCGCTTCTTGGGAAAAACCTTAACCCGTTTAAAAGAAAACGCGATAAATCCGTAGCTTACTGGTCCGGCCTGATCGATGTGGGGCCGTCTTCAAAAACCCTGACCTACACAGTACCCGATTATTTCGCAGGCAAGCTAAGAGTAATAGCGGTTGCGGTTTCCCATCTGGCAATGGATGCGGCCAGCAACGAGACCATTGTTAAAGGGCATTTTGTCTTATCGCCCAATGTGCCCACCTTTGTTGCGCCTGGCGATCAGTTCAAGATCTCTGTGGGCGTATCTAATCAGGCCGAAAAGTCGGGCAAAGGGGCCGAAGTAAATCTGGAACTGGTCACATCCAAAAACATAGACGTTCTGGAAGACAACACCATCACCCTGAACATCGATGAGGGGAGTGAAACCTCTGCTGTCTTTAATGTCAAGGCAAGGGAACCCCTGGGCAATGCCAGTTTCTCTTTTATTGCCAGCCACCAGGATAAAGAAGCCCGCAGAACGGTCACATCGAGTGTGCGCCCGGCATCGCCTTATTTCACCGCAGTTCAGGCAGGATATATCAATGCCGGAAAGGACTTAGAACTGGCCACACCAAGACGGATGTATAACGAATTCCGCAACAATGAAATCACAATATCCAAACTGCCCATAAGTCTTGCCCGGTCTTTTGTGAGCTATCTGCGAAAATATCCCTACGGCTGTACCGAGCAGGTGATAAGCAAAGGATTCCCCTCCATTGTTCTGGGAAATTATAAAGAGTTCAACCGTTCCAAAAAGGAAGTGGCTGCACAGGTTCAAGGGATTACTGAAATATTGGCGGCACGCCAGCTGCCGGGCGGCGGTTTTGTCAAGTGGCCGGGACACACGTCGTACAATGTCTTTCATACTGCGTATGCCGTCCACTACCTGACCAAGGCCAAAGACAAGGGATACCGTATTCCCAAGTCTCTTATGGACAAAGCGCTGATTTTCCTCAAAGAATATGCCGAAAGGGAACCGGACGGTCTTCATATGGCCCGCGTCCAGGCCTATGCTGCTTATATTTTGAGCCGCAACGATATTATTTCCACCAAGTCCTTAACCGCCCTGGAAAAGTGGCTTGAAGGGTATGAGGACAAATCCTGGGTAAAAGACGTGATGCTGCTCTACATGGCTTCATCCTATAAAATAATGAAGGCAGATGAAAAGGCGAAAAAGCTCCTTGACAGATTTGACCATGCATCCATAATGGCGCAGGATTACAAATACGGTGTTTTTGACGACACCATAAAAAGAGCTATGCACCTTTATCTGCTGGCAACGCATTTTCCAAAACGGTTGTCGGAATTTGACGGAGAAAAGATGTCCCTGCTGGTGGAATCGCTTTCATCTTCGTTTAATACAACATCGTCAGCTTTGTCTATTCTGGCTTTTGAAGCCTATGCCAAGCAGGTCCAGGCCCGGTCAACCGAAGGCATCCATGTCCGGCAGGTGATAGACGGGAAGTCCGCCGCTCTGACTCTCTCTGGTGAGCTTTTCCCCAAATCGTTATTTGATCCTCAAGCCAATACAGTTGAAATCGATAATACAACCAGGGTAGTGGCTTATTACGGGCTCACACAGGCCGGTTTTGACAGGCTGGCCAGCACGGAAAAGCAGACCAGCGGAATAGAGGTCTTCAGGGAATTTGTGAACCACAAGGGAGAGGTAATCCAAAAAATCAATATTGGCGAAGAGATAACGGTTCGCCTTAAAGGGAGATCGATCTCAAATGACTGGACATCAAATATCGTGATAGTGGATCTGCTGCCCGGCGGATTTGAAGTGGTGCTTGATTCCGTTGACCGCAGAGCCGGACATGTTGAATATGTGGATGCCAGGGAAGATCGTATCCTGATATTCGGTAACCTGAATGACACCATTCAGGAGTACGAATACAGAATTAAAGCTGTGAACCGGGGAGAATACGAGGTTCCCCCCATATACGCGGAGGCCATGTATGACCGTAATCTGCGTTCAAAAGGCCTGTCGCAGAAGATTATAGTGGAATGACCCTGAAACGATTTGTTATAAGATTTGTCATAATACTGGCCGCTGTATGGTGCTGCCACAAGGCAGTTCTGTGGCTGCAGCCTGCTGGTGCGCTGCTTGATAACATCACGTTTTCGCGCCAGGTTCAAGACCGCCATGGCAGGCTGCTCCGAATGACCCTGGCTGAAGACGATATTTACCGTATGCAGACCAGCCTGAATGACATCTCACCGCTGGCTGTCGAAGCTGTGCTCCTGTATGAAGACCGCTGCTTTTATTACCATCCTGGCGTAAATCCCGTATCCCTGTTTCGCGCGTTCTGGGCCACCTATATAAGCCAGGAGCGAGTTATTGGGGCATCGACCATCACCATGCAGTTGAGTCGCTATCTCCACAAAATTGATTCCAGCACTGTGGGAGGCAAGCTGAAGCAGATTGCCTGGGCGCTGCAGATAGAGTTTTTCCACAGCAAAAAGGAAATCCTGGAAGCCTATTTTAACATCGTGCCTTATGGATTCAACATTGAGGGAATTGGGGCCGCCAGCCATATATATTTTCAAAAGGATCCCAACCGCTTGACTCTCCTTGAAGCATTGACGCTGGCTGTAATGCCCCAGAGCCCCCACGCACGAACAAAACACATTAAAAAAGACCAACAGGTAAACCAGGTCCTTGCACAGGCACGAGCAGTGCTGCTTCAGCAATGGCTGAAAGCCTTTCCTGACAATGTTGACAAAGCCCTGGATTTTTCCCTGGAACTGGATATGCGTCATCCTGGCCGGCTCCCTTTTAGCGCGCCCCACATGGTCGTTGATGTGCTGCAGAGGAATTCAGACGATAGTGTCAAAACCACCCTGGACTGGTCCATACAGTCGGCCTTTGAAACGGTCATCGCGAAATATATTGATCGGCGTCAAAAGGCGGGCATAACCAATGCCTCAGCCATGCTGGTGGATACCAGTACCATGGAAATCCTGGCAGCCATTGGTTCTGCCGATTTTTTCAGCGATAACATTTCAGGTCAGGTAAACGGAACCCGAGCCCGCCGGTCACCCGGTTCCGCGCTTAAGCCCTTTGCTTACGCGCTGGCAATTGAACAGGGGCTGGTTCATTCCCAGACAATGCTGAAAGACACGCCCACACCTTTTGGAACATACACGCCTGATAATTTTGACCGGGCATTTGCAGGCCCCCTGCCGGCCACGGACGCGCTGATTCATTCCCGTAATATCCCGGCCATCCATCTTACCGGAAAAATATCCGATCCAGACCTGTACGAATTCCTCAAAAACGCCGGCATTCCATTGAACGATGATCCCAGGCACTATGGACTATCGATCGTCCTGGGGACCGCGGAATTGACCATGGAAGAGCTGGTGTCGCTTTACGCCATGCTTAGGAATAACGGCAGCCTCCGGCCTGTAAAAAAAATGCTGCATGAGCCTCACCAGGAAGGCCGGCCATTGTTAACAGCGGAAAGCTGTTTTCTTCTGCTGGAAATGCTGTCGCAAAATCCAAAGCCCACAGGTAAAGGCAGTGATCGCTGGCTGCTGCGACCGCAAACCGTGGCCTGGAAGACCGGTACTTCCGTGGGTTTCAGGGATGCCTGGGCCATCGGCATTTTCGACCATTATGTTCTGGCTGTCTGGATTGGCAACTTTTCAGGTAAAGGCAATCCTGTTTTTGTTGGACGCCACGCATCCGGTCCTCTGTTGTTTGAACTGATCCAGGCGCTGGCAAACCTCCAGGAAATACGGTTTATAGAATTCCTGCCGGAAAACCACCTCAATATTAACAAAGTCGACGTATGCGCGCTGTCAGGTCACATACCGCACAGGGACTGTCCCCATCTTAAAGACACCTGGTTCATCCCGGGGGCGAGTCCCATAAAAAAATGCCAGATCCACCGCCGCGTGGAAATCGATATTGCCACAGGCTATCAGGTCTGTCCCGGCTTTGAAGGGTTTACCAGAAGCCAGGTTTTTGAGTTCTGGTCCACGGATCTCTTAAAGCTTTTCAAGCAGGCCGGCGTAGGACGCCGGATACCGCCAGCCCTGCATCCCCAATGCCGTGTGGAAGCCTATGGGGACATCGGCCCGAAAATCATTTCACCCAAACAGGATATTGTTTACCACCTGAGAACAAAGGGCGCTGATTCAAAACAGATTCCTCTCATTGCCGTGGGCGACGGCAACGTGACCCGATTTTCATGGTTTGTGGACAATCAGCCAGTGGGACACTCCGAAGCACAGCAGCCCCTGCTGTGGAAAGCCCGGCCGGGTCAGCACCTTGTCAGCGTAAGCGATGAGTTCGGACGGTCAACTGTCTCGTCCATTGATATCAGGTGGGTGGATTAACAACATTAGAATTAAGTAGAGATAATACACTATGGGAAATTCAAAAACAAAAGTACAGATTGTGGTGTGGGGATGTATCATCGGCATTGTATACCTTCTTGGTGTATATTATTTTATGCGTGAATTTGAGGACCTTAGCTGCTGCAAGGCCCTGTACTGCAGTATCCGGTTGTTTGTTTTTGAGGGCGAACTGGATCCTTTTCCTCAATCATGGCAGCTCAGGGTATTATATTTCATTGCGCCTGTCATCGCTGTTTCTGCTGTGGTCAATATTGCTGTCACGTTTTTGTTCAGGATTTCGCCCTTTCTTCGAACCTGCTGCATGTCGAACCATGTGGTGGTCTGCGGTATCGGCCGAATCGGCGGGCTGCTGGCGGAAACCCTAAAGAAAAAAGGAGCAGCTGTTGTAGGCGTGGATCTGGGTCCGCCTGAAGCATATGAAGACTGGATCATCCAAAACAGAATTCCGATGATTTTCGGTGATTTTCATCAGGAATCCATTCTGCTGAAATCACGCGCGTACAGGGCGCGCTCGATTATATTTTCATCAGGGGATGACCTGACAAACCTTGAGGGCGCGGTTAACGCGTATGAATTTCTCCAGAAACGGAAAGGAGACTGCCGCCTGATCTGGGCCCATATTGCCAACGAGCGGCTGGCAGCCACGGCCAAGGGCGCGATACACCAGAACGGAATTGTCGACATCCGTTTCTTTGACACATATCATATTGCTGCTTATAAAATGATCCATAAGTATTTCAACGCGGATATACGCAAAGGGCTTACCGAGATAAACATCCTCGGCTTTGGTAAATTCGGCAGGGATCTGCTTGAAGGGATGATTCTCGAGTTGAAGAATGTCAACAGCTTTACCATAAAGGTAATCGACAAAAAGGACCGCTCAAAAGACGTGCATGATCTGGCTGAATCATACAATGTCTCCGGAGCGGTGTCTTTCTTACAGGTCGACATTCAGCATCTTGATCTGAACCACCAGGACCATAATGCTTTTTTTCTCTGCACGGATGATGACCTCGGCAACTTAGCAGCGGCCATGATACTGGCAGAAAAAGGAACGGTGAAACACGTTTATGTGAGGATGACACGGTGGCCTATTCCAGCCATAGGCGACCACCTGGGACGCGATCGGGGAGTTGTGTTTATCAACATCAATGATCTGGTTACCCAGGGAATCGAAGAGCTTGAGGGTTTTTTAAAATGAAAGCTTTTCGTCCGCTAATTACGCTAATTGACGCTAAGTAAAAACATTATTCTACCCTAGACAGGATTGAAATGTTTATTGTTTTCCGGCATCTCAAAAGTTTTAATCGGTATCCTTTGCCCCAAGAATGAAATCTGTCTGAAATCGAATATACCCCTCAATGGTATAATGACGTGACAGGTACCAGCCTCGGAATGCCCATTGATGGCCCAGCACGGAAATATTATTTGCGATCTGATCAAAAGAGTAATTTTCAAGGTGAGGAAGGTTTCCGGAAGCAACCGTGTCTGATATTGCCCTTATAAAAAGATTGGTTATGTGTATTTCATTTTCAAGGATTTTTTTCTTCCATTGATCCGGCAGAAATTGAGTTACCTGGTACATGAGAAGGATGTGATCCTTCATGTGGTGGCAGATCATAAAATACGCCCTGATCGCTTCGGCCAGTGCTTCTCTGCTGTCCGTGGTCTCGGCCAGGGCTTCTGTCACCCCCTGCTCAACCTCATCATGAATGAATGTGCAGACCAGGTAAAGTATGTCCTCCTTGGAGGATACATATTCATACAGCAAGCCGATGGAAAACCCGGATGCGCGTGAAATCTGCCTCATGGTGGTTTTATGAAAACCGTTTTTGATAATAAGGAGGACCGCGGCATCAATGATCTGCTGCCTCCGCTGCTTTACAAGTTCAGGGTTTTTTATCTGGGTCTGTATCTCGCCGGTTCTGTCTTTTTTAGAATCAACCATTATATTGTGCTGTTCTCCTCTGAAAGTTTTCCGAATCATTGTTCGGTATCAAATTTTAATATTATTTGATTGCGAATGTCAATATGTTTCCAGGCCAGCGAAAGCATCTGTTTTCTTCTTAAGATATAAATCCGGGCCGTACAGTATAGATATAGTGTATTAACAATTAGTTATGCTTTGGCGGTCTGTTGGGTCAAAAGGGGTGCGGTTATAAATCAAAAAATATTTGACAATCCGGCCAGGAGAATGGTATATAAGATATATACTGAACATTGGTTCGGTATACAACTTGCCAACGATGAAGACATAATGAGCTGATATAATAATATAAAAATAATAAGAAGGGTAAATATGTCAACAGAACCATTGTTCGGAAAGCCGGCTGGAATTCAGTACCTGTTTATTTCAAGATATATAGGCTGCTGATTTATATATAAAAAAGGTAGTTGGTATGGATGAAAATATACTTTTGGCAGAAGAGAAAAACGGTGTGGCACACCTTACATTAAACCGGCCAGAGGTTATGAACGCGTTTAATTTCAATCTGCTTAATGCTTTATATGCGCAGATTGAGGAACTGGGTTCAAAGACAGATATAAGGGTTATCATTATAACAGGGGCAGGGGAAAAGGCTTTTTGCGCGGGCGCTGATCTTAAGGAAAGGGCTACCATGAAAGAGGATCAGGTTAAAAAATTCATCCTCACAATCCGTAATCTTTTTACCACAATTGAATCTTTAAACAAACCTGTAATAGCAGCTGTTAACGGTATTGCGCTAGGCGGCGGCACAGAGCTTGCCCTTGCCTGTGATATTCGTGTTGCTTCAATGAGCGCGACCATGGGTCTTACAGAGACCCGCCTTGCGATAATTCCCGGGGCAGGGGGTACCCAACGGCTGCCGCGTCTTATCGGCCGCGGCAGAGCCAAGGAACTGATTTTTACCGGCCGCAGAGTCACTGCTAAAGAGGCACTTGAGATTTCACTTGTTAACAAAATTTGCGAAAAAGAAAAGCTCATGGACGAATGCATGAAGATGGCGTCAATGATTTGTGAAACAGGCCCGATTGCAATTGAGCAGGCAAAGCTTGCCATTAATCAGGGGCTTGAAACAGATCTGCGTGCGGGTCTTGAAATTGAATCAAAAGCTTACTGGAAAACAATTCCCACTGAAGACCGCCTGGAGGGGCTGGCTGCGTTCAAGGAAAAGAGAAAACCTGCATATAAAGGTAAGTAAATGGGAAATAACAATGAAAACCTGAACTTCTGGAAAAACGAAGAAAAAAAGCTGGAACAAAGGGTTCAGCAGGCTGCATGGCCCGGTGGTGACAAAGCTGTTGAAAAACTGAAAAAACAGAAAAAAAGGCCGGTAAGGGATCTTATCCAGCGGCTCATAGATTTGGGGACAGAATTCTTTGAGTTGAGCCGTATCGCAGGATTCGGCATGAACTATCCCGGCGGCATTGAAGATGTGCCGTGCGGAGGGATTGTTACGGGTATTGGAAAGATAAACGGCAATTGGACCATGATCATTGCCAATGACAGCAGGGTCAAGGCGGGCGCTTATTTTCCCATAACCCTGAAAAAACATTTACGGGCCCAGACCATTGCTGAAAACTGCGGTTTAAACTGTGTCTATATCGCGGATTCCGCAGGCGCCTTTCTTCCTATGCAGGCTGATGTCTTTCCTGATGAAGAACATTTTGGCGCGTTTTTTTACAATATGGCCCGCATGTCAGCACAGGGACTTAAGCAGATTACTCTGAGCACAGGCGGTAATACTGCCGGCGGGGCATATATTGTCTTTATGGCCTGTGAATCCGTGATGATAAACAAGCTCGCGTATTCATTCCTGGGCGGTCCGCCCCTGGTTAAAATGGCCCTGGGCGAGGTGATCTCCGCTGAGGAGCTGGGCGGCGCAAAAGTTCACACCCAGATTTCAGGCGGTGCTGATCATATGTGCGCGGACCAGTTTGAGGCCATTGATAAAGTAAGGGATATCCTGTCCCTTGAACCTTCCCAGGGATTCCATCTTCACCGCTATGCAGTAGCCTCTCCTCTGTTATCATCCGATAACCTGTACACGGCCATGCCGTCTGAGATCCACCAGCCAGTCAATGTAAGCGTGTTAATCAAGGGAATTGCTGATGAGAGCAGCTTTCTTGAGTACAAAAAAGATTACGCGCCTGGAAGAGGTGATAATATATTAACAGGTAAAATCAGGATCAAGGGCATTCCCACAGGAGTCATCGCGGCAAACAAACTGGGTATCATTTTTGTAGAGGCTGCACGAAAAGCCACTGAATGGATCGTACGGTGCTGCCAGGAAAAAGTACCGATTCTTTTTATTCAAAGCTCACCCGGTTATATGGTCGGATCTGATTCTGAACATATGGGTATGGGAAAATATGGAGCAGATATGGTTCGTGCTGTTTCCTGTGCCCAGGTGCCAAAAATTCAGCTTATTATCGGGCCAGATAATGGTGCTGCCAATTACGGCATGTGCGGACGTGCTTATAAACCGCATTTTGTTTTATCTACCATGCGTGCGCGTACCAGCGTGATGAGCGGAAGCAGCGCCGCGGGAGTTCTCCTTTCCATTGAAGAACGTAAACGAGAAATAAAGGGAATCCCCATGGCAGAAGAGGAGAAAGAGGCTTTTCGTGAAAAGATGATAGAGAAATACGACGGCGAAGCACATCCTTTTTATTGTGGCGCAAGGCTCTTAACAGACAGAGTACTTAAATTTTCTGAAATCCGCAAATGGCTGGCAATGGCGCTTGAGGTAAGCCTTATCAAGCCCATAGGAGATCCGTCATTTGGGAATTTTAGGTTTTGAAAGGGGTAAGTTAATAAATGCCTAAAGTGCGCTAAAGTGACTAAAGTTGTGGTATCGCTTCGCTCTGTCAGTTTTAAAAAACGTGGTCGTTATCGGGTTTTAAAAAGTATAAGGTTGGGTATCACCGGTATGTTTTTCGTTGGGTTGAAAAACGCAACCTACGATTTAAGGGTACCTCTAAAAATTAGGATTTTGGAACGTTTTGGGGAATTGAGATGATAATAACATTGTATGTTGAAAAGCGATCACAGACTTTCTCAGAATTTTTGTGATCCCGCCGTAGCGGGACTGTGAAAAACTTTGCGTCTTAGCGCCTTTGCGTGAGGAGGTTTAAAAAATGACCAAACATAATTATTGGAAAATATTTCCACGGATGCCGAAAAAAGTAACGATTGGAGATATCACCATTCGTGATGGTTTCCAGCATGAAGAAAAGTTTATCTCAACTGAGGCCAAGATTTTTTACCTTCAAGAGCTTATTCTTGCCGGGTGCAGGGATATAGAGGTAACCAATCTCGGTAACCCGTATCTCATGCCACAGTTCAGAGATGCTGAAGAACTTTTCAAAAACTTAAGAGGTGACAGGTTTAAAAAGAAATGCGAAAAACGGGGAATCAACTATGATGATATCTGCCTGACAGCCATTACCATCCGTGAAAAATCAGTTGATCGTGCCATTGAACTAAAACAAAGAGGAATCGGACCTGACAGGGTATTAATGATGGTCTCCACTGAAGAGGAACACCACTTTGCCAATTCAGGAACCACCCTGCCGGATTACTGGAAGGAAGCTGAAAAATGTATTAAAAAATGCACGGATGCAGGCATAAAGATGTGTGGAACCGTAAGCACCATATGGGGCAGTCCCATAGGCGGCGCCACAGACATGAAGGACGCTGTTGCGTTTACAAAAAGATGGCTCGATATAGGGGCCCATGACGTTGAACATGCGGACCATGACGGCAGCGCGCCAGCCCATGAAGTTTATCGCTATTTCTCCATGGTATTGGATGCGCTTCCTGACACCAACCTTCATATCGCCCATTTTCACGAGACCAAACGGACAGCATCCGCATCTATACTAGCTACCCTTCAGGCAGGCATTACCAAATTTGAAGCAACTTTAGGCGGCCTTGGCGGACAGCCGGCTAATTTTCTTGATGACTGCCCCACACGGGGTACAGGAGAATATTACTATGATGACCCGCGTTATGTCGGGCTTGTATGCCTTGAGGACACGCTTGTTCAGATAGATGAAATGGGTATAGAACACGGATATGATGTGGACCGGATCCTGTGGCTGGGAAAACAGATGGAAAAGACCATCGGCAGAAGGCTCCGTTCCGAAGCAATGATAAACGGCCGCACGTTGAAAGAGGGACACATGCAGTACGCAAGACCGGGCCTTAAAGAGAGGAAGCAGAAACTAGGTGAAAAGCCGGATCAAGTATTTCCTGAAGGGTGGGTACAATGAAAGTGCCTAAAATGCGCTAAAGTGCCTAAAGTTAAGGTGTCCGGTCATTTTTACCGCAAGGGCATAAGTTTCGTTTGAACCCCGCTAAAGCGGAGCATTATTCAACTCAGCTTTATATTTTGTAAAACCGAAATACAGGTAAACAAAATGACTAAACTTCTTTGGAAACCGACTGAGGAACAGATCAAGCGTACCAATATGTATCGCTTCATGAAACTGGTTAATGAAAGATTTAACACCGGTTTCAATGTTCCATTATACCTGTTGAATGATGCCCTTCTCAACCCAGGCAACCCACTCCCATATAATTAAATTTTAAAAAACAATAGACTGCGTCCTAATATACCGATATGGTACAAAAAGACGCATCATGGAATATATGAAAATCAGCAAATATTAAGATAACCGTCTAAATAATTTATATATTATTGGTTTCTGTTGTAAAATCAGAAAATTTGTCGTATTCAGTAAAATCAAGACAAAATGATCAATTCGTGACAAAAAGACGCATGTCATTCAATTACTAATTCAACAACAGTCAAACATACCTTGAGAATGTCGCCCACTGGCCCGAGGGATGCTTGCTGCTATAGACACTCTTACTCCACAGAAAAATTTCATTATACCAGATGAATGATGCCCCAGAAACATGATTTGTTCCGGAGTCGGTTTTTTATTTTACTTAAAAGGGCACAACTGATATTAAATCAGGTATAAATATTGGAGATATGACATGGAATTCAGTGAGATAATATTTGATATAGACCGGAAAGTCGCAGTCATCACACTTAACCGTCCGGATATCCGCAATGCCATAACCAGCGAGAAGATGGTACAGGATCTTGTTGATGCCTGCAGCAGCGTTAATGCCGACAGAACCGTAAAGGTCCTTATCATCACAGGTGCTGATCCTGCGTTTTCTTCAGGCGGAAACATCAAGGACATGGCAGAAGGGAAAGGGATGTTCAGCGGCACTGCCGAGCAGATCAGGGAAAACTACCGGCAGAATGTTCAGAAAATCCCCCTTGCCCTTAAAAGCGTGGAGATACCGACAATTGCGGCTGTAAACGGACCTGCCATGGGAGCGGGCTGTGATCTCGCGTTAATGTGTGATATGCGGATCGCCTCGGAAAAAGCAAAGTTTGGTGAAACCTTTTTAAATATCGGTCTTATCCCAGGAGACGGGGGCGCGTATTTTCTGCCAAGGGTCGTGGGCATGGCAAAAGCCTGTGAGCTGACATTCACAGGTGATATCATAGATGCTAATACGGCGTTTGAAATTGGCATGATTAATTACGTGGTCAAACATGAAAAACTCATGGAAACGGCAAAAGTGCTTGCCGCGAAGATCGCATCAAAACCGAATGCAGCCTTGAGAATGGCAAAACAACTGCTGTACGCCGGGCAGACCGCAAGCCTGGCTGAACTCCTTGACCAGTCAGCCCGTTTCCAGGCAATGTGCCATCAGACAGAGGAGCATAAGAAAGCAGTTAAGGCTATGATTGAGAAAAGTAAGTAAAATTTTCTCGCAAAGCACGCAAAGAAAAACAATAAGGCGCAAGGCGCCAGAGGATAAACTTAGCGTCTTTGCGCCTTTGCGAAAAAAACAAGCAGGAAAAGAATGAATGCACGGAAAATAATTGTAGTTGATCCAACCATCCGGGAAGGCATGCAGTATCATGGACTGGTGTTTTCTCTTGATCAGCGGATGGAAATTCTCAGGTTCCAGGAGGCGTTGGGGATAGATATTTCTCAGGCCGGATACCCGCCCGCGCATAAAAGTGAAGCAGAGAACGTGGAGAGACTTTTTCAGGCATCCGAAAAAAAGGGATACGCGATACGGGTTGCCGGATTGTTTCGCGCGTTGGAAAAAGATGTAAAGCCCATGTTGACATCAGGATTTAAAGACTTCCATCTGCACATGTCCCTGACAAAAGAGATGCTGGAGAGAAAATCTCTTGATGAAATGTTTGGCTCACTTGAACGGACTATTAACTTGATCCGAAAAGAAGTAAAAGATCCGTTCATTGATGTGAATGTCCTTGATATAGGGAACATGGATATTGATCTTATCAAGCGCTGTGCCGGGTTTTTAATTGATAAACTCGAAGTTGATATCCTCACACTGCCGGATACTTCCGGCATTATGTCACCAAACCTTCTTTTTGAAATGATTACATCCATTGTTAAATTGACTGCAGGGAAAAAGACCGGTATCAGCGTTCACTGCCATAATGATATGGGTATGGCAACCGCGAATACTGTCATGGGAGCGGCCGCAGGCGCATCTGCTGTTCAGGCAACAGCGCTGGGCATTGGTGAAAGAAACGGGATCGGTGATATTTTCCTTGTGGGGAAAGCTTTAAAGGAACAGGGTTATCAATTAAACCTGAAGACTGAAAAAATAGATTTGTTTGAACAGTATTATGAATATGTAAACAACAATTGCATGGAACAGACCGGCTTTTCCATTATGAATTACAATACCCCTTTTTTCGGGACTTCCATGAAAACCCATGTTGCAGGCACCCACGGGATTACAAAGTACGGCAAGGCCAAAGATGAAGCTTTTTTCCTGAATGTGTTATGCGGCAGGAGTCTTGTTATAAAATATCTTGAACTTAACAATATCCGATATGACAATGACCGGATCAAAGAAATTGTTAACAGAATAAAAGATAAAAGCGCAAACCTGGGCCGCTCTGCTTCAAAAGAAGAGGTTATAGAGATTGTCAGCGATTTTGTATAAGGCCTGCAATATAACTACTTGTCCGCGAAGAACGCGAATAAGCGCGAAGAAAAGATTAAAAACATCTCACCACCCGCTCCGCAGGCAAAGTGTCACAGAGAAAGGCTTGTTTTTTTATTGTTTTCCGGGGAGAGATACCGGAAAACAATTAACAGCTCAATCCCGGTTTTCAGCGGGATAAAAAGCAGGGTTCTCTTAGTGTTAATTTGCGTTCTTTGCGGAGCCCTATGAGTTACACAATCAGAAAAGCTATCCACACCGGTATAACCTGCATGGTGGTATTGTCCCATCCATGGGGTGACAGTGCTTCGGTAACACCACAGATGATTGACAGGATGGATATTGTTAAAAAACTCATGGTTGAAAATTCAAGTTCTGGAGATATGGCTATCCCGGCAATGATAGCCAGAAAAGACATAAGTAAGACAGCTGCTGATCCTTCCAGGCTTCTTTCAGATTTCACGGAAGTAAGACTGGGTGTTTTATATTTGTGCTTTCCGAACTTTGTTCCAACAGGTTCTCCAACCGCGTCACCTAAACCTGTGACAAGATATCCAATGACAGCAATCGGGCCAAAAAATATATTTGTGATCAAACCGCCTATTAAAGTCGCAAAATATGGAACTACGATATAGTGAGTTCTATGGGGCTCATCTTTTTCCCTGGCCATGGCTTCATAAAGAATATTTCCTGATCCTCTGAAAATAGCATAGAAAATCACAATTGACGTTATCCCGCCAAACAGGCATAAAATGGATGTGCCCAACAGCCATTGTATGATTGCCGCACTTCCAAAAATGGAAAAATGAAAGATTTTTCGGGAATAACCGGTTCTGAAACCTTTGTTCAGTTTAAGGAATCCAGAAAGATAAAGGCACAAATAGGCCCAGAGCAGGCAGGCTGGTCCATAAAAAAAAATATCATGCCAGGTTGGAAAGTTGATGATGAAGAATGATATGATTTTATCAATAACCATATTGTTAAATAAAAAGATTAAGTACTATGATGATTCCGTGGATATTCTTTCTTTAAGCACTGAAAGTTTGCTTCCTTTACTCGGCTGCTTTCTCTTGCTGCTGAAGAAACCTGACTTGTTCTTCAATCACGGCAATTTCTTTGGTTTCTCCCAGTTCTGTTAATAAGGTTATGAAGTCTTGGCAGATTAATAATTTTTCTTCAGAATCATCATACGCAGTATCTTTCATGTCCAAGATTTTTTTATAATACATTTTTGATTTCACAAGATCTCCTGCTTCATGATGAAGCTTGGCAAGATCCCAACAAATGTACTTTAATGCCCAACTTTTTCCTTTATATAATTTTTCATTTATCTTCATTGAAAGTGTATAATACTTTTCAGCAAGGTCATATTTTTTTTGATTCTTATATAAATGCCCTAGATGAGTATATACATCAGCAACACCTTCATTCTCTTCCCCAAATTTTTTTCTGTATCTATCCGCACTTTGAAACAAGATTTTTTCTGCCTTTTTGAAATTTTTTCTGCTGTAATAATTACCCACAGCTATATAAACAAAAGAGGTGATTTCATTTTCCAGTTCCATGTCCTCATTTGCCAAGGAAAGAGCTGTATTAAAATATTCATCTGCTTTTAAATCATTTTGAAGTCCATTATAAAAGCGCCCTAAAGAAAGCAACGTGGATATCCTTGTATCAAAATATTTATCCTTCTTTGACCCGCAGATATCCAGTATTTTTTCATAGGATGCGATCACCTGGTTATCTTTATTCAGCACTTGATAGAGTGAAATAAGCCAATGGAGTGTGCTGATAATTTTATTGTCCTTATCGCCCAGATTTTGCTGAACGGATAATGCCAGGTTATACCATTTTTCAGCTTCCACATATTTCCTGCGATAATACTGTATTTCTCCCAGGTTTAATATACTTCTCACACATTTAAGGTTTTTTCGGTTATATAATTTCTCTCCTGTTTCATACGCTTTCAGTCCGATTTCTTCGGCCCTGTCCCATTGTGAAGTAGTAATATAAATATCCGTAAGATCATTTAAACTAATATATGTTTTGTTATGTATTGCTCCGAAATGCTCATTTGAAAAAGAAATCGCTTTTTTTATTTTGACTGTAGCTTCATCATAATGATTTTTATTTTTCAGAGAATGATACTGATCGTGTAGATTCCGCCATTTATTTTTAGTTGTGGGAAGGTATCGGTTAAAAAAATGAAAACAAAAGATCGATAAGATAATGATGATGAAATAAAATAAAAAATTTTTCAGACCTTTCATTTTCCATGGCCGGGCAATGTATCTTCCCTCGGCAACCATCTGTTGGCGTTCATCAATATCCAAATGTGCAATGTTATGATCTTTGCAGTAATCTTTATCAAGGGCGTTCATTTTACGAAGTTTTTCAAGGCCTGAAATCAGGGCAGCGTGTAGTTCTTCGTCATAGTCTTTCACAAACTGGTCTGCGACATATTCGGATTTTAGCTTTAGTTTGCCGAATCTGAAAAAAAACATATAAAGAATCAGTACAAATCCGATCCATAAATAATTTTCAAAAGAAAAATCAAATTGTGTCATCATACCAATAAGGAGAATGCTTGCATCGCAAAACAGAATACGCCGGTATAGTGAGGGAAGGTACTGTTTATCCTGCTGATGACCGATTTCATGTAGTAATACAGCCCTGTTTTCTTCGCAGGTCAAGTGACGGACAAGGTCAATACCGATAACGATCTGCTTTAAGGGATAAAGCGCCACAGCATTATGCAATCCTTCTTTTGAGATCAATATCCGGCAATCTGTTAATTTTTCAATAGGCGCGATTATTTTATAAAATTTTTCCCGTATATCTTTGGAAAGAAAATCAGGATCAACATTGAGCTTTACTAGATCAAACAGGGCCGGAAGATATACTTTAAAATACAGCCTGTACAGGAGGAGAATGAATAATGGCACGCCCCAGTAAATAATCCGGCTGTTTATATTATAAACAGGCAACTGGCAAAGAAATATGGGAATAATAATATGGGAAATCATTCGGGAATAAAGCCAGAAATTGGCTTTTAGAAACGGTTTTAACGGCGTTGCAATACTTCGCTCTGGTTTTGAAAACACCCATTGGTTGTATATGATAGCCACAAGCATCAAAAATAAAATGAAAAGAGACAGGGATAAATATATTGGCGCGAAAGGTATGTTTTTAGACAGCTGCCCCACCTCCCAAATGATATAAAAAGTAGACACCATGAATAAGATGAGCAAGAGTCTATAGATCTTTTTTTTCTTTTTTGGAAAGAATTTTCTAACAGCCAAGGTTAATATAAAGAAAACAATAAAAGATAATAAGAAAAGCATGAAAAGCGCAAACATCTGTTTGCCTGTTCCTTGTACATACCATGAAAGGGTGGGGAAAAATTCAAACTTCAGGTTTTTATATATATTAACAATCACTTGGGGCATTTGTTATGATAAAACGAAAGAAGCGCTTCGGCAATGAAAAATGGAAAAATTGAAACTTTATTGGTGAATGCCCGGTTTTTTCCATCTTTCTTTGCCTTGTACAGAGCTTTATCTGCTCTTTTTAAAGGTTCGGCTAATGTTAGGAGCTTGGATCGGACCAGGTTAACTCGCTAATAAAACCAATTAGATCGTCTAAAACCAAGTAAACCAATGTAATTGTTTTTTTCTAATGATTCTAATAACCTGTTTTGTCCGATCCCTGGCCAAAAGAGAATGGCGGCCGGCGGCCAACAAGGTTTTCCAGCATCTCAAGTTCTTTATCAGTGTGGTTCTTCATGGGGGCTTTTACAAAAGCTTCCTTCCCGGTTGAGTCATAGATATAATAGGGGTATTCATGGTGACTTGCTTTATGTGTTCGGGGATTATCAGGGTCAGATAATGCTTTGATTTCAGCAGAACCATAACACAAACAGAAATATATAAAATGTTTCTCAATCTCCACATACGCAGCAGTACCTCTGACACCGACAACAGCGGTCTTTGTTATGATCTTTTTTTCTTTTTTGGGATTAAAGGCAGAAAGGACTTTCCCTGTCATGATCCTGATTACCTGAACCGCTTTGTCTTTTGTTGAGTCCGATGGTGTTTCCAGTTCGATTCGTAGTCGGGTATTTTCTTGCATTAGAAAAGATGATTCGTCAAAAGAGAAGATGACCTTGCTTTTGGGGCCTGTGGATATAACATCATTAGGCTTGATCAAGTCGCCTATTTTGGCTGGAAGTCCATTGATTTCAACGCTTCCTTCCATCTTGTGTATTCCCGGCTTTACTGGTTCAGAAGTGGAACCCATGGCGTAAACAAATCTGGAAAAATTACCTGTTGCCAATAGAAAAAGTCCCATGGTTTTCATTACATTTTTAAAAAATTTTCGTCTTGATTTTATAATTGTCATTTCAAGCCTCATCTGTGGATGGATATCAAATAGCTTTGATAGGTCCTATATTGCATATATCTTTAATAATTAAAACTATATTTTTCAATGGTCATTCAATTCAAAACAACATCCACCAAAACAATGAGACAATAGTGTATCATTCTGAAAATATTTTAGAATTTTATGGCATAAAATTAAAAAAAATTTACGTCATTACCTTGACGGATCAATATTATGTTTTACAATCTTTTATACTCGAGTTTTTGGATAGGGATTGATGTTTTCACTTAACAATAAGTTCAAGGAGGAAATTATGGTGAATTGTTACATTAGATAAATTCTTAAAACAAATAAGCTTAATAAAACAAATTTTCTTTATCTGCCAACCTTTTAATCTATTAGCAACGGCTGGAAATTTAGATGCCAGTTACCAATAGATTGGATGGGTGTGGATAGAAATTTCAAAAAAACAAGTCTCAAGCGTTTAATTATTTTATTCGTTAAATAATTACAGGAGGTATTATGAATCAATATATTAGGGCCCTAAAGGGCTCCATGCCAAAATGTTTTATATCTGTATCAATATTTATAATATTGTTGATGCTATCTTCATTATCATTTGCAGGAGATGTGAGCTTTGATGGTGGGCGATCTGCTCCTAACCTTTTTGGTTACAACAGTAATCCACTAAGAGATGCGGAGCCATTTTCAAAAGATGTTGCCACTAAGTCAGGTCCTAATCGACGCGCAGCAATGATTCGGTCCCATGCAGGAACAATCCGTTATCCAAGCGGTAATCCATCAGGCTTTTGGAATCATGGGATATATAACAATAAAAGTCATGGGCTGTTGGAGGTTTCAAAAATTGATTGTACAGATGAACTTGTAGCATCAGGAGACTGTTTTGAAGAGGACTCTGTTCTGAATAAGGCTAAAGTGAAGAATTATGGGCCTAATTCAGGTACGCACACAAGCCAGCCTCTGTCTGATATTGTTCAGTTGGCCATAGATAATAATCTTACCATAACCTTTCTGAGCAATATGACAACACCAGGCGCGGATTATTTTTACGCAAATAATATTGGCGGTAATTATAACAAGCCATGGAATGCTGCACCACCTCAACGGGGCACAGTAACTTATCACCAATTTATTACAGGAGCTGCGACAAATGATTGGTGGAAGCAGATGAAGGTAAGGGCGGACAACTTTATCGCCATGCTGGATGAGGCAACGCAAACGTATAACTTACCTGTAACACAAATGCGGGTGGAAATTGGTAATGAACTATGGGCAAATGACCAGCCGTATTGGTTGGAGGTATTTCCGCCTGATCTTGACGATCCTGATAATGGCGCTTATTTGCTTGCTGTTGATAGTGATGATGGTGCTTGTAATATACCGCCGGGTTATGAAACGCCACCGCCTGATGATGGTTATGAAGGAGATTGTAATACTTTAGAAGAAGATGTTCGCGCTTTGAATTTTAGTTCGTATAATGCCCAACTTGCATCCCTTTATTTAAAACCCAATACGGATTACGCGCATGCAGCGGTGTATTTTGCGCATCGAATAAAAGTGCACGATTCAGATGATGAAGATTCAGCTGCTGATTATGCTACTGTAACAGCGGCTGTACTGGGCGGCATCGCGAGAAACAGTGATGTTGGGCTGCCAAACAGGCGTGAGCGGAGATCTGATTGGAATCCAATTTTGATGCCTGAAATCAAAAGGCTTGATCAGGATGAGCCTTATAGTGGAAATTATATCGATGCCGTCACAGAGCATGATTACCACTTTAGCCCGTCAGGCGATTTTAATTGTAGCGGTACAGTTCCGCCAACGCCTGTAAAAAAGTGGGCTGGTTGGAATGTTAAATCCAAGCTCGATGCCAATTGCGATGTTGATCCTGATCCTGATTGCGTCTTTGCAGCTGATGCTATGAAATGTATGATTGACATGTCATTAAACAGTCATCGAAATGCAAATAGATGGGTATGTGGATCAGACGATGATGAAGATTGCTACGGATATTTTAATGAAATCTGGTACACTGAAACAGCATTCGATTTTTTAAGTTCAGCCGGAGTTAAGAGACGAATTGGAGTGTGTGATGATCCTGATACTAAAGATGTTGAAGAAACATGTCAGTTTACGGATGATCCAATTAAAAATCGTAAAGCCTATGATCGAACCTGGGGACGGGCACTGGCAAATGCCTATGCGATTTCACGCTTATTGGATGATGATTCTGGTCCGACCGGCTTGATTCAATTTTTTATTTTCAAGCATGTGCTGGATGATGATATAAATGGGATACTTGAAACTGAAACCGGAGAAGAAGCAGGCTCTACATTAGATAACGTCGGCCTGATGACCAAAATGTGGTTTAAGGCAGCAAAGCACATGGATACAATCCATAAAGAGTCAAAACTTGCCATTCCTGCTTGGAAATTTTCACAAGGAGGTATAAATCCTTCATACTTGTTCTTAAACTTTACAAAAAACGATGTTATTTTGAATACTTTTGATACTGAATTACAAGACCTTAATTTTCTGAAATCAGTATTAACAGCAGAGTCATTGTCTACGTTTACTACACAGAGTATTGACGAAGATCCAGTTAATACTACGATGGATCCTACTCAGACAATTGGTAAGTATTCAATCGTGTTGTTTCAGCTTGATGATGAAGACGGTATACCGAACGGTATGCCGGACAGTTGGGAAGATGCTCACGGGATCATTTCACTCGACAATCCTGATGATTCTGATGGGCTGAATAATCTAGACGAATACAAAAACGAGACAGACCCTCATGTTGCAGATACAGACGGTGATGGCCTGGATGATTATGAAGAAGTGGGTATCGAGGGAACGGGCACGGATCCGCTTGACCCTGACCATGATGATGATGGATTGACTGATTTTGAAGAAGTAAATACATATGGCTTGAACCCGCTTGACGCTGACTATGATGATGATGGTTTAAACGACGGAGATGAAATCAACGTTTATAACACCGATCCATTTTCGGGCATCCTGAGTACATCAGCGGATGAGGTTCTTCCTCCACCGGATGAACGAACCGGTAATGATGTTATCGCTTATGGAACCGGTGATGGAAATGATACGATTGTGGTAATGAGTCCGGATGCTTCTTCTGATCTGCTCTTGTTTGAGTGTGGTGATACAAAAGAAACATGCATTTCATATGATGAGGTGGTTTTTGAGCGTGATCCTGGTGATGCAAATGGATTACGTTACGATCTGAAAATCAAAATTGACACAGATGATGACACCTCAAATGGTTACGAGAACACAATCACAATCGAGAACTTTTTTGCAATTGATCAACTTGCTGATGTGATGAATTTTAAAGGCGTTGATTTCGCGGATGATACCCATACAGCGGTCTCGTCAAACGGTATTTGGCTATCAAAAAATGACCTTAAAGATCTGGCAATCAATACTCACAGTCAAACCGGTTGTTCCGGGGATTTGGGAGATGGCGATGATGACTGTATCGGCACATCTGGAGCAGATAGCAATCTGGATGGAACCAGCAGTGAGGATGTTATTTTCGCACGCGAAGGAGCGGACTGGGTTAAAGGTAAAAGCAATGCTGATACGCTTTATGGTGAGAAAGGCAATGATGTCCTGGCCGGCAATAGTGGTGATGATCTTATTTTTGGAGATAAAGGAAGGGATACGTTAAATCCAGGCGCGGGTTATGATCAGATGGATGGTGGCGCAGGAAGAGACACGTATCAGATTCTTGCCACCCATGGTATGGATAATTTTATTTATAATATTGATATGTCTACACCTGATATATGCTCGGGTTGTAAATCTCAATATGATCTTTTAAAATTTATGGATAATATTGAAGAAGATGAAGTGACCTTTAGTCTGGATCCCTTTGATGATACCAATCTGGTTGTTACCATTGATGAGGATGAGGGATCAAATACTTCCGAAGTTGTTCTGTATGGCTACTTCGGTCCTTTTGCCAATGAAAGCTCCCTGGATTTCGTCTTTAAGGAGGTCCCGGCTTCTACGGTTATTTGGGATGGCCGTTGTGCTGATTCAGATCTAGACAATGACGGTGTATTGGAAGGCGCGGCTGATGTGCGTTACGAATACGATGCTGCGCGAATAGGCAAAGAGCCAGGTTGTATACGGAACCGGTTGCTTCGGGATCTGAGCACACCGGGCGATGATGTGATTAAGGCGTTTGGTACGGCGGATTTTGTTGATGCTGGTGATGGTAATGACCTGATCATCGGTTATCAGGGCGATGACTACCTGGTTCCCGGTAATGGAAATGACATTATTGATGGAGAACGGGGTAATGATCGGTATGAAATTGCCGCAAACGCTTCTGATGTAGATGTCATTTACAACCAATGCAGCTGGTTTGGCTGCAATAACAGTGGTGATGATACTGTGGACCTGACAACCCTTGTTTCATCTGATATCAAGTTTAGCCTGGATGATATACCCCAATACGGCCCGGATGGCGTACAAGGGACTCTTGATGATGATGACGATGGTGACATAAAAGATGATTTAAAAATCGAGATCACAGGTTCATCTCAAGTGCTTTGGATTTTCGATATAGAAGGAGACCATAATTATATTAGACAGTTCGAAGCAGATGACGGTGCTGCAGGCAGAGTATGTCTACAACTCCGAAGCATTGCATTAGATGAAACACCAAGTACAGCCACCTGGAGTGTAGGCGCATGTCCCTCGATTTTTGGCGCGCCCATCAATTTGGCTGATCTTGATACAAGTGCTGATGTCGTGTTATATACATCCAGTACAGATACTTGGGAAGTTTCTAAATTCAGTGCCGGCGTTTCAGGACCTTTGAGTGATATATCCGCTGGATTACCGGCTAATCCTGAATTTCTTGCCAGGGCTGATTTTGATGGAGATGAAGACGCAGATTTGCTGCTGCTGGATGGTACCACTTACAAGGTCTGCATGTATGAGGATGGCTTTGGTTATACCTGCTCTAATCTGGTCGATGACACAACACCGACACCACTTGATGTGGACATCACTGATGCCGGAGACTGGGTGTTTGACGCTGCCTGCGACTGGGATGGTGACGGTGATTCAGACATTCTGGTTCATGGAGATGATTCCGGCAGTCACAGCAATGAGTGGCGTATCTATTACATTGAGAATGGCGTGGTTTTGTCTGGTGATACACGTGTGTTCAGAGATGAGTCGCATAACACGCTGACATCGAGTTACGTCTATCAAGGCTGTGGGGATTTCGATGGAGACGGTGACTTTGATCTGCTGGTTCGTAAAAAATCCAGTACAACCAGGCCTTACCGCATCTTTTATTCTCACGGAGATTACGAAACAAAAGTAAAGCCCACATTGTCCTCCGGTAAGGAACATAAAAAATGGAAATTTCAAGGGACGGGTGATTTTGACGGCGATGGAGACTGGGATATTCTGGTCAGACGTTTTGAAACGGGTAAAAAAAGATTATGGAAAGTCTGGACATGGGAATCCGGTGATTATGAAGCTACTTTTACCATCAAGAAAGCGGGTACCGGTAATGACTGGATGAGCGGAGATAACAATTCCAGGAGAAGAAGAAGTGTGGCGGATTATACGGGTGACGGTATTGTTGATATTCTGATTAGAAAAAAAACCAACCCCTGGAATGTGCAGCTTGGTCAAATCAGTTTTGTCGGAACAACAATGGAAGCATCTACTGTCAATATGACAACGCTAAGCCCAGGAAATAATAATTCCCAAATAATGACTAATTATTAATAGTCATTAGAACATAAAAAAGGGGGCCGTAAGGCCCTCTTTTTTTTATTGTGTGCCCTACAGGGCTTGGTCTCTTGAATGTATGCTTTATAACCCCCTATAAATATGGATTAAGAGACAGCTCCACCTTTTTTCCCTTGATTCAGTATATTTTATACTTTATATAATTTTAGTTATAACTTACTCAATATCCACTTAAAGTGGTTTATTGAAAAATATTACTTTATCATTATGGATAACTCTTTATTGCGATCAATTGATTTGTCAATTGTCTGCCCGATGGCAAATGAACAAGAGTACGCTGAAAAATTCGTGCGCGAGGTGTTGGAAAACTGCCGGGCTTTTAATTTTAAGTCGATTAATTTTTTTTTGATTCTTGACAAAACAAGTCTTGATAACACAATACCTATACTAAGAGATCTAGAAAAAACAGAACCGGAAATAGATATTGTTTTTTTACCCGACAACGAAACTGTTGCAGGCGCATACATTTGTGGATACCAGAAGGCAATAAAATCCAAATCAGACTGGATATTGGAAATTGATGCGGGATATAGCCACCTGCCTTCTAATATCCCATCTTTTTTTGAAAAGATGAAACAGGGGTATGATTGTGTTTTTGGAAGCAGGTTTTGTTTAAACGGTAAATATGAAGGGCGTTCATCAAGATATTTCCTGAGCTACGGTGGTTCAATTATTACCAACTTTCTCTTTGGCACAAATCTTAGTGACATGACCAGCGGATACCAGTTGTTTACACATAAAGCACTTAAAAGAATTTTAGAATATGGAATCGCATCCCGCGGGCCTTTTTTCCAAACGGAAATAAAAATACACGCACATAAATTCAATATTACTGAAATACCGATTTATTATAACGCGACCAGTAAAATGAACCTATATGCTCTTTATGATGCTCTGTTTCATCTTTGTAGACTTTTTATCATTAAAACAAATTTAAAAAAAAGAAGTAAACTGTAATGACTGATAAGATATCTCTTGTCATAACTTCAATATCATCTCCCAATAAAGTACTTATTAAACTTGCAGATGGATGCGTACAACACAATTATGACTTTATCGTATTAGGAGACATCAAAAGTCCTTCCAAATTCAAATTAAAGGGATGTGGTTTCTATAGTATAAATCGCCAGCATAAAACCGGTTTTAAATATGCCGAGTTATGCCCTGAAGGACACTATGTGAGAAAAAATATCGGCTATCTGCTTGCAATTCAGAAAGGAGCAAATGTAATTGTTGAAACAGATGATGACAACGAGCCATATGATCGTTTCTGGGACAAACCGCTTTTAACATACCACGCCCCAACCGCCCGAAAAACAGGCTGGTTAAACTGTTTTCGTTATTTTACCTCTGAAAAAATATGGCCCCGCGGTTTTCCGCTCACCAAAATAAGTGATCCTCTCCCGTCCCTTGATACATTCTCTTTTCAGACAACAAAATGCCCTATTCAGCAGGGACTTTCTGATGGGATTCCTGATCTTGATTCTATAGGTCACAGAACCGTTCCCTTGCCTCTTTATTTTGAAAATAACAAAAATATCGTATTAAAAAGCGGATCCTGGTGCCCGTTCAACAGCCAGAACACTACATGGCTGAAAGAAGCTTTCCCGCTGATGTATCTGCCGGCATGTGTCTCCTCGAGGTTAACAGATATCTGGCGAAGTTTTATAGCACAACGAATTGCCTGGGCAAACAACTGGGGAATATTATTCCATGAGCCGACAATGCTTCACAAACGAAACAAGCACAATTATGATGATGACTACGCTGAAGAACGGCCCATGTATTTATTAAACGAAAAGATGTGTGAAGAATTGTCGTCTCTGCCTTTAAAAAGCGGTGTTAATAATCTGGAAACAAATTTATTATTATGTTATGAAAGATTGATAAAAACCGGCATCATAGATAAAATGGAATTAGATCTTTTGAAAACATGGCTTAGTGATTTAAAAGATATAAAGACTTAAAGGTATCTTTTAAAAATAATGAGGTGAGACATCTAATTGTGAAACGGTTACGAATATTTTTGGCGCACATAGGACAAAAACAGTTGCTATACCCGTTAGTCTCACCTCCCCTGGGTATAATGTATCTTGGCGCTTATCTTCGCAGCAGATTTGATACAGACATACAGCTTGTAAACCAGAAACTGGACAATATCTCAGACGACAATTTAGTTAAGATGGCCGCTGATTTTAACGCTGATATAGTCGGTTTTAGTGTCCTTACAACATCTGCTCACACTTTGAATTCTCTTACAAAAAAATGCAGATCCAAATTACCGAGTGCCCTTATCGTTATCGGAGGCCCGCATGTATCTGCTTTCGGCCCTGATGTACTGGAAGGTTCCTCCGCTGATGCCGCTGTGGCAGGTGAAGGTGAAGTACCGATGGAGCAAATTATACATGCACATTTTGAATGCGGCAGCCTGGAAGATGTCCCAGGGATTTTTCGAAAAAACAAAGATGGCGAAATTGTCAAGAATGCGGGGGAGACACCGCAGGTTAAAGACCTGGACACTTTACCAATGCCGGCATATGATTTAATTAATCTACCATCATACTGGAAACATCAGTCCATGCCGCCTATTCCGCGACGAAAATATGCATCACTATTGAGCAGCCGCGGCTGCCCGTTTAAATGTATCTTCTGCCATAGAATTTTTAGAAAAACAATTCGCAAACATTCGGCAGAACGTATGACGGAAGAAATTCGATATCTCCAAAAAAAATACAACATTAATGACATTGAATTCCTTGATGATATTTTTAACATTGATTCCAGCCGCGTTTTCGAATTTTCAAAGCTTGTAAGACAAAAAAACATAAAAACAAAAATCGCTTTTCCTAATGCTTTACGTTCTGATCTTTTAACCTACGAAATAATTGATGCGCTTATAGAAGCTGGAATGTATTTTTGCAGCTTTGCTCTGGAATCAGGCTCACATCGAATTCAAAAAATGATCAAGAAAAACTTAGACATTCAGTTGTTTTTGAAAAACATAGAATATGCCGCCAGAAATAAAGTGTTTACCAATGGTTTTGCCATGCTTGGATTTCCGACCGAAACCGCAAAAGATTTGAAGGCAACAATAGATGTCGCATGCAAATCAATGCTTCATACAATTTCATTTTTTACTGTTACCCCTTTTCCAAATACAGAGTTATACACTTATATCATGCGAACAAACCCGGAAAAATTATCTGCCATAAAATATGATGACATTACTTTTTGCGGTACCACTGTCAACCTGTCAGATGTTTCCGACAAAGAATTTTTCCAATATCAACGGAAAGCAAATCATAGCTTTTATTTTAATCCCAACCGAATTATGCGGATATTAAGGGATTTCCCCCAGCCATACTTGCTTCCGCTTTATTTGCCGATTGTTATGCATAGATTTACAAAGGGTCTTATCCTGTCAAAAAAAATTAATTAGTAGGAACTTTGATGTCCTTTTTATATCCAAATCGATATTTTTCTGACGATAAAATTGGATCAGACAATGATCAAATGCATATAAACATTTGCATTTTTATTATTCTGATACTTGGATTTGTCCAGCGGACAATATTGTTCATAACATACAAAAAAGAACTGAATGCTTTCATTTCAACATATCCGGATTGGGTATTTGTATACCTTTCGACCTCAGGACTTGAAGATATGTTGTGCAAGTCACTATTATACCTTCAGCAATCACCTCCTATTCCAAACATAATGTTTGGAATAGCAATTAAACTTTTTGGCTGGCCTTATGGGGCGGCGTACACATGTATCATTTTGCAAAATATCATGTCGCTGATCTCAGCAGTCATAATGTTTAGAATCTTATGTTTTATCTGCAGGAGGACATATGTAAATTGCATCGTAGTACTTATATTTTTATTAAGTACTGATATCATCAGTATTGAATTTAATCATTTTGGCCAAAACCTGTATGAAAGTATTTCGATGACTCTTATTTTGCTGATTATCTATTCATTTATAAAATTATCCAGGACAAATCAGTTAAGATTCACTGTCATAATTGGACTTTTTACTGCCGGCCTTGCGTTGTCAAGGGCCTCATACTCCTATTTTGGTGTCATTCCTCTGATATTTTTGATGCTTCTAAATCTACCCGCAAAAAAACTTCACCTGGCCTGCTTCTGTGCAGTTATCCTTATTTTTCACGGCGGATGGACAATCAAAAATTCTATCATCTATAACACTTTTTCTATTGCAACCACTACATTTAAGGGAGGCAACTTTCAGTTGGGACTGGTGAAAGCTGGTCTGGAAGAAGATATGATAGAATTAATTATGAATGAAAAAAAACTATACCCGCCTTGGTTTATAGCTCTGACAGAAGACAATGGTATGGATATATTGTTCCCGCCACGGTATAAACCTTATATTCCTGAAAATATAAAAAAGAAGGACAATAAAATACAGGCTGTTCTTAAAGGCACAAATCCTTTGGGCAACACCATAGCGATACGGGTATTATCCGACCAGTATATGTCCGCATACATCCGCTTCTTATTGAAAAACCCGAAGATGATTGTCATCAGGTTCCTCAAATCCTATTTAGTATTCTGGGAACCTATCCGAAATTATGCAGCAATACAGATGAACCTGCTCTATATTAAACCGGTTATCAAAAACAGTTTTAGAATCGACTTGACAATAAAACATTTAATTGACAAAAAACTGCCCGAAGTTCAATATGTCGCAACAAGAGGAGATTATATAAAAAAGAAAGAAAAACAGATAAACCTGTTATCAATCAGCATTCTACCCATAATAGCGCTTACGTTTAACATTCTTGCGATTCATATTCTATCACCTTTTTTTATCTGCTGCTGGCTGATAAACTTTAAAAAAAGTATAACTAAACAAATCGTGCGTTTGGATTATATCTTTATGGCCGCTATATTTATGTACGCGGTTTTAGTATATAACATTTGTGAGTATGGTGAAAATATGCGCTATAGATTTTCTGTAGAACCTGTAATCTGGATAATGTCCGTATACAGCGGAGTCTGTTTAACCCGGCTGCTGCAAACCCGCAAGTGGTTGTTTTTTCCTGTTTCCGCAGCCAATAGAGAAAAACAGTGGATAAAGTTCTGTTGCCACCTGGTATGCAAGAATAAAATAGTGAACTGGTTTTTATCAAAAACTCAGAAAGAAAATTGACCGAAAACATTCTCAAATTGTATCGATTTTTTTCAATAATCCCATCATTATCAAATGGCTGAACTGCCTTTAATAATTCCCAATCCCTTGATGTATGGATGTATAAAATCATCTGTCTGATTTCTGATATATTTTTTCTTAAGATAGATTTGTGTTGTAATATAAACATATTATGTATTATAATAGTAGTGTATTTAGTTATACAAACAATTGTCATTTCGCTTTATTTCTTGGTTTTTTTAATCTTCATTTGAGAAGCGCACTGAAAAGGGAGGTTTTAAAATGCTTAGAATCTTAATCGTCGATGACAGTATATCCGCCCAGCTCAAAATTAAAACTATTTTGTCAAATTACGGGCAGTGTGATCAGGCATATAATGGAAAAGAAGCGGTTGATCATTTTCAATTATCGCTAAAAAACAATTCCGTATACGACCTGATTATTATGGACATCGTTATGCCAGAAATGGACGGATTGACTGCTGTGAAAAAAATTAAAGAGATTCAGGACAAAGAAGAAATTGCGGAAGAAGATAGGACGAAAATTATTATGCTTACCAGCAAGAAAGATTCTGAAAATATGATGAAAGCGCATTATGAGCTTGGTATTTCTGTTTATGTAACAAAGCCCTTTGAAGAAAAAACATTGATCGAATCTTTGGGCAACCTTGACTTGATTGAGAATCCAATTGATGAATTTGAGCAATGATACAAAAACTACACTTAAAGGTTATTCAACTTCCTCAAGCTCATTTATCTCTATATCATTTTCAATAAACACCCTTGCGTTCAGTGGAAATTCAATTCTGCAATATTCTTTTGGTCTCAGATTCACTGAAAGGCGGGACAGTATTTCATCAAAGAACACACCGCAATCCATCCGGTCTTTCGCCATTTCAGCTAATTCTGATAACTGCCTGTCCGTAAGTTCCATATAACTCTCAATGTAACGAACAAACGCTTTACATAAAGCCTGGTCTGGCACAATAAAAACAATATCATCAGTATCCTCAAAGGCTGTGTTGGTTTTAAGTTCTTCCATCATGCCGAATCCCCAAGCATTAAACTCCGATACTTTTACCGCGAGAAAGGCATCATAAAGCTCATCATCGCTTATAGGGGTTTCAAGCTGTTCATTCTGCATTTTCACCTCTTCAAAGGTAATGCCGCCTGCTTCGTTTTTCCACTTCATTACTTTTCTGTAGTTTGATTCATACAGATCTCTAAAATCATCTAACGTGAAGCGCTTTATCTCTTCTCCCGCTATTCTCTTTTCAAAAACATTTATAATATTACGAGGATCAGTGCCATGCATCTGGTTCATGTCAAGCCAGTCAGGATAACTGGAAAATTCCATATTCTTTATATCTGAAAAGGCAATACATCGGTCTTTTGTAAACGCCTGGATCTCAAACCATGTTCCATGGATTTCATGATGAAATAAAGCGCCGATTGTCCCATTCTCCGGGTTTGCCACAGAAAGAAGCTGTACCGAGGCCAGTTCAGGAATCTCATATGTTTTCCCTTCCTGATAACCTTCTGCTTTTAAAGCCAAATAAAGGGTTTTCACAGGTTCTGCATCCAGCCACTCCCTGTCATTAATCTCGTTCAGGTGAATGGTCTGCGGTGTACCTGAAGATAATTCCGCCTCCTTTAAAATCTTACGAATATTTTTCCAAAACCGCATCAGGAAAAAGCCGATAATAAGTAATATCAGGATAAATATACTGCCAAACACGCCCAGAATCTTTAATATCATTTTTATTCCTTTTTTTTATTGAATATGTTTGCCTGTAAAAAAATGTAAAAAGATTTTTCTGGAAGAACGTAAACAATCCAATTGATTGGATATTATAATCGAATTCTTTCAAAGACGCAAACATATTGACTGTCTGTTATCAAAAAACACAGACACGAGTAAAGATCCTGGCCCGGAGGGCCA